>URVB01000052.1 GCA_900551075.1 uncultured Blautia sp. | reverse complement strand
ACGTCCGGTTCTGAGAGGGGTAAGCCCCGTAAGGGGCTTATCTACTTACCAAAGTTCGCCTATAAGATAAAAAGGCCCTCCTGGCGGGATGCGCACTGTGCGTAGGAGGTAGATGTCGCGATGCGACCGCCGCAGGCGCGAGATTCGCAAGCGAAACTCTATTTTCTTAATAGTATAAAATGTTATATATTAAACAAATTATTTAAATAAATGTTAAAATAAGAACATTATAAATGAGAAAAAACGAGAAATAAGTAAACAAATTAACAAATGTTATTGACAAAACAAAACAAGGGTGCTATATTAACATTGTAACAAACAGTATATTGAAAATGCGCATCAATATAATAGCAAGGAAAAGTGGATTATTAGGAGGATTTACAATGTTGACAGTGAACGAATTTGCAAAGCATTTAGACTTAGCGTATCTGGCGCCGAATTTACAGAAGGAAGATATCATCGAGGCATGTAATATTGCTAAAAAGTATCATGTAAACGCGGTGAACGTGAACTCCTGCTGGGGAGAACTTGTTGTAGAAGAGTTAAAGGGAAGCGATGTTGGACCAAGCGCTGTCATTGGTTTTCCGTATGGCGCGATGTGCACAAAGGCAAAGTTATTTGAATTAGAAGAGATGGTAAAGCTTGGATGTACTGCCTGCGATATGGTGGTGAACATCGGAGCTGTGAAAGATAAAAACTATGAACTTGTACGCCATGAGATCAGCGAGTTCGTAAGGATCTGCGGCGAGGGCTGCGATACAAAGCTGATCTTCGAAGTCGGATTTTTGACTGACGAAGAGATTGCAGAGCTGACAAAGATCTGCTGTGAGTGTGGTGTTACATATGTAAAGACGGCTACCGGATCACAGGCGTTCCCGACTTTGGATCAGGTTAAGATCATGAAAGAGAATCTTTCCGGAGATACAAAGATTAAAGTTTCCGGGGTACCGAGAACATTTACCATGCCGGCAGTCCTTCACATGTTTGAACATATGGGTGTCAGCCTGGTAGGGACAAGAAGTGCAGGTAAACTTGTCGAAGAATACAGCAAATATCTGGAAGAATTGAAATAGTGGAGGGTGTTATGCAGACAGTGAATTACAGTTTGGCCTCTCTCGTGGGAGGAGAGATTCAGATCGTATCAAATGATGAAGGCTATGTCAGAAGAGCGCTTCATCAGAATATCAGTCTTGAGGAATATGAATTCCTGCTGAAAAGAATACGTTATATTGGCGTAAGCGACAGGTTCAGGGATGTCATAGACTTATTCAAGGTTCCGGAAGGCGAGACGCCGGCAGGATTCAAGATCGAATATAATATGAAAGAGAACCAGATATTGGAGATAGATTTGGTCCGGAATATATCGTATGATAAAAATGGCTTAAAAAGACCGACTAAGTTCATCTATTCTGCAGATACAGCCAATCCGTATGAAGTTGAGCCGATCAAACACCTCATCGGGAATCTGACCTGCAATCCGGGGATTATCTATGACCTGTTCATCAATAATCCACAGGCAAATGTGGGGCATAAGTTTAAGACCAGGAACGAGGTTATGAGTGAGATCGCTAATATTCTCGGACCAGGTTGTGATATCAGTGTTGAGGTAAACAATCCATTTGCCGATTTTGAACAGATACTTGAGGAGGCAGAGGAATTCAGAGAGATGTTCTCTGATTATCGGATGGTACTCAAGATTCCCCATACAGGCCCGGTAAATGCAGACAATGTAGGCGAGCTGCTTGCAGGTGACAAGAAGCTTTCTACGCGCTGGAATCAGGCTGCTACGAAGGATTATCTTTACGGGCACAACCTAGCGCTGAAGATGAAGGAGCATGGGTTCAGAGTAAACTATACGTTGATGTTTGAACCGTGGCAGACGGGCATGGCATTGCAGGCAAAGCCATATTTTATCAATAGTTTTGTACGCCAGCGCTTTGGTGTTACAACTTATATTAATGGGCTTCTGAATGCATACCAGACTACATATGACGACAGATTTCTGCAGGCCCTGCGCAGCTTTATGATCGAATGGGATTTCCTCTCCAAGAATGACCAGGATGTGGATCTGCGTCTGGTTGAAAAGGTGGCAAGAGAGACAGTTGAATATAGAAAGATCAACGAACGCGAAGGATTCGACGGCATGGACGGCGTTAGGCATAACTTACGGATGCTTCGGAATTCTAATCTGGAGGATACCAGGCTGATCATCTGCAGTATCGAAGGTTCCAGAATGTATCCGGAGCTGGACAAACTGATGACAGAAGATGAGTTCAAAGATATGACGGACAGGGTTGTAATTACGACAGAACCAAGTTACTTAGCACAAAATACATCGGCACCGCAAATTATTACATATCAGAGAAGATTCATGAACGCTGCGAATGGTGAGAAGTAGTTTATTGAAGAGGCACCAGGGGCAGACTCAGGCGCCTCTTTTTTGCTACTCCCGGCGTAAATACGCCACTATACAGCATTCGCTGCCTACGCCGGGAGGCAATAGGTCAGGATTGCGTTAAAAAGCGGGCAGGAGGAGAGATGAAGAAAAGCCAGTATCTTATATTTGCGATTTTTGTGGGAATCCAGTCTTTTCTGCTTCAGCTGGTGGATCAGCTGATCGGTACGCATCTCGCATCCGGCGGCCACAGCGGATTTGTGTTTATAGCGTTTCAGGGCTGGGCGGTGTACTTTCTGCTGGGAAGCAGTGTGAAAGGAGCCGTAAAGGGATTTTGCGGGTATGTCCTGGGGATTCTATTTGCAGTGATTATGATTGGAATGTCGGCTGTTTTACCGGATCTGAAGTTTTTGACGGTACCGCTTGTGGCGTTGATTGTGGTTCCCTTTATGATGTATTTTGAATTTGCCCCGTGGTGTATCAGTAATGTTGCCGTGTTCTTTGTCGGGGCGGGCGCCTTTTTCGGAATTAACAGCTATGTTGAAGGCATCAAGATGTGGCAGTCCGCAGGGATTGTACTTTTATACTGTACATTCGGGCTGCTGTTCGGCTGGACGAGCGTTGTGTTTCGGAAATGGCTGGAAGGTAAAATTTGCGGCTTATCTGTTCCCGATTCCGGACAGATACTGGAAAAGAAAGGAATGAATGGGTAACAGTCCAGGTAAATCTGAACTGTTACATGGATGGAGGTGTATCAGGAACATGAGTAAGTTGGAAATGTTAACAAAGTTAAATGATATCTGCTTATTTGTAAAAGACTTTCAGGGTGCTCTTAAATTCTATACGGAAAAGTTCGGGTTCAAAGTTAAGAGACTACAGCCAGACCCGGAGCACGCCAATTACGCGGAATTTGAATTCCATGGGACGGCAGTGACGCTCTGGGATAAAAAGGGACTCTGCGAAGTAGTGGATCATACCTATATTGATGGGGATGGACATCATTTTATGATGGCTGTGAAGGTTCCTGCTCTGCAGGATGTAGACGATATAGCAGAAGAATTGATTGGCAATGGGGTAAACTGCATCAAGGAACCGACTACCTACGGTTTTGGCTCCAGAGCGGCTTATTTTCAGGATTTTGAAGGAAATGTATGGGAAGTGTTTGCCTGGGAAGAAGGCAATGGCCCGGGTCTTCTGGATGAAGTGAAAGAATAGGAGGAAGCCATGCCAGGTTTTACAATTATCGTGCTGGACAGCGTAGGGGTCGGTGAGCTTCCGGATGCGGCAGAGTTCGGAGACACAGGAACCAATACGCTGAGGCATGTGGACGAGTACAGAGAAGGGCTGAATATCCCGAATCTAAAGCAGCTTGGGCTATACAATATCCAGGGCACAGGACTTACTGGGGTCAGAGCTCCCCAAGGGTGTTTCGGAAAAGCTGCGGAGCTGGGAAAGGCAAAGGATACAACGAATGGACATTTCGAGATTGCCGGACTGGCCGTGAAGACGCCGTTCAAAGTATTTGGGGAATCCTTTCCGCCGCGGATTATCGAGGAGCTGGAACGGCGGATTGGGACGAAGGTGATAGGGAATTATCCGGCGTCCGGTACCGAGATCATCAAAGTACTGGGAGATGAGCATGTAAAGACCGGGTATCCGATCGTTTACCTGTCGGCGGACAGCCTGATGCAGATTGCGATGCACGAGAGTATCATCCCTTTAGAGAGGCAGTATGAGATCTGCCGGATTGCCAGGATGCTCCTCACAGGGGATGACACGGTAAGCCGTGTGATCTGCAGGCCGTTTACCGGGGAAAGCGGCAGTTATTACCGTACGGAAAACAGGAAAGACTTTTCCGTAGACCAGCCGGGATATACGGTTTTGGATCTCCTGCACGAGAAAGGGAAAGAGGTGATCGGCGTCGGGAAGATTGAAGACATTTTCAACAGGCGCGGCCTGACAGAAATCAATCACACGAAGAATAACAGAGAAGGCATACAGGCTGCTCTGTCTTATCTGAAGACAGGATTTGACGGACTTTTATTTGTGAATCTGGTTGATTTTGACATGCTGTACGGACACCGCAATAACCCGCAGGGATATGCCGAGGCGCTGGAGTACTTCGATACATTTGTACCTGAGATGGCCAGTCTTCTAAAGGAGGACGATATTCTTCTGATCACGGCGGATCATGGGTGCGACCCGACGACGCCGGGAACTGACCATACAAGAGAGTATATTCCGATCGTTGTATACGGGAAGCGGCTGAAGAAAGGAATCAATATAGGAACCAGGAGTACATTTTCAGACATTGCGGCGACCGTTGCAGAATATTTTGGCTATGAATTTCAGGCGGGTACCTCTTTTCTGAAGGAGATAGAAAGGTAAGAAATATGGATAGTTTTGAATTTATGTCACCGACAAAGTTTATTCTGGCTAAGGATGCAGACCAGCTTTGCGGGCAGGAAATTAAGAAGATATCTGATCAAGTGTTATTTGTCCATTACGGGGATGATTACATGTATAAGTCCGGGCTCCACGCAAGGATTATCAAGGCTCTGGAGGCGGCGCAGGTGACGTATTATGAGCTGCCCGGGGTAGAACCGAATCCAAAGGTCAGCCTTGTCCGGGCGGGCGCAGCGCTTTGCAAGGAGCATCAGATCGGCTGCGTGCTGGCGGTCGGAGGCGGCAGCGTTATTGATACGGCTAAGGCAGTTGCCCTGGGGGCAAAGTATGACGGTGATGTGTGGGACTTTTACAGCAAGAAGGCCGTTCCGGTTGAGGCGCTCCCGGTGGGCACGGTTATGACACTTCCGGCGACAGGAAGTGAAGGCAGCAACGGCAGCGTTCTGAATAATCCGGAAACAGGCGAGAGCGCGGATGTCATGGCAGATTTTTTAAGGCCGGCATTCACCTTAATGAATCCCGATCTGACACTGACGATACCGAAGAGACAGACCGTATTTGGCATTATAGATATGTTCTCCCATGTACTGGAGCGGTATTTTTCAAGTTCTGTGGATGTGCATCTGACAGACTATATGTGCGAAGGTGTTATGAAGGCAATCCTGGTCAATGCCAGGGCGTTGATGGAGAACCTGGATGATTACAATGCGAGGGCTGAGTTCATGTGGACGGCTATTGTAGCACACAACGGGCTTCTTGCAGCCGGAAGGAATCAGGACTGGGCGACGCATACGATCGGCGCACAGCTGAGCGCGCAGTATAATGCGGTACATGGCTCGACCCTTTCCGTGTTATTTCCATGTTGGGCGAAATACGTATACAAAGAAAACCTTCCGAGATTCGTACAATTTGCGAACCGCGTGTTTGATGTTGAGATAGATTTTTATGACCAGGAGAAGACCGCTTTGGAGGGGATCCGCAGATTGAAGGAATTTTTCCAGTCTATGGGCGCTCCCGTGACATTAAAGGAAATCGGAGTCGAAAGCGATGAGAAGTTCCGGAAGATGGCAGAAGACGCATGCAGGTTCGGCAATATCGGTGGGTTGAAGGCTCTGAATGCCGATGATGTAGAAGCGATTTACAGAATGGCGCAGTAAGGTGGGTATATGAAGTATGAAATAGGTATCAGCGGGGCAGTCATCGTCTCGGCACACAACCGGTACCGGCCGTTTATCGGTTCGGTAGGCGTGTCCGGGGACCGGATTGCGGCCGTTATGGAAGGAAAACTAAAAAAGGAAGACTGTGAGGTCTGGCTGGATGCCGCTGGAAAGATCCTGATGCCCGGACTTGTCAACGGGCACTGCCACGGGGACATGACACTGGCGCGCGGGCTGGGGGATGATATGACTTTGCTGGAACAAAACCATAAGTTTGCTGATACCGGGTGGTTTTATACCCTGATTGACGACAAGGACAGGTTCAATTCCCGGCAGCTAACCTATTGTGAGGCGCTGCTTTCCGGTACCACATTTATAATGGAAAATATGTACTGGGGGCTGGGAGAAGACTCTGTCCGGGCGATGAAGGAGGTTGGTATCAGAGGCGCTCTGGCGGAGGACGTCCGGGTAGATTTTCAGAGACCGGATGAATTTATATCAGAACAATTTCTTACAGAATTTATCAGAGTGTGCAGAGAGAATGGTTTGGTTCCTGTACTGGGTGGGATTTCGGAAGAAGATTATGATACGGAGAGGCTGAAAAAGATTCAGGCAATCGCAGATCGGCACAAGATATTGCTTACCTGCCATTTAGCTGAGAACACATGGCGGCAGGATATTGTAAAAGAGAAGTACCATGAGCCGGCAATTGCATATCTGCATCAGAAACGGCTGCTAAATCCGGGCGTAATCGGCTCCCACGTTGTATACGCCTCCAAAGACGAGGTACTTAAGCTTGCACAGACGGATACAAAGGTTGTGAATACGCCGCTGTGCGAGATGAAGATTCAGGATGGCATCGCGCCAATCCCGGAGATGGTTAAGCAGGGAGTTACCGTATGCCTGGGGACAGACGGGGCAATGTGGAACAACTCCAACGACATTTTCCGGGAAATGAAGGGGATGTCGCTGCTCCACACGATCCATAAAGGAATCCGCAGTTTGAAGAAGACGGATATTCTGGATATGGCGACAATCAATGGGGCAAAGTGTTTTGGACTGGAAAACGACTATGGAACCATCGAAGCAGGGAAGAAGGCAGATTTTATTCTAATCGAGACAAGAGCTCCCCATATGCAGCCGATGCTTCTGGGGGAAATGGAGACGGCAACATCCGCTCTTATCTATAATGCAACAGGCCGTGACGTAACGGATGTTTTTGTGGACGGAAGGCAGGTAGTAGCGGATGGTGTATTGCAGACAATAGACGTAAAGGATGTCATGGAAAAAGTGCAGAAGGTTTCGGAAAAAATAGGAAGGGCACTTTCTTCATAGAAAAAAGAAAAGGAAGGAACATATTATGAAAAAACGAGTATTGGCAGTTATGCTGGCAGCAGTGATGGTGGTTGGACTAGTGGCAGGATGCGGAAAGAAAAACGAACCTGCGGCCACAGATGGGAAAGATGATGGAGGAAAGAAGCAGTTAAAGGTTGCGCTTGTTGTGAATCAGAAGTTCGGAGATAAGGCTTCCATGGATGACCTTGCAAAAGGCGCGGATCAGGCGGCGGAAGATTTTGGGGTTGAGATCAAAAAGCTGGAGTCTGCTGAGGCTTCTAAATTTGAGGAAGATGTGCGCGCAATGTCCAAGGCAGGATATGACTTGATTGTAACCACATACGGTTACATGACAGACGCTACAAAGCTTGTTTCAAAGGAATATCCGAATACCAAGTATGCGGCAATCTTCCAGACCATCAATGACGGCAGTGATAAGTATGAAAATGTATGGGATACGGAATTCCACGGCGAAGGAGCGTTCTACCTTGGCGGCTATATTGCCGGAAAATTGACAAATGCAAATCATGTAGGTTTTGTTGTAGGCGCGGAGGAGCCAACGCCAAATGCGGAAGGCAACGGCTTTATGATGGGCGTGAAGGCAGCCAATCCGGATGCCACTGTTGAATTTTCCTATGTTGGAAGCTATGAAGATCCGGCAAAAGCAAAAGAAGTAACAAGCGCTATGATCTCAAAAGGTTGCGATGTCATTCAGACGGACTCAGGCGCTTCTAATGCAGGCGTGGTTGAGGCATGTAAAGAGGCCGGCATCCTGTGTGCAGGTGAGATCAGCGATTACTATGACACATACGATGGCTTCTATGGTATTGAAGGCATTGGATTTGGCGACACCGTATATAAAGCAATCGAAATACTGCAGAATGGAGAATATCCTGGCGGAGAGCACGGAATCCGTGACCTGACAAACGGTGGTTACTTTATGGACTGGGATTCCTTCAACAGATTTGCAGACAGTAACGACGAGTATAAAGATGTGATGAAAGCAGCGATTGAAGAAGCACAGAAGCTGGAAGAACAGATTAAGGACGGTTCCTTAAAAGTTCCATTTAATACAGACGTGCCGAACTGGGAAAAAATCAAATCTTCAGCAGAATAAATTAAAAATGGCAGAGGCTGCCCCTCAAGCTGCAGTTACAGGCAGCTTAAACAGGGCAGCTTTTGTAAGATAGGAAAATAAACGAAGCATTGTTAAAGGAGAGTCAATAATTATGGAAGAAAACATGAACAAAGCATCCGCACCAAAGGCAGAAAACGAAGGGGTATATCATCTCCAGCTGAAACCAGGGGATGTCCCGCCGTACGTGATCCTGCCGGGCGCTCCGGAGAGAACCTTAAAAATTGCAAACAACTGGGAGGATGTGAAGGAAGTCGCATCCTATCGGGAATATAAAACAGTCACAGGAAAATATAAAGGGATGGATATGGCATGTACCTCCACCGGCATCGGCGGGCCAAGCTCCGAGATCTGCCTTCACGAGCTGAACACACTGGGCGTGCATACCTGCATCCGCGTGGGGACGACGGGCTGTATTGTACCGCAGTTCGATCTGGGAGATCTGATCATCCCGGTTGCCTGTGTCAGAAAAGACGGAACCTCTGCCACTTATGTAGAGCCCGAATTTCCGGCGTTTGCAAATACCTATGTGGTCATGGCCCTCATGGAGGCATGTGAGCGCCTGGGCTTCCGTTACGGACTGGGCCTGGATTACACGGTCGGCTCTTTTTACATCGGGCAGGGACGTCCCCTGAATGAGGCTGGAAGCGGATACTGGCCTTCCTTTGCAGAAAAGATTATCCCGGATCTGCAGACTGCCGGCGTGACGAATATCGAGATGGAGACCTCCGGACAGTTTGTTGTAGGTTATCTGCACGAAATGAGGATGGGAGCGATTCTTTCCGTAATTTCCAACAGAGTACTGGATCGCTGGGGCGACAATGGCGGGGAAGAAAAGGCCTGTCTGGCTGCGGCAGAAGCCATGAAAATACTTAAAGAATGGGATGAAACAGGCGAAGTTAAACTGAGCGTAAAGAAAAATCAGGTATAGGTACGGAAAGACCGTTTGTATAGCGGATGAGTAGAAAAGGCAACGGTTCAGACCTGCCTGAACTGTTGCCAGAAAAGGAAGGATAATATGGCAATAGCAGTTGAAATGTTGAATATATCGAAATTCTTCCCCGGCGTTGTGGCGAATGATAATGTATCTTTAAGCGTGAATGAGGGGGAGATACTAGGACTGATCGGTGAGAATGGCGCCGGTAAATCGACGATGATGAATATGCTGTATGGGATGATGGAGCCCGATCTTGGCGTAATCAAGCTGTCCGGGAAGGAAGTCCGGATCCAGTCTCCAAATATGGCAATTAAACTGGGGATTGGAATGGTACATCAGCATTTTATGCTGATGCCCAATTTAAGTGTTCTACAGAATATTATTTTAGGAAAGACACCAACTAAAAATGGGTTGATTGATACAAAAGAGGCAAAAGAAAAGATCCGGAAGATTATGGACACCTATGATCTCCCCGTAAATCTGGACGAGAAGATATACCAGCTGTCCGTCGGAGAAAAACAGAGAGTGGAGATTATCAAGGCGCTGTACAGGGAGGCCAGAATCCTGATTCTGGATGAACCGACTGCCGTTTTGACGCCCACGGAGACGGACAAGCTTCTGGAGGTACTGCGGCTTTTGAAATCAAAGGGCTGTGCGATCATATTTATTACACACAAGCTCCGTGAGGTCATGACAATCACCGACAAAATTGTAGTTATGAGAAAAGGCCTTGTAACAGGAACTCTGGATACCTCTGAGGCAAATACGGAGGGACTTTCTGATATGATGGTCGGAAGAAAAGTAAACCTGGAGGTTGAACGGCAGGCGTACCAGCCGGGGGAAAAAGTACTGGAGGTCAAAGATATAAGAGCCTTAAACCAGAGAGGGCTTCCGGCCTTGAACGGGATCAGCTTCCACGTTTCCAGGGGCGAGGTTGTGGGCATCGCAGGAGTAGAAGGCAATGGGCAGACCGAGTTGATTGAGGCTGTCTCAGGCATGCTAAGGCCCACGGGCGGCCAGGTTATTTTTAAGGGAAAAGATGTGACGGCGCAGAATGTACGCCAGAGAAGAGAAGGCGGAATGTCCCATATCCCGGAGGACCGGCTGAAGATGGGCAGCGCGGTCAACTGTACCATCCGAGACAATCTGATCCTGAACAGGTACTATCAGAAGCCATACTGTAAGGGAGGTATTCTGGACAATAAAAAGCTTCATGATTTGTCGGAGGATCTGTGCAAAAATTTTGATGTTAAGACACCGGATTCCGATTATAAACTGGGGACGCTTTCCGGCGGAAATATGCAGAAAGTGATCTTTGCGCGAGAGATGGAGGCAGACCCTGATATGCTGATAGCGGCGCAGCCGACCCGCGGGGTGGATATCGGCGCCATCGAATCCATCCATAATAAAATCATTGAAGTGCGGGATTCTAACCGGGGCGTGCTGTTGGTCAGCGCGGAATTAGACGAGATACTTTCTCTGTCAGACCGTATCCTGGTTATGTACGAAGGAGAGATTATGGCTGAATTCAAACGTGGAGAAGCTGATGAGCGTACCATTGCAGCCTATATGACAGGAGCAAAGAGACAAGGCGGTGATGACGATGAAAAATAAAGAAAACAACAGAATATTATCCACACTTGGCGTCGTAGGAAAACAGATCAGCATGATCGTCATTGCGCTGATTCTGGCAACCATCTTCCTGGCGGTTTCCGGCTACGAGCCATTGGCGATCGTAAACGGAATTTTCGACGGGCTGACCATGGATATCGCCGGCACGATCCGCTGGGCGACGCCCCTGATTCTTGCCGGTCTCGCAATCTGCGTAACTTACAAAGCAGAGGTTTTCAATCTGGGTGTGGACGGACAGCTCTATATGGGAGCTGCGGCAGCAACGGAGGTAGCCGTAAATATCCCGGAATCAATGAATCATTTGGCGGCGCTGGTGCTTATCTTCCTCTCTGCCATGCTGGCAGGAGCGCTGTTTGCAATGATACCGGCTCTGATGAAGGTGTTCCTGGACACAAACGAGGTTGTATCGACACTGCTTTTAAATTTTATTGCAGTATTATTTGTGGAATATCTGGTAACGGGCCCGCTGCGTGACCCGGAGGCGGGGACGAACCTCAATGCCAGCGCTATATTGAATGAAAATACCTGGCTTCCGCGTATTTCGTACTTCGAACCTTCCTCTGCAAATATCGGGTTTTACATAGCCATTATAGTTATGATTATTTTAACATTTATTTTCTTCAGGACGGCCTTTGGTCATGAAATTAAAGTGGTTGGCTCTAATCCGGTTCTGGCGAAATATGCCGGAATGAAGCCAAAGAAGACGATCCTTCAGGTCATGGCGATGAGCGGTGCAATCGCGGGGATTGTCGGGGCGGTTGAGGTGACAGCGGTACAGCACAGGCTTTTGGCAGGCTTTAATCCTGATTTTGGATTTGACGGAATCGTAGTATCCCTGCTGGCAAATAACAACCCAATCGGTGTGCTGTTCTCCGGTATTTTCTTTGGCGCCCTGAAGAACGGCGGAATTAATATGGAACGTATCACAGATGTGCCGTCGGCGGTAACAGATATAGTAACGGCAATTATATTTATTACAATCAGTGCAAAGTTCCTGCTTCCGAAGTTAAAGAAAAAATTAGCGAAAAAGACGCCGGCAAGTGAAGGAGGTAAATAGGATGAATTTAGCAGTTATTTCTGATACATTGGCATCTATGATACGTATTGCCACTCCTTTGATGCTGATGGCCCTGGGCGGGCTTCTGTGCCAGCGGGCAGGTGTTTTCAATATCGCGCTGGAGGGCTTCTCACTGGTAGGTGCATTTGCCGCCATAGCGGTTGTCCAGTTTACAGGCGGAAGTGTATGGGCGGGTCTGGCAGGCGCGATGCTGATCGGCGCTTTGTACAGCGCTTTGTTCGCCCTGTTTGTTACAAGGTTCAAGGCCGATAACATTATTGCCAGTATTGCTATGAACATGCTAGGGGCCGGACTGACCTCGTACCTCTTACGTGCGATGTTTGGAGTGCAGGGAGCTTATACACCGGATAAGATCGGTAAGCTGGAGATGATACAAATACCTGTTATTAAGAATATTCCGATCCTGAGCTGCGTCAGTGGGCAGAGCATCGTGACTTATTTTGCCATACTGCTGATCGTTGTGGTCTATATTATATTATTTAAGACAAAGCTGGGATTAAGTATTTGTGCGGTTGGGGAGTCCGAGATTGCAGCGAAGACCGCAGGCATCAGGCCGGCGGTTGTAAAATGGCAGGTCATTCTGATCTCAGGAGCATTGTCAGGGCTTGCGGGTGCGTATCTGTCCACGATTTCTGTTTCCCAGTTTTCGGAAGATATGATTCAGGGGAGAGGATTTAATGCCTTTACGGCACTTGTTTTCGGAAATGCACATCCGATATTCTCTTCACTGGTAACACTGCTCTTCGGGCTTGCAGATGCAATCGGAATTAGAATTGAGCTGATGGGAATGAATATTTCACCTTCTATCATCAAGATGTTCCCATTCATTTTCGCGATTCTTGCATTGGCAATCAGTTCTTATACGACAAAGCTGAAGGTAAAAGGCGTGATTGGTCATAAAAAGAAAAAGGAGAAAACAGCATGAATAAGCAAATAGAGAACTTAGCAGTGAATGCAATCCGGGTTCTTTCCGCGGATATGGTGCAGAAAGCAAATTCCGGGCATCCGGGGCTGCCTTTGGGCGCCGCCCCGATTGCATACGAAGTATGGGCGCATCAGATGTCCCATAATCCGGCGGATCCCCAATGGATCAACCGGGACAGGTTTATTTTGTCGGCAGGGCATGGCTCTTCCATGTTATATTCCCTTCTGCATTTATTTGGATATGGGGAGCTTGGAACCGATGATCTGAAGAACTTTCGGCAGTTAGGCTCCCTGACCCCCGGACATCCCGAATACGGGCATACAGTCGGTGTAGAAGCAACGACGGGACCGCTTGGAGCAGGGCTTGGCATGGCGGTGGGGATGGCCATGGCGGAAAAGCACTTGGCTGCGGTGTTCAACAGAGAGGGATATCCCGTCTTTGACCATTACACATTTGCGCTCTGCGGAGATGGCTGCCTGATGGAGGGAATCTCCTCGGAGGTCATGTCTCTGGCGGGTACCTGGGGGCTTGGAAAACTGATTGTCCTGTATGACTCCAATTCCATCACAATAGAAGGAAATACGGATCTTGCATTTACCGAGGATGTGGAGAAGCGGTTCGAGGCCTTTGGCTTCCAGGTTCTTTCCGTGGAGAACGGGAATGATCCGGTGGCAATCGGAAAGGCAATTGAGCAGGCCAAGTCGGAAAAAGAGCGTCCTTCCTTTATTAGAATAACGACCAGGATCGGGCATGGAGTGCCGGCAAAAGAAGGCAAAGCCAGTGCGCATGGAGAGCCGCTGGGCGAGGAAAATGTCAAAATACTGAGAGAGTCACTGGGCTGGCCTATGGAGGAAGCATTTGCGGTGCCGGAGGAAATTTACGAACATTACCGGTCGCTGGTGCGTGCAGGCGCGGGAAAACAATATTTCTGGCAGCAGATGTTTGAAGAATATGGCAGTAAATACCCGGAACTGAAGGCAATGCTGGAAACATATTATGACTTTGATACAGCATCCGATCTTATTGACGATGAGGCGTTTTGGGCAGGAAATGGAAAGGGAGAGGCAACGAGGAGCATTTCAGGCAAGGTGCTGAATGCTGTCAAAGACCGGTTTTCGAACCTGATCGGCGGCTCCGCCGATTTAGGACCTTCGAATAAGACCGTTATGAATGGAGAGGCAGATTTTTCCGCGGAATGTCCCGTGGGCAGGAATCTTCATTACGGTGTCAGGGAACTTGGGATGACGGCGGTGGCCAATGGAATACTCCTGCATGGAGGACTGCGCACTTACGCGGCGACCTTCTTTGTGTTTGTGGATTATATGAAGCCGATGCTTCGCCTTTCTTCCCTGATGGGACTGCCGTTGATTTCGGTATTGACCCACGACAGCATCGGAGTCGGGGAAGACGGGCCTACCCACGAGCCGGTGGAGCAGCTCACCATGCTCAGATCCCTTCCGAACATGCATGTGTTCAGGCCCGCGGATGAAGTCGAGACAAAGGCGGCCTGGTATTCGGCGCTGACGTCCGCACACACACCGACCTGCCTGGTGCTCTCCAGGCAGAACCTTCCTGTACTTGCACAGACAAGCAGGGAAGCGCTGCGCGGGGGATATATCCTTAAGAAGGAATCCGGTGAGGCAATCGATATGATATTCATGGCTACAGGTTCAGAAGTCAGCGTTGCCCTGGAGGCGGCCTGCATGCTGGAGCAGGACAGTATATCAGTCAGGGTAGTAAGTATGCCGTGCATGGATCTGTTCGCGGAACAAGATGAGGCATATCAGGAAGAGATACTTCCGAAAAGCGTTGCAAGGCGCGTTGTCGTCGAAGCGGGCAGCAGCATATCATGGGGAAAATACGCCGGCATAGACGGCTGTTATGTGACAATGGATGAATTTGGCGCATCGGCGCCGGCGGAAAAATTATTCGAAAAATATGGATTTACAGCCGACGCTGTGGTAAACTGTGTACGGAAAAAGTTTCCGCAAGTATAGATTTCATGATATAATGTACGCAGAGCGTACATTATATCATTGCGCATTTGGCAGTTTCTGCAGAACCGCAGAAAGTTGCTGCGCATCCGCCTGAGGCATCGTGTCCTCTTGCGGTCATGATATAATAAACAATATGGTGGGACACATTTTCAGTGGGGAAATTGTAGAGTGAGAGGTATTTCTTTTGAGTAAAAAAGAGGATAGATTAAACCGGTTAATTGAAATATTGAAAAGGCAGAATGGCGCTACGATCCGTGATCTGGCACAGATGCTGGATGTATCTGAGATGACCGTGCGCAGGGATTTGGACGCACTTAAGGCAAAGAACGTGATACTGGACATTCCGGGTGCAGCGGTCCTGAATACCCAATATACGTATGAAGGGGAAGACGATGCATATCAACTCTCTATGGCAACCCGCTCACATGTAAAGGAGAAGGAGCGGATTGGAAAGTTTGCCGCTTCCTTAATTCAGCAGGATGACTGCGTGATCATTGATAATGGATCTACCGTCGAATATCTGGCGGATAGTATTGCAAAGGACATGAAAGTAACGGTCTTTACCTGTAACCTGAATATCTTGAATAAGATTTGCAGTAACCCCAATATTTCTATAATTTTTGGCGGCGGCTATTATCATCCGGATACGACCTTGTTTGAATCAGCGGAAAATATCACGTTGATCAAAAATATCAGAGCCACAAAGGTCTTCGCATCGGCTGCAGGGGTTCATGATACAATGGGTGTCACCTGCATGAATAATTATGAGCTGGAGATCAAACAGACGATTATCCAGTCGGGGGCAGAGAAGATCCTGCTGGTAGACTCCAGCAAGTTTGGGATGATTAAGCCCTGCTTTGTGACAGATCTGGATATTTTTGACCGGGTCATTACCGACACGAACCTTTCAGAGGAATGGGTACAGCTGATTCAGGAGAAAGGGATAGAATTGGATATGGTGTAAAGAGAACGGACAGGCACTTCTTTTATTGGGAGGTGTCTGTTTTTGTAGGCTAAAAACCGGCATCCCATCATAATGCATTGCCCATCCGTACCTTAGGCTATTACCCGTTATTAACCAGCCCCATCGCAATCCTTTCCCATGTAATTAAATTATCCAGACGATGTCCCACCGTGCTGATATCTTTCAATAAGATTTCAGCCGGGCAGTGGCTGCGTTCACAGGCCTGTAGTATTTCGGATAGCTCAGACCGAATGGAATCTGGGTTGGAAGCGGCGGAGACAACATTCGTGGGTGAAGGCTTAACCGACGGTACATAATCCCTGCCAATCTTCTCCGCAGCCGCATTCACATCGGCCCAGGGTGAAATAGAGATTTCCGAAGGGGGCAAGCGCCTCTTTGGCATACGGTTCATCTATTCGAGAATACGCCGCTGCCGGGTACAGCAAAAGAGAAATTGCAAAAATCCTACGTTGTGGACGTAATACAGTCGCCAAGTACCTTACTGGTGATTACGAATCCCTGTGCAAAAGAGATTACAGGAGTGGTATGGATCAATTTTATGATGATATCGTAAAAGAACTGGATCTGATTGTGATGAAATGATGGCGTCCAAGGAAAAAATATGCTATATTGAATTTTGGACAAAGGCTATTGTTTCGGTGACTGAAGGAGAGGAAATGTATACACTATTAATTGCAGATGATGAACCCCTGATCCGTAATGGGGTAAAAAAAATGATTGACTGGGAATCATTGGGCTTTTCAGAGATATTTCTTGCAGAGGATGGGCAGGAGGCTTTAGATATTGTAAGAACCCATAAGGTGGATCTGGTGCTTACAGATATTGTGATGCCCTTTATGGATGGATTGGAGCTATCCAGAATTCTGACCAGAGAGTTTCCTGATATCCATATCGTCATTCTGACAGGGCACGAGGATTTTGAATATGCACGTCAATCTGTGGATGTCGGAGTGGAAAATTATATATTGAAGCCCGCCGGTGCAGAAACCATGTATAAAAAAATGAAGGAGATCTGCGACAGGCTTCACATTGAAAACCGGCAGAAGCAATATATTTCATCCATAAAAAAGCAATTGAATCAAAGTGTTCCTGCCCTTAGAAGCCAGCTTTTGAACAGGCTTATCTGTACTCAGACAGGAAATATCCGGTTTTATCTGGAAAGAGCAAAAAGCTTTCAACTGGAATTTGATGACGGTCCCTTCCAGGCGGCACTGGTGGAAATGGATCGGTCTCAGATCGGCGTAGAGGATTACGATATTTACATGTTTGCAGCCCAGAATATTATTCGGGAGTGCCTGGGAGAAAGGCATTTTATCTGTGAGGACGGAAACGACAGGATCGTGATTCTTTTCCAGACAGCAGGCTTTGATCTCGGGGAACAGGATGATTCCTATGAGATCATCTACCAGACCCTGGAGGTGATCTTAAAAGCAATTGATTCGTTTATCAAAATAAAGGTGACCTGCGCAGTAGGCTCTGTTGCACAGACACCTCATGAATTTTATGAATCCTATCAGGATGCAAAAAAGGCTCTGGAATGTAAATATTCACTGGGAGACAACAGTGTATACGACATCCGTGACCTGGATTATGTGGAAAAAGAATTTTTTTACCCTACAGCCGAAATAAAAGAACTGGTAAACTGCGTGAAATTTCAGAGCGAAGAAGATGTGAACCAGGCAGTGAAGAAAATTATCAGCACCATGAGCAAGGGACGTAATCTGTCCATCTCGAATATGAAAATGATCTATATTGAGATCATCACAGGGCTGATGCATGAGATCGCGAATCTTAAGACAGTGTCAGATAAGGCATGGAATGAGGGCATACATTTTTATCAGTCCATCGAGCATCTGGGAACACCGAGAGAGATGCACGAGAAGCTGCTGAAATTTGCAGAAGAGATACGTCAGGAAATACAGTCTGTACAGACAAACAGCAGCACTCAGATCATCGAAAATGTAAAGGCATATGTGGCACAGAACTACAAGGATACGGAATTGTCACTAAGTACAGCGGCGGAATCAGTCAGCGTTAGCACAGGATATTTAAGCGGTCTGTTCAAGAAGGCAGAGGGAATCAATTTTGTAAAGTACCTGACGGATATCCGTATGGAAAAGGCTATGGAGTTTCTGCTTCACACAGATATGAAGACATACGAGATTGCTTATGAAACGGGATTTGCAAATCCCCATTATTTCAGCGTCTCTTTTAAAAAGTATACAGGAATGTCGCCTTCGGACTTCAGGCAGAAGGGAGAAAAGTGAAAAAACAGGGGAAGCAGAAATTAAAGACAAGAGCTCTGCGACAGATTGCAGCCCTGATTATTTTGACAATGATCGTCATGGCTCTTGCGTTTCACATCTTTTTTCGGGAGTCAGCTCTCCAGGAGCAGAGAGTTTTTGCAGGGGAGCATCTTAGCAGCATGATCTCCTATCTGGGAGATTACATTGATGAAGTGGATTCTATTGCAAAGGATACCTGTTTTAATTATTATCTGCAGAATTATCTTATGGAGGCGATCAATTCAAAGGATGATGAAGATTCCTCAGGTATTGAGGATATGGAAGAATATTCGATGAGCTCTCTGGCGTTCAGCAATACTCTTTTGAGCAGAACTGATGTGTCGGCCATCATGGTATTTGGCAAAAAGCATCTGCTGTTTTACCAGACATTATATGCTTACAGAAATGTGATTTCTGATTTCTCCCAGGAGGAGTGGTATGTGAAGGCGGTGAAAAATCCTCAGAAGGCTGTGGTGACCGGACCGAACAGACACATTTTTTTTGATGAGGAGAATGAGGAGACTCTTTCCCTGAGCCGTGTTATTCAAAGCTATCAGGACGGTTCCTTTCTGGGAGTGATTCTGATAGAAATGAACCTGAATGAAATCACGAAAATATGTGAAACCTATCAGGAAAATCAGGAGGGCTATCTGTGTATTTTAAATGAAGACGGGGAGCCGGTTTATGTACAGCCGGAAGGAAAAAAGGCTCTGGGACTAAGTGAGGACAAAAATCTTTCTCTTCTTCGGGAGAAGCTGGAGAATTATGAGAATGACAGCTTTGACATTATTTTAAATGATACAAAATATCAGGCATCCGAAAAAACCATGGACAACACCGGCTGGAAGGCCGTCATTCTGCGCTCCTACCAGTCGATTTTATCAGGAGTATATAATACAAGCATTATGATCGTTATGGCGGTAGGAGTTGTGCTTGTGATCGCACTGGTTGCCCTGAACAGAATTTTGTCAGGAATCATACAGCCGCTGAATAATCTTCAGAAGCATATGGAACGGGTGAGCCTGGAGAATATGAATCAAAAGGTGATCATTCGAAATGATGATGAGATCGGGAAGCTTTCCGTTAATTTCAACGAGATGCTGGATCGAATTGATAACCTGAAGGAGCAGGTCGTTCAGGAACAGGAAACGAAACGAATGTATGAGCTTCAGGCGCTCCAGGCTCAGATCAATCCTCACTTTCTTTACAATACACTGGATTCGATCATATGGATGGCGGAAACAAATGACAAAAGCATTGTGCCCATCACAGAAGCGCTGGCAAAGCTTTTTCGGATTTCCCTGAACAAAGGCAGCGAAGAGATCAGTCTGACAAAAGAGATTGAGCATGTGGAAAACTACCTGATCATTCAGACTATGCGTTATGCGGACAAATTCACCTATGAGATATGTGTAGCAACGGAAACAGAAAAATGCAGGATCATCAAGCTGATTCTCCAGCCCATTGTGGAAAATAGTATTTACCATGGTATTAAGCCCAAAAAGGGCACCGGTCATATACGAATCGAGACTTTTCGGCAGGAGGCCTGTCTGAAAATTCGAATTACCGATGACGGCTGTGGAATGACAGAGGACATGTGCAGAAAAATACTGACAGACGAGATAGAGTCGGAAAATATCAGCGGCTCCGGTATTGGTGTCAAAAATGTCAACGAACGTATTCGTCTGCGGTTCGGAGCAGAATATGGTTTACAGTATTATTCGTCAGATGGTATGGGAACAACTGTGGAATACACCCTTCCATTTGAGACGGGAGATGAATTATGAAAAACAGAAGGCTGTACATAGGCGTTGTGGGTATTCTGCTGGCCGTTTCTCTCGTAGCTTTTTCTCTGTACTGTATGAAGGATCAGGAACGATCAGACAGTCAAAGTACAGAAGCAGAAAGCATTGAACAGGAGGAGAAAGAAGTGCTGACTATAGGCTGTACTCTTGCCTCTGCGCAGAGCAATTATCAGGAGGCACTGGGGAATCTGATGGAAACCTGCGCCTCATCAGATGATTCCTATGTCCTGGATGTTCAATATGCACAGTGGAACGTGGCGACACAGGAGCAGCAGATGGAAAGCTTCATTGAGCAGGAGGTGGATGCGATTATTCTATGTCCTGTCAATGCAAAATCTTTCCTGAATGTTCTGCGGGAGGCCCGCAACGCAGGTATTCCTGTTATCAATCTGAATATGAAGGTGGATATGGTTTCCTCAGAATACATTGCGACCTATGTGGGCGCCAGTATGTCGGAAGAAGCGGAAATGGCGGCAAAAATGGCGGTAGAATATTTTGACGGTCAGGATGGAAAAATCGCGATTATTGAAGGGCGTCCGGGCAGTGATCCTCAGATTTACCGAACCCAGACATTTCTGGAAAAGCTGCAGCCCTATTCCAATCTGGAGGTGGTGGGAATTGCCTGCGGAGAATGGGAAAAGGAGAAGGCGAAGGAGGTAGCAAAGGAGCTTTTGGAGAAAAATCCGGACATAGATATGTTTTACTGCCATGACAATTATATGGCACAGGGTGTGTGTGAGCTGTTGGATGCATATGGGATTACCGAACAGGTGGCTGTTATCGGTATCGGAGGAACAAGTGAGCATTTCGATGCTGTGGAGGATGGAAGACTCTATGGTTTTGTGACACAGCCACCGGAATATGAAGCAGAATATGCTCTGAAGTGTGCCAAAAAAGCGGCGCTGGGAGAGGAGCTGCGCTTCTGGTATAAAAATGTAGTGGAACCAGTGACATTAGAGAATCTGGACGAGCTTCGCTGAAAAAAGCGGAATTTAGCTTTCACATGAAAAATAGGACTAAAAGAATGAAAAAAGTGAATTTATTTTCACTTTTTTTTTTAATAGAATAGCATTGTCTAAGGATATGTACGAGTGTGGCTTGTGCCATGATGAAAGGAGACAATTATGAATAGTATTGAACGTTTTCTGGCAACGGCAGAAAGAAGACCGGTAGACCGCCCGGCCTGCTGGCTTGGAGATCCGACACCGGAAGCAGTACCGGGACTTTGCGATTTTTATGGAGTAAAAGATATTAAAGAATTAAAGAGAGAATGTGGTGATGATTTCTATGCAGTGGAAATTCCATATAAATCACCCACCTGTTCTGCGATTTTTGCAGCCTTTGACTGGTATATGAACGGCAGCAACGTAGATACAGAGCATCGCACACTGACAGCAGACGGATGCTTTGCAGAGTGTGAGGATATTGAAGATATTGAGGCTGTAAATTTCCCGTGGCCGGATCCGGCACTTTATATTGACCCGGAAGAGTGCAGACGTCTTGTGGATGAAGCACCATCTGATAAGGTTGTCATGGGTATGCTGTGGGCATGCCATTTCCAGGATGTATGCGCTGCATTCGGTATGCAGACCTGCCTGATGAACATGGTTTCTGAGCCTGAGATGGTTCACTATGTGGATGAGCATATCGTTCAGTTTTATGAGAAGGCTCTGAAGATATTCCTGGAGGCAACAAAAGGAAAAGTACATGCAATTCTGATCGGTGATGACGTGGGAAGCCAGAGAGGTCTGATGATCAGTCCGGCTCTGATCAAAGAGTTCGTAATTCCGGGCGCAAAGCGTCTGATCGATATCGCTCACAGCTATGGTGTAAAGGTTATGTTCCATTCCTGTGGCTCTATCGTGGAAGCAATTCCGCTTCTGATCAAAGCCGGTGTAGATATCATTCACCCGATTCAGGCTCTGGCAGCAGGAATGCAGCCAGATAATCTGAAAGCAAAATTTGAAGGCCAGATATCCTTCTGCGGCGGTGTGGATACACAGGCTCTTCTGCCAAACGGAACTCCTGAAATGGTCAGCGACAAGGTAAAAGAGCTTCGTTCCTACTTCCCGACAGGCTTGATCGTTTCCCCGAGCCATGAAGGTCTGCAGCCGGATGTTCCGCCGAGAAATATCAAGGCTCTGTTTGATGAAGCAACGAAGATTTATGAATAAAAGCCGATAAAAGGGCAGGAAGTGTGGAAGAATGGTTCGACGATTTGGAGAAATGATAAAGATTCGTCCGGAGGGACTGGAGGAATATAAGAAGTGGCATGCAAATCCTATGCCGGGAGTAAACGAAATGATAAAAGCGTGTCATCTGAAAAACTACAGTATCTATCAGAGAGGAGATTATATGTTCTCGTACTATGAATATGATGGAGATGATTTTGAGGCAGATATGGCGAAGATGGCGCAGGATCCTGCAACACAGAAATGGTGGGATGTGGTGAAGCCCTTGATGCAGCCGCTGGATGACCGAAAAGAAGGTGAGTTCTGGTCCGGAATGGAAGAAATTTATCATTTGGATTAATATCTGCAGATGGTTGAACAAAGAATAGGACGTAGGAGGATGAGCTCATGATTATCATTGGTGAAAAAATCAATGGATCGATTCCGGCAGTTGCACAGGCGATTGCAGCTCGTGATGCAGAGTTTATTAAAGAGAGAGCAAGAGCACAGGCTGCAGCGGGAGCTACCTGTATTGACTGCTGCGCTTCTGTAGAAGAAGTGGTAGAGGTGGAAACTCTAAAATGGATGATTGGATGTATCCAGGAAGCGACAGATCTGCCGATTTCCGTAGACAGCCCCAGCCCGGATGTGTTATGTGAGGTTGTGAAGCAGGGAATCTGCAACAAACCTGGTTTGATCAATTCTGTATCCATGGAGGGAGACAAGGTCGAGAAAATTTTTCCGTTGATCGCAGATACAGACTGGGAGGTGATCTGCCTTTTGTCAGATGATACCGGTATTCCCAAGTGTGCGGCAGACAGACTGAAGGTGTTTGATAAGCTTATGGCTAAGGCTAAGGAGTACGGAATTGCTCCGAAGAGGATGCATATTGATCCACTGATCGAGATGCTTTGTACATCAGAAGACGGCATTGCTATGAATGAGGAAGTAATCAGCACCGTAAGAAAGCAGTATCCGGATATTCATATTACAGCAGCGGTCAGCAACATTTCCTTCAATCTGCCTGCACGTAAAATGGTAAATCAGGGATTTACAGTTCTTGCAATGTATTCCGGTCTGGATAGTGCGATTTTTGATCCGCTGAATAAAGACCTGATGGGACTGATCAGTGCAACAGATAAGCTTTTGGCTTCAGGAATCAGTGAGGAACCGGAACTGGATGCGATAAAGGCGCAGATGAGCGACGCACAGAAGAAGTATGTTCTTCCGGCATATGCAGTTCTTGCTATGAAAGCAGAGCTGATTGAGCCAGAGGAGGACGAGGAATACGAAGAGCGCGATATAGAAGGACTCACAGATGAGCTGATGGAAAGAGCGGATGAAGAGATTTCACGCAGAGATCTGCTGGGCCTGATGTATGCGACAGATGCCCTTCTGGGAAATGATGATTACTGCATGGCATATATCGGCGCTTTCCGAAGCGGAGATTTCGGACCTGTAAAAAAATAAAGAATACATCTTTGCGGAGAGATGGGATTCATGAGTACATAAAAAAATGCGGAGGGAATAGAAATGTCAGAAATTCAGAAAGTAGCCCAATTGGTAGAAAAAGGTAAAGCGAAGCTGGTTGCTAAAGCCGTTTCGGAAGCACTGGATGCAGGATGTGATCCCAATCAGATCCTGACAGAAGGTATGATCGATGCCATGGCAGTTGTTGGCGAGAAATTTAAAAACAATGAAATATTTGTACCGGAGATGCTTGTTGCAGCACGTGCGATGAAGAAAGGTGTGGAGATTTTGAAACCGCATCTGGCTACCGGCTCCACAGGTGCAATGGGCAAGCTGATCATTGCGACTGTTGCAGATGACCTTCATGATATCGGTAAGAATCTTGTTGCTATGATGATTGAGAGTGCCGGCTTTGAAGTAATCGATCTGGGTGTAGACGTGCCGATCGATAAAATCATCGAGTGCTATCGCGAGAATCCGGATACAAAGGTTATTGCTCTTTCTGCTCTGCTTACAACCACAATGCCTTCTCTGAGAAATACAGTGGCAGCATTGAATGAGCAGGATTTCAGAAAAGATATTAAGATCATGGTAGGCGGTGCTCCGATCACGCAGGAATTTGCAGATGAGATTGGTGCAGACGGATATTCAGAGGATGCTGCCAGCGCTGCTGTTCTGGCAAAAGCACTGGTAACTGCATAAGAGAATAGAAGAAAATCGAATCTGCTGTGTGTATACAGTAAAAATTCTATGACAGAATGCTGTAAGAGTCCGTGGGAATGTGTATAGATACAGATTCTCACGGGTTTTTGTGCTTCAGGGAGAATAAAATGAGCGATAATAGACCAATTGTAGCAGTAGTTGGTAGACCGAATGTAGGAAAATCGACGCTGTTTAATAAATTAGCAGGAAAAAGAATATCGATAGTAGAAGATACACCAGGTGTTACTAGAGATAGAATATTTACAGAGGTAGAATGGTTAAACAAATACTTCACTTTAATAGATACAGGTGGAATTGAGCCAGAAAATGACGATATAATACTAACTCAAATGAGAAATCAAGCAATGCTTGCTATGGATATGGCTCACGTTATAGTATTTGTTGTTGATGGAAAAAGTGGAATAACTTCTGCAGATAGAGAAGTTGGACTAATGTTAAGAAAAACAAATAAGCCAGTTATCTTAGCAGTAAACAAAATAGATAATATGAACTTAGTAGATAACATATATGACTTCTATGAATTAGGTTTAGGAGAACCACATCCAATATCAAGTGCCAATGCAATGGGACTTGGTGACTTGTTAGACGAAATAGTAGAAAATTTCCCAGAAGGATTAAATACCGAATATAACGAAGATATAATAAGAGTTGCTATAACTGGTAAACCTAATGCAGGTAAATCTTCTATATTAAATAAAATATTAGGAGAAGATAGAGTTATAGTAAGTCCAATAGCAGGAACAACAAGAGATGCAGTCGATACATACTTTGAAAAAGGTGATCAACAATATTTATTAATAGATACTGCAGGTATAAGAAGAAAAAGTAAAGTATATGAAAGAGTTGAGAAATTCTCTGTACTTAGATCTATGAGTGCGGTATCTAGAGCGGACGTAGTTTTAATCGTTATAGATGCAACAGAAGGTGTTACAGAGCAAGATACAAAAGTTGCAGGTATTGCTCATGATGAAGGTAAAGCTTGTATATTCGTAGTAAATAAATGGGATTTAGTAGAAAAAGATAACAAGACATTAGGTAATTACACAAAAGATATAAGAGAAAAATTCCCATTCATGATGTATGCGCCTATTTTATTCGTGTCTGCACTTACTAATAAAAGAATGGATAAGGTATTAGAAACAGTTAAGACTGTAGCAGATGAACATTCAAAACGCGTTACTACATCTGCATTAAATGATGTTATAGGTGAGGCAGTTATGCTTAATCAACCACCATCAGATAAAGGTAAGAGACTTAAGATTTACTACGGTTCACAAACTGGAACTAAACCACCTAAATTTACATTATTTATAAATGACAAAAAGCTTACTCACTTCTCTTATCAAAGATATCTTGAAAATAAAATAAGAGAAAATTTTGGGTTTGAAGGGACTTCAATACAATTCGAATATAGAGAAAAACAAAGAAGAAAATAATATATGTGTAGGGGGCCAGATATG
>URVB01000051.1 GCA_900551075.1 uncultured Blautia sp. | reverse complement strand
GTTAAGACACCGCCCTTTCACGGCGGTAACAGGGGTTCAAATCCCCTTGGAGTCATTTTTCTTAATATTCTTGCATATAATAAAGTATGGCGCCATAGCCAAGTGGTAAGGCAAAGGTCTGCAACACCTCTATCACCAGTTCGAATCTGGTTGGCGCCTCTTCAAACCTCCTGAGTTTTCAGGAGGTTTTTATTTTGTGCTGCATAAGCAGGATTATCTCTCATTTCCGCTCGAATCCTACCTCCCTTCGTTTAGCATATCCATAACCAGGGCATCCGCCCGGATCCTTTTAAGGTTATGCCCTCATTATCCCAATGCTGGCATAGGCACAAGGTTGTATAAGAAACATTGATTTTTAGCATAATATATATTACTTCGCTTGATGATCTGCCTAACGCATGGAAAGTAAAATGAAAAGGATGAAAGGTCATTGCTTTAATAAAAAACAGGTAATATTTTAGGAGGAAAACTAAATGAAGGAACGAATACTGATTGAAGAAAATATTCTTGCATTTTATGAATATCTGATTCTGGAAGAAAAAAGTACGGCAACCATAGAGAAATATCTACGGGATGTTCGTGCTTTTTTTCGTTTTGCAGATCAAAGACCCATGGCAAAAGAACTGATGATGCTTTATAAGGAATCACTTATGGATGGAAATTATGCCGTCCGCTCGATCAATTCCATGCTGGCCAGCATAAACAGTCTGTTAGACTTTTTGCATTGGTCGGACTGTAAGGTAAAAAATATCAAGGTTCAGCGACAGACCTATTGCGCGGAAGAAAAGGAGCTGACCAAGGCAGAATACTTTCGCTTGCTGAAAGCATCCCAAAACCGTCCTCAATTGAATATGGTACTGCAAACCATTTGCGGAACCGGTATCCGCGTATCTGAGCTGAGGTTTTTTACCATCGAGGCTGTGAAGCATGGGGAAGTTACAGTAAGCTGTAAAAGTAAAACCCGTATTATTCTGCTTCCTGGAAAGCTGAAAAAGCTGTTGCTGGATTACGCAAAGAAAAATGGCATTCGGTCTGGTGCAATCTTTATAACCAGAAACGGGAAGCCGCTGAATCGAAGTAATATTTGGGCGCAGATGAAAGGGCTTTGTGAAGCCGCCGGTGTGAAACCCGCTAAGGTTTTTCCGCATAATCTCCGCAAACTGTTTGCGCGAACCTTTTACGGAATTGAGAAGGATATTGCGAAGCTGGCGGACATTTTGGGACACAGCAGCATTGATACAACGAGGATTTATATCATGTCCACCGGGATAGAACACCGCAGAAAAATAGAACGTCTGGGACTTGTGATATAGAAAAGACCACATAATTTCCATTATGTAGTAAAACATTGTTTTTAAAAATACATATATTTTCTTATCGGTGGAATTGTAGCATAGAAATTCCGGGAAGTCAAGTAGCTGCTTTTTGAAAAGTGCATAAAGTATCTAAAATTCAGGAAAAAAGGGTACAAAAAAAAGACAGAGAAAATACATTCTCAAGTTGCTTAAATAAAACAAAATAGGGTGTGATTTTTTGCATCAAAAATGAGCACATTATTGACTGATGAAGGATTTGCTTTCGTTAATACACTACATAATGGAAATTATGTGGTAGTTTTTTATACCTATTGTCCGATTAAGGATTTACTTTCGTTAATTCACTACATAATGGAAATTATGTAGTGCAGCGCACAGATGATGGCATCGACTAAGCAGAAACACAGCACAGTACCGGAAAGATTGCCAATGTGCTGTGCATTAGTCATATTTGTTGGGGGATGTAGGATGAAAAGAAATGTATAGAAAAAAAGCACAGGTTTGGTTGAATTATCTGGATTTTTTATTATTAGATATTATTTGTCTGTGGGCATCATTTTTGCTGGCTTATTTACTTAAGCATCATGTGTTGGATTTGTCCTTTTTTAATAGTTATCAGAACATGATTATTGTTATGACACTGATAGATATTATTATTTCTGTATGTGGAGAAACCTATAAGAACATAATGAAAAAAAGCTGCTATAGGGTATTTTTGGTGAGCATTAAGCAGATAGGTCTGGTGGAGCTGTTTTCTGTATTATATCTGATTATGATTAAAGAGAGCAGTTCCCATTCAGGAAGTATCATTCACCTTCATGCGGTACTGTATCTGTTTATGAGCTACGTTGCTGTGTTGTGTCTGAGGATTATAAAAAAAAGAATAAGAAATACCTGTGAGAGGCGTTCTCTTCTTATTGTAACTACCTCGGATATAGTCAGTAAGGTAATCAAAAATATTGATATTAATGATTCTGATGCCATCTTTATTGCAGGTATTGCTTTGCTGGATAAGAATATGCGTGGAACAGTGATGAATGGTATAAATGTTGTTGCAGATTATCATTCCGTCACAGATTATGTCTGCAGAGAATGGATTGATGAGGTCTTCATCAGCATTTCGGAAAACAATGCATATCCGGAAAAACTCATTGAGCGCTTTGTGGAGATGGGTGTTGTGGTACGTATGGAGCTAATGCATACCTGTCGGTTAAGGTGGGGAAAGCAATTTGTTGAGCAGATTGGAAATTATACGGTGCTTACCGCAGGAATTAATTGCGTTACTGCCGGACAGGCGTTTATGAAACGGACAATGGATATTGCAGGCGGCATTGTGGGATGTATTATAACTGGGCTGCTTACCCTCTTTATTGGCCCCATCGTATATATGCAGTCGCCAGGCCCGATCTTTTTTTGTCAGGTTCGCGTCGGAAAAAACGGTAAAAAATTTAAAATATACAAATTCCGAAGTATGTATATGGATGCGGAGGAACGAAAAGCAGAGTTGATGGAAGGAAACCGGGTGGCAGGAGGGATGATGTTCAAGCTGGATCATGACCCGAGAATTATCGGCAGTGAAAAAGGGACGGGGAAGGGCATCGGCAATTTTATCCGAAAAACTTCCATTGATGAGTTTCCCCAATTCTGGAATGTGTTAAAGGGTGAGATGAGTTTGGTGGGAACCAGGCCGCCTACCATAGATGAATGGGAAAAATATGATTTTCATCACAGGGCCCGACTTGCCACCAAGCCTGGTATTACCGGTATGTGGCAGGTAAGCGGGCGAAGCGAGATTACAGATTTTGAGGAGGTTGTCCGGCTGGACACCAGCTATATCGAAAACTGGAGCTTTGGTCTGGATTTGAGGATTCTTCTGAAGACAGTATCTGCTGTTTTGAAAAGAGACGGATCCATGTAAGACATCAGAAGAATTTTGACCAGAAGAGATGACAGGAAAGGATGTCTTATGGTAGACATACATACACATATTTTGCCCGGACTGGATGACGGAGCGGAGAGCATGGAAACCGCTATTTCCATGGCGGCTATAGCTGCCGGGGAGGGAATCCGCCACATGGCAGCGTCCAGTCATGGGAATTACTACCCTTATACAATAGAGGATTATTACCATGCATTTTCAAAATTGCAGACAGCCATAGAGGAGCGGGGGATTCCGCTGAAGCTTTATCCGGGAATGGAGATTTTTCTGGATGATGATGTGTTGGAGCAGGTGGAAAAAGGTCAGCTTCTTACTTTGAATCATACCAATTATCTTCTGGTGGAATTTGATTTTGACGAAAGTGTCCGTAATGTGATTCGCAGACTTTCAGAATTGTGGGCCGGGGGGTATCGGGTCATTCTCGCACATCCGGAGCGATACCGGTTTATAAAGAACGACAGAGAGCTTGTTTATTATCTGGCAGAGCAGGACTGTGTATTTCAGATTAACGCAGGAAGTCTCTGGGGCAGCTTCGGGGAAGCAGCCAGACGGCTGTCCGGCTGGCTGCTCTCGGAGGGACTTGTGAGCGTCGTGGCAACGGATGCCCATGATGCGGTATACCGGCCACCGGCTGTGAAAGATACTGAGCGGCGGCTGTGGGACAGATACCCGGAGGAACAGGTGCATCTGTGGTTATCGGAAAATCCCGGCCGCATATTAAAAGGACATCCGGTTATTCGGTGAAAATTGAGACAAGAGGAGCAGTGCAATGAAAAAAGCGAGGATAATACTGGCAGTTCTGTGTGCTTTGGCAGTTTTAGGGGGCTATCGGTATTATGAAAAACAAAAGGAGCAGACAGACACGGAAGGTCCGGTGCTGCAGGCTGCAGAGAAGGAACTTTCCGTGCGTATCGGAGCCTCTGAAGAAGAATTGAAGGAGGGCGTGACAGCCCGGGATGAACGGGATGGGGATGTGACTGACAGCGTTGTCATTGAGAGCATTGAGAAAGATCCGAAAGGCGGACAGAACCAGTTTCTGGTAAACTATGTGGCCTTTGATGACTCCAGCAATATGGGACGCTTGACCAGAAACCTTACCTATACCAATTACCGGAAAGTACATTTTTCTATTGAAAGTCCGCTGCGTTTTCCGGCTAACCAGGTGCTGTCATTGTTCAGCTACATAAAAGCGGACGACTGTATCGACGGAGATGTTACGCCGTTTATTACCCTGAACGGAGAGGAAAGTCTGCTTGGGGGAGAGCCTCAGGCAGGGCTTTATGATTGTACAGTCAGTGTGACCAACAGTGTGGGGGATACCACGTCTCTTTCCGTCCAGGTGGAGATTTATGAGGACAGCTATGAGGAGCGGAGCCTGCGCCCGTCCATTGAGTTAAAAGAGTATTTGATTTACCTGAAGAAGGGCGAGAGCTTTGACCCCAGCGCTTATCTGGAATATGTAAATGATGGCGGGACCAGCCAGATTGATTATGGTCCTATGGTTTCCGTTTACCAAAACGGTGAGTGGCAGGATGTCACGGAGCAGACTGCAAATGGCTCTGAGCTGAAGTGGGTAAATATTTCGCAGATCGGGATCAACTCCAGCGTAGATGTGAATACGCCGGGAATCTATAATGTGGTGTACACCTACACCGCTCCGAAATCCGGCTACGACTGCACGGCCTATCTCATGGTCGTGGTAGAGTAAGAGGAGGCAGTGATGGAGGAAAGAAACCGACAGAGAACGCAGGGGTATATTTCCCTGGATATTTCTTATATATGGGGCAGACTTTTGCACAGTGCTTTTGTGATAGCCATGTGTGCGGTGATTGTGGGAATCGGCGCATATGTGGCTCTGGATATGTATATGTCCGACAGCTATACGGCGGAGGTGAATCTGACGGTGCTGTCCAGGGACAATACCACCGCAACGTTTGGAGAATATAGTGTGGACAGCGCAGTGTCCCGGAATGTCAATGTGCTGAACAGTGATACCCTGAAGGACCAGATAGGTAAGTCAGAGTTGGCAGAAGGCGTTGCAGGAAGTGTAAGTGCAGCCCAGGTGCCAGGTACCAATCTGATTACCCTGAGCGCAACCTCCGGCTCTGCAGAGTATGCCTTCCGGCTTTTGAAGACTGCCACGGATAGTTATCCGGAACTTGCGGGATATTTTGAGACAGGGTATGTCATTAAGAAGCTGGACAGTTTTTCGGCGGATAATATCGTAAAAAATCAGGCACAGCCCTGGAAGTATGCGGCTGCAGCCGCGGCGGTGGTATTGCTGGCGGGAGCCGGGCTTACAGCACTGCTGGCTATGTTTTCCACCAGAATCTACAGTCAGGAGCAGGCGGAGCATCTGCTGGATATGGAGATTCTGGGCGTACTGCAGTATACGAAAAAGGAAAAAGGAATGCAGAGACTGTGCATCACCGATACGGTGAAGGAGCCGGGCTTTGTGGAGGAGATGGACCGGCTGGCAACGGTTCTTTCCCAGCGTATGCGGCGGCGTGAGAAGAAAATAGTAATGGTATCCAGTATTCTGGAAAACGAAGGTAAGACTACATTGGCGGGCAATCTTGCGCTGAGTCTGATCCGAAAAGGAAAACGGGTCATTCTCATGGACGGGGATATGAGAAAGCCCGCATTGGCCAGATTTTTTGACAAGGAAGTGGAGGAAGGAACCTCTGTTTCAGATTTTCTGGAAGGGAAGGCATCTCTGGATAAGGTGCTGGATTGGCAGACGGGTCAGAAGAACCTGATTTGTCTGTGGCAGAAGCAGGGCGTAGCGGACCCGGATCGTCTGTTGGACGGGGAAAAGATAAAGGAACTGCTGGGGATGTTCCGCAGTCATACGGATTATGTGATTATCGACACCCCGCCCGTGGGAATTGCCCGGGATGTGGAAATTCTGGCAGGCGCTGTGGAGGCGACCGTTTTGTCCATGAGGCAGAATAGGGAACCGGCAGCGGTCGTAAATGATGTGGTTGACGTTCTGGAGGATGCGGGAACCCAGGTTCTGGGCGGTGTCATCAACATGGCCGGAGCCGGAGGCAGTGTAAAAAAAAGAAACAGCAAATACGGAAAGTATTATTACAGGTATGGGTACGGGAAGAACGGTGAGGGATGATGCAGACAGAGATACAGAGCACTATAGAACAATATGAAGATGATGAGATTGTGCTGGATCTCGGAGGAATATTTGACGATTATGTGCGCTGCCTGAAGCGCTGCTGGCTGCAGCTTCTTCTGGTACTGCTGACGGTCACCTCTCTGGTCACGGCTTATTTGAATCACACTTATGTTCCTGCCTATACAGCGAAGATTACTTATGCGGTGGACAAGACAGGGGACACGGCGACAGATGCGGCTATAGCCAAAAGGCTCAGCCAATCGGCTTCTACGCTAGCCTCCTTTCGGGAATTCCGGCAGGAGCTGACGGCAAATATTCTGGAGGACAGCCGGAATGAAAATTACCGGATTGCGGCATCCAACACGGAGGGCTCCAATCTTTTCAGCGTTCAGATCAGTGCAAACAATTATAAAAATGCCAATCTGCTGCTGGATAATCTGAAAGAAATATATCCACGGTGGGCCTCCGAGACCGTGGGGGCTGTGGAGCTCCAGATTGTGGATGAGTCCAAGGCAGGCAAAACACCTGCGAATCCTTACCGGCTGCCGATGTCGGCTGCAAAGGGAGCCCTGGCGGGCGCGGTACTCTGTTTTGCGGTTGCCACGGTGTACGTGGCTATGACGGGAACCGTGCGGCGGGAAAGCGACATGCAGAAAGTAACGGGCAAAGCCTGCATTGCAGCCATACCCAATATTCAACTGAAAAAAAGGGTGAACAGCAAAAAGGAACAGCTTATGCTGACAAATAAGCGGGTGGACTGGGGATTTAAGCAGACGCTTTTGACTGCCCAGACCCGTATAGAGCGACTGATGGAAAAGGAAGGGAAGCAGGTAGTGCTTGTTGCCAGTACCATCCCGGAGGAGGGAAAAAGCGTTGTTGCGGCTAATCTTGCCATTGCCTTTGCCCAACGGGAAAAAAGGGTGTTGATCATAGACGGAGATTTTAGAAATCCCACGGTGGGAAGGCTTTTAGGCATAGAGGGGGGAGGGGCAGGGCTGTCAGATTATTTCAGGAAGATCAGCTCCCTTGATGAGATTATACAGACAAAGGATGATGTGGATTTTATTGGCGGAGGAACGAGTCAGGGGAAAGCCTCCACTACTCTTGAGGACAGGAAAATGCAGGAGCTCATGGAGGAGCTGCGAAATCTTTACGATTATATTGTGATTGATACGCCGCCTTCCCATCTGTTTGCTGATGGTGCGGTTTTGGCTGAGTATGCGGATGCGGTAATGTATGTGGTTCGCTATGACAGGGCGGCTGTCAAAGAGATCAGGGATGCAATCGCGCCTTATATCCGGGAAGAAAAACTGTTGGGCTATGTCATAAACCGTCATCCGGGAGGTTATTCCTCCTATGGTTACGGCGGAAGATACGGGAAATATGGAAAGTACGGAAAGTATGGTGGATATGGACGGTACGGGAAATACCGGAGCTATCCGGAACTGGATAAAAAAGCCATGAACACCGAAGATTCGCTGTAAAGGAGGTGCGGCATGAAGAAAAAAATACTGGTTACGTTTGCATTGCTTCTGGTGGCTGCTGCAGCGCTGGTGTTTGCGCTGCGTTCTCTGGAGCAGGTGAATGAAAAGCTTACGCTCACTGCCAGTGGGCAGCAGACGATGGAGCCTGCACCCACACCTACACCGGAGCCTGCACCTACACCGGAGCCTACGCCTGCGCCCACACCTTTGCCGATGCCGGATGACCCGGCGGTACCTGTGCTGACGCTGGCAGCCGAAACGGCGGAAATTACAGCAGGGGAGTCCTTTGATGTGGTGGCACAGGTAGCAGATATCACGGATGATAAGTGTGACCGCTCCACACTGTTCCGCAGAATCCAGGTGCAGGGGGTTTTTGATTTGAATGTTCCGGGTGAGTACACACTGGTGTATTTTGCAACGGATACAGACGGAAACGCGAGCCCCCCGAGAGAACTGAAACTGATAGTGAAAGCAGCACAGTAAAGAGGTTTTATATTGAAAGTATTAAGCGATTTTGGAAAAGGGCTGGACACTCTGTCCGCAGAGCTTCAGTCAGTGCCGTCGTTCATTTATCTGGTCATCGTCCTTCTGGCTTTGGCATGTATGGTTTCTTATGCTCTGGTTATCCCGGGAATTCGGATTCCTGCAGACAGCAAAGAGACCTGGAGACAAAACTGTATTCGTGTGCTTCTGGTCATTTATATGGTGTGTATTTTTGCCATTACGGTGTTTTCCAGAGATACCTCTGAGATATATCGAATGCAGCTGATGCCTCTCAACGGTCTGCGGGATTTTGATCATATTAACCGGGAGCTGATTCGGGATGGAGCCAATCTTTTGCTGTTTCTGCCGTTGGGCTTTCTTTTTGCCTGGCAGCACAAAAGGAGAGGTTTACTTCCTGGAAGCTTTGGGATTTCTGTGGGCTTCAGCCTGTCGGTAGAGCTGATTCAACTGGGAGGAAGACTGGGAACCTTTGATGTGGATGATTTGATCTTTAATACACTGGGAGGTCTTTTGGGAGCCGGGCTGATGTGGATATGGAGAAGCGCTTTCGGACAAAAAAGCAGACATGCTTATGTGTTCCGGGCTGTGCTGGTTGTCGTTCTGGCGGCTGCTGTTGGCATTGGAGGTGTTTTTGGGGCTTACCATTATCTCCGTGTCCGCGGGGCGGAAAAGCTTCAGAAAAACGTCAGCACAGTGAAGCTGAGCATGGTATCACGGGAAGAGGGCGCCATACCATCAGGAGCGGATTCAGATTTGATTTGGCACAATGGACAGGCCTATCGTTTTAATGAAGGGATGATTACGATTCTCTGCATGGGAATTGATCAGAGAAGTGAAGAAATCCAGCAGTTTACGGGGATATCGGGGGAAAGCGGACAGGCGGATACCATTTTTCTTGTGACGATGAATTTAGAATCAAAGAAGATTAAAGTGATTGCCATTTCCCGTGACGCAATGACGGAGATACCGATTTATGATGCCAGAGGAAACTACCTGGGAGAGGAGAAAAACCATTTGGGCCTGGCGTATGCTTTCGGTGACGGTAAAGAGATCAGTTGCCAGTACATGGTGGATGCGGTTTCCAAGCTGTTTTATGGAATTCCCATTAATGGGTATGCGGCCTTCCATATGGCATCGATTGCAAAAATCAATGACGCCGTTGGCGGTGTTACGGTGACGGTTCCGGAGGATTTGAGCACGGTGGATTCTCAGCTCACAGAGGGGGCGACCGTAACATTGAAAGGGCAAAGTGCATTTTATTTTACAAAATGGAGAAATACCTCCATTCATGACAGTAACACACTGCGTATGAACCGGCAGAGGATTTATCTGGAAAGCTTTTTCCGGCAGGCCGTGTCGGCTGTGCAGAAGGACTATATGCTGCCGGCCGCGTTATATCAGGAGCTTTCCGGTCAAATGGTCACGGATTTAAGTCTGGATAAGGCTGTATATCTTGTGACGCAGGCACTGAGTATGTCTTTTCAGAGGGATAATCTGATTTCTCTGCGGGGAAAGGCAGCACAGGGAGCGGTATACGACGAGTATATTGTGGATGACGATGCGCTTTACCAGTTGATTCTGGATACTTTTTATATCCGGGTGACGACGGAGGAATAGCATTTTATGAAAAAAATGATTCTGGCAGTGGGCGGAGCGGCAATTGCTCTGGCTGCTGCTGTGGCAGGCAATTGTGCCTGGCGGTTGTATCAGGAAGCAAAGGATGAGCAGGTGTATTTGGAATGCACCGAAAACTATGCACGAATCCGTCAGTCAGGAGATGTGTCATCCATGTACAATGGGGACGGAAAGCTGGAAGTCCCGGTGGATTTTGAAAGGCTCCAAAAGGGAAATCCGGATATTTATGCCTGGATTACCATTCCGGGGGTTGTAGATGCTCCTGTGCTTCAACATGCAACAGACGATACTTATTATCAGAATCATGATGCGGGAGGCAGGGAAGAAAAATCCGGCGCTGTTTTTTCGGAAAGCCTGAACCATATGGATTTTTCAGATTCTCTTACCGTTCTTTACGGAGCTAATACGGAGGGCAGCTCTCAATTCGAAGGATTGTTCCGGTACCGGGACCGGCAGTTTCTGGAGGAGCATTCCATTGTATACATTTTTACACCGGACAGTGTGCTGCAGTATCGGATATTTGCGGCTTACCGGTCGGATAACCGGCATCTGCTCATGCGTTTTAATCAGGGAGCTCATGAAGGCAATGTCAGGGCATTTATTAAGGATATTTTAAGTCGGCGGGAAATGAATGCAGCAGTAGACCGGGAAGCAGAGGTTGATACGGACGACCAGTTTCTTACTTTGTCAACGCATGACTATGCAGGTGAAGAGTTCCGTTATCTGGTACAGGCATATTTGCAGGAGAAGGTCACGTAATTTATCAGATTCATATCAAACAGGTAACAATTAGATGTATCTATCATTATTATGGAGGAAAAAGAAATGAAATTCAAAAAAGTATTGGCAGGTGTATTGGCAGCAGTGACCGTGGTATCCATGAGCGTGAGCGTTATGGCATCCGGAAGTATTACCGGGGCAGTGGATACGAATAATGTGACGGCAGGGACAACAGGCAGCGGAGCGGCATCCGGCTTTGAAATGAAGAAAGTCGGAGGTATCGATGCAGAATTAGAGATCGTAGGCGCAGCCCTGACAAAGGAAGTGGCAAATTTATATGAGGAGGCTGTGCAGAGGGTTGTGGACAGTCTGAATGATGCGCCGAGGGATACGACTGTATACGATGCTTTTGCGGCAGTGTTTGGCGAAGAAGATATGCCGAAGATTCCCCTTTATAAGGTGGCTGAACTTATAGACGGGGATGTAGATTTGAGACTTTATAAATTCCTTTCTCCGGTGATGGAGCTGAGGTTTGAGGAGGGAGTTGAGGTTACAGACGAGCATCCTGTTGAAGTAACCTTTACCGCAAACAATATGACGGATGGCATTCAGGTGGACGTACTTCATTACTGTGGGGAGCATCAGTGGGAGCTGCTTGAAGGGGAAAAGGTAAGTGAAAATCAGATGAAAACATCCTTCCATTCTGCATCTCCGGTTGCACTGGTTTACAAAGAGCTTCCGGAAGAAGAGACGGAGGTTGATACAGATGTAATTGCTCCGTAAGAAATGGGAGTAAATTTGAAAGGAGAAAAAGATTCCGGCGGTTGCGGGGGAGCAACTGGCCGGGATTTATCCAATAGGAAATCATTTCATTTGAAAAATCTGAAGGGATTTCTTATTAGATAATATATACAATATGAGGTGAATATTTTATGAAGAAATATAAGATAGCAGTTGCAGGAACCGGCTATGTGGGACTTTCTCTGGCATGCTTACTGGCAAGGCATAATCAGGTAAGGGCAGTGGATGTTGTAAAGGAGAAGGTTGAGAAGATTAACCGGGGGATTTCTCCGATAGCAGATAAGGAAATTCAGGAGATACTGTCCTCAGGCAAGTTGGACCTGAAGGCAACACTTGATGGAGAAGAAGCCTATTGTGGAGCAGATTTTGTGATTGTATCGACACCCACCAATTACGATTCTGAAAAAAATTGCTTTGATACAAGCAGCGTGGAAGCAGTTATAGAGCTTGTGATAAAGACAAATCCGGAGTCCGTGATTATTATCAAGTCAACGGTTCCTGTGGGGTATACAGCCAGTGTGAGAGAAAAATATTATAACAGCAAAATTATATTCAGCCCTGAATTTTTGCGGGAAGGGAAAGCTCTTTATGATAATCTTTATCCATCGCGAATCATAGTAGGAACAGACTTTGAAGACGACGTTCTTACGGAGCGTGCCCATACATTTGGAGCGCTTTTGCAGCAAGGGGCTGAGAAAGAAAATATAGATACTCTGTATATGGGGTTTACGGAAGCAGAGGCAGTGAAATTATTTGCAAATACGTATCTTGCGTTGCGTGTTTCCTATTTTAATGAATTGGATACCTATGCGGAGATGAAGGGCTTAAAAACACAGGAGATTATCCGGGGAGTTTGCCTGGACCCGAGGATTGGAAACCATTATAATAATCCCTCCTTTGGATATGGCGGCTATTGTCTTCCAAAAGATACAAAACAACTTCTTGCGAATTACCGGGATGTGCCGGAGAATCTGGTAGAAGCCATTGTGGAGTCTAATCGTACACGAAAAGATTATATTGCCGACAGAGTTCTTAAAATGGCGGGATATTATGATTATTATAATCGTGGTGATTACAGCAAAGCTGATGAAAGGTTCTGTGTAATTGGGGTATACCGTCTGGCAATGAAGGCCAATAGTGACAATTTCCGTCAAAGCAGTATCCAGGGTGTTATGAAACGGATTAAGGCGAAGGGTGCAGCAGTTATAGTTTACGAACCGGCTTTGGAGGATGGAGGCACATTCTTTGGGAGCAGAGTGGTGAATGACCTGAAAAAATTCAAGGAACAGTGTCATGCCATTATTGCAAATCGATATAGTGCGGAGTTGGAAGATGTATCTGAAAAAGTATATACAAGAGATATTTTTCGGAGAGATTAATGTCTGTTTGGAGTGAAAAATGAATATTAAAATATTAGTAGCAACACACAAAAAGTATCAGATGCCGGAAGGAAAAATATATATTCCTTTACATGTGGGAGCAGAGGGAAAGGAAGCGCTGGGTTATACGAAAGATAATTCAGGGGATAATATTTCAAAAAAAAATGATTCATTCTGCGAGTTGTCCGGTTTGTATTGGGGCTGGAAAAATCTTGCTGCTGATTATCTGGGGCTGGTTCATTACAGAAGGTATTTTACCAGAAAAAAATTTTTTATGAATTATGGTAAAGATAAGATGAAATTAGTTCTCAGTGATAAAGAGGCGGGGCAGCTATGTGAAAAATATGATGTAATTATTCCCCGCAAAAGACAGTATTATATTGAATCCTTATATTCCCATTATAAGCATACGCACTATGCCTGCCACCTTGATGAGACTATGCTGATCATTCAGGAGAAGTATCCGGAATATGTTGAAATGTATAAAAGAGTTTTGAAACAGACAAATGGATATATGTTTAATATGTTTATTATGAAAAAAAATCTTTCGGATGCTTATTGTGAGTGGCTTTTTGATATACTTTTTGAATTGGAAAAAAGAATTAATATGCCGGAGTTGTCAAAATTTCAGGGAAGATTTTACGGCAGAGTAAGTGAAATATTATTTAATGCCTGGCTTTTATATCAAATGGAAACGTCTAATATTGTAAAAGAAAAAGTGTGCGAAATTCCATGTATACATATTGAAAGAATTAATTGGATAAAAAAGGGCTCAGCATTTTTGGAAGCAAAATTTTTAAACAGGAAGTACGAAGGAAGCTTTTAAAATTTTATAAATGAGGTAGTTTGATTTATGCATAAAATATGTTTGATTTCTTCAGGCGGAGGTCATTTGGAGCAGATTAAACAGTTAAAGGAAATAATTAATAGATATAATTGCTTTTTTGTGACATCACCTACAAAAGCTACAATGGCAATCAAAGAAAAAAAATATTTGGTTGACGATTTAAACAGAGGTTCTAAATTAAGTAAAATATTTAGTATATGTAAGATGTTTTTACAGCAAAGCAGAATCTTTGTGAAAGAACGTCCTGATGTGGTTATTACCACAGGTGCGGCTATTGCGATTCCCATGTGCATTATTTGCAAATTGTTCAGGAAAAAAGTTATTTATATTGAAAGTTATGCAAGAATGAGCACTGTGAATAAGTCCGGCAAATTAATTTATAAAATTGCCGACTTATTTATAGTACAGTGGGAGGAGCTTTTGAAATATTACCCAAAAGCAGTTTATGGGGGGTGTATTTATTGATATTGGTTACTGTTGGCGGCGTGGTAGAGTTTAAATTCGAAAGGATATTTAAAATCGTTGATGAACTATGTGATGAGGGGATTTTGGAGGGCAATGAGATAATTGCACAGTGTGGATTTAACGATTACGTACCTAGAAATTATAAGGCATTTGATTTTTTAAGTGCTGAGGAATTTAAAAAGCTTGTTAGTAAATCAGAGTTTGTAATATCCCATGCAGGAACCGGAACAGTTGTATCTGCCGTAAAAGAGGGAAAAAAGGTTATTATTTTTCCAAGACTGGCAAAATATAACGAGCATCTGGATAATCACCAACTGGAGCTTTGTGAACTTTTTGAAAAAAGCAAATATGCACTGGTAGCGCATAATAAAAAAGAGTTGATTGCTTGCATTCAAAAAATTCCGGATTTTACTCCTGCAAAGTTTGTTTCCAATAATCAAAGGATAGTGGATTTGATAATTTCGTGTATGGAAAATAGAGGATAAGTATGTTTCGAAAGATTTTTCAAATCGGTATTTTAAATACAGTTCGCATGAATTTATATTATTTTGGCTGGAAAGGGGTATTACATGCTTATATTATTGCTTCCAGAAGTCTGAAAATAACAGAATTAAAGGGAGTAATCCAGTATGATGGCGCAAAGATATACACAGGATGTATAAAAATAGGATTTACACATGTGGCAATTTTTGATCAGCGTTATGAAAGAAGTATTTGGCATAATTCAGGAAATATATATGTAAAAGGAAAAGTGGTTCTGGGACAAGGGACAAGAATTGCAAACAGTGGGGAACTTTATTTTGGGAATGATTTTACGACAACGGCAAAATGCAATATTATTTGTGAGAAGAAAATTAGTTTTGGAGACGATGTTTTGATTTCATGGGATACTTTATTTATGGACAATGATTTTCATAAAATATTTAATAAAGATGGAGATACTGTCGTAAATCAACCCAAAAGTATAGCAGTAGGAAATCATGTATGGATTGGATGTAATACTAAAGTGTTGAAGGGAAGTGTAATACCTAACAATTCGGTTGTTGCAGCAGGAAGTTTAATAACACATGAATTGAGAGATGAAAACACTGTTATAAGTAATAATCTTATTTTGAAAAAGGATATTGACTGGGAAAGATAATAATTGAATATTGAAAGGATAAAAAAATGGCACTGGTGAGTATAATAGTTCCTGTATATAATACTGAAAAATATTTAAAACGATGTTTGGACTCCCTGGTAAGACAAACAATGGAAGAAATAGAGATTGTTGTAGTGGATGATGGCTCGACAGATTCATCCCCTGAGATCATAGAAAGCTATTGTAAAAAATATCCGAAAAAGTTCGTACATTTGTCTCAAAAAAATTCCGGACAGGCGGCGGCACGTAACCGTGCATTGGAAATATGTAAAGGAGAGTATGTTGGCTTTTTGGATTCTGATGATTTTGTGAAAGAGTGTATGTTTGAAAAAATGTACTTTGGTGCAATTAAAGAGAATGCTGATTATGTAGCCTGTGGATATACGGATACTACATTAGATGCTGGAAAAGAACTTGAACTAGAGCATTATGTAGCGTCAAAGATTGCAAAAGGCACAAAAGACCTGTTTTTCGGAGCGTTAGTAAGTCCTTTTATACATTTATATAAAAGAGAAATTTTGCAAATTTCTCAAGTAAAATTTCCTGAGGGAAAAATATATGAGGATACAGCTTTTTATTTGGAACTGATTCCCTATATAAAAAGCATTGTTATAATAGAGGAGCCTTTGGCATTTCGTGTCAGACATAAAAATTCTACTACAGCAACATTTCTTCCGGAAAAGGCTGCACATATATTCCCGGTAATTGATCATGTGCTTGAGTTTTATCGAGAGCATAGATTTTGGAATGAATATCAGGAAGAGCTAACTTATTTTTGTGTTAAAGTGTTATTATGTAGTTCTATGCAGAGAATATGTAAAATTAATGATTGTAAACAAAGAAAAATTCTTATAGAAAGAACAACCGAGTATTTGAAAAGCAGATTTCCAAATTATCGAAAAAATGTCTATTTCAAGCAGATGAATGCATTGAATATATATATAAAAAGCTTTGGTAAAACAACAGTCGGATTTTATAGTTGGATGATTTTTATAAAAGGTAAAATGGAAAGGAAGTATTCATGAAAGCTTCTGTAGTTATGGCAACTTATAATGGTGAAAAATATATTATTGAGCAGTTAGATACCATCAGATTGCAGACTATTACGCCGGATGAGGTTATAATTTGTGATGATTGTTCAACAGATACAACTGTCCGGTTAGTTGTGGAATACATAGAGCAATATGGTTTGCAGAATTCATGGAAGATAATTCAAAATGATTTTAATCTGGGATATGCAGGGAACTTTCATAAAGCAGCCGATATGGCGCAGGGAGAGTTTATTTTTTTTGCAGACCAGGATGATTTATGGGTTGATAATAAAATTGAACTGATGATAAAAAAGATAGAAGAATATGCCGATTGTCAGGTCCTATGCACGGATTATGAAGTATTTGCAGATAACGGGGGCGCACCGGCCGCACCCCCAAAAGTTCTGGCTCAGATGAAAGATGCTGGAAGTATAGAAAAGATAGAGCTATCAAAAAAAAGCGTATATTTGCGTGCGTTAGGCTGCTGTATGTGTGTAAAAAAGGAATTTCTCTGCAATATACAGAAGTATTGGTTTGACGGATGGGCACAGGATGATCGAATGTGGAGGCTGGGGCAATGTGCGGACGGATGTTATTTATGGCATAAAAATTTAGTAAAGCACAGGCTGCATGATAATAATACGGCAACCTTTGGAAAATACCATACGAAAACAAAGAGAGTTATTCTGTTTGCCAATATGCAAAATGCAAATTTGCAGATGTTGCGGATGTTGGACGATTATGCTGCAGATGAACCCTCAAAAAGCCTGATAAAGGCTCATATTGCAATGATGAAAAAACGACTGGATTTACTGAAAAACGGTAAGTTGATCAAACTATTTTCATTAATTTGTTATCTGCAATATTACCAAACACCAAAATCCTATCTTGTGGACCTGTATGTGGCATTAAGCAGAAAACAGAATCAGCATAGCTAAGTTTTATTGTGCTGCATCACATGTATCCGGTGTATTCAAAACCGTCTGTTTTGGTTGGAATTAAGTATATAGGGTTTATTATTATTGGTGATTAAAAGGAAGAGATGTAATGAGAATTAGGATTCCCCAGTTTCAGATACCAAATCCATTTAAAGTAAGTCTAATTAATTATTCCTACTTGTACATTATTGCGGTATTCATGCTGCCACAGTATTTTGGCATTTCTATCGGTGGTTTTGCATTAACAGCGCAAAGAGCTCTGATGTTGGTGTGGCTTATCATTATTTTCAGGAGTGGCAAACATAGATATCAGTTTATCACTGCGGCAATGACCTGTCCGATAACGCCTTTGGTTATATTATATCTGTTTGTTATTATTTATACATCCTTTATGCGAAATGATATCAAATCATTAATCAGCCCAGTGGCAGATTATGTTATGGTACTATATATCATTATGTATATTATCCGTTATATTATTAGGCCGGAACTCTTTTTTGATTATTTCCGGAAAATGGTATGGCTGATTGGCTGCCTAGGTATTGCAGAAGGGCTTGTAAGGCAGAATCCATATAGATTGCTTCATACGATCAGTTACATAAACGGCGGCGGCTCATGGCGAGGGGGCGCCTACCGCATAGGTGCTATGTGTTCTCATCCGATAGGCTATGGGATGTATCTTCTGTTGTTAATTGCAGTGGTATCCTATGATATAAAGAGTAAGAAAATCAGCATTTGGAAGAACAAATGGTTGATTTTATTATTGGCAGTGAATATGTTTTTAACAGGTTCCAGGTCAACTCTCGGCATTATGTTTTTGGAGCTTGTTGTTTTATTTGTTTTATCAGGGGATATGACTGGAAATATCAAGACAGTTTCTTCGTGTTTAAAGGTTGGAAGCGTATTATTTTTATTTGGAATTGTTTTTTATGATACGTCGATCGTGCAATATGTCTGTCTGCAGTTTGCACAGGTTATAGATGTAATATTTGAAACGGATTATGCTTTGCAGTTTGGGGGAAGCTCCTCCATCATTAACAGTGATATGTACAGAGCAGTACTTCCGTCTGTTTTTACCCAGTCTCATATACTCAGCCCATGGTTGGGCAGAGGATTAAACAGCGGCTATGAGGAATATTTTTACTCGGAAGCGTATGGCCGTATGGTGAGTGTGCAATCAATCGACAATTGCTATATTAACCTTTACGTTTGTTATGCAATACCAGGATTATTGACTTTTGTAATGCTTATTATTACGCCCATGGTGCATTGCTTAAGACGGGTGCGTGGGAAGAAAGGTGGATTCTATAGAGCGATGCTTGGCGGATTTTTATGCTACATGATATCCTTGTGGTATGCGGATCATCTGAATACCTTTAAGCCTTTTTTTGCTTTGATAGGTGTTATATATGCGGTATCGGGTGAAAAATCGGATGCGATATAGCAGCAATACAAATTTGTTATGGGCGGTATGATGTCATATGGTATTAACTGAAAAGAAGGAACTTAAATGGACAAAAAAATAGCTAGAAACTCATTATTTAATATGGTATACAGGGGCTTTATTACGCTGTTTCCGTTGATTACTACAGCATATACGGCAAGGGTATTAATGCCTCAGAGTGTGGGTTTGGTAGCCTATGCAAATGCAATCGTAACATATTTTGTGACTTTTGCATATTTGGGGCTGCCAAGCTATGGTGTGAAGACAATAGGACAGAATCAAAGCTCTCCTGAGGGCAGAAGTAAAGCTTTTTGTGAATTATTTACAATAAACTTTATTTCTACTTCTGTATGTATCCTTGCATATTATCTTTTGGTTAATCATTTACCATACTTTTCAGACAAGAAACTTCTGTTTAATGTAATGGGAATTGCTCTGATATTAAACATCTGCAATATTGATTGGTTTTATCAGGGGATTGAGGAATACAGCTATATTGCAACACGCAGTGTCATTGTAAAAATTATCTCATTTGGCTTGATTCTTGTATTTGTTAAAAAGCCGGAGGATTATGTAAAATATGCGCTTATTCTCTGCATTGCAATTGCGGGAAACTATATATTGAATACCTTTAGAGCAGTCCGTTATATAAAAATCGACAGATATAAATTAAATATACGCCAGCACCTGAAACCGGTATTTATTTTGCTGGCATCGTCTATTGCGACAGAAATTCATACGATATTAGATACGGTGATGATTGAATTCTTTCATGGAGAGATTTCAGTGGGATACTATTCAAATGCTGTAAAGATCGTTCGCATGGTTTATTCTCTGGCAATTGCTGCGGTGGCTACATTCTGTCCTAAGATTAGCCTCTACATAAAGTTGGGGGATAAAACAAATTTAAATAAGCTGTTGAGCCAGGGAACAAAATTTATTGTTTTGTTGGGACTTCCAAGTGCAGTCGGACTTATGACGGCTTCTGATTATATCGTATATGTGCTGTTTGGCCCGGCTTTTGAGGCAGTGGGTCTTACATTGAGAATTTTGAGCCCGTTAGTGATGATTTTTTCGATTGCCTATTTCCTTGGACAGATAATTTTGATTGCATTGGGGAAAGAAAAGGTAATTCTGCTGTCAATAATAGTTGGAATAATTATTAACTTTAGCTTGAATTGGATTTTGATTCCGTTTTTTGACCAAAACGGCGCTGCGATTGCATCAGTAATTGCTGAATTAAGTGTTATGATCATTCAGGTTATAGCAGCAGTAAAGCAATATAAATTGAAGATAACAAGGCACTTTTGGTTAAGTGAAGCAGCGGCGCTGATTGTGATGGTGCTATTGGTGGAGGCGCTCAAATTAATATTGCCATTGTCATTTATCGGATTTTTACTGCTTGTTTCCACTGCTGTTCTATCGTATTTTGCGGCTCTGTTATTTCTTAAAAATGAGGTTGTGCTAGTGGGAGTAAGAAAAATTGCACAGGTCAAAATGAGATAATATCAAATTAAGTTCACAAGTAAAAGTCAGAAAGGAAAACATACAAATGAAATACGATTATTTAGTAGTAGGTACTGGTCTATACGGCGCGGTTTTTGCACATGAAGCAAAAGCAGCCGGCAGATCTGTGTTTGTAATTGATAAAAGACCAAATATTGGAGGTAATATTTATACAGAAAAGATGGAAGGTATCAATGTCCATAAATATGGAGCGCATATTTTTCACACCAATGATACAAAGGTGTGGAATTATATTACGCAGTTTGCCGCATTCAACCGTTTCACCAATTCACCGGTAGCAAATTATAGGGGTGAGCTGTATTCCATGCCGTTCAATATGTATACGTTCAATAAGATGTGGGGTGTTGTAACTCCGGAAGAGGCAGCAGCAAAAATAGAAGAGCAGAAGAAGGAGATTACAGGTGAGCCCCAAAATCTGGAAGAGCAGGCAATTTCTCTTGTTGGCCGGGATATTTATGAAAAGCTTGTTAAGGGCTACACTGAGAAGCAGTGGGGGCGTGATTGCAAAGAGCTTCCTGCATTTATCATAAGAAGGCTGCCGGTACGCCTTACATTTGACAACAATTATTTCAACGCTTTGTATCAGGGGATTCCGGTCGGCGGCTATACAAAGATGGTTGCGAATATTCTTGAAGGCATTGAGGTAAGGCTTGGTGCAGATTATCTTAAGAACAAAGAAGCATATGATGCAATGGCTGAAAAGGTCATTTATACTGGCGCTATCGACGCATACTTTGACTATGCGCTTGGCAGTCTTGAATATAGATCCGTCCGATTCGAGAACCAGGTGTTGGATATGCCGAACTTTCAGGGGAATGCAGCAGTGAACTACACAGATCGTGAGACACCCTTTACCAGAATTATTGAACACAAGTGGTTTGAGTTCGGCAGGGATGAGAATGGAGATGAGCTTCCGAAGACAGTCATCAGCCGCGAATATTCTTCTGAATGGAAACCGGGAGATGAGCCATACTATCCGGTGAACGACGAAAAAAACGGGAAGCTGTATGCTGAATATAAGAAGCTTGCGGATGCTGAGGAAAATGTCATTTTCGGTGGAAGACTTGGCGAATATAAATATTATGATATGGATCAGGTAATAGCATCTGCTTTGGAATTGTGTGATAGAGAATTGTGTGAATGGTAAAGTCACTGCGGGAAAGCTGTTGATAACTCCCGGCAAGTGCTGTATAATTTTTATGGCATTTTGTGATTCAGGAACATATAAGGAACCGCAATAAATAACTTGAACAGCTTGCGATTCCATATGTTCTTAAATAATCGGGAGGAAGAGCAAGTGAATATATATGAGAGACTTCGTGCATGCAAATACAAAAAGACCATATTTATTCTGGCATATACATTGAGCTCCGGCTGTTTGATCGCCTTCTGGGTGCTTCTCCTTCGGGCATCCGGAAAAACTTTTCTTTGGAAATATGATGGGTTTACACAGCATTGGAATGTGCTGGCATATTATGGTGAGTATCTGAGAGAGATGTTTCAGCATCTCTTTGCAGAACATAAGCTGTCCGTTCCGATGTGGAACTTCAGTATCGGCGCAGGGGGAGATATTCTTACCACATTTCACTATTATACGATCGGTGATCCGCTGAATCTGCTTTCGGTGTTTGTACCCGTGCGTTACACGGAATATTTATATGTGGGACTGATTTTGCTGCGCTGCTATCTGTCCGGAATCTCTTTTTCCGTATATTGTTTTTATCATAAGCACGGAAGAATGGCGGTTCTGTTTGGAAGCCTGATTTATATTTTTGCAAATTATCAAACATATGCAGCGGTGAAGCATCCGTATTTTATCAATCCGATGATCTATCTTCCGCTTTTGTTATTAGGGATTGATAAGATTTATAAAAAAGAAAAGCCGTACTTGTTTATGGGAATGACGTCAATCGCAGCCTTGAGCAATTTTTATTTCTTTTATATGCTGTGTATTTTTATGTTTCTTTATGCTGCATTCCGGTATTTTGTGGTCATTGATAAGCGAAGCGTAAAAAATGTGTTTTCCTGGTTTTTTAAATTCCTTGGATATTTTATGACAGGTGTTTTGCTTGCAATGCCGGTTCTGTTTCCTGTGCTGGCAACATTTTTCGGATCGGAACGTTCCGGCGTATCCAATGATATACCGCTTCTCTATAAAGAAAGCTATTATCGGAATTTCCTGGGATATGTGAATTCAGGGGCTCAGGAAGGACCTTACTGGATCCGGCTGGGCTTTGCCGCGTTTGCGGTTATGGCCGCGCTTCTTCTCATTTCCAGGAAGAAAAAGAAAGAAGAGAAGGCACTTTTGGGCGGGCTGGTGTTATTGCTCCTGTTCTGCATGCTTCCGGCTGCCGCGCATATGATGAATGGATTTTCGTATCCCGCGAATAGATGGACCTGGGCATTTGCTATGCTGATGGCCTATATATTTGTTGTGGAATATCCCGTTTTCCGGGAGCTGGGGAAGAAAGAAAAATTAAAATTTGCGGCGGTTGCAATTGTTTATATTCTGCTGTCCTATATCATACCCAGGGAGAGGATGAGCAACACGGTTGCGGTTCTTTTTCTCGCAGTTGTCTTTGTCATGATATTGTCCTGCCGCATGATTATTCAATCAGAGGTGCTTTGGCATCTGCTGGCAGGGGCTTGCATAGCGGCCAATTTAAGCGTAAGCCTGTATGGGCAGTTTGCACCGGGATATCTGGATGCGGATATGTATGCTGATTGGGGGAAGGTGCTTCAGTCCGTCGAAAGCAGTCAGACGGAAAATGCAGTCGCAGGTATTTTGGATGATTCTTTCTGGAGATACGACGAGAGGAATCCTCTCGGTACCCGGAATGCATCTCTGCATTATGGCTTGAATGGCGTGCAGTGCTATTACAGCCTGCCGAACCCTGTGGTCAGTGAGTTTTTCAGAGAAATGTGGAAAGAAAATTCCATGGAGCAGCAGTTTGATGGCCTGGATGAGCGTACGTTTCTGGAGCTGCTGTTTTCCGTAAAATATTTTGGCGTCCAGAAGAACAAGGAGAGCTATGTTCCTTCTATATTTGATAAAAAGGCTGCGGAAACAGTGGATTCTAATGTTTATATGAATGAGGATACCCTGCCCCTGGGTTATACGTATGATTCCGTAATTACCAGAGAAGCATATGAGAAAATGACTGCATTGGAAAAGCAGCAGGCGCTTTTGCAGGGGGCCGTTGTGGAGGAAAGCCGGCTTCCGGAATGTAAGCCTGTATTTACAGATCAGGAAGCGGAATATGACCTGGAGCCCGGAGAGAACGTTACAGTCACCAAAGAGAATGAATGGTATGTCACAGAGAAGAACAGTGTTGTAACATTGACGGTGCCGGAGCTTTCAAAGGGGGAAGCTTATCTGCTTCTTAAGAATGTTCATTATGACGGAATCACCAAAAGCGAAAGGTATTCTGAGGCTGAGCTGGAAGCGATGAGCAGTGAGGAAAAACAAAGTCTTAAGCAGGCAGACCAATATCTGGAGGCGCTGTCGGACTCCCTTTTAAAAGTGTCGTACGGGAGCATTCATAAGTATGCGAATGTGCGCAATGCAAAGGACAATTATTACTGCGGACGCCATGATTTTTTGCTGAATCTCGGAGAAAACCGTACAGAGGATGGAAAAATCACCATAACCCTGGAAAAACCCGGAAGATATACCTTTGATAATTTATCCATTGTAACACAGCCGTTGGACGGCATTGATACCTTTGTTAAGGCGCGCAGAGAGAATGTACTGGAGAATGCGGCTGTAGATGGAAACTACATTGTCGGTGATATTGAGCTGGATGAGCAAAAGCTGCTCTGTATTTCTGTTCCGTACAGCAAGGGCTGGACTGCCTATGTGGATGGAGAGGAGACGGAAATACAGAAGGTCAATACCGCTTTTATGGGCTTTGAGCTGGAAGCCGGGCATCATGATATCAAAATGGTATACCGGACTCCGTTCTTAGAGCACGGTATTTTGCTGTCTGTGATCGGCTGCAGTATTTTCCTGTTTCTCATAATAAGAGACAGAAGAAGGAACGCGGACTGAGAATAAGGGACAGAAGAAGGAACGCGGACTGAGAATAAGAGACAAAAGAAGGAACGCGGACTGAGAATAACGGACAAAAGAAGGATGCGGCCCGGACCGTGTGAGTATGCAAATACGGCAGTACTGAAATTTGTCCCTGCAGAATAAACTGAAGAAAGGCCGGAATTCAGAATGGGGATTTCTGCAATGCAGCCATTTTTTTATTCCTATGAACAGATGCAGAGCGAACTTTCAAAATTTGAAAAGAAATATCCGGGGACATTTCAAAAAAATGTTCTGGGGCTGACTGCACAAAAGCGTGAGATTATAGAGGTGCTTCTTGGAAACCGGGAGGCACCTTATCATTTGCTGATTCATGCGGCAATTCACGGAAGAGAATATCTGAATTCTGCTCTTGTTATGCGTCAGATGGAGGATTATCTTAAGGCTTCTGATCAGACAGCGTGTGCAGGAAAAACAGGCGGCGGGTTAAGGCTTTGGCGGGAATGCTGCTTCCATGTCATTCCTATGGTAAATCCGGATGGAGTAGCACGCAGCCAGATACCGGGGTTTCGTTTCTGGAAAGCAAATGCAAGGGGCGTGGACCTGAACCGGAATTTCGATGCCGGCTGGGAGGAGTATCAGGGGGCAGAGGAACCGTGCGGTGAAGGATATAAAGGGGAATTTCCCGGACAGGAGCCGGAGGTACAGGCGGTTTTGCGCCTTCAAAAAAGGTATCCGTTTCGTGCATGCATTTCTTATCATTCCTCCGGTAATCTGATCTACTGGGACTACGGAAGTAAGGGTGCGCTGTTGGAGGCAGACAGGAGGCTGGCAGAAGCGATAGCGGCAGTTACCGGTTACGAGCTTCGCTCTACGATAAAGGAACGTGCGGATGCGGCAGGCTTAAGCGATTATTTTGTTTTGAAGTGCAAAATCCCTTCGGTTACGATTGAGACGGGCGTTTCGGTCTGCCCCTTGCCTATGGAGGAATTTCCGGATATTTATCGCCGGAACCGGGAGGTTTGGAGGGCAGCGGCAGATTTTGTTTTGGACAAATGATGCGGAGTGTCTGAAAACGGGAAATTATTATGGACGAAAGAAAGAAAAAGCGATATACTATCGGAAAAGGGATTGAAAAACAGGAAAAGAATCATATAACCGCAGGATGGGAGGAGGAGAAAATGGGCGAACGGATAGCAAAAATATTAAAAGGGCAGATCGCAACCTCTGTCATTTATATACTTTTGGGACTTTGTTTGATTTTTATGCCTGTGAAAACAGTGTATATCATTTGTAAGGTTGTTTTTGGGATTGTATTGATTGCAGCGGGGCTTTATCATGTGATGATTTATCTTATGGAGAAGGCAAATGCCACACTTTTGGATTTGTTTTCGGGGTCTATCCTGCTTGTGCTGGGAGGATTTCTGTTTTTTAATCCTCAGATCGTGATTAAGATTCTTCCGATTCTGTTAGGTGCTTTTATTTTGATTGACAGTATTTGGTCCCTGCAGGGCTGCCGGAAGCTGAAAAAAAGAAAACGGGGAGAGTGGAAGCTGCTGCTGCTTGGCAGCCTGCTCTTTATCGGACTTGGCATCACTCTGGTGGTGAATCCTTTCTCAGTTATAAAATATACCATTATTTTTGCCGGATGGGTTTTGCTGTGTAACGGTATTTTGGATATGGTATTCATGATTCTGCTGAAAAAGGGCTTAAAGGAAATTCAGAAGCTTGCCGGCGAAGCGGAAGCAGAGACGAAAGAGGAACTGCAAAAGCCTGTTTATGAGGAATGGAAGGGAACGCCATCGAATACTGCGGATGAGGTGCAGGAGGAAGTGCAGGCTGCTGATGTGAAAGATTCGGACTCTGCTGCTGAAGAGGCGGCAGACCAGGAAGAACCGGGGATGCAGAATACTTCTTTTGACAATTGATGCCGGAGACGGCAGCATTATACAGTGGATAATGAAAAGGATTCCTCCGAAAAGGATTTTCCCGAAAGGGAGAATCCTTTTTCAGTTGCAGGGCGTTATAGTATATGAAGACGTAAAAAGCCGGGGGCCGTTACCCGAGGGGCCGGATGAAAAACGTCTTATGAAGGAGGTGGAAGCGTGCAGGCGGAAGGCCTTACAGATGAGGAAATCATTGACCGGGTGCAGCAGGGCTGGGACGGGATGCTGGAAGTACTGATTCGAAGATATTATGATGATGTCTATTGTTTCTGCCGCTATAAGATCGGAGATGCGGAAGCAGCTTACGACTGTACGCAGGAAACCTTTCTGAAGCTGACAAGATATATACATAGATATACGGAACGGAAAAAATTCAGAGGCTGGCTTTTTTCCATTGCAAGGAATGTATGTCATGATTATTTCCGCACGAAACCTTCGGAGCTGCCGGATTCGGAAAGTATTTTGTCCATACCTGAGCCAAAGAGCTGTATGGAAACGGTAGAGACTGCGAAGGTAGTGCAGGATGCGCTGAAGCTTTTAAGTGAAGAACAGAGAGAAATTATCGTTCTGCGTTTTTACTGCGATTTCAGGGTGCGTGAAATTGCCGGAATCGTGGGGGTGCCTCTGCCCACGGCAAAATCCAGGCTGAAAAGAGGAATGGCAAGATTAAGAGAAATTTTGGAGCAGCCATGAGAACGGGTGCGTCGGGTCCGCAGATAGAAACGGGCACAGAACACGGAATAAAGAGGGATTTTCATGAAAAATAAAGCAAGGCTCAAAAATTGAGGGGGGAGACTGTCCGAAAACTAGAGTAGTCAAAAAACCATAACTATGAGGTTGAATCACCTTTAAAGGGTGTTTAACATAGAAATATTTGTACATTGAAAACTGAATAAAGCACGCAGAAAACAAGACTTTTGGCCCGGGATATAGTATAATGGAAAACAAGAAATACTATA
>URVB01000050.1 GCA_900551075.1 uncultured Blautia sp. | reverse complement strand
TTCGCGGTTGCGGCGGTTGTGCCCCTGCTCTCCGCGTGGCTGCCGGTACGTCGTGCCAGTCGTCTGCCGATCAAGGACGTGGTGCTGGGAAGTGTGGAAGATAAGCAAATCCCACGGCGTTTTATCGTCGGAACGGGTGTGGTGCTTTTCGTGGTATCAATCATTCTTCCCAAGCTGGCCTCCGGAAATATGCTGTATCTGGCCGGTGGGTTTTCTCTGCTGGGACTGATTGTCGCCACGATCCTGATTGTCCCTTTGCTGACAAACCTGATGGCTATGGGATTGGAGCATTTCTATGGTGCGGTTTTGGGAAACGAGGGAAGGCTTGCCGCCCGGAATATGCGGGATAACAAGAATACGGTTCAGAATATCACACTGCTGTTTATCAGCATTTCCGCCGTAATTGCGATTACTGTCGTGGGGGATTTTGTGACAACCTATGTCAGCGACGTGTTCAATGGTGCGGAATTACAGGGTTTTGCAGATGGGTATATGGAGCCTGATTTTGTGGAGCAGGTGAAAGAAATGGATGGGATAGAAAAAGTGCTGCCCGTCTATGTATATGAAAATCAGATGCAGGCAAACGGCATCACATTCAGCCGATTGGAGGCCACCGATCATCTCGAATGGTACAGCTCCATGCTGGCGCTTCACTACACGGAAAAAGGCATGGAGGAACAGGTGGTTTCAGCTTTTGCCGGGGAACGGGCCGTTTTGCTGAGTGAAAGCTGTATGGAGCGAACAGGCTTTGCAGTTGGCGATACCTTGTCTCTGGCTACCGGCAGCGGTCAGGGGGATTATCTGGTGGCCGGCAGCTTCAAGTCTCGGGCTACGGACGTTGAGGCGGTGATTTCTTCTTTCTATGCTGTTTCTGACTTTGGTGCATCTGCTTATGATTTCTTTGCCTATACCGCCGCAGACCCGGATGCAATCATGGTGCAGATCCGTGGCCTGTTTGGCGACACATCGAACTGGAGCCGGACGGTAGAGGAATTTAACACGGATGCACTTTCTACGGTGGGAGCATTTTTACAGCCGATGCACAGCATGACCTATTTTATTTTGCTGCTGGCGACAGCAGGCGTTATCAATAACCTGCTGATTAACTACATTCAAAAGCGGCGCAGTATTGCCATGTATAAGTCTGTGGGATTGTCCAACCGCCAGAATATGAAAATGACGCTGATTGAAGGTTTTTCCGCTGGCCTGATCGGAGCCGCTATTGCAATCTTTGTTTCGTATATGGAAATTCAGACCATTTTTCTTGTGGCAGGTCCTAAAATTTCGATGGCGCCGGAACTGGATGCAGTCACGTTCCTGGCTGCCGGTGGTATGGGGATTGCCGTAACATTGATTGGTTCTGTTGTTCCAATCTTTAAGAGCCGCAAGATGAAACTGGTGGAAGAAATAAAATTTGAATGATACAGGAAAAAAGGAGGTCTTTCAAATGAAACAGAATATTGGCAGAATTGCCGTTGAGGGAAAACACATCATCAAAGATTTTCAGATTGGCAGCACAACCACAAAGGTACTCAAAGACATTTCTTTACAGGTGATGCAGGGGGAATTTGTGTCGATTATGGGGCCGTCCGGTTCCGGCAAAAGTACGCTGCTCTATATTCTCGGCGGTCTGGACACACCAACCGGCGGCCATGTCCTTTTGAATGGAACGGACATTTCCCGCTTTGGGGACGGGAAAATGAGCCGCATCCGGCGGCAGAAAATCGGCTTTGTTTTTCAGTTTTATAATCTTATTCCGAACCTGAACGTAGAGGAAAACATCATGCTTCCTTTGCTGTTGGATGGCAGGAAGATGAGTGGTTATCAAAAGCAGCTTCATCAGATATTGGAGGTGGTGGGCCTGTCAGACCGCCGCAGGCATACGCCACGTGAACTATCCGGCGGGCAGCAGCAGCGTGTGGCAATCGCCCGCGCCCTGATCGGCAATCCTGAAATCCTTTTTGCGGATGAGCCTACGGGAAATCTGGACAGCAAGACCGGAGCCGAAATTATGAACCTGCTCCGGGAGATCAATCAGACCACCGGCCAGACAATCATCATGGTCACACATTCCCCGGAGGCGGCAAAAAGCAGCAGCCGTCTGATAACTGTGCAGGATGGAGTAATTATCTAGATCCGAAAGCCTGTAAAGAGAATCCTTCCGGAGATAATAAAAAAGCGGGGCCGGATAGGCCCTTTCTTATACTCAATAGCTTGCAGGAAAGGTCTGTTACCTGCCGGAGCGGGCCAATCTGCCTTGTGCGGATTGGCCCATTTTGTACATAAGAAGGTTATGTGGAATCCTTTGTAGCCATGCATTTAAATATATCTATAGGCTGGAAGACGCACTTGACTTGTTCCCGGGAGTCTCATGCGTGTTACTTAACACCGCATTACAGTTGAATTCGCTTTGAGAATAATTAATCTTTAGAAATCCTTGATATTTTTTAATGCTATTTTCAACATTATAAAGACCTGTTCCATAGTCATTGGAAGAGAATGAACCGCAATTGCTGTATGAATTGCAACTGTTTTTTATGTTGATTACAATAAAATTATTATAAGAACTAACTATTACTGATATTTCTTTGTCAGCCTTGCAAAGGGAACTGGCATATAAGGCGTTATCGAGAAGGTTTGAAAATATAGTTGTTATATCAATATCATTCATAAATCCAAAGTCAATTTGTTCGACAGAGCATTTAAATAGAATACTGTTTTGTTCTGCAGCATTTTTCTTCTCATTGAGTAACAAATTTAAAACTGTATTGGTACTGTATGGATATAACACAAAATTTGATATCAGTCTGTCCATTCCCTTAAGGTAATTATCTGCTTTTTCAGATTCATTACTTTTATATAATTGTTCTATTGCATTAATATGCCTGTCTATATCATGGATCATCTGTAACGATTTTTGGTAGTTAGCATCTAATTGCTTATAGTATTTAAGCTGCAGATTGGCCTGCTGTTCAGATAAAGCTATTTTAGATTTTAATTTTTGATTTTCAATAATATAATCAAGTAACTGCATAATATAGAGATTAATGAAAACAGTAACGATGATTGTCAAATATCCGATGAATTTGTCCTTTTCCGGTACAGTAGAGGAGCAGCCTATTTTAGCATTCAAACATATATTTACAATACTGCAAAGAGATAATAGGATATATAAAATCAATTGTTTTTTGGGAATTATATTATGCTGTTTTGACAAATATCCATTTTTATTTATCTGATATAGACATATAATTAAAATCTTTGAAATAGCCATTTTAAAAACGGAATTTGCCGGCTCAGATAATGAAAGTTTAAAAAATATCAAAAATAATTCATATATCGAAACACCTATTGCTTCAAAAAGTGTCAAAATAAATATGAAAAAGTATAAGTCTGGGAGCAGGGATTTTTTTGAACCCCAGGGATCATAAAATAGTAAGGATATAATGGGTGTAAGAATGATAATCCAGCTTGCAAAATTTAAAATAGGGTAATTTAGGAGGTTTATGATTCCGATTAATACTCCGGCTAAAATAGTAGAAATATTATAAATCCATATGTTAAAGTATGTGGAGCTAAAATTGAGCCTGAAATGATCAAAAATCAGTTGCACAGAAACATAACAATTTATTACCGAAACAGAACAAATTATATAAGTATTCATAAGAGTATCTCCTGTCATAATATTAGCATTTTCTCCAAATAATTATTTAATGAATTTTTGAATAGTACAGCACGTTTTTGTGATAGAGGTATTCTAATTCCATTTGTCATTAACAATTCGTAATGCTTTATATCTTTTACGTATTTTAAGTTAACAACAAAGCTTTGATGTGGCATAAAAAAATCATAATTAGACATATCAATATTTATATTTCCTATTTTTTCATTAAAATGATAACTACCATTTTTGCTGCATATTTTTATATATCTCTTTTTTATATATTCAAAAAAGTAAATATCATCAATATTGAATTCGGTCAGTCCCTGCTCATAGGTTATGAATCGTGCCATATAAAGGGGAGAGGAGCTTTGCGATTTATAAACAAGGACATCATTAAGTTGTTTATAAATGCTGGTTTTTGTAATCGGCTTGATGAGGAATGCAAAAGAGTGGACAGTATTATGAGCATCTTCATGATATTGCCTATAATTGGTAATATATATTATGTATACAAGTGTATTTCTTTTACGTAAAAGATTTCCTACCTCTATGCCGTTTTCTTCCTGTAGTATAATATCCAGGAAAATTATATTATATTTTAGTGATGATTTTAGAAGCTCTCTGCCAGAATGAAATAGATCAATAGATATTGACATATTATTTTCGATGGCAAATTCCTCTATGTATTTTTTAATAGAAACAAGAACATTCTTATCATCATCACATATAGCGATAGTAAACATGTTTCACCTCTTTTGTTTGTAGTTAAACTGTTCCAGTGTGCTTTCATCCATGCGGTTAAAGAACCGGGATAAGGCCGGCTGGAATGTAGGGCGTTTAGGTTTGACCGGATCCATTTCGTAACAGAACTCTTTCAAGAGGAGGAAGCCTGCATCGGAGGCTAAACCGCTTCCATCGAAATGAAGTTTAATTTGGCTGTTGCTTTTCAAGCTGACAGTTTTAAAATGTCCACAGAGAGAACCTTTTCTGTGTTATTTGTTTTGAATCGACATTTAAATTTTACCATAAGAAAGAGGCTTTTTCTATATTTACTTAAAAGACAAAAGGCGATAAACAGTTAAAATACAGTAACTATGCGGCCTATGCTGATATCCGCCGTAATCATTATGTATGTTAGGGCAGAAAACTGTATATCAGGACATACCACTTGTTTTTCCTTAAAACTTTATTATAATATAAAAAAATCAGGAGGTAATCTATATGTTAAATATGAAAAAAGTTGTTTTTGAAAATGTACAAAAAGTAATTAAAAAAGAAGTGAAACGGTTTAGAATGTTTCGTTTTGAAAATAATTCATTATACTACATATTGTTTGGTTGCCTTGGCACTTGGCTGCTTATGTGAGTTCCTGATATTTATTGTTTCATATATAGTGTTGAGGAAATATGCCGGTGGTATTCATGCCAACACTAGAATAGGGTGCTTGGTAATATCAAATTTCTTTCTATCAGGTGTATTGATCACAGGACAGTGGATTAAAAAATGCTTACCTTTATCTATCATTTCTATTTTAGGTTTGCTGACTATTATTCTATTTGCACCTGTGGATAATCCAAATAGGACATTGTCTGATAGAGAACGGAACAAGTTTAAAAAGTGTGCAATATTCGTATGTTTATTTGAATTAGTTGTGTCTTTTGTTGGATATGATGTGGAGTTTTTTAAATGGATTCAATTAGGTGTGATTGTATGTGCTATTATGACAATATGTGGAAAAATAAAATATTCTGATTTACCTGCAAAATAATACGAATTATAAAAGTGTTTTACAAATTGGAGGACTGCTATTTACTTAGCAGTCTTTTCTTATAGACAGAAGCCGGCTTAACTTACAGTTTGCTGGCCTTATGCAATTAACCATTGTTTTGTTTTGCTGATATAATTATAATAAATAAAATCAGTGTGAGAAAAGTACAAGTGAGGTAACTGATATGATTAACTACATATTACAGGGTTTCCTGTTTGGCATAGCTTATGTTGCACCTATTGGAGCGCAAAATCTGTATGTCATTAATTCAGTATTAGATAAAAATCCAAAGAAAGTAATACAGACAGTTTTTATGGTAGTATTTTTTGATATCTTTCTTGCACTTTCCTGCTATTTTGGAATAGGCTTATTATTAGAACGATTTGAAGTGATTAAAGGTGCTGTATTACTTTTAGGATGTATAATAATACTCTATATGGGATTAGGATTAATTAAAAAGAATGCAAACGAAGAAATTAAGAGGACTGATAAAAGAGATTCTTTTATGAATATTTTAGTTTCAAGTTTTTCGGTTGCCTGGCTGAATCCACAAGCCATAATAGACGGGACCTTGCTATTGGGAGGATTTAGAACTTCTATAGACGATGGGGGCTCACCGTATTTTATTAGCGGCGTATGTTGTGCATCTGCTATATGGTTTAGTTTTCTTGCAGTATTTATATATTTCTTTTTCTCAAAATTTACCAAAGCAGTTTTCTATATTAATAAGCTTTCTGGAATTATTTTAGTGATTTATGGGATAAAACTGGGATACTCTTTTGTTATGATGTTGAATCTATAAAACAAAAATTATGGTATAAAATAATTTAATTCGGCTATTTCCATAAATTTTATTTAAGATTTTAACCGGAAAATATTAGTTGCCGTTCGTCCCGTAGGACAATGTTATTACAGTGATTGAAGAAATGTCCTATTACGAATAAATAATTTAGAAAAGTAGTCTTTTTTAGTAAATAAGTATTATGAAAAATAGTTTCCGGCTTGACGGGGACGGGGTAACGCAGAAGAGTTTGAGAATGAGAGTTTTGCCGGAGTCTAGGGAAAATTAATGAAATTTTCACCTTTTTATGCTATACTTATTAAAACTAACTGTGGAAGCAATCAAGTTAAATTAGGTGTCATATTGGATGCGTAAACCCCTGAAAGACAACTGCTTTGGAAGTGATAGACCTATGGCGGAGGGCTTTATAGAGACGAGCTGTATCATATCTTCGATGCCGACGGATTCTTTGAGAGAAAATATTATGAAGGAGGTAACTATAGATGGCAATTACAATAAACATTTACTATACCGGCAAAGCCGGAAGTGCCCGTAGGTTTGCCGAGGAAATGACAGATCTCGGAGTCGTGTCCAGCATCCGGGCGGAGCAGGGAAACCTTCGCTATGATTACTTCTTCCCGATGGATGATGAGGAGACAGTTCTTCTGATTGACAGTTGGGAAGATCAGGCGGCGGTTGATCTCCATCATGCTTCTCCCATGATGCAGCAGATTACAGAGCTCCGCGAAAAATATGATCTCCATATGAGGGTCGAGCGATTCATTTCCGACGAAGCCGGTATGCCGGAAGGTGATCAAAAATATTTGCGGAAATAGGAGGTAGAAATGAAACACAAAGTGAAACTTACAATTCTCAATAAGAAACTTTATCCGGAGTTACAGCAAGAGTACTGTGCGGATCCAAATTCCGGAGCATGTCCCTGCTACAATGTGGGTGATGAGTTTGTCTTTTACAGAGATGATAAGCGGGACGATTTCTGGCATTGCGGTCTTAATACGCTGGTGAAGACAACGGCAGATCCGGATACAGTCGCAGGCGGCCCGAAGCTGCCGCACTGTTCTGAGCTGTGGGATGCCATTTCCCGATACATCTATACCGGACTTCAGGGCGGCTCTGTCATGAAGGGCTGGATGAAAGAAGAGAACGTTATGATTGGCTGCTGTTCGGACGGTACAAGGCCGGTTATCTTCAAGATTGAGCGGATTGATTATGAGGAGGATGCCAGAAAATGAAAGCAATTGTGATCGGAGCTTAAGGACATATCGGAACATATCTTGTGCCAATGCTGGTAAAGGGAGGGTATGAAACAATCGCGATTACCCGCTCTATGAGTAAACCATATGAGGAGGAACCGGCATGGAGCGGGGCGGAGAGGGTCCTTATGGACAGAGAAAATGACCCGGAATTTACCGATAAGCTGAAAGCAATGAAGCCGGATATCATTGTGGAACTGGTGAATTTCAATATTTCCGAAACAAAGAAGATGGTGAAAGCGTTCCTGGGGACGGGGCTTAGTCACTATCTCTACTGTTCTTCCTGCTGGACGCATGGGATGGCAGAGACGATACCTTTTGATCCGGATGACCTCCGAAAAGAGCCTTTGGATGACTACGGCAAGGATAAATTTGCCAGCGAGATGTATCTTAAGGATGAGTATAGGAAAAATAGATTTCCCGCAACGATCATCATGCCGGGACAGATTTCCGGGCCGGGCTGGACGATTATCAATCCGTGGGGCAATACATCCATGCGGGTATTCCAGGATATCGCGGATGGTAGAGAAATTGCATTGCCGGAGATGTGAATAAACGGTGGTGCCGTGCCCGTAGAAGCTGGGGCACGACAATGAAGAAGCAGCATAATTCTAAAACAAAATATGGAATAAAAAAGGGGAAGCTATGGGAGAAAAAACAAAGGACCAAGTGGATTTATCAAAATGCGGATGTGATATGGTGGTGGCTGTGAGCCAGAAATCTTTAAATGCGACCTTAAAGGAGTACCTGGACCGCATGGAAGGAGAAGAAATTCTGTGTGCGTATACACAGGATTATGCAGAAGAAACCGGCATTAACTATAAAGAAATTTCTTATAGTAATGTAGTAGAGCGTGTGGGTATGGACCTGTTTGACATTCCGGGCAGGGAAAGCGAAAGAACACCGGAACAGACAAGAGCTCTTTTAGATGCTTACAATAATGAAGGGTTTGTTCTGGCATTTAAAATGAAGCTGGGGCTGCCTGATGCGGACAATCTTTCCGACTTGCCCGATATTATTACCCTGCTTGAAAGTGATATGAGCAGTATTGCAAATGTCCATTACCGTATGTATCTGAAGGAATTTCATGTCATAAAAATAGCAACATTGCCGGGAAGAAGAGTAATCTTTACCAATCTTATTCAGGATCCGAGTAAACCCTGGGTTTTTAAAGCCGGAGTAAAGCTCAGCTTCCAGGATGCTCATTTTGATAAGCTGCCGCAAGAGATAAAAGATAAACTGATTCCCAGAGATGAGCAGAGCAGAATTAAAATAAATGATGTATTAAGCATTCAGCAGTTGTATCTGGATATGAATACAATTCATCTTGTGGATTCCATACATCTGGATGGTTTTTCACAGACAGATGAGCTTTATAACTTATTTGAAACTGGATTCTTGAAGAACTATGTAGAAAGCTTTCGTCATAATGGGGGTGTTATTTTTGGTTATGCAGCGCGTTCTTTTGAGAAGAACAATAGGCATGAGATTGTAGTTCTTGAGAATCTTAATTTTTATATATCGCCATTTTACAGAAATGGCAAAGTGGATGAGAGCAGGAAGGATTTATACACCTTAAATTATATATTTGCATCTCCGGGAAAAACGCTGGATTTGAAAAAATATGCAAATGAAGTACGGTGGAACTGGATAGAAGAAAAGGAAAGCAGCAATATCCATGGATGTATGTGCGTGGGAAGAGGCAGCCTTGCAACAGATATCTGCAATCATTTTGCAGATGCTGCGGGGGCTCTGTTTCTGAAACCGCAGGTAAAGGCCAGTGTAAATTTAGTAAAATACAATTATAGCTTTGAGCTTTCAACAGATTACAGTGAACCTGTTAAATATTCTTATTATGAGAAAAAGAAAGACAGTTATTTTTATAAAGAGAATGAAGATTCCAGAGGATTTTATTTAAAATATTCAAAACAGGACAGTGCATCTGACTCTTATGGAAACAAAGTGGATGTAACTTTAAAGTATACTGCAGAAAGCTGTATTCAGTTTTGCGGGAACAGAATTCAATTGCTGCTGCATATTGAATCTTACCTCGACCTTGATGTTGATGGTGGAGAGGCAAAGGGGACAATTTATGACCATACCTTGAGCTATAATGTTCAGCTATTGGTAAATCAGGAAGGAAAACTGATCTTTGTGCCGGATAAAGAGGTAGACGACCACGATAATGGTACTACAATAAATGCCGACGTCTGGCTGGAAATTCTAACATTTGGTACCGTAGATGACTGTATCAAGGGTACCAAGGAACAGATTAAAACTGCAGTAAACTGGTTTAAAGACCGGGCAATAATGAATATAAAAGGTGCATTTTCCAATGTCACGGACTGGGTATTTCCGGGCGGCAAAGTTTTTACTTTCAAAAAAGCCGGCTTTACAGACGGATATGATACTTCTGCGGATTTGACCTATGCAACACCGGAGGATTAAGCGGCCGGATAAAAGATGAAAGGAGATATGCAATGAAACTTATAGCTTCTTCAGAATTAATGGATAATTATAAACAGATGAAACTGGCAGAACCGGAGAAAGTCATGCAGAATTTCAGCGATGATACAGGTCGGAGAATCCTTTCTATCGGAACGGATGGGACGCTCTATTTGACCAGTGAGCAGCAGGGAAGTGCTGCCGGATGGCAAAAAACAGATTTCGGAAAGTCTATGCGGGAATCCTGTCCGGGGAAGAGCGTAGAGGTAAAAAGCTTTGACGCAAGGATACATAATGGGAAATATACAGTTGCGGCTGTAGTAAGGATTGACGGTAAGGAGAACCTGCTGGTGAGTTCTTCAAAAAAAGTGGATGAACCGTGCTGGAAAAACATTACCTTTGATTTACGGGAGACCCCTCCGGAAGAAATATGTGCAGTATATCTGCCATTGTATGAGACGGAACAGGTATTGATCTGTGATGTGATGTCAAAGAGCAGACCGGGTTTTCAGGAACGTTACATGGTAGACTGTGACAAAAAACATGCTGCAAGGAGCTGGAACAAAAAACCTCTGCCGGCTGATTTTGGTACGACAAAGCGAGCTGTTATCGGAAGGAGAGCCTCAGATAAAGTAGATGGAATCTATACTCTGGGTATACTGGGGGGAGAATCCCAATTGTTATACACCCCGCTATACAACAGGTATGATCCGGACGCCGCTCCTGCTGCTGTGCGTTTTCAGACACATGGTATGATAGATGAAATTGCCCTTTTGTCGGGGAAACAGAAAAGTGTTACACACCTTTTTGCCTGTGGGGACGGAAAGTTATGGTGTTTCCCGGCAGACAAGCAGAAGGATTTGGGAGAACCTGTTCTGCTTTGTCAGTCCGCAAAGCTGACAGAGGTAAGGAACCTTTATGCGTATGAGGCGGGGGAACGGATCTGCGTATCCGGTAACAATGAAAACGGGCACTTGTTTTTCTGCTCCTGCAAGAAAGAAAACTGGGAGCAGCCGGAGGCATGGAGCAGTGTACTTACACTGGATAAAGGAATCGCATATGCAGATTGTTTCTGGAATCAAAAAGCAAAAAGCAATTCCTATATAGCGGTAAAAAAGGATGGGAATACGATACTGCTTGGACAGCAGTCATCACATACTTCGCTGTGGTCAGTTTCGCAAATTGCACTGCCTTCTCCGGAAGGGGCTGCAGTCAAATTCCCTTCCTATACAACAAGATTGACTGTCGCGGATGATAACGGCAAAGCGCTTGCGGCGCAGGAAGTAAGCATTCAGGCATCTGAACCATGTGGTGTATACATCAATGGGTTATACTATTTCATGGGAAAGGAACCGATTACGGCTGAAACAGGAGCAGACGGGACAATCCTCATTATACAGACGGCACAGACGCTTTCGGCTGTTCGTTTTGTGGTTTCCGTGTTTGATCATGATTTGGAAATAGATCCGGGGAAAAAGGCGGCAGACCAGCTTCTGACTCTTAATAGTGCTGAGGATTTAAGAGCGGCAAAGGTAAACGGAAGTCCGCTTGTAGAAGGCGATATCACAGACCGGCAGCTTGATGCAGCAGGTGCCGCAATAGCAATGCTAAGAAAATCAATGGATGATCTTCCTGCGAATGGAAGAAGACTTTTAAGCGATGTGGTGCCCTTATCGGCATCCGGTGTGCTGCTGACTGTCTCAAACGGCAGGATTCAAAGTGCAGAGATGAACAGCAATAGTAAAATTATGCTGACTTATGCAGAACCGGCCGCACTTGGCGGCTACCGTGTGATGGATGAATTAGCAGATATTTTTCAAATAATTGCTGACTGGGGAGAAGAGCTGTTTGAGGTTGCAATCACCTGTGCCAAAGGATTCTGGGAGTTTGTAGTAACTATAGGAGAGGAGGTTTATTCTTTCTTTTTGGACTGTGCAGAAAAGGTACTTGCCTGTGCAGAAAAGATTTTTTCCATGATAAAGGTTGGGGTTGAAAAGCTGATACGCTATCTTTCTTACCTGTTTGACTGGGATGATATCCAAAAGGTACAGAATGTTTTAAAGCAGACCTTTAATCAGGGATTAGACCGAATGATTGCCGAGGCTGAGGAGTGTAAAGATAAGGTTCATGAATTGATAGATACTCTTACAGCACGGATTGATCAGTGGGCGGGTATTGAACATATTGATGTGACAGGAGAGCTTTATCAAAAATACGGAAAAGCTGTAGAGGTGAATGCTGCAGACGCCATTCTGCTGGACCATTTTAAAGAGAACGCGCCGTTTACGGAGGTAACTAATAAAAATGCACAACTGACAGGAACCGTAAAAGCCCGGCTTAAAGTTAGTCTGGAAGAAGTGATTGAGCTGGCATTGATGGAGGGAGATGTTTTACTGGGATGTGTTGACAGAATCAGAGAAGAGCTGCTTGATTCAGAGAAGCTTGAGGAGATGGAGCTGCTCACTATCTGTAAGAAACTTGCGGCAATTCTTGCAGATACGGCACTGTATTCCTTTGAGAATGTAATCAGAGCGCTTTTAGACAGCTTCCGGATTTTGTTTGCCGGAATTAAGGAGCTGATGAATTATGAGATACACATTCCGGTAGTGTCTGATATTCTCAATGATGTGTTTGGCATCGCCGGTTTTTCTCTGCTGGATTTATTCTGCCTGATTCCTGCTGTAATTGCTGCGCCTGTGATGAAGCTCACCACAGGAAGGTTTCTTTTAAACGATGATGTATGCGCCATACTGGAAGATTTCGGGAAAAAGGAAACGGCAGGGGTGAGAACGGCGTCCTTAAATATTGCTGAAAAACTTCCGACTACAGCTTCGTGCAGGGATGCTTATGCGGCAATGCATATCATTGGCGGAATCTGCAATCTCTGCGAGACGGTGCTCTATCCTTTTGCGGCGCTTGAGAATGCAGATGGGAATGAGGCGGCTATGACAGGGGCATCAAGTATGGTCAGTATTGCAGAAATCATATTTGCAGCAGGGGATGGAATTTGTTACTTTACTGCATTCTGTATATATCAGCCGTGCACTCTCAATAAGAACAGCGGGATTCGTATCGCCGGAATCTTAGCAGGCTGTGTCAAATATGGAGGCTTGGCGCTGAAATTGCTGTATAAGTTAAATCGAATGTTAAAAAAAGAATACATCGGAGAAAAAGGTCTAACAGGAGGTCAGTATATGCAGGCCGCCGGCGCCTGCCTTTGCATTCTGCAGGAAATCTGGTATATGGTAGAGGTTTCCGGCGAGGACAAATTCTGTGAGGATGAAAAAAAATTGCTGTATCTGGATAATGGAAGCCTGCTCGCTGACAATCTGCGAGTTGTTCTGGATAACATTATCTCCAATATGAAAAACGGGAAAGTAAAATTAATTATGCTGGGCGTGAGAAGCTTCTTTTCCGTTGCCTATAGCAGCATACAGATTGCAGAAGGAAGTATATCCGTAAGCATGGAAACAAAATAGAGGCTTGGAATTGTTAACAAGGGGATCACGTAGGGAATAGGGCACAGGAAAATGCCGGAAATTCCTGTTAATTTGTGTATTTTCGGGGCTCTGGGACGGATATGCGGCTGTGTTATCAGTTTGGTTGTACCGGCAGCACAGCCACATTTTTCCCCCTGGGGTAAAAGCAGTGGTGAGAACTGTACTTTTGGGCAAAAGCGGTATCTGTGCTGACAGCTCTTGTGGTATACTGATAATTGTCAATGCGTGATGAGGTTCAGGAGAAAGGCTGGATAAAATGGTAAAAGTAAAGAGGATTATCTGTGGAACAGTGAACTGCTATCTGCTTTCGTCAGTGGATGGGGCTGTGCTTGTAGATACCGGAGAAAAAAGGTATGCAGAAAAAGTTCTGCAAGCCTGCCAAAGTGAAAATGTCCGGCTTTTGGTATTGACGCATGGACATATCGACCATGTGCAGAATGCCGCTTATCTTGCGAAGCATCTGCAAATTCCCGTTGCAATGAATAAAAGGGATATTAATCTGTTGCAAAACCAGTTGTCCCAGAAAATGGTGGGAGAAGGTATATTGGGGAGAATCATGGGAGCTGTATCAAAAAGAAAAATGTTAAACTGTGAGATTGCCGGGTTCGTGCCGGAGATACATTTAAAAGCCGGGGATAGTCTGAAAGATTTTGGAGTGCAGGCTACAGTAGTGGAGCTGCCTGGACACACGAATGGATCAATCGGGCTTGATGTGGAGGAACGGGACATAATTGTAGGGGATACATTGATGAATGTGCTATATCCCTGCATGTCTTGTTTTTATCACAATCAAGATGAATTAAAAGAGAGTGCCGGATGGATACAGGAGCTTGGAAGCAGAACAGTTTACTTTGGTCACGGCTCTCCTGTGGAAAACCGAAAGTGGATATAGGGAATCAGATGGTGAAATTTATGCGTTATACTGCTTTTGGATTGGAAGAATATGACAAGAAGATAAGACAGGATAATTTGCAAATGCTTTTTGAAACTGAGAATTTATTGCTGAAAAAGGCAGAATGTGAGGATTTGGGATGAAGATGCCGGAAGAGAAGAGCTACAATAACCGTTATGATATCAGTCTGATGGAAAATAGTAAAGTGGTGAAAGAACAGGGAATAGAAGCGTTTTTTAGGCTGCAAAAAGAAAGGTACATATGTCCCCGATGTGGGGGCATCATTTCTCTTCATGATGCAGAGTGCAGTGAATGTCAGTATGTGCCTTATGAGAAAAGCGGGGTTAGTGATCTGAAGAAAATACCGGGTGTGGGTGTAAATATGGAAAAGCACCTGCAAAATATCGGAATCCGTTGTATTGCAGATTTAAGGGGGAAGGATCCGGAAGAATTGTATCGTTTGGATTGTCTGAAAAAGGGCTTCCAGGATGACAGATGCGTACTGTATGTATTTCGCTGTGCGGTGTATTTTGCAGAACATGAGCAGCATGAACCTGAAAAGTTAAAATGGTGGTATTGGAAAGATAAGGAATATCCGAAAAAGAAGTAAAAGAGAATGGTAAGGTATGTTTTTCTCGATTAGGAGGTTATAGATGACAGGCTCAAGCATAGAGTTGAGACTGGCATATGATTTGTCCACAGTATCAGCGATTGTGGAAAAAACGATAAGTACCATATATCCTCACTATTACCCGGCAGGGGCAGTGCAGTTTTTTCTTGATCTGCACAGCATAGCAAGAATGCCGTGGGTAACATATACACATATATCGCATCAGAATGAAGAAACGCTCAGGAAGATTTCTTTTGCAATGGGCTTTATTGCCATGACTACGTATCGTAATTGTTGAAAAGTATGATACTTTTAGCAGAAGACTTTTTATATTAACTTGACTTATAAGTCTTACAGGTGTAATATTTATGTAAGTGCAATAGGCATGGAAGGCAAATTTTTTTAAATAAAAGTCTTACAAATGTAATATTTAAAAGGAGAGTTGCCGGACAAAGCACTGACAATGTAATATGGACATATCAGTAGAGCAAAATAGATGGAGGTCAATATGAAAGGAAAAAACACACGTAAACGAAAGAGGAGAAAAAGTAAACTTCTGCTGATTGCTGCCGCCCTGATAGGAACAGTTACAGCAGGAACCATCGCATATGTAACAGGCTTTTTCGGAAAAGGGATTGTTCGGGCTTCTCCGGAGGAGCTTCTCATTCAATATATGAATGATATTCCGGAACAGAAGTATGAAGAAATGTATGCAATGCTGAATGTTGAGGCGTCGGGCAATATCAGCCGGGAGGACTTCATAAAACGTAATTCAGCTATTTATGAGGGCATTGAAGTGCAGAATATGGAGATTGAGATTACGGCGTATGATGAAGGACAAAAGCTGGTGTCTTACAAAACTTCCCTTGATACGGTTGCAGGGAATATCTGCTTTGAGAATGAGGCACTTTTCCTGAAGGGAGGAGACGGATACGAGTTAGTATGGAATGATGCCCTGATTTTTCCGGAATTAAGCTCTACAGATAAGGTACGAGTTTCCGTTACACAGGCAAACCGGGGGGAAATTCGGGATAGGAATGGGCATGTTCTTGCGGGACAGGGTGTGGCATCCTCGGTCGGAATTGTTCCGGGAAAACTGGCTGACAGAGACGAGGCAACTGAAAGGCTGGCAAAATGGTTGGAAATTGAACCGGAAGCTATAAAAAAGAAATTATCAGCACAGTGGGTAAAGGAGGACTCCTTTGTACCGGTAAAAACAATTCCAAGGGTAGAAGAAATAGAATTAATGACTGTTAATCCGGATGAGGCGGTGCTGGCTGAAAAGGAAAGACACGAAAGGTTATTGGAGATTCCCGGAGTAATGATATCTGATATAGAGGTTCGTAAATATCCTTTAGGTGAAGCGGCGGCACATTTGGTAGGGTATGTACAGAACGTTACAGCAGAAGATTTAGAGAAGCATACAGGGGAAGGATACACAGCTAACAGCGTAATTGGCAGAAGCGGGATGGAAGGACTGTTCGAGAAAGAACTGAAAGGCCGGAATGGAAGCAGGATTTACATCATAGATTCGGACGGCAATGAGAAAGAAGAGCTTGCATGCATATTGGTGCAGCATGGACAGGATATACAACTTACCATAGACGCTGATTTGCAGACTGATCTTTATGAACAGTTTAAGGAAGATAAAAGTTGTTCCGTAGCTATGAATCCTTATACCGGAGAAGTGCTGGCTTTGGTCAGTACACCGTCCTATGATAATAATGGTTTCATTATGGGATTATCCAGTGAGCAGTGGACTGCACTTAACGAAGATGAGAATAAGCCGATGTATAATCGTTTCCGACAGGTATGGTGTCCGGGCTCAACTTTTAAACCGGTTACCGCTGCAATTGGTCTGGAATCAGGAGCAATCAACCCGGCAGAAGATTACGGAAATGCAGGATTAAGCTGGCAAAAGGATACATCATGGGGATCATACCATGTAACAACCCTTCATGCATATGAGCCGGTTATCTTAGAGAATGCATTGATTTATTCGGACAACATTTATTTTGCAAAGGCAGCATTAAAAATTGGTGCCGAAGAAATGGAACGTTCATTGACACAAATCGGATTCAATGAGAAGCTGCCCTTTGAGATTAGTATGGCAGAGTCACAGTATTCCAATACAGAAAGCATAGAAACAGAAATTCAGTTGGCCGACAGTGGTTACGGTCAGGGACAGATTTTGGTAAATCCGTTACATATGGCATGTATCTATTCTGCTTTTGGCAATGAAGGAAATGTGATAAAGCCATATCTGGTATATCAAAAAGAAGCAACTTCCGAGTATTGGATTTCCGAGGCATTTTCCAATGAGACCGCAGGCCGGGTATTGGAAGGAATGAAAAGGGTTGTAAACGATTCTAACGGAACAGGATATGCGGCACATAGGGATGATATTGTGTTGGCGGGTAAGACTGGTACGGCGGAAATTAAGGCATCCAAGGATGATACTTCAGGTACTGAATTAGGATGGTTTGCTGTATTTACAGCAGAAGAAACTGTGGAACGTCCGATATTGATGATCAGTATGGTAGAAGATGTAAAAGAAAGAGGAGGCAGCGGCTATGTTGTGGAAAAAGACAAAAGGGTCCTGGAAGAGTGGCTTCATAGCAATTAGCCTTATGATGGTGTTTCGTGTTTTGAGGTGCAGTGATGCACCCCCGGCAGAGACTCTTGTGGAATGCGGGAATCGGATACCAAAGGATGATGCTATGTTCTTAAAGAAAAAATATATTTTGTTGACAATGGTGCTGATGTTTGGTGCCTTTATATGTGGCTACAGAAAAGAGGAGGGGGTGTTAAGAGATCCTCATACAGAATCTGCAGAAGAAATTATTTCAAAGGAAAGTACAAAGAGTGCAGAGGAGGCAAAAGAATATTTAGTAAAGGGTTATGAACTTCCGGTAGATGAGAATGAGAGTGAGGAAGCTGAAACTGACTGTAAAAAAATGATGGACCTCATTTATGATATATACGAACAGGCAGATAAAGGAGAAGCATCTAATGTTGTTCTGAATAATGAAACAGTCTATGAGATGCAGAAAAAGATAAAAGAAACGGGATGTCCGGTTAGTATACAGGTAACATATTCCAATATGGAAAATTATGAAAAGGTTGACAGCTTTCTGAAAGGATGTTTGGAGGGCAAAGGTGGCTCAGTAGTGATTTTTGAGATTCATTCTGATGGCGGTATTGAGAGAAGCAAATTTGTTTTTGACGGAAAAGATATGTATGTCCTGGCTGCACGTGCCATATGGAATGTAAACGGTGTACCGGGGATGTCTTATATTACCTGCACTGGAATAAAAGAGTGGAAATATACAGCTAAGGGCTGGTTTTGTTATGAATTATGTGTTCCCGGGCCGCCGGAAGTTTCGGAAATGGTAGATGGAAGTTGCCTGATCAGAATAAAACCAATGACAAAAGAGCAGCGTGAGATGTCTGAAAAATGTGTAAGGGGATTAGGGTATCAGGGAAATAATCTCCTATGTTCCAATTGGAATACAGATCATATGGAAGAATTGGATTACAATGGAATGTATGAATATTTGTATGGAATAAAGTATCAGGAGAAATTCAATTCGGAGGATTACCCAAACGGAATACCCAAAGAAGAGTTTGAGAATTTAATCATGGAGTATCTTCCTGTGACGGCAGAGCAGATACGAGAATATGCTGTATTCGATGAACAAAGCCAGAGTTATGCATGGATGCGGTTAGGCTGTTTTAACTATGCGCCTGCTTTCTTTGGGACATCTTTGCCGGAGGTTACTGAGCTTAAAGAAAATGATGATGGGACTGTTACATTAACGGTAGATGCAGTGTGTGATATGGTGGTGTGTGATGATGCGGTTATCACCCATAAACTCAAGATACAGTTTGCGGAAGATGGCAGTTTTATGTACATGGGGAATGAGATTTTAAATGATGGTATTAAGCACATACCGGAATATCAATATCGATTTGGAAAAGTCGGGTAAAGGTCACATCCGTATGGGCCATTTACCCGATTTTTTATAATTACAGGCAGGTACTCCATATTGCTCTGTGTTTAAATAGGATTCTTATGATATAAAAAAGCGCTTTGTGCCGGATCGCACTGCGGGGGAATAGAATTATGCCGCATTTTATTTCCGGATATTCATGTCAGCTAGTATAGACATGGTGATTTCTGCTGCGGTATCTCCGGCAGCGTTGTCATCGGCTCCGATGTTCGTGGCGAAATAGTATGTATTATCAGCAGTTTCAATATAACCTATAAACCATCCGTTCACGTCCTGGCCATTCACGCGGCCGGTTCCGGTTTTTCCGTAGAATGCTCCGGCATTGGAAGAGGAAAGGCGGATAGCGTTTTTTACAGCACTGATGTTTTCCGGGGCAAAGCCGAAGCTGTTATCATGTAGTTTGGTTAAAAGTTCGACCTGCTCTACCGGGGAAATCTCCAGAGAAGATTCCATCCAATAGGTGGAGATATCACCGCTCATGTTTTCGTTGCCATACCCGATTTGCTGAATATAGTTATAAAGGACAGCAGAGCCGAGCTGTTCGTCCACAGACTGAAAATACCAGTTGACAGAGGCGTTCATTGCGGATTCTAAATTCTGATCAGTGTTCCATGCTTCCAGTGGATAGGTTTCCCCACTCCATGCCATAAAGGTATTGTCCGGGGTAATGACACCCTCTTCTAATCCGAATAAAGCGTCGTATATTTTGTAGGTGGAATTCGGCGCGACCCGCAATGTAGCGTGATCTATATCATGTATACTCCAAGTGTCATTTAGCGAATCATATAAAACAAAACTACCTTCGTATTTTCCGAAATATGAAGAGAGGTCAACATAGGAAATACTCTCGGAAGAGGAGCTCCATTGGCAGTGGCTTTCGTCGGCTGCGTATGTAGAAATAAAAGGAGGGAGTCCAAAAAGAAGAACAACAGTTAACATAAAGGCAGTCATGCCTTTTAGTCTTTTCCAAAACGTCGGTTTCTCATAGGAAGCGATGTTTTGGATTCGTCGCTTCATCTGCTTCATGTTTCCCCTAAGGCCGGCAGCAAAGGGAAAAGGATTAAGGGACACTTTTTCCGCTAAGTTAATCAGTGTGCTGCCGTATTCCCCGTAGGAATCTTCTTCAAGCATCTTCAAAACGGAAGTGTCACAGGCAATCTCTCTGTCATTGCGCATTTCCCTTAAAGCATACCAGACAAGCGGGTTGAACCAATAGATAACTCCGGCGAGGTTCATTAGATAACCTGCAATAGCATCTTTATGCTTGTAGTGCTGCAGTTCGTGTAACAGCATATATCTCATATCTGCTTCCGCATAATCGGAGATCAGATGAATCGGCAGATAGATACATGGTTTCAGAAGGCCCGCAATAATTGGGGATTTCAAAAAAGCGGTACTGTAAACAGGAATATCCTTGGTTATCCCCAGCTCATTTAAGCAGTGGTTATATAATCTGCGGACCTTTGGGCTCTGAAGTGGAAGAGCAGATTTCTTCAAGGTGCGCAGACGCAGAGAGGAGTTTATTACCAGTATAATCATTGCAAGTATACCCAAAATCCATATCCCTAACAAGATGTATCCTGCAATGTATGACGTTTCCTTATTTACGGAAAGAGTAAAATTATTCATCCAATTTGTATTCCCTGTTGGGCTTGCGCCAACAGCTTCCCCTACGGCAGTTCCTGCAATGGATGCATGTGAGCTTCGCAGACTGCCCATCCACGATATGATCTGTGGAAATCCGATTGGGCGGAACGGTATAAAAGGAATTGCCAGAAGGCCAAGCAGCAGGAGCCATAAATGATACTGCATACGGCCGGACAGATGATTCCTGAATATCTGTCTGGCTATTAAAAGAACCCCGATGATACCGCTGATAAATACATTGCATATGAAAAAGCGTATCATAAAATCAGCCACATTCCTTGCCTCCTTTTTTTGACCTTCTGGAAAGAAGGGAACGGAGAGAGGCTATTTCAGCTTCGGACAGTCTGCCGTTTTCTATGTAAGCAGACAGCATGGCAGTGATATCTCCGTCATAATAACGCCTCAGAAAAGAGTTGCTCTCCTGACCGATATATTCGTTTTCTTTTACTACTGGGGTATAAACAAATACCCGGCTTTGTTTTTCGTAAGAAAGAGCACCTTTGGTTACAAGGCGTTTAATTAATGTCTGTATTGTTTTAGGACTCCAGGCGGTAGTCTGTAATAATTTTTCTGTTATTTCATTGGTACTGATTGGTGCGTACCTCCATACGATTTTCATAACTTCAAATTCAGCTTCAGAAATCTGTGGTAAATCGCCCATATCAAATTCTCCTTAATTCTTACGACTGTAATAAATATATTATAGATGTTATAGATCCGGTTGTCAATTAATTTCAGGCAGGCGATGCGGGCAGATTGCGGAGCCGCCTGGGGGCGGCAATCATGCAGACCCCTGGCGCTGAAGCCGGTTTAGTAGCAAAAGCCGGGGAATGTCATAGAATAAAGTACGGATGCAGCCATAAAAGGAGGGAGTCTATGCGATACACGGATAATCTTCGAGACAATGTTGATTTTGGGCCGGGGCCTTTTGTCGTAAATATCGCATGTGCAGCAGAGAAAAATCCATTTTACCGCAGGGCGATATGGACTGGAAATAATTTGCAGGTTACGCTGATGTGCATACCGCCCTGTGGAGAAATTGGTCTGGAGATACATCCGGATAATGATCAGTTCCTTCGTATGGAACAGGGCAGAGGAATTGTTATGATGGGTACATGCAGGGAAAGGCTTGATTTTCAACGGCAAGTCTGCCGGAATGATGCCATCTTTGTTCCCGCCGGTACCTGGCATAATCTAATCAATATAGGGACAGAACCCCTGAAGCTTTACTCCATCTATGCGCCCCCACACCATCCTCATGGGATTGTTCACCGGACAAAAGCGGAATCGGATGCCAGAGGGGATTAAGAATTTTGAAGAAACAAAGCAAATTGTATCGTCCAATCAGAATTTTTCAGGAAAAATTTATAGAATGTAGACATTGTGAAGCCGATTGATGTAAAATATATTCATATACGGCGACGGAGCTGCGGTCTTTATTGTATCGAGGATAACTTGGCAAGTATGGCAGGGGGAAAACGAAAGTGACAAGATTTTGGGAATTCTTTGAGAACCTGAATGAATATGTGTATGTTTCTGATATAGACACCTATGAGCTGGTGTACATGAATAAGAAGCTGCGGGAAATGTGCGGCACACCGAATACGGAGGACTATTTCGGCAGGAAATGCTATGGGGTGCTCCAGCACTGTGCCGAGCCCTGCGCTATGTGCAACAACAAAGACCTTGCTCCCAACCATTTCTGTGAGTGGTGGTATTACAACCCTGTGTGGGATAAGAATCTTTCTATCAAGGACAGTCTGATCGAAGACGGCGGAAAGCAATACCGCATTGAAATTGCCATTGACATCAGTCCATCCAAATGGCGGGCCAATGTGGTGCAGAATCGTGAAGACCTGGTGGCTCTTGCAAACGAAACCATGCGGGTGGCCATCAGGCAAAGCTCCCCGGAGAAATCGATCGCCATGTTTTTGGAGTACATGGGAAAGGCGCTGGGCGGAGACCGAACCTATATCTTTGAGCGGAACGAAAAGGGCAATGATGACAACACCTATGAATGGGTAGCCACGGGCGTAGACCCGGCAATCAGCACACTGCAGGATCTGCCTGCTGATATTTGTGCTAATTGGTACAGCCAGTTTCGCCTGGATAATTACATTGAGATACAGGATTTGGAGGATATTCGGGAGGCAGATCCCCTGCAATACGAAAACCTGAAACGTCAGGATATTCACTGCCTGTTTGTGGTTCCCCTATACGATGGAGACACGATTATCGGATTTTACGGCGTAGATAACCCCTCAGGCCAGTATATGGGAAATGTTGCGGATATTCTGCTGATGCTGGCTAACTACATTGTGGTTTACATTCGGCGGAGAAATCTGATTCGGAGACTAAAGGAGGAAGAGGCAAACCGGGCTGCCATTGCAGTCCAGCAGGAGATGACCGAAACGCTCTCCGGTGCGCAGATGGGAACGTGGCAAATTGTCCTCGGTGACGGAGAACCGAAATTTTTTGCCGATTCGACCACAGCGGCTTTGGTTGGCGTATCGATAGATACATCTCCGGAAGAAACATATGCGGTATGGGATTCCCGTGTAGATGCAGGCTTTCAGGAAAAGGTTTCCGAATGTGTGGAGAAAGTACTGTCAGGCTTGTCCGCAGAGGTTGTCTATCCTTATGATCACCCCAAAAGAGGGACAATTACGATTCGCTGCGGCGGTATTTTGGATAAAAAGTATAAAGGTCCCGGGGTGAAACTGAAAGGCTATCATCAGGACATCAGCGAATATAGCAATAATCTGATGCAGCAGATGGAGAACAATAAAATATTGGCAGCCCGCGCACAGGAGAACCTGGACATGATCAATGATATCATCGGCTCGGGAATGTGGTACATGGAGTTCAATGAGCAGGGAGAAATGGAGCATGTTGTCTGGAGCCAGACTTTCCGTCATATGCTGGGCTTTACGGATACCAATGACTTCCCCGACACGCTGGAGGCATGGTCAGACCGGCTCCATCCGAAGGACAAAGCATATACCATGGCAGCCTATTGGGACTGTGTGGCAGGCAGGAGCGGATATGATGTGAAGTACCGGCTCATGAAGAAAAATGGAGAGTATGACTGGTTCCATACTCACGGACGGATTGCACAATATGAGGATGGCAGTCCCCGACTGTTTCTGGGCATCTTTGTCAACATTACAAAGGATATCCGGGCGCAGCAGGCTTTGGAGGAGGCTTATCAGGCCGCTAACCGGGCCAATGCCGCCAAAACGGAGTTCCTGGCAAGCATGTCCCACGATATTCGCACGCCCCTGAATGCAATCATCGGTATGACAGCCATCGCCGGAACCCATCTTGGCGACACCCAAAAGATGGAACATTGTCTTACCGAAATCACTGCATCGTCAAAGCACCTGCTTGGTCTGGTAAACGAGGTTCTGGATATGAACCGCATTGAGTCGGGAAAAGTGAGCTTGAATATCGAGAATTTTGATTTACCTGATCTGATCGACAGCTTTGTAACCATGGCTAAACCGCTGGTGAATGGCAAAGGTCACAGCTTCACTGTGAATATTCATGATGTAAACCACGAAAAGGTATTTGGGGATCGGGAGCGGATTCAACAGTGCCTGATGAATTTTATGGGTAATGCGGTAAAATATACCCCCAATGGTGGAACAATCACCTTCTCCGTAAGCGAAAAGGTGACAAACCGCCCAAATCGAGGCTGCTATGAATTTGTTTTTGAAGATAACGGCATCGGCATGAGCGAGGAATTTATTGAACATATTTTTGAGCCGTTTGCCAGAGCAGATGATGAACGTGCAATCAGGCAGCAGGGCACCGGCTTGGGTATGCCCATCACCAAAACCATCGTTCAGATGATGAATGGCGACATTAAGGTGGAAAGCCAACTGGACAAGGGCAGCAAATTTACCGCTACAATTTTCCTTGAACTGCAGAATGAAGATGATGAGCGTTTGGAGGAAGAATTGCTTGATCTGCCGGTTCTTGTGGCAGATGACGATTTGGTGACATGCAAAAACGCCTGTGCTGTTCTCAATCACCTGGGAATGAAAAGCGAGTGGGTACTGTCAGGCGAGGAAGCAGTCAGGAAAGTGGTGGATCGCCATGTGCGCAAGGATGACTTCTTTGCAGTAATCCTGGACTGGAAAATGCCAAATATGGACGGGGTGGCAGCTACCAGGGCCATTCGTAAGGCAGTGGGACAGGATGTCCCTATTATCATCATTTCTGCCTACGACTGGACAGACATTGAAGCGGAAGCAAGAGCTGCCGGGGTAAATGCTTTTATCAGCAAGCCTATCTTCAAGTCCAGAGTTGCCTATGTATTTCGGAGTTTGGCCGGCAAAGATGACCAGTCGGAGCCGAGGAAATCTTTGGATGATTATAAAGAGACAGTCTTCGCCGGCAAGCGGATTCTGCTGGTTGAGGATAATGAAATCAACGCTGAAATTGCGGGGGAAATTTTGGGAATGACCGGGCTGAAGGCAGACCATGTGTGGAATGGAAGGGAGGCTGTGGATGTCATGGAAAAAGCTGCGGACAGCGATTACGACCTGATTTTCATGGATATTCAAATGCCTGTTATGAACGGCTATGAAGCAACACGGGCTATCCGGGCTTCCGGCCGGAAGTATCTCAAACAAATCCCCATCATCGCCTTGTCAGCCAATGCTTTTGCCGAGGATGTGCGGCGCTCCAAAGAAGCCGGTATGAACGAGCATATTGCCAAGCCTCTGGATTTTGACCGTTTACTTGTAATTTTGGGCAGGTGGTTAGGCCCGGGAAGCATTTGTCAGGAGTAAAACCCCTTGTGCTTTGCCTCAGGAAGAGGTCAAAGAGTGTGGAAGTGAAGAGTAAAGGGATAGTGCCGGCCGGGATGGAAATGTCTTATAGCCTCCCAAAAAGGCATTAAGAACGATTAATAAGTTCAAATGCCTTTTTCAAATTGGAGGCCAAAGCCGGTTTATAAACAGAAAAAGTTTTAAAATTAGAATAAATGAGTTTTAATATTGTCATTACGAATTGCAAAGCTTACTGCTGCAGCAATGGAAGCTAAGCACATATTCATTATCCAAAGCGGCGTATATCCCAGTCCTTCACGTACAAGAATACCTCCGAGATACGAGCTTGCAAAAGCACCTGCTTGATGGCCTATCAACGCAAAGCCATAAATCACAGCCATCTTTTCCGCACCAAATTTTCTGCTGATAATACCGGAGGTTGGGGGGACGGTAGAATCCCCGCTTAATCCCAATAAGGCAGTCGCAGCAAATGCAAAGGGAACCGACTTTGGCATAAGGAGAAATCCGAGAGAAATTAGTACACGAATTGAATAAACGCAGCCGAGTACATTTTTCATCCGGTATCTTACACCAAGGAAGCCTGCGCCTGCAGCGCCTATCATTGTGGCAATCCCATAAACGGTTAATGTTAAAGAGGCAGTGCCTCCTGTAATTCCCCAGGATAGAAATTGGGAAAACAAGTGGCTTTCAATAATGGACATGTTGAATCCGCAGGTGGCAAAGCCAATGAGAATCAAACGATAATCTCTGTCCTGAAAAGCATCTTTTAGTATTGCAAACAGGGATACATGTTTTTCATCTTCTTTTTGCTTTGCTGCAGCAGCCTTTTTGTTGATAGAGGCAATCCATAGAACAATCGGAATCATAATCAGGAAGGGGATGGACAACGTATTCATGGCTGTTTGGATACCCAAACGGGAAATCAGGGATTCCAAACCCGGTGACATCAATGCATCGCCAATCCCGGCACTGGCCTGAACAATTCCCGATACAAAGGCAGCCCTTTTTTCTCCCAGAACAGGGGTGATTGCACCCATAATAATGCCAAAGCACAGGCCGGTGGTACCGAATGGCAGGATAAGCCCAAAAAACAGAAGTAATGTGAAAAAGCTTCTGCATAATGGTGTGACGATCAATCCAAGCACAGTAAAGAGAATTCCCAGCATAATAACAAATGTATTTGATTTTTTCAGTGCAAGCATTCCGAGAAAAGGTTGTGAAAGCCCATAAACCAATGCACCTACACCGGTACAGAAGCTGACAGAAGCATAATCAATCTTGGTAACGCCTGTCAGGCCGTTCATCATAATGCCGTAATTATCATGCACGCCCTGCATAACGCCATGAACAAGGCAAGCGGCGGCCACGATAATAATCAGTTGAAAAAAATTGTTTTCTTTTCGGTTTTTATTCTTCATTTCCAAAACTCCTTGTAAATTTACTATCTGTTGTGTATAATACCATTAGTAAATAATTAAATCAAATTGAATAATTTAAAGTAATACTTTGATATTACTGAAATAATGGGGAGAAACTATGGAATTGAAATATTTATATACATTTCAGGCAATCGTAGAAGAAGGGGGCTTTTCGAAAGCAGCGGAAAAGCTGAATTATACACAGTCAACGATTACGTTTCAGATTGGACAGTTGGAACAGGAACTATCAGCAAAGCTGTTTGAAAAAATCGGTCGGAGAATGGTACTTACGAAAGCCGGCGAACAGCTGATACCGTATGTCAGTGACGTCCTGAATTCTGTCGAGAGAATGCACTGTTTTGAAAATGATCTGGCAGCTTATCAGGGGGCTTTGCACATCGGTGCGGGCGAGACGTTGCTGTGTTATAAATTACCGCTTATTTTGAAGGAATTCTGTAAGAGGGCACCCAAAGCCCGTTTGTTTTTACACTCTATGAACTGCTATGATATCCGGAATGAATTGTTAAACGGTACGCTGGATTTAGGTATATTTTATGAAGAGGTGCAGGGGTTTGGTTCCAACCTTGCAGTCCATACGCTTGGCAGCTATCCGGTTGCTTTGGTGGCCTCTCCCGAAATAAAGGAGCAATATCCGGATTTTATTACACCAAATCAACAGATTTCTGTCCCGTTCATTATAAATGAGCCAAACTGCATTTTCCGACAGGTATTTGAACAATATCTCCGGGATAAATCTATTTTGCTCGATCATACGATTGAGCTTTGGAGTATACCAACGATCAAGAATCTCGTTAAAAGTAATGTGGGGATTACATTTCTGCCTGTCTTTTCCGTGAAAGAAGAATTGGATTGCGGAAGCTTGGTAGAAATCCCAACCGATATATCAAGCCCTCATATCACTGCTGTATGCGGCAGCCACGTTAATAAATGGCAGAGTCCACTAATGAAATTGTTTGTTGAACTATGTACAGATATTTTCTGATGTGATGGACAGCGAAGCTTTTGGCGTACGTCAAAAGCGTTTTCAGCCGGATGACATAGGAAGAAGGGAGCAATCATATGGCAAATATGACAAAATATGCACTGGAGGCATCCTTAAAAAAGCTTTTGCTGCAGAAGTCTTTAGATAAGATCACAATTAGTGATTTAACATCGGACTGCGGCATCAGCCGCATGGCATTTTATTATCACTTTAAGGATATCTATGATTTGACCGAGTGGGTATGCGTGGAGGATGCCGCTAGGGCACTGCAGGGAAAGAAAACATATGACAGTTGGCAGGAAGGTCTGCTTAAGATATTTGAAGCAGTTATGGAGAACAAACCGTTTATCATGAATGTATATCACTCCGTCAGCAGAGAGCAGATTGAGAACTATCTGTTTAAGCTCACTTACGATCTGCTCATCGGTGTTGTGGAGGAGAAATCTGTTGGGATAGAGATTTCCGAAGAAGAAAAGAAATTTATTGCGGATCTTTACAAATACAGCTTTGTGGGCGTTATGCTGGACTGGATCAAACAGGGAATGAAGGAAAATTACCAGGAAATTGCAGAAAAAATCTGTATTACACTAAGAGGAAATATTACAAAATCCATTCAGAATTTTGCAGACAGATAGATGGATTTTTTATCAAACGCGGGGGCATGATAAGTTTTTTATCATTGCCCCCGTTTTGTAAATTGAATTCCGGATAAAATATAAGTATGCTGGGGACATCCAAAAAAACAAAGCAAATTGATGATATATGAGAAAGGCGGTTATTTATATGGCAAAAAAAGGAATGAAGCTTGGTGTAACATCAGCCCTTATCGCAGGTGCCGGGGCAGCAGCTCTGATGGCAAAGAAAGCAAAGGAAAATGAAAAAGAGAGACCGGAGAAAGTTGCGGAGACAAAAAGTGAATACCGCAATACCGAGCGTGGAAAAGACGCAAAAAACAGTAAAGGTATTTACTATACCAATGGAAATTATGAAGCATTTGCCCGTCCGGAGAAGCCGGAGGGTGTAGATGAGAAGAGCGCATATCTTGTTGGCAGCGGCCTGGCTTCTCTGGCGGCAGCATGTTTCCTTGTGCGGGATGGACAGATGCCTGGCTCCCATATTCATATCTTAGAGGCTATGGACATTGCAGGAGGTGCCTGTGATGGTATCAACGATCCCACCCGCGGATACGTTATGCGCGGTGGAAGAGAGATGGAAAACCATTTTGAATGTCTGTGGGATTTGTTTCGCAGCATTCCGTCCATAGAGACGCCGGGCGTTTCTGTATTGGATGAATATTACTGGCTGAATAAGCATGATCCCAACTATTCTCTGTGTCGTGCTACAGTTCATAGGGGACAGGATGCACATACAGATGGAAAATTCAATCTGAGTCAAAAAGGCTGCATGGAAATCATGAAGCTTTTTATGACAAAGGACGAAGATTTGTATGATAAGACGATCGAGGATGTTTTTGATGAGGAGGTATTTGATTCTACATTCTGGCTGTACTGGAGGACCATGTTTGCGTTTGAAAATTGGCACAGTGCACTGGAAATGAAATTATATTTTCAGAGATTTATCCATCATATTGCAGGGCTTCCGGACTTCAGTGCATTGAAGTTTACAAAATATAATCAGTATGAATCCCTGATTCTTCCGATGCAGAGATACCTGGAGGCCGCCGGAGTGGATTTTCAGTTCAATACGGAAGTCACCAATGTTATTTTTGAGTTCAAAGATAATAAAAAGGTTGCAAAAGCAATTGAATGCAGAGTGAAGGGCGTGGAAAAAGGAATCCTGCTTACAGAAAATGATCTGGTATTTGTGACGAATGGAAGCTGTACAGAGGGGACGATTTATGGTGATCAGAACCATGCGCCTAACGGGGATGCGGAAGTCCGCACAAGCGGCTGCTGGAGTCTCTGGAAAAATATTGCAAAGCAGGACCCGTCCTTTGGCCGTCCGGAAAAATTCTGTTCGGATATCACAAAAACCAATTGGGAATCAGCCACAATCACGACCCTGGATGATAAAATTCTTCCTTACATTACCAATATCTGCAAACGGGACCCAAAGAGCGGAAGAGTTGTAACCGGCGGTATCGTAAGCTGTCAGGATTCCGGTTGGCTGATGAGCTGGACAATCAACAGACAGGGGCAGTTCAAGGAGCAGGATCCGGACAAAGTATGTGTCTGGGTATATGGATTATTTACCGATGTTCCCGGTGACTATGTGAAGAAACCAATGAAAGAGTGTACCGGGAAGGAAATCACGGAGGAATGGCTGTATCATCTGGGCGTACCGGCTGAGGAAATTCCGGATTTGGCTGAGAACAGTGCCGTCTGCGTTCCGACAATGATGCCGTACATTACCGCCTTTTTCATGCCGAGAACCAAAGGCGACCGTCCGGATGTCATTCCGGATGGGTGCGTGAACTTTGCATTCCTCGGGCAGTTTGCCGAGACTCCGAGAGATACTGTGTTCACGACGGAATATTCCGTGCGGACCGCAATGGAGGCCGTATATGGACTTTTAGGCGTAGACCGCGGCGTTCCGGAGGTATGGGGAAGTGTCTATGACATCCGGGAGCTTCTTGACAGCTCCGTAAAACTTATGGATGGGAAATCCCCTTTGGAAATCCGGCTTCCAGGACCGCTGAACGCTTTGAAAAAGCCATTGATTCATGTAATCAAAGGAACTGTCGTGGAGAAGGTGCTGAGAGATCATGATGTGCTGAAGGATGATATGCTGTGATAACTTTAAGGCGGTTGCAATTCAAAAGAAAAAGCTATTTATGCATATAAAAGAACAGAAGATATGTATTCGGCATAGAAAATAAAGCGTTATATAATGAGCATACCGGAAGAGATAAAAAAACTTCCGGTATGTTTTTTATATAATAGGGTGCGCCCAGAAAAGGGCTTGGAATCCGGTGGGTGAAAGTCCCACGCTGT
>URVB01000049.1 GCA_900551075.1 uncultured Blautia sp. | reverse complement strand
CTTATTCCCTCCGGGCCACCCGGCCCCCTGCCTTTTCTCTTTTGGCCGTGCCCCGCCTGTCTGTTTTTTTGTGGAAACTGCTTCTTCTACAAATGTATTCCACGCCTTACAGCCCGGACATTGTCCCATCCATTTTGCGGACTCATATCCGCATTCCTGACAAAAATAAACAATCTTTTTATTTTTCAGCATTTCTCAATCTTCACTTCTACTGTTGCAGCATTACCAAGTTCCGCGCTGAAGGAAAGCTTGCCTCCCAGATTGGTTTTCATTTTACCTGTGCAGAAACCATTGATCGAGATTTCATACTCTGTATCTGCCTCCATCTCCACCGTGATCTGTGCATCTTCCGGTCCTTCCACCTCAAAGCTCATGCTGGAACCATCCTGTGCCAAATGAAGCACGGTAGTTCCCGGTACAGATTCGTACACGAACATTCCGTTGCGCTCTAACTTCGTAATTTCTTTAAAGGTCTTTACTTTATACATATCACCCTGGTGCCGGTAATCTGATAATTTAGACTTCTGAGCCAACTCGTAATTACCAAAACTTATCGTTCCGTTCTCTTCTGTGCGAATCAGTTCCTTTACTACTGCCATGATCTTATGTCCTCCCTAAGACTTTTCTGTTGTATCAAATTTCCTGCTTTCATGAGATTCAGGCTGCTTTTTCTTAAATTTCCCCGGGGCATAACCCCCATTCCCCCTGTCTCATTGTTGCAAACATTATATAATAAATTACCCTGTTTTTCCAGTCTCCCAACTAAGATTTTATATCTTTTTAATATTTGGAAACCGGAACAAAACGAATCTGTTTTTTCGAAAATTGTACATTTACCGTATCGCCCCGTTTGATGTGTCCTTCCAGAATTTCATTTGCCATCGGGTCCTCAATTTGGGTCTGGATTGCCCTCCTGAGCGGCCTTGCGCCATATTTGCTGTCAAACCCGGTCTCTGCCAAATGCTCTTTTACGGAGTTCGTAATTTTCAGACGAATATCCATCTGCTCTTCACAGCGCTTCTCCAGATTTTTGAGCAAAATGGTCACAATCTTCTTAATATGCTGTTTATTCAGCGCATGGAACACCATAATTTCATCAATACGGTTCAAAAATTCCGGTTTGAACATCCGGCGTACTTCATCCATAACACCGGATTTCATTCGTTCATAATCCTGCTTCTCATCCTCATTAGAAATAAAGCCGAGTCTCTTGGGCTCAACAATTGCCTGCGCCCCTGCATTCGAGGTCATGATGATGATCGTCTGTTTAAAATCGACCTTTCTTCCCTGCGCATCGGTAATATGTCCATCATCCAGCACCTGCAGCAAAATATTAAACACATCCGGATGTGCTTTCTCAACCTCATCAAATAAAATAACACTATAGGGATGACGCCGCACCTTTTCACTGAGCTGTCCGCCCTCATCATAGCCCACGTATCCCGGAGGCGAACCGATCAGCTTGGACACACTGTGCTTCTCCATATATTCGGACATATCCACACGGATCATCGCCTGCTCACTGCCGAATACCGCTTCTGCCAAAGCCTTGGAAAGCTCTGTTTTTCCCACACCTGTCGGTCCCAGGAATAAAAATGAGCCGATTGGTCTGTTCGGATCCTTCAAGCCCACTCTTCCCCGCTTAACAGCCTGTGCAACAGCGCCGACTGCTTCCTCCTGTCCGATCACACGCTTATGCAGTTCCTTTTCCAAATGCGCCAGACGCTTTGTCTCTCCCTCTGTCAGACGCTGTACCGGAATTTTCGTCCAGTCAGAAACTATATCTGCAATAGATGCTTCCGTCACCACCATTGGTTTTCTCTTGTTTTTGCGGTCCGCACGGCTTTTCAGTTTCTCAATTTCCTGTTCCGCTTCCCTCTGGCGTGCCTGCGCCGCCTTCGCCTTTTCGATATCCGCAAGCTTGATCGCTTCTTCCTTATCTGCCAGAAGTACTTTGATCTCCTGCTCCAGCGCTTTGATCTCCGGCGTCCGGCTATAACCGGCCAACTGCACCCTGGAAGAAGCCTCATCAATGATATCAATCGCCTTATCCGGAAGGAAACGGTCATTGATATAGCGGACGGACATCTTTACTGCTGCCTGCAGCGCCTCATCCCCGATCACCACACCATGATGCTTCTCGTAATACGGGCGCAGTCCCTTAAGTATCTCATACGCTTCCTCTTCCGTAGGCTCCTCCACAGTGATTGGCTGGAAGCGGCGCTCCAGAGCAGCGTCCTTTTCAATATATTTTCTATATTCCTCCAGGGTTGTCGCACCAATCAACTGGATTTCGCCCCGGGAAAGAGATGGCTTCAGAATATTGGATGCATCCAGTGCGCCTTCCGCACCGCCTGCACCTATAATGGTGTGCAGCTCATCAATAAACAGCGGGTTCCCCTTATCCCGCCGTACCTCGTCCACCACCTTACGAATACGCTCTTCAAACTCTCCGCGGTATTTACTTCCTGCTACCATTCCGGACAAATCCAATACCACCACTCGTTTATTCTTCACTGTATCGGGAACCAGCCCGGATACAATTCTCTGTGCAAGACCTTCTGCAATCGCAGTTTTTCCAACACCCGGCTCTCCCACCAGACACGGATTGTTCTTCGTCCTGCGGCTCAGAATCTGTATCAGCCGCGCAATTTCCTTTTCTCTTCCTACGACAGGATCTAATTTGCCTTCTGCTGCCATAGCAGTCAGATCACGGCTATACTGATCAAGCGTTGGTGTAGCCGTTGTCCTTCTGTTTTTTGCCGTCTTTGCAGACTGAAATTCTTCCTCAATAGCCTCCGCATCCATCCCCATTGCCGAAAGCACCCCTGCAAACAGCTTCTGGATGTTGACTCCCAGCGTATACAATAGTCTGGTTGCCACACAATCCGTTTCTTTCAGCACAGCAATCATCAAATGCTCTGTACCGATGCCTTTTCCATGCCTTATCTCTGACTCTTTTGCAGCATTATTTATAATTTTGCGTGCACGCGGACTGTATTCCGGTGCTCTCTCTGCGACAGCCGTACCCGTATCCGGCGGTGCAATCAGCTTTTCAATCAGCGCCAGAAGGCGCTCCTCCTCCACACCGAATTCCTCCAAAACCATTCCGGCAGTTCCCTCTTTTTCTTTCAGGAGCCCTATTAAAATATGTTCGGTTCCAATATAGCCGTGTTTGCAAGACTGTGCGGTTTTTTTCGCCAGCTCAAGGGCACTTTCCGCCTGTCTGGTAAATTGTTCCTGCATAATGTCCTCCTAGTTTTCTATATTCATATGGAAAATCTGTCAACCTTCCATTTCATCTAAAATTTCGTCAATCAACTGGTGCACTTCTTCTCTGGTCACACTTTTACAGCATCCGCGCGCCAGGGCGACCATGAGATTCTGTTTCATTTCTTCCAGCGCTTTTATTTTATTGACATCAACAGAGATTACAGCTCCCCTCCTGCGGTCAATTGTCACAAACCCCTCCTGACGGAGCAGAGAATACGCCTTATTTACCGTATGCATGTTGATACCGATCATTTCCGCAAGCTGACGCACAGATGGAAGGGCATCACCTTCCTGAAGTCTGGATGTGGCAATTCCCATAATAATCTGGTTTGTCACCTGCATATAAATAGCTTCCTCGCTGTTAAAATCTATCTCAATTACCATACGGCCGTCTCCTCCGCTGTTCTTCTGTATTTCTCCATTGGCTTGCCGGTGAAAGCAAGTGTTATAGATATGATAGCACATAATTTTAATTTTGCAACCGGGAATTTTTAGATATTTATCCGGACACACCAAAGATAGCCGTCCTACACGAACGGCTATCCCCTAAGCGCTTCAAACACGCATATCCTTTTCCTGCTTTCTCTCCTGTTATCCGATAATCTTCGTCATCTGTTCCTTATTCAGCACCAGATTAAAGCCCATTGGATTGATCACAAATGCGGCTGCCTGCTGCATCAAAAGCCCCGGAAGCTTCACAAACGGTACTCTGGCAATCCTCAGCTTTTTACCCTTGGCAAATTTTTCGAATTCCATAACATCGGAAAATACCGGCTGCAGAATCTGGTCCTTTTTATCCTTCAGATAAGGAATATTAATTTTTTTTGGGTCCTCTTCATTCACTTCCATAGCAACCAGAAAATCAGACTTCCGAAGATTTGCCAGCAGCTCTTCTTCCATTTCGCGCATGTTTTTGCGCTGGTCCTTTTCCAATGGACGCCGCAGCTCCTGCATAAAATAAAGTCCGGAAAGCTGCAGCGTTGGATTCAAAAGCGGACGCTTTGTCGGCTCAATCTTACTCATGTCTGCCTGCTTCGCAATTTTTTCAAGGTCTACCTCAGCCTTTTCCTCGCCATCTACCCAAATAACACTGTTCACGCCAACTGCATACAGGGTACCGTAAAATCTCGGATAATCCTTCTTTTCATAGCGCATACCCATAAGCAGGATTTTGTCCTCCAGCTTTTTCTTGCCAAATTCCTTAATCCCCTCTTCTTTTGCAAATACCCATGCCTGATCATTGTATGTCTCTTCGTCACAAGTCACGTAAGGAAGCTTCGTTGCCTGGGAGTATGCCACATAGACACATTCCCTGTTCTGCAGCGCCTTAACCGCCTCTTCTTTGCTCATTCCCATATCCTTATCCTCTCTGTCTCATTTCTCGTATTGTCTTTTTCATATCCCTGTCAACCCGATCGGATTCCAAAATTTTCTGCAATGTCTTCCTGTATGTAAATTCGTCAAGCTCCGGAGCACTCTTAAGATATGCCAGAACCGCCTCCGGAAAAGCTGCGAAGTACACGGAAATCGCCCATGCGACTGCCATTTTGGCATAGTACCCCTTCTGGTGGACGCTTTGAAGGCGGCATAGCGCTCCTTCCAGGTATTCCTCTCTGACAAAATGACTGAGCAGCATCACTGCCCCGAAACGCGCTTCATATTCCTCATCGGAATCAAAGTACGGTCCCAAAAATTCCCAGTATTCCTCCGGATATTTCTCCGCCTCTTTTATCGTATTACAAACGCTGTCGCACACTGCCCAATTATTGATCGCAGGCACAAACGCACGAATGCAGGCAAATCTCTCCCGTACAGATACGTTGGCGTAAGCCATGACCAGACCACGTAGCATCGTCTCCTCAAAAAGGGTATCCTCACCGCGAAAAAACCACTCCTGCCAATCCTGCCTGACCAGCTTCTTTGCCATGGTACGAAGTACCGGAAGCCTGACTCCCAGAATATTTCCGATACCGGGCAAAAGATTTTCCTGAAATTTTTTATAAGCCGTGTCTGCTGATTCCTCCAGCCATTGTCTCACCGCTTCTTCTGTAACTTTTTTCTGTTCCATATCTCCGCTCTCTTTTCTGCCTGCATGTTCTTTTATTTTATAATAAATCATACAAAAAGTAAAGGTCATTTCCATTGCACATGAAAATGACCGCTGACCACGATACATCCCCTATCCAGCCCGTCCAGTATGGAACAACAAAGCTGCTTACATATTTTACATTTGCACTGTCTGCAAGAACTGCCACATCCATTCCCACCTCATACATAAGCTGAAACACGTTCTCTATTCCACAAATTTTCTCTTATCCCTTTCCAAAATCACGACATAAAAAACTGCCCTACATGCGATTCACACCATCGCTGTACGGCAGTTTTTATTTCCTGCATTTTATTTTTTGTATTTTATTTTACCAAAACGCAGCAATTCCATCTACGGTGGCTGCCTGGCCTCTTATGCCTCATCGATCGCCTTTCCGATATCATGACGCATGTATTTATTTGCAAATGAAATCCACTCTGTAGCTTCATAGGCGTTTTCCCTGGCTTCCTTCAGATTCCTGCCTTTCGCAGTGACACCCAGAACACGGCCGCCGTTTGTCACGATCTGACCATCCTGGAATTTGGTTCCTGCATGGAAGCAGTAGTATCCGTCCTTGCCCTCAAAGTTTTCAAATCCGTACATAGGAATACCCTTTTCGTATTTTACGGGATATCCTTCACTTGCAAGAACCACACATACTGCCGCATTGTCCTCAAACTGAAGCTCCATCTGGTCAAGCGTTCCGTTTACACAGGCCTCCATAACCTCAATAATATCGTTATTCATACGCGGAAGGACTACCTGGGCTTCCGGGTCTCCAAACCTGGCATTATATTCCAGAACCTTCGGTCCCTCTGATGTCAGCATCAGACCAAAGAAAATAATTCCCACAAAAGGACGTCCCTCCGCAGCCATAGCGTCTACGGTTGGCTGGTAAATATATTTCCTGCAGAAATCATCCACTTCCTCTGTATAAAATGGACTTGGAGAAAAGGTTCCCATGCCGCCGGTATTCAATCCCCGGTCTCCGTCCATAGCCCTCTTATGATCCTGTGCGGAGGTCATGGTCTTAATGGTTTTTCCATCTACAAAGGACAGTACGGAAACCTCACGTCCGGTCATAAATTCTTCTACAACCATAGTGTTTCCTGCACTTCCGAATTTTTTGTCTTTCATGATTTCCCTAACGCCGGCTTCTGCCTCCTGAAGGGTATTGCAGATCAGCACACCCTTTCCAAGAGCAAGGCCATCAGCCTTTAACACAATCGGGAATTTTCCCTGTGTGCGCAGATAAGACAGAGCCTTATCCGCGTCATCAAAATTCTCATAGGCCGCTGTGGGAATATGGTATTTTTTCATCAGGTCTTTGGAAAACGCCTTGGAGCCCTCTAAGATGGCTGCATTTTTGCGGGGGCCGAACACCTTAAGTCCTCTCGCCTCAAAAACATCCACTACACCGCCTACAAGCGGATCGTCCATACCGATGATTGTCAGGTCAATCTGATTTTCTTCTGCAAAATCAGCAAGCCTCTCAAACTCCATAGCCCCGATATCCACACACTCCGCAAGCTGAGAGATTCCGGCATTTCCCGGAGCACAGTAAATCCTGTCAACCTTAGGGCTCTTAGAAACACTCCATGCAATCGCGTGCTCTCTTCCGCCGCTTCCTACGATTAATACTTTCATATTCTTTACTCCTTTATAGAGACTTTTCCGTCTGTAACCTTCACTTTATTGTTTGCAATCAAGTCAATTGCTTTTGGCAGAATAACCCACTCTGCCTGCTCCATCACACGGCGCTGAAGCACCTGAGGCGTGTCGCCTTCCCGGATTTCCACCGCCTTTTGCAGAATAATCGGCCCTGTGTCTGTGCCTGCATCTACAAAGTGCACCGTCGCACCAGTCACCTTGACGCCTCTTCCCAGGACTCCCTCATGCACATGCAGACCGTAATACCCTACACCGCAAAAGGAAGGAATCAGGGAAGGATGGATATTAATGATTTTGTTTGGATAGGCCTCCACAATAGCCGGAGGGATAGCCACAAGAAATCCTGCCAGCACCACAAGGTCAACCTGGTTTGCCTGAAGCTCCTTCAAAAGAGCCTGATGGAATGCTTCTCTGTCCCCGAACTGCTTCGGAGAAATGCACACGCCTTTAATCTGATGCTGTGCCGCACGTTCCAGGGCGTAGGCTCCCGTATTATTGCTGATCACTACCCCTACCCGGGCATTTGTAATCCTTCCATTGTCAATGGCATCCAGAATTGCCTGCAGATTCGTTCCGCCGCCGGATACCAGAACACCCAGCTTCAGCATAAGGTCACTCCCTTTTCACCTTTCTCAATACGTCCGACCACATACGGGGTCTCTCCTGCTGCCTGAATAGCCTCCACAGCCGTTTCCACATCAGCCGGGTCTACTGCCAGTACCATACCAAGTCCCATATTATAGGTATTATACATCATTTTTTCTTCGATATTTCCGGTTCTCGCCAGAAGCTTAAAGACCGGAAGCACCGGATAGCTGTCTTTTTCAATGACAGCACGGGTGCCGTCTTTCAGCATGCGCGGTACGTTTTCATAGAAGCCGCCTCCTGTGATGTGGCTGCATCCATGAATGCGCACACCTGCATCCTTCATGCGCTTCAGTGCTTTTACATAAATCCTGGTGGGTGCGAGCAGCGCCTCTCCAAGCGTTGTTTCCAGTTCTTCATAATAAGTATCCAGAGATTCCTTTGTCATTTCAAAAACCCTGCGGACAAGGGAAAACCCGTTGCTGTGTACACCGGAGGAGGCCATACCGATCAATACGTCTCCTGCCTTTACATCTTGTCCTGTAATCATCCCCTTCTTGCCCCCCCCGCCGACGGCAAACCCGGCCAGATCATAATCCTCCTCCGGCATCAGCCCCGGATGCTCTGCAGTCTCACCGCCGATTAATGCCGCACCTGACTGAAGGCAGCCTTCTGCAACGCCTTTTACAATAGATGCAATCTTCTCAGGATAATTCTTGCCGCAGGCAATATAATCCAGGAAAAACAGTGGTTCACCGCCCGCACAGGCAATATCATTCACGCACATAGCCACTGCATCAATGCCAATGGTGTCATGTCTGTCCAAAAGCATCGCCAGTTTTACCTTGGTTCCGCAGCCATCCGTACCGGACAGCAGTACCGGCTCTTCCATATTTTTAATTTTTGCGAGAGAAAATGCTCCGGAAAACCCCCCGAGACCTCCCAGGACCTCTTCGCGCATTGTTTTCTTTACATGCTCTTTCATTAGCTCCACAGATTCATATCCTGCTTCAATGTCCACTCCTGCGCTCTTGTAATCCATAATATCCTCCTTGTGATCAAATCCCCGTTTTAGTATTCTTTATATCCGACTTCCTGCAATCTTGCATCCTTTGCCTCTACCTGCTCTTTTAACTCCCGGCTGTATGCCTTCAATCTGCCCAGCAGCTCTGCGTCAGAGGTTGCCAGAATTTTGGCTGCCAAAAGCCCCGCATTTGCACCACCATTAATGGCGACAGTTGCAACCGGAATTCCGGAAGGCATCTGAACGATAGAATAAAGAGAATCTCTTCCTCCAAGGGAGGTTGTATGCATGGGAATTCCAATAACCGGCATCGGGAAGATTGCTGCGCACATGCCCGGAAGATGCGCCGCCATGCCTGCTCCTGCAATAATTACCTTAAAGCCTTTTTCCTCCGCTGTTTTCGCATAATCAAAGAACACATCCGGTTCTCTGTGTGCGGAGATGATTTTCATTTCATAATCAATACCAAGCTTATCAAGAATGTCCGCTGCCTTGCTCATTACGGGCATATCTGAATCGCTGCCCATCACAATTCCTACCTTTGCCATAACTGCTCTCCTTTTGTATATGAAATTTTCAGGGAACACGGACTGCTTCACCCGCCCGGATTCCAGGTATCTTTCTAAGCGTAAATTCTACTAAGATTCTTTTTTTGTGTCAATAAAAATGAATCAAGAAAAAATTTTGGTACACAAACATTTTTTGTAAATTCCTGCTGTTGTTACGAAATGCCTATTCCCCAAACGGCAGATTCAATTCTTCTGTACCCGGAAGTACAAAACGTCCCTCCTCTATAATAGAAGTCATTTCTCCTTCGTCATCGATCACCCGGATGCTTCCCAGCTCTTCGTAAGGAATAGTGATATCCGTATGGCATCCATAGTACGCCTGACTGATATCCTCCTTACGCAGTTCAGAGATTTCATTGTCTCTTGCAATGATCTCTCTCCCATCCGGATTAAAGACCGGAGTATCTTCAGACCAACTGTAGCAGGTATCGCCCACGGCAAAATGCGGTCCCATTTTCTCCGCAATCAGTATTGGAAGCTTGTCCGCAATTCCGTATTTATTCGCTGCCACATATGCGGTCGTATTGGTGCCGATCGCAAACTCACCCATGGGAATCTTTATATGATGATGCAGGATATTGTCCTCGATATATTTTCGATTTTCTTCCTCACTGTCAAAATTTGCACAGGTATAGTCAATTACCTGCCCGCAGTCAAATACCAGCTTCAAATCCTTAAACTGCAATCCGTTCAGATAGACTTTTTTTACATGAAGAATCCCGCCGGTTCCCGCCAATACCGGAGAGGTAAATACCTCACCTACCGGAATATTCACATCCGCCACACAGTTCTCAAAATTTGTCTGTTTAGAAGGGTCCTCCAACGTATGAAGATGGATCAGAAGATCCGTCTCATTATCTTCCCTGCCCTTAACCTCTACCCATTCACAGGTATCCAGGGTTTCAATAATGGTCTGCTGAATGCGCTCATAGAGCCTGTAATCCAGCGTATTGATTTTTACGATCTCACGGAAAATTTCCGGAAAATTCTCCCCGATTTCCGGCACCGGATAGGCAATGATCGTAAAACTGCGTTCATCTCCTTTGATATAGCGGTTCACAATCTGTCCGGCTTCATTGTCCATCTCCACCTGGAGCTTCTGCTGCGTCTCAGAAAGCGTCCATGCTTCCGGTTTATTGATCGGAGCAAAGGGCGTTTCCCCAAAGGTCTCAATGCATGCAGGTCCGCCGTGCACATCCGCCAGCTCTTTATAGTTCTCATACGCATTCTGCATGGAACGGAGCTTGCGTTTTACAAATTCACTGTCTAAAAACAGTGCACAGTCCTGCCGGTGATCGTACACATACTGCAGATTGGCAACACCTCCGGCAAAACCTGCCCAACTCTGATTTTTCTTATTGACTGCGTGCATAGCATGACGGTAAATGACCGGCTGAAGTCCCATTTTAGCGAACTGAAGGACAGCGGCCTTTACCATTCGCTCAAAACCAAGCTGGTAACGGATATTCACTGTTTTTTTTCTGGTAATATCCTTCCTTCCATTAATAAAACCAATCCGGTATCCTTCCGTATAGGTTCGTGCCATATCATCAATCTGTTCCTGTGAAAGGGAATTCAAAAACTTCGCCACACCTCTCTCATTGTCGGAAACATACTCCCCGTAACGGTACAGATAACGCAGATCGGTCAAATCAGAATCCATGATGATCCGCAATGCAAAATCCAGGTCGGGGTCTACAGCCTCGGCTATCCGCTGTTCCACCATATCCTGGCAGTAATCATTTACATAAGAGCGCAGTATTTCTTTCACCGTCTTAGCTTCCGGAAGCTCTTCCCCGCCAAACGCCGCATAAACCTCCAAAAACAGCTCAAAAGCCACAGTAAAATCCCACCACTTTTTTTCAAATGCATAGGCAATGCAGCCCCGAAGCTCTGCATATAAAAAAGTAAACGCTTTTCCGTACCCCCCAAGCCTTTCTGCTGCATAGGCGGGATTTCCGTAGCAGGTTCCGTAGTTCTCCGAAAACAGCTCCTCATAAAGTGCTCTGTTTTCTGCCTCCAGCTCTTCAAGAGTCTTATCCTGCTCTCCTGCCTCCAGTATCTCCGATGTTTTTGTCAAAAAGCCGGCTGTTCTCTGAAAAAAGTCCCGATAAGGTTCCTTCACCGTCTTCTCTGTCCTGATTTGTGCAACACGCTCTTTGGCAAGCGTATAGCGTTCCATGATCCACTCGTCCAAATGCTCATCTCCTATTATAATTTTTCTGTGACCTGATTTTCTTATATTTCTCTATGCGCCCATATCATCTGTGACATGTCCCAATTCCACATGCTTATCGATCAATGTCTGCATATATTCCCAGATTGCCCGGGAGCCTTCCGGAATATGCTCATTCCGTTTATAAATCTGACTCTTTTTCACCTGGTGCTCTACCCAGCTCCTGCCGTTTGAAGCATCATTCAAAAGAAGCGGCTGACAATTGTCCAGCACGTGAGCAAATTTCGCTTCAGCAGTTTTATATGCCTCAAATTCCTCCCACAGTTCCCGGAACCACGTACCCTGATTCTTCGGAAGCAGCCCGAATATCCTGTCTGCGGCCTTCCTTTCTCTTTCTTCCTTATCCGCAGCGCCGGCCTCATCATAGGCATATGTATCTCCGGCATCAATCTCCACCAGATCATGAATCAGCACCATCGGCACCACCTTGGCCAAATCCACCTCTTCGTTAGAGTACTCTTTCAGAAGCACGGCCATAAGGGCCAGATGCCAGGAATGCTCCGCATCGTTTTCTTTTCTTTTTGCATCTGACAGATACGTCTGACGGATAATGTTTTTTACCTTGTCCACCTCTACGATGAATTCCATTTGTTGTTTTAAACGCTCCATTTGATGTTCCATCTCTTCACACTCCCAATAAAAAAAAGCCCAGCCAGCCCACCATGATGATTCCATTGGAAATAGAACCGATAATGCTGGTGCGATGGGTACGCTTCTCCTCCGAAAAACTCAACAGTCCCACAATAAAGCCATAAATAGAAAGCAGCATAGCAAAGAGGCAGATGCCTCCAATAATAAAGCCATATCTGCCCTCCAAAAAAAAGGCAGTCAGCACGGCTGCCAAAAACAAAAGGAAAGAAGCCGCTGAAAGCCCTACAGACAATTTTCCTTTGCGGGCTTCTTTTTTCTTTGCAAATGCATATCTATATCTTTTTGCCATAGTAATTTCTCCTCAGGTAATCACAGATGACAAACCCCAGGTATCCGATTGCTGCACCTAAGGTATTCAAAATCAAATCATCCACATCAAAACATCCGACTTTTGTCACAAGCTGAATAGTTTCCACACAAAGACTCAATCCAAAACCGGATAAAATAATCAAAAACCCACTCCGCAGACCACGGTGAATCACCGGAAGGATAAAGCCATAAGGAATAAATCCCAGCACATTTCCGAAAATATTCATAAAAAGCGCAAATGTACCCAGTTGTTCCCGATACGTCCAGAATCTTCTGATCTCCACAAAGGGTACAAGATTATAACGGTAAGCGCGCTCTGCCTGTGCAACCCTCCCATATCCCTCAGAAAAGAACAGACAATACATCAACAGCAGCACATACAGCACAAACAGAAAGATTCCCATTCGCCGGATCCTATGCTTTGTTTCTTTTTTCAATGTTCTCCCCTATCCAAACTGCCTGAAAAGCCACACGCAGCTCCGTGTGGCTTTTGACAGCTTTATATCAGAATATCTGATTTTCTTTTCAACAATCTTGCACCGCTGACGATCATAAGCACTCCGGTCACCACGCCTGTCACAAGAGCAATGGTTCCTACTGCCACGCTGCACGCCCCGCATCTTAACATGGTCTTATAAATTTTTTCGTTCACAAGCAAGTCCTCCTTAAAACAGCTAAGCTTTATTCTGCGCCATACTGCCGATAATATGCGTCAATGGCTGCCTTCAGTGTATCATCAATAATAATCTTTCCTTTGTATTCCCGGTTGTAAAGATGCTCCACAACCTCTGCCATAGTAACAATCGCCGTTGTCTGAAGACCAAAATTTTCCTCGATTTCCCTGAGTGCGCTCCCGGTTCCCTGACCTCTTTCCATACGGTCCACGGAAACTACAAGGCCAATGGGCTTCACATCTCCCTGTGCTTTGATGATGGGCAGAGTTTCCTGAATAGAGGTTCCGGCTGTTGTTACATCCTCAATGATGACAACCTTATCTCCATCCTGAATCGGACTGCCAAGAAGTATCCCCTTGTCACCGTGATCCTTTGCCTCTTTACGGTTGGAGCAGTAGCGAATATCCCTGCCGTATGCTTCACTGATAGCCATAGTTGCCGCAACAGTCAGCGGAATTCCCTTATATGCAGGCCCGAAGAGCACGTCAAAATCAAGACCGAATTTGCTCTCGATTGCTTTTGCATAATATCCTCCCAGCCTGCGAAGCTGCGCTCCTGTCCGGTAGAACCCCGTATTTACAAAAAACGGCGTCTTACGGCCGGATTTTGTCACAAAATCTCCGAATTTCAGTACATTACAGTCAATCATAAACTCGATAAATTCCTGTTTGTAGCTTTCCATATTATAAACCTCCATAGTTTCAGGCACAACGCCCGTTCATTCTCTTTGGCAAAGTATTCCTCTGTTCCCAAACACTTTTATCCAGTTTATCATAATTCAGAATCGTTTGCAATGACCTCCTTACACGCGCCGGGGAAGAGTTTGCCGTTCATCTTATAATAACTGACCGCCGTGCAATACCTGGTGTTTCCCTTCTGTATGCATAGCGTTCAGATATGCTTCTTCCGGAGTTCATGCATAAAATTTGAGTGGCGGCAAGCCCTCTGCCGAATCTTGCCAGGCCGACTGCAAATATTATGCTGCTATTCGATGATCCAGTACAAAATAAAACGAGGAGCGCCGCTGTCTGCACGGTTCCCCTCGTCCTGTACACAAATAAAAAAGAATCTGCCCGGAGGGCTTTTTGTTTCACAGGTAACCGGATTGGATCCGGAACAAAACGGAGTGCTTACCTGTGTAATAAATAAACTGACCATCCATGCAGCACTTACTCCGAAAGCTCTGATGTACAGTGCGGACAGCGTGTTGCCTCAATGCTGATTTCGCTCCTGCAGAACGGGCATGTCTTTGTGGCAGGTGCTGCCGGTTCTGGCTTCCCGGCTCCCAGAGTAGCCAGCTTATTGACTGCTTTGAGCAAAAGGAACAGGACTAAGGCCATAATGAGGAAGTTTACGACAGCGGAAGCAAAGCTGGAACCAAATCCGGCCACTTCTTCCAGTGTATACCTCTTACCTGCTGTTATCATGTCCAAAACCGGCTGAATAAAATTGTCCGTCAGAGAGGTTACGATTCCGCTGAAGGCGCCTCCAATCATAACGCCGACTGCCATGTCCATGACATTTCCCCGCAGAGCAAACGCTTTGAATTCCTCAAGAAATTTCTTCATTTTTCTCTTTCTCCTTTGTTTTAAAATATTCTGTCATTTTTAACCATACCGCACATCAGTTAATAATACAATCTGATTACGTCCACCACAAATCAAAAATCCGGTTTTTCACACATTCTCTGTTATTTCACGACGCCAATCAGGTCCCGAATATCCTCCACATGGTTTTTCTCAAGAAATTCCCGTATCCCCTTCACCGTTTCTGCTGTTGCATACGGGTTAAAGAAATTCGCGGTTCCTACGGATACCGCTGTCGCACCTGCCATAAGAAATTCCAGCGCATCCTCTGCCGCCGCAATACCACCCATTCCGATAATCGGAAGCGTAACGGCATTTGCCACCTGATAAACCATGCGCACAGCAATTGGCTTCACAGCCGGACCGGACATTCCTCCGGTCTTATTTGCCAGGGCAAAGGTTCTGCGGTTAATGTCAATCTTCATCCCGGTCAGTGTATTGATCAGAGAAAGCACGTCTGCCCCGCCGGCCTCTGCTGCTCTTGCCATTTCCGTAATGTCCGTGACATTCGGACTCAGCTTCATAATGATCGGCTGTTTCGCATATTTTTTCACTTCTTTTGTGATAGCCTCCAAGGCCCTGGGGTCCTGACCAAATGCGATCCCGCCCTCCCTGACATTCGGGCAGGACACGTTGATCTCCAGCATATCCACAGGCTCATTCCCAAGGCGCTCCACAACCTCGCAGTAATCCTCCGTTGTTTTTCCGCAGACATTCACAATGATCTTTGTGTCAAATTGTTTCAAAAACGGAATATCTCTTTCGCAGAACACATCAATTCCCGGGTTCTGCAGGCCAATCGCATTCAGCATCCCGCTGCCCGTTTCCGCTACCCGCGGCGTAGGATTTCCCGGCCATGGTACATTTGCAACGCCCTTCGTCACAACTGCGCCAAGCTGGTTCAAATCTACAAATTCACTGTATTCCTCACCGGAACCAAAGGTTCCGGACGCAGTCATCACCGGATTTTTAAGCTCGATTCCTGCTAAGGTTACGTTCATCTTACTCATAGCTCCACCTCCGTGCTCAGAAATACAGGACCCTCCTTACAGATACGCTTGTTGTGCACATGGGAATGTCCGTCAATTTCTTTTGATCTGCATACACAGGCCAGACATGCTCCAACACCACACGCCATACGTTCCTCCATAGATATCCAGCATGGAATTCCCTTTTCTCCGGCATAGGCCCTGACCGCCCGCAGCATCGGAGTAGGACCGCAGGCAAAGATCACGTCTGCATCCAGATGGTTTTCGCGGATGGCATCCATGACATTTCCCTTTGTTCCTGCACTGCCATCCTCAGTTGCCACATAAACCCTGCCGTAGGCTTCAAATGCTTCATTCAGAAACAGCTCATCCCGGTAGCCCAGAACTATCTGCTTATGGGCCTCCAATTCCCTGGCTGTTTCCAGCATCGGCGGAATCCCAATCCCGCCTCCTATTAAAAATACTTTTTTTCCTCTTGCCTCTTCAAGCGGAAAACCATTTCCAAGTGGGCCCAGTGTTTCCACCGGAACATTAGCATGAAGACGTGAAAACTCCTCGGTTCCCGTACCTTTTCCTGTCACACGGTATACCAGACGAATTCTGCCTTTTACCTTATCAATCTCACAGATGCTGATCGGACGCGGAAGCAGCCTGCTCCCATTCCTGCTGTATAAAGAAAGGAACTGTCCGGGCTTCGCATTCTGTGCAATCTTATCTGCCTGCAGCCACATGCTGTAAATATCCGTGGCAATACGCTCCTGACTTACAATTCTTAAGCCTTCTTTTGTCTTTTCGCTCATGTTTTCCTCCTAATATCTTCAGAGTTTTGCTGCCGGCACCGCAGTCCGTTTTCTTTTAACGTACATGCAGCGCTCCGCTGATATCAGCGATCATATCCTCCACAGCCTTGCGGGAAGCATCTGCATAATTCACTTCTCCTATGAAAGCGTACTTCTCCTGTTTATATGCAGCAATAATACCGCGGGAAGAATTTACAATCGCTCCAAGTCCGTCTTCGTTGAAGAAATGCACCAGGTCCGCTCCTTTTCCTCCCTGAGCTCCATAGCCAGGCACTAAAATAAAGGTTTTCGGCATAATTTTACGCAGCACCCTGCCCATTTCCGGATAAGTTGCACCGACAACTGCGCCAATATAGCTGTAACTCTTGCCCATATGCGCCTCGCCCCACTGTGCAACCTTCTCGCCAACCCACTCATACAGAGGACGTCCGTCAATGATTCTATCCTGAAATTCTCCGCTTGACGGATTGGAAGTTTTTACTAAAATGAACAATCCCTTGTTCTCTTCTTTACATACCTCGATAAACGGTTTCACGCCGTCCGTACCAAGATATGGATTAACCGTTGCAAAATCCTCGCCAAAACCCGTATAGGTTTTGCTTCCTACCTGCACCCTGCCCAGATGTCCCACCGCATAGGCAGCGGAAGTGGAACCAATATCCCCGCGCTTGATGTCCCCGATGATAACCAAATCTTTTTCCTTACAATAATCCACGGTCTTCTTATACGCCTGAAGCCCCGGGATTCCAAACTGCTCATACATGGCAATCTGAGGCTTCACAGCAGGAATCAAATCACAGGTTGCATCCACGATTCCTTTATTAAACTGCCAGATTGCTTCTGCCGCACCTTCCAGTGTCTCTCCGTATTCTGCAAACGCCTTCTCCTGGATATGCTTCGGAATGTAGTTCAGCATAGGATCCAACCCAACTACCACCGGGGCATTTGTTTTACGGATTTTATCAATCAGCTTATTAATCATGAATTTTTCCTCCCTAATTAAGGTATAATCTTTCTAACATAATACACGAAATCCTGTATTTAATAAAGCACTTTTTCTCCATATCATCCTTTTTCATTTTTTCATTTTTTTTGAAACAATTCAGAATAGCCTTGACAATTCAGGGACTGAGAGATATAATCAGTACACAACCTAAATTATTTAATATATAAAATCACTCGTTTTTAGAGATTATATATTACATGATATAGTCTGTAAAATCTGGTGATTTTTTCGTCAGCAGATAACTTTTAACTTTTTATTTTTATGGAGGTAACATCATGAATAACGGAACTGTGAAATGGTTCAACGCAGAAAAAGGCTATGGCTTCATCACAGGTGAGGACGGAGCAGATGTATTTGTTCACTTTTCTGCAATTAACGGCGAGGGATTTAAATCCCTGGATGAAGGTCAGGCAGTAACTTATGAATTAACCGAGGGTGCTCGCGGAATGCAGGCTGCTAACGTTACGAAATTATAATAGTTATCTGGCATAACCTAGTTGTGTTACTATTTGCGAATAAAAATCCCCGGAATCCGGGGATTTTTATTTATGTTCCTTTATTTTATCCTTCTGTCTCATCTGCAGAAAGGCCGGTAATATAATCGTCCAATGCAGAAGTATCCAGAACGGTCTCCTTCTTCTCCTTTTCCTGGCCTTCTGTCACCTTATCCCGCACCGAATAGCCAATCCAGCATACGGCAATCACACATACCGCCAATGCTGCCAGCTTTTCTAACCGCAGGATCATTTTTTCTCTTTTCATTATTTTTTCGCGGTTTGCTTTTTTTACTTTATAAGCATCTACTTTCTTCTGGCTCATAGCTGTATCTCCTTTATATTGTACAAAATAATCTGTCTATAGTATAGCACACGATTACCAAAAAGGAAAGCATCAAACCACGACAATCACTCCGCCATCATTCGCATACATGCTGCTGACTCCTGCCGTATCTAAAACAATTACTTTTGCCAGCTCCATGCGCTCCTGCAGGGCTTTCTTCAAGAGCATCGCTCTTCCCTCGCAATTACAATGGGAAATCGCCAGTATCTTACTGCCGCTGTCCGTTGTCTTTGCAACGATATGCTCCACCATCTTGATGAGCGCCTTATTCATCCCGCGCGCCTGATCCAACTGGCAGATCGCCCCTTCATCCGTAGACGCCATGACCGGCTTGATCTTCAGGGCACTGGCAACCAGGGCCTTTACAGTGCTCAGTCTTCCATTCTTCCGTAATGTTTCAAGATTTTCCAGTACAAAAAAAGTATGCTGCTCACTGATATATGCCTCAACCCTTTCTACAACCTCTTCAAAGGAAAGTCCGGCATTCTCACATTCCTGGATTTTCAGACCGATCAATGTCTGCCCTACGGATGCAGAACGTGAATTAAAAATATGAATTTTTTTATCCGGGTAATCCTCCTGAAGCAGATTCTTGCCAAGTACCGCACTGTTATAAGAACCGCTCAGCTCCGCAGACAGGGTAACACCATATACATGCTCTGCGTCACATCGGAAAGCCTTCATATATCTCTCCGGTGAAGGACACGCAGACTTCGGGCAATCCGGACAGGCTGCCACCTTCTGCAAAAACTCCTTCTGCTGAAAGGTTTCATCATCAATGATGTTTTCTCCGCCAACACTCAAAGTCAGTGGAATCGACTCAAACCGCTCATCGTTTTTCCATTTTTCCAAAAGTTCTCCGCAACTATCTATTACTATTTTATAGCTCAATATATCGTCCTCTTTTCCATTATATGTAGTTTTGAATACCACATCTATATTAACATATAGACAATGGTTTGAAAAGACTTTTTATAAAAACTCTGTTCTTTTTTTTTATTCTGTTTTATAATAGATTTGCAAAAAAACCAGGGAGTCTGAAAATGCTTGCTTTAAAGATTAATGATGTCAAAGAATTTATGAATCAATTGCTGATCGGGGAAACCTTCGATCATTTTCAACTGGTAGAAGTTTCTATTACTACCTTCAACACCTTTTCCATTGATGGAACATTAAAACGGGAGTTTTTTGACACCGATACATGTGATATTCTAGACCAAAGTTCGATTACCTATTCATTTTGGAAAGAAGTTAAACCTTACTGCTACTCTGTTATACGGGGAAAACGCACTCCTCTGCATTTTAAGATCATTTTTCAGCTTTCTAAAGACCAAACACTCTCTGTCGTTCAAAATATGAACAGCAGTATGGCCCCTGAACTTATCAAAGGGTTCTTTTTAAATCTTCAGTATAAAAACAAAGAGCTGCTATGTACTACCGGTCTCTCTCTGCAGACATTTTACCCGGATAAAACACCGGAGTATTGGTGGGATTCTGCAGTCCTGAACTTTTTCAGACACCGGAAGATTGCTTTTGAAAAACTGTAGGCTCCTTCTGACTACAGTATTTGAGCCTCTTCCGTTTACTGCTCTGACTGAGTCAGATAATAGGCCAGCATATCCACAAACTCGCTGTTTGTTGGTTTGTAATTCAAAGAATAGCCTGCAATCTGATCCAGTGTTTCTTTATTGGCCGTCCAACATACATTGATCACCGTACGAATATCGTGTTCCACATTCATCGGCGTAGACTTAAATTTCTTCGCAAGACGCGGATAAATATCCTTGGTGATTTTCATTGGGCGCTCCTGGGACTCCATAGAAAGCTTTACTGCCTCCGCAACAAAATAATATCCCTTGTATTTTGATGTAGCACCCAGTTTTCTGATTAAACGATATACTTCTCTCATGACTTCTCCTCCGGTATTTCTTTCATTTTCTCTATTATACGACAAATTCCTGTTATTTTCGATTTCCATACAAATTTCGTCTCCAATCGAAAAAATTTGAGCGATATCTTTCCCATTCGAGCCTGTAATCATCAACTACACACATGTAAGAATAGAAAATACGGACTGTATTTGTCAAGAACCGTCTCCATACCGGAAAGCTGTTCCAATGAGAAACCAATTTCTTCCTCACTGCAAAATACAACCTCCTGAGAGATTCCAGAAGCAGGAAGCACCCAGGAGGCTGTACCTTTTCACTTTTATTTTGTAAGAAGCATCAGTATTTCATTGCTTCGCTGAACAAATTTAGTCATCTCTTCAGGAGAAAGCTGTTTGTGACTCAACATTGCCAGGTCATACAACTGCTCACAGATAACCGAAGCATGTTCAGAATCCTGATTGCCTGCCAGATACTGTACAAGAGGATGATTGGCATTGAGCACCAAGGTTTCCTGTCCTTTGAACATCCCCGGCTCCATTCCGTACATATTGCACATCTTCATCATATCCTGCATACGGCGGTTTTCTTCAGAAAGTGTCATCATAGCAGAAACAGACTCATTTTTCAGTTTTTCCACGCGTACTTCCAGTTTTTCTTTTTGGAGTCTGCTGCGGAACAGCTCTGTCAGCGCTTTTGCAGTTTCTTCATCTGCACTTCCTTCTTCTCTCAGCTCTTCTGTCAGATCGGCATCAATTCTCTTAAACTGAAGGGTCTGGTCCTTCTGCTCCAAATGGGAAATAAACGGATTATCAATGTTATGAGAAAGAACGACTGCATCTTTTCCGGCTTCCTTAAACATATTGATGTACTGACTCTGCTGTACTTCATCTGTCACATAGAAAATCGTCGTCTTTTCCGGTTCCTTTTCATCCTGCGCACCGGCACCCTCTGCTTCCTCTTCAGTCTTTTCCTCTTTAGTCTCCTCTGTCTCTGCCTTCCTGTTTGCTTCAACACAATCCTTCAGAGTCAAATATTTGCCATCCAGGTTTTTAAACAATACATAGTCGTTGACCTTATCTGCAAATTTGCCATCCTTAATGCAGCCGAATTTTACAAACGGGCTGATATCATCCCAGTACTTTTCATAAGACTCACGGTCTGTCTTGCACATGCCGGTTAGCTTGTCCGCTACTTTCTTCGCAATATACTCAGATATTTTACGAACAAAGCCATCATTCTGAAGAGCACTTCTGGATACATTCAGCGGAAGGTCCGGACAATCAATGACACCCTTCAGCAGAAGCAAAAATTCCGGAATGACCTCCTTGATATTGTCTGCAATAAACACCTGGTTATTGTATAGCTTAATGGTCCCCTCAATGGAATCATACTCCGTATTGATTTTCGGGAAATACAAAATACCTTTCAGATTAAACGGATAATCCATATTCAGATGAATCCAGAACAGAGGCTCTTTATAATCCAAAAATACCTTGCGGTAAAATTCCTTATATTCTTCATCGGTACAATCATTCGGATGCTTCATCCAAAGCGGATGTGTATCACTTAAGGACACCGGACGCTTGTTGATCTTAACCTTATCCTTGGCCGGAGAAATCTCCACAATTTCCTTTTCACCGTTTTCGTTCTCTTTTTCTTCGGTCTTTGCTTCTTCGTGGATATGCTCTACAACAACATCGTCATCCTTCAGATCATCCTTGTCAATCGTCTCATATTCCTGCTCCGCATTTTCCCTGGAAAGGTAAATGCTTACAGGCATAAAGGAACAGTACTTCTCAATGATCTCCCGCATCCGGTATTCGTTGGCAAACTCTACGCTTTCCTCATTCAGAAACAGAGTGATTTCCGTGCCAACCGTTGTTTTGCTGCCTTCCTGAATATCATATTCCGTCCCGCCATCGCAGGTCCAATGTACGGGGGATGCTCCTTCTTTATAGGATAAAGTATCAATGTGTACTTCATCCGCTACCATAAATGCAGAATAAAATCCCAGTCCAAAATGTCCGATCATCTGATCATCGGTTGTTTTGTCCTTATATTTCTCAAGAAATTCTGTAGCTCCGGAAAAGGCAATCTGCGTAATATACTCTTCTACCTCTTCCGCTGTCATACCAATACCGTTGTCAATAAATTTCAGAGTCTTCTTCTCCGGATTAACAACTACCTGAATACTTGCCTTATAATTATCCGGGAAGCTGTATTCTCCCATAATCTCTAATTTTTTGAGCTTTGTAATTGCATCACATCCATTGGATACCATTTCGCGTACAAAAATATCGTGGTCGGAATACAGCCACTTTTTAATAATTGGGAAAATATTTTCGCTGTTAATTGATAAACTTCCATGCTTTACAGCCATACTATCCACACTCCTTTAATGAATTCTTTTTTACTCTATCCAATATAGTAATACCCTTCCTCCAAAAAGTCAAGAAAAATTTAGCACTCATTTTAAATGAGTGCTAATAATTATGCGGCAAATATCAAAAAAGGAACAATAATAAGGGCACCGTTACCAGTGCCCAAATCTATTCCTCATTATTTCTTTTTACGGTAAATCACAACACCTGCCACACAGCCGGCCGCTACAACCAGTGCAATCACAAACGGCAGTACGTTTGTATCATCCCCTGTCTTAACTGCACTTCTGCGGTTAGACTTCGGTACAGGAGTCAGATCAACACCTGGATTCGTAGATTTCGTTTTCGCCTTTGTCACACTGAAAGCTACCTTCTTGGTATCGCGTTCCCCGGTATCGGTCCAATTGCTGCCATCAAATTTCTGCTGTTTGAATACAACGGACAGTGTGTAATCCCCACTCTGTGCCAATCCAAAGGTTCCTGTATACGGTGCCCTGTCCCAGCTATTGGTATTTATAACTGTCCAGTTCAGCGGAACATAACGGGTATCTCCCTTGCGGGGGCTTGTATTATTCATACCTGCACCCACTGCTGTAAAGCTGATCCTGGACTGTGTCGTATACCCGCCGTTAACTGAAATACCCGTAATCTGGTTATTGTCCGCTGATGCAAGCTTCGGACTATAGGCCTTCACGCTTACCTTCACGTAGGTGTGAAGGCTTACGTTATCCGGATTCTGCACACCATTTGGAAGTGTCACAGTTCCTTTCACCGTAAAGGTCTGCTGCTCCGTACTCTTGACATTATAGGAACAATTCTTCACATCCCAGGATACGGCTGCCTTTGCCTTTCCGTTTGTTGTTTCTATCGTTACCGCCGACGGCAATTTCAGGGATTTCGCATCTTTGGGGGTAGCATTGCTCAGCCCGGTAATCTCACTTGGCTGATTAATTTTGACAAGCTTATTTGTTTTCTCTGTTACAGTAAACGCAGCAGCAATCTCTGCCGTGCTTCCCGCCTCCGAAGTAATGCTTATGGTTTCCTGGTAGACATTTACACCCAGGCCCGTTTTGGGCTGCACAGCAAATGCCACGCTGCCCCCGGGCTGCAGCACCAGGGCATCTGCATTCACAGAAGAAACAATAAAATTCGTTCCTGCCGGCTGTGTTAAGGTTTCTGTCACATTACCTGCATTGGTGACAGTCACGGACTGTGCCTGTACGTCCCCGTAACCGGCTTCCGTACTGCCGAAATCCAGCTTTGAAGCGGAAACTGTCAGACCGCGTGATACCTCTTCTACATTAAACGTAGCTGTAAACACAACTAACGGCTGTCTTGCTTCTGTCTCCTCTTCTGCATCAAAGACAGAAAACGACTCCGTATAGGTCCCTGCGGCCAAGCCTGTCACAGGCTGAACTGTAAAAGAGGTGCTTCCTCCCTGTGTCAAAACATTTTCTTGAAGGCCTGCGTATTCACCAATTACAAATACACTGTTTTCTCCCTGGTCACTGACAGGAGACGTCAGTTTCACATCCGCTGTACTTTCGCTTGTCAACTGAATGGTTACTGCATCCGGCGCCGTTTCATATCCTTCCGGCATGCCTGGAAATTCCGCGTTCTTATCTGCAGTGACTTTAATAACCGGGTCAGCCGGAGGTTCCTGATCATTTCCGGCTTCGTCTCCGGACGCTTGCGGTTCTTCCTCTGAATCCGGATCATTACTTCCATCCGGCACTCCAGATGGTACAGAAGCATAACCGGATTCATTCCCTGATGCCGGGGGATTCTCTTCCGGCTCTTCTTCAGTGACTAATGCTTCATCGGTTTCCTCGATTACAAGCTTTGCAGAAAATGACACCTCTGCTCCTTCTTCGCTCTTGTAGGTAATCGTATCATCATAGCTTCCGGCTCCGATGCCTTCACGGGGCCGTACCCAGAGCTGAGCCTTCTCTCCTGGCTCCAGCGTCTCCGTAATATCCTGCACCATAAAATGCTCAGGACTGATGCTTTCAAAGTTCAGAGCCTGGGTTCCGGTATTCTGAATGGTTACATACTGCTCTGCAATATTCCCCTCTTCTCCGGCCGCCGCTATGCCAAAATCCAATACACCGCTCATATCCTCCGTGTAAGATTCCGCAGCGTATGCAGATGTTTCCCCGGAGCCTTCGCCCTTATTTTCCTCAGAAGTCCCGCCGGATGTTTCCTGAATACTTATCGGAAACAATTCTTCCTCATAGTAAGTCTCCTCGTTCCATTCCTCCTCCGGCAGTTCCTCATCATTAGAAGCTGCTTCAGCATCCTCCTCATAGGAATCCTCTGTCTCAGGAAGCTCTAAGTTCTCATCATCCGGGAAAGTTTCTTCTATTTCCGCATCCGGAATCAATTCTTCCTCCGGTACGGCTTCTTCCTCCGCAGCCTCATCCGGCACCTCCTCCGGCTGTGCCGCTTCTTCCGGTACAGTCTCCTCTTCTGCCGCTTCTTTGGTATCCTCTGTCTCCGTCTGTGCAGCCGTTACTTCTCCACTGGCTGCCTTCAGGCTTCCGGTGTATCCCTTCTCCTCCAGGCCGGTAACCGTCAGTACGATCTTACTTCCCAGGTCTTCCTCCGTAATCTTATAAGTCTTTTCCTTTGTTAATTCCGTCAGCTCTTCTCCGGTCTTTCTGGACCACAAAAAACTAACTTCTCCATCTGTCAGCCCTTCCGGCTGTACTTTTTCAAAATCAGCACTCAATTCACTGCCTACTGCCGCCGAGCCCCTGAGCTTCAGCTCGCCCTCCAGCCTGATTCCTGAAGCGGCTGCAAAAACCATAGAGGGCATCAGAGACAAAGCCATAAATACAGCCATGACAATTGCCAAAATCCTCTCTTTCCTCATGAGCCATTCCTCCTTTTCCAGTCCGTTATTCAGTCTGTTCTCGTACATCTATTGTATCCCATTTCTATCTGTTTCACAAGTAAACTTTCTCTAAAGTCCCGAAACAGCCTGCCATTCATTTTATATTGTATCATACGAAATTCAGTCCATGTAATTTACAGTTTCCCTCACAAACCACGCAAGGCGGGACAACAGTTCCCGCCCTACATCATAGGTCATTTTTATCCTTCTACGATCAGATACTTTCCATTGGACAATGCAAATACCTCACACGCCTCCTCCAGTTCCCTGTCGGACATGCCTTCCACATCGGCACCTGCTTCATCCAGATAATTCCGGACCTCTTTTACAGAATTTACCACAACGGCCATACAGTCCTCCAAAAATTCCTCAGCTTCCTCATAGGAATCCGCAACAGGCTCATCAAATAGCTGGCCCTGATGATTTAAAAACGTCTGAATACACTCTTTTGTATACATTTCAAATACCCTCCTGAATCACCGCCTCAATATTGCCCTTTGCCGAAATCAGCTTTTCCAGCACAGGCTCCACACGTTCTGTCTGATAATTTGCAGCCGCCTTTACCCCCTCTTTGGAATGTGCCATGGCAAAGCCGTAAGGAACTGCCTTCAGCATTTCCACATCATTATACTCATCACCGAAAATCAGACATTCCTCCGGACTAATCCCTAACAAATCCTGATACGTCTTCACTCCTTTGGCCTTATTCGTACCAAAAGGAATAAAATCCACCCAGGCCAGTCCTGAAGTTACAACTGTACAGCGGTCAGAAAAGCGCTCTCTCCAATAGCGTATGGACTTTTCCTGCATTCCTCCCTGCTCATAAACTGCCAGCTTCATGCAGGGTTCCGTGAACTCGTCAAAATCCTGAATGAGCCTGCAGTCTGTTTTGATTGTCTCCGTCATCAGCTCCAGATAATGCCGTGTTTTCGGACGAAGATAATAATAATCCTTTGTGGAATAGGAAAACTCTGAGTTTTCTCTTTCATAAACCGCTTCCACAATCTCCTTCACAAGAGACGGCTCAAAGGCATCCTGATACAAAATCTCCTCATTTTGGATTGCCATAGCCCCATTCTCGCAAATAAATGCCATGTCTGACAATACGGGAGCAAACAGTCTTTTCATGTTGGAATACTGTCTTCCACTGGCCGCTACAAAAAGAATTCCCAGCTCCTTGAGCCCACGAATCAAAGAAAACAGCTCTTTTGGAATTTCCTGTGCACCATTCAGCAGAATGGTACCATCCAAATCGCTTGCCACCATTTTAATCATTTTGATATCCCTCATAAATTTTTAATAAATCTTCCGGCTTTTCTGCAATGATATCAGCGCCGCCCTCTTCCAGCTCCTGACAGTCGCGGAATCCCCACAAAACGCCCACTGTATACATACCTGCTGCTTTTCCAGTCTCCATATCTGTCCTGGTATCTCCTATGTACATACATTCCTGCGGTTTTACGCCGAATTCTTCTGCAATCCTCAGCGCCCCATCCGGCGCAGGCTTTCTTCGGATCGCTTCACTCTGTCCAATGACCATATCAAACACTCCGCCAAACATCAGGCCAATCACCTTTACTGCGGCCGGATGCGGCTTATTGGAGCAGACGGCCAGCTTCACGCCGCGCTCCTTCAGCTTCTTCAGGGTTTCGGGCATCCCCGGATAATGCGTTACTTTATACATGGGGTTCTCAGCAAACATTTCCCGGTAAATCTTCTGTCCTTCCTCGAAATGCACAAGTTCCTCATCTCCCGCATCCTTCAGGCAGCGGCGCATCAGCATATTCGCACCCTCTCCGCAGTAATACTTAAAATTCTCCACAGGAAGCTCTCTTAAACCGAATTTCTTCATAATTTCATTTGCCACATAAGCCATGGATTCCAACGTATTTGCCAGTGTACCATCTAAGTCAAAAACACATGCTTTTATCATTTTCCTCATCCTCTCAAATCCAATCCCAATTTCTTTGTCTCGTAAAAAAGTCTTGCTACAGGAAGGCCCACTACATTGGAATAATCGCCGCAAATGCTCTTCACATAAATGCCGAAAGGCCCCTGAATCCCATAACTTCCGGCTTTATCCATAGGTTCTCCGCTCTTCACATAGCTGTGGATTTCTTCTTCTGATACCGGATAAAAGGTCACCTCCGTGCATTCCGCAAATGTATATGGCTCCCACTGTCCACTTCTCCTTATAAGCACCGTCACTCCCGTATATACCCGGTGTGTATTTCCCTGGAGCTGCATTAAGGTTTTCACCGCATCCGCTTCATCCTTCGGTTTCCCAAGAATGCGGTCCTCATAGACAACGATCGTATCCGCTCCAAGAATCACCGTATCTTCTTCCATGTCTCCGGCAGCAGAAAGCGCTTTTCCCAAAGACAGCTCTTTAACAATATCCTCCGGTTTTTTACAGGTAATCCGTTCTTCTCCATTCCCAGGCATAACTTCAAATACCACTCCTGCCTTCTCAAGAAGCTCCCTGCGTCTGGGCGAAGCGGACGCTAAAATGATTCTTTTCATTAAGGTCTCCTTTTCTGCCTTTTTTCTTCTGTCCCAGTATACTCCGGATAAAAAAATGGCGCAACTACTTTTATTCTTCATCTTACCCTTTTCTTTTTGCCGAAAAAGTATTACAATAGGAATATCTGATTTTGATATTTACCAATACCATAACGGCCATTCGGTCAAAAAGTGAAAGGAGCAGGGTATTATGGCAAAGTTCAACAAATATTGGGGACTCGTAGCATTAGGAGCAGCAACTGCTGCAGCAGCAGGGGCAGCGGCCGCTGTTGTTCTGAAGAAAAAGCCGCGCAGGGCTGCTGAATTTGAAGATGATTTCGATGAGGATTTCGACATTCCGGAGGATTCCAAAGAAGAGGAAAAAGAGGAAGCACAGGAGGATTTTGCCTCCTGGGAAGAGACTGCTGAAGATACAGAAGAAGCCGCTGATGAGCCGGCTGAGGATGCCGATGAAAAAGCAGAAAATCCGGCTGAGGACGCTGAATGATTCTGAAATAAAAAAGAGGGCTGTATCCTCCGGTTTTTACCGGGTACGCAGCCTTCTTTTTGTATGTAGTCTTATGCTTCTTTGATTTCCAGAACTTCCATTGGGCAGGCCTTTGCGCAGATTCCGCAGGCAATACACTTGCTTGCATAATCTTTGTCCTCAGTCTTTATAATGAGACCAAAGGGACAGGCTTCCACGCATTTGCCGCAGCCTGCACATTTCTTCTTATTAATTATGTATACGCCTTTTGCATTCTGGGTGATGGCACCCTCCGGACAGGCTTTTGCACATTTTCCACACTGTACACATACAGCCGGCTTCGGAGTCACCCCATCCTTTGCCGTACGAATCTTAAGACAGGACAGAGCTTCGCTGAATTCCTTGTAAAATGCCTCTGAACAGGCGATTTCACATGCCTTGCATGCCATACATGCATCCTTTTTTGCAATGCTTAATTTCTTCATTCTTGTACCCTCCACATGTATTCTTGAGTGATTTGCAGCCGACAGGAAATCCCTGCCGGCCTTTATAGAAAGAGGCTGCTTTTTTTCAAAACAGCCTCTTTACTATTCTGTTTTATGCCTTCGGCAGTTTAAAAGAACTCTTCAGGGAAACAATACGGTTAAATACCGGAGCTCCCTCCTTAGAATCATGAATATCCGCACAGAAAAAACCGTTCCGTACAAACTGGAAGCTGTCATAGCCTTTTGCTTCCATAAGTGCCGGTTCCACATATGCCTTCACTGTCGTCAGAGAATTCGGATTCACATTCAGAGAACCATCCTCTTTATTATAAACACCCTTCTCCTCATCTACGATATTTTCGTATAAGCGCACCTCTGCCTGTCCGGCCTGCGTTGCTTCCACCCAGTGAATCGTCCCCTTTACCTTGCGTCCATCCGGAGAATTGCCGCCCTTGGTTGCCGGATCATACGTACAGTGAACCACTCGCACCGTACCATCGTCATCCGCTTCAAAGCCCGTGCAGGTAACAAAATATGCATTCATCAGCCGTACCTCTGTGCCCAGGAAAAGACGTTTGTATTTCTTCGGGGGATCGATCATAAAGTCCTCCCGCTCAATATAAAGCTCCCGGCCGAACGGAATTTTACGTTCTCCCAGTGCTTCGTTTTCCATGTTATTGGGAGCATCCAGATATTCGATCTGTCCTTCCGGATAATTGTCGATTATCAGTCTGACCGGGTCCAGAACTGCCATAAGACGCGGCCTCTTCAGCTTCAGATCCTCACGGATGCAGTACTCCAGCATCGCATAATCAACAGAGCTGTTTGCCTTGGATACCCCGCAGAGTTCCACAAACATTTTAATGGATTCCGGAGTAAAGCCGCGTCGCCTGAGCGCTGCAACAGAGACCAGACGAGGGTCATCCCAGCCATCCACGATCCCATCCTCTACCAGCTTCTTAATATAGCGCTTGCCTGTCACTACATTCGTCAGATACAGCTTCGCAAATTCGATCTGCTTCGGCGGATGCGGATATTCCAGTTCTCTCACCACCCAATCATACAGGGGCCGATGATCCTCAAACTCCAGCGTACATATGGAATGAGTGATTCCCTCAATGGCATCCTCGATGGGGTGCGCAAAATCGTACATCGGATAAATACACCACTTATCCCCTGTATTGTGATGTGTCATATGTGCCACACGGTAAATAACCGGATCACGCATATTCATATTCGGTGACGCCATATCGATTTTTGCGCGAAGAACTTTTGTACCATCCTCGTATTTGCCTTCCTTCATTTCCTCAAAAAGCTTAAGATTCTCTTCCGCACTGCGGCTGCGGTATGGACTTTCCTTACCGGGTTCTGTCAGAGTTCCTCTGTATACGCGGATTTCCTCTGCCGTCAGATCACAGACATAGGCTTTGCCCTTTTTAATCAGCTTCACAGCCGCCTCATACATCTGTCCGAAATAATCAGAGGCAAAGAACAGCCTGTCCTCCCAATCTGCTCCCAGCCATTTAATATCTTCCTTAATAGACTCTACGAACTCCGTTTTTTCTTTAGTCGGATTCGTATCGTCAAAGCGCATATTGAACTTGCCGTTATACTCCTGTGCAAGTCCATAATTCAAAAGAATGGATTTTGCATGTCCGATATGGAGATATCCATTCGGTTCCGGCGGGAAACGGGTATGCACAGTGTCGTAAACACCTTCTGCCAGATCTTTATCAATTATATTTTCAATAAAATTTTTGGAAACTGCTTCGTTCTCCATCTCATTCCCTCCTAGACTGCTCTTAGAATATTTATCTTATCATAAATCACTGAGATTTAAAAGATTTTCCGTAAAAAAAATCCCTTGAAAACTCAAGGGATTCTCTGAAGCTGCTGACGGGAATTGAACCCGTATAGAATCCCTTCTATATATAATGCGTTTCTACCAGATATTAAAGAAATCCTTTATTTATGGGATTTTCAGGCACTTTTGCTCTTTGCCTGCCTATCAAAAATAGTACGTCCGTGTTGCATATTATAGGGCTATGCAACACGAAATGCAACACGAAATTCTAAAGATGATACAATATTTATGTTCCCCGGCCAGACTTATTCCGGCCGGGGATACTACTTACTTCCTCCGGATATATT
>URVB01000048.1 GCA_900551075.1 uncultured Blautia sp. | reverse complement strand
ATGCTGAGATTGGTGGAGGAATCTATGGAACATCCGAAGATAGCATTGACCTTTGATGATGGACCCAGCCGGAAATATACGCCACAGCTTCTGGAGGGGCTGAAGGAGCGAGGGGTTCATGTCTCTTTTTTTCTTTTGGGAAAAAATATTGACGGGAATGAGAAACTGGTAAAGCAGATACAGGAGGAGGGTCATCTGATTGGAAATCATACATATAATCATGTTCAGCTAAACCGGCTTTCCGATGCTAAGGCGAGGGAGGAAATTGTGAAGACCAGCAATCAGATTTATGAAATAACAGGAATCTATCCTCAATACCTGCGGCCTCCCTTTGGTTCATGGAAGAAGGATATGGAAATTTGTGTGGAGATGTTCCCTGTTTTCTGGGATATTGATACGCTGGACTGGAAATCAAAAAATGTTTCTTCTATTTTGAATATTGTGGACACACAGGTGAAGGATGGCTCCATTATTCTGATGCATGACGGATACGCAACCTCAGTGGAGGCAGCGCTGAAAATTGTGGATGATCTGCAGGAAAAGGGATACGAATTTGTGACCGTTGACGAATTTATCGTACCGTGATAGGGTTTTATCATAAATTTTGATGAAGATTTGATAAAAAATACAAAGTTTTTTACTACAGAAAGAAATTTTATGGTATAATGAGAACAAATGTACGGACTTACTATATTGAGATTGGAGCACGCTTTATGGATTTATTTGAATATGCAAAATCTAAGGCCCTGGATAAGGAATCACCTCTTGCTTCCAGGCTTCGTCCCACCACCCTGGAGGAGGTTGTGGGGCAGGAGCATATTGTAGGCAGAGATAAATTGTTATACCGCGCAATTAAAGCGGATAAGCTGACCTCTGTTATTTTTTACGGTCCTCCCGGTACGGGGAAGACGACTCTTGCCAGGGTGATTGCCAATACCACCAGCGCGAATTTTACGCAGATCAATGCGACGGTGGCAGGTAAGAAGGATATGGAAGCTGTGGTGAAGCAGGCGCAGGATGACCTGGGCATGTATGGAAAAAAAACAATCCTGTTTATTGACGAAATTCATCGTTTTAATAAAGGACAGCAGGATTATCTTCTGCCATTTGTGGAGGACGGGACTCTTGTGCTTATCGGCGCAACGACGGAGAATCCTTACTTTGAGGTGAACAGCGCTCTTTTGTCCCGTTCCATTATTTTTGAGCTGAAGGCTCTGGAGACAGAAAATGTAAAAAGGCTGCTTCTGCGGGCAGTCAATGACTGCCGCAAAGGCATGGGGAATTACAATGCGGTAATCGATGAGGACGCTCTGGATTTTCTGGCGGATATGGCAGGGGGAGATGCCAGAAATGCCTTAAACGCCGTAGAGTTGGGGATCCTGACGACGCCCAGGAGTGAGGACGGGAAGATTCATCTGACTCTGGAGGTAGCTTCCGAATGTATACAGAAGCGTGTTGTCCACTATGATAAAAACGGGGACAATCATTACGATATTATTTCTGCATTTATCAAGAGTATGCGCGGTTCGGATCCGGATGCAGCCGTATACTATTTGGCAAAGATGCTCTATGCAGGAGAAGACGTGAAATTCATTGCGCGTCGTATCATGATTTTGGCGTCCGAGGATATCGGAAACGCGGACCCGCAGGCAATCTGTGTGGCGGCGGCAGCCGCGCAGGCAGTGGAGCGTGTCGGTATGCCGGAAGCCCAGATTATTTTGTCTCAGGCGGCTTCCTATATGGCATGTGCGCCTAAGAGCAATGCGGCAGTGAATGCCATTTCCGCTGCCATGGAATCTGTGAAACGGACGAAGACCACCGTTCCTTCCCATCTGCAGGATGCACATTACGGCGGTCATGAGAAGCTGGGCCATGGCGTTGGCTACCGGTATGCGCATAATTACCCGAATCATTATGTGAAGCAGCAGTATCTTCCGACGGAAATCCTGGGGCAGAAATTTTATGAGCTGAGCGACATGGGTTACGAGAAGACTCTGAAAGAGTATCTGAAACGCATTAAGGGTGAGGCACAGGAAGGATATAAGGAGATTCATCAGCCTTAGGATAAGCACCGGGGAGAAGAAGCATGGAATTTCAGCACGAATTGGTCATACCGAATGAGGGACTTCCTTTTAAACTGTTTTTGTTTGAAGGAAACGAGGGAAACTACATAAGGGAAAAGCACTGGCATACGTCTGTGGAGATTTTTGCGGTTCTGGAGGGTTCTCTTTCCTTTTTTCTGAATGAAGAGGAATATCCTTTGAGGCCCGGAGAATTTATGATCATTAACTCCAATGAGATACACTCAATCCATGCGCGGATGAAAAATCAGACGGTAGTTCTGCAGATACCCCTGAATCAGTTTGAAAATTACTTCACAGCACAGCGGTTTATCCGGTTTCAGAAGCATGGAAATGCAGGAACCGGGGACTGCGATGCCAGGCTGTTTGCAGGAGTGCGGGAGTTATATCAGGTATACACTTCCAGAGAAAACGGCTATGAATTTCGGGTGATGTCTCTTTTTTATGAAGTGCTGTATCTGCTGGTTACCGGGTATCGTGAGACGGAGGTACGGGAAAAAGAAATCCAATACAGCAGACACCTGGGGGTTCTGGGGAGAATTACCGGCTATATGCGGGAGCATTACACGGAGGACCTGAGGCTTGCCGATGTCGCAGCCCGTTTCGGATATTCTCCGGAGTATCTTTCCAGAATGTTTAAAAAATATGCGAAAGTCAATTTTAAGACCTATCTGCAGGATATCCGCACTGCTTATGCCTATCGGGATCTGATGAATACGGATAAAACCATTGCGCAGATTGCCATGGATCATGGATTCTCCGGGAACAGGTCATTTACAAATGAGTTCCGTAAAAGATACGGTATTTTGCCCAGTGATGCGAGAGGCCGGCAAAAAAGCAGTGACAGAAGTTAAAATGTCAAAAAAGTGATATGGATAGGACAAGAAAACCGACGAAAAGAGTACCTGTTTATGGTATTCTTTTTTTATCTAAAAAGATGAGAAGGAGGTAGTAAGGTGAAAATTCAAAGTGTAGCAGATCTCTCTTTTGTGAAATACGGAAAGGTTCTAAAGGGGTATGATTTCAGCGGCCTTATAAGGGAGATGAAACACACACCGGTTCCGGAGGACGTAATTTATGTTCCTTCCGCAGAGGAGCTGGAAGCTTTGGATGTGTCCAGGGAGCTGCAGAATAAGGCGTATGGGGGTCTTCCGATTCAGATCGGATACTGCAACGGGCATAACAAAAGGCTGAATGCAGTGGAATATCACCGCAATTCGGAAATCAATGTGGCCGTGACGGACCTTGTCCTTTTGATTGGCTGCCAGCAGGACATTGAAGCGGATTTTACATACGATACATCCAAAATCGAAGCATTTTTGGTGCCGGCCGGAACTGCCGTTGAGGTTTATGCAACAACGCTGCATTACGCACCGTGCCATGTAAACGAGAGCGGTTTCCAGTGTGTTGTCGTGCTGCCTCTCGGCACGAACACGGAGCTGACCTTCCAGACGGCGGATGAAGGCGAGGACAGATTAATGACCGCGAAGAACAAATGGCTGATTGCTCATGAGGATGCAGGAATCGAAGGGGCATTCAACGGTCTGCGCGGCGAAAATATTACTTTATAAAAAACAGATAAAGGAGAAGAAAGCAATGAATAACATGCCAAAGGTAAAGATCGGAATTGTTGCGGTAAGCCGTGACTGTTTCCCGGAGAGCCTGTCCGTAAACAGGCGCAAAGCCCTGGTAGAAGCGTATACCGGCAAATATGATGCAGAGGATATCTATGAATGTCCGATCTGTATTGTGGAAAGTGAAATCCATATGGTACAGGCATTGGAAGATATTAAGAGGGCAGGCTGTAATGCGCTTTGTGTTTACCTTGGAAACTTTGGACCGGAAATTTCCGAGACACTGCTCGCAAAACATTTTGAGGGACCAAAAATGTTCATCGCAGCAGCAGAGGAATCCCAGAATAATCTGGTACAGGGCCGGGGTGATGCATACTGCGGAATGCTCAATGCAAGCTACAATCTAAAGCTTCGCAATGTGAATGCGTATATTCCGGAATATCCTGTAGGTGATGCCCGGGACTGTGCGGATATGATTCATGAGTTCATTCCGGTTGCAAAGGCAATTGAGGGATTGAATAATCTGAAAATCATCAGCTTTGGGCCGCGTCCGCTGAATTTCCTTGCATGCAATGCACCGATCAAGCAGCTTTATAATATTGGTGTGGAGATAGAAGAAAATTCTGAGCTGGATTTGTTTGAAGCATTTCATAAACACGCAGGCGATGAGAGAATTCCGGCAATCGTAAAGGAAATGGAAGAGGAACTGGGTGCAGGCAATAAGAAACCGGAGATTCTTACAAAACTGGCGCAGTATGAATTGACCCTGAAGGACTGGGCAGAGGAACATAAGGGCTACCGTAAATATGTGGCAATCGCAGGAAAATGCTGGCCGGCATTCCAGACACAGTTTGGGTTTGTTCCGTGTTATGTCAACAGCCGTCTGACTGCTCAGGGAATTCCGGTGTCCTGTGAGGTGGATATTTACGGATGCTTAAGTGAATTCATCGGGACGGTTGTCAGCAACGATACCGTTACCCTTCTGGACATCAACAATTCTGTGCCGAAGGATATGTATGCGGAATCTATTGAAGGAAAATTCAATTATACACATAAGGATACCTTTATGGGCTTCCACTGCGGAAATACGGCTTCCGGCAAGCTGTCCTTCTGTGAAATGAAGTACCAGATGATCATGGCCAGAACTCTCCCGGAGGAAGTGACACAGGGAACGCTGGAGGGAGATATCATTCCTGGAGATATTACCTTCTTCCGTCTGCAGAGTACTGCAGACAACAAGCTGCGCGCGTATATCGCTCATGGTGAGGTTCTTCCCGTTGCGACCCGTTCCTTTGGAGCAATCGGTGTATTTGCGATTCCGGAAATGGGACGCTTCTACCGTCATGTATTGATTGAGGGAGGCTATCCTCATCACGGAGCCGTAGCATTCGGACATCATGGTAAGGCCTTATTTGAAGTGTTTAAGTACATCGGCGTTCCGGTTGAGGAAATCGGCTACAATCAGCCGGCAGGCGTAAGATATCCGACAGAAAATCCGTGGAAATAAGAGATGATGCTGCATCCCGGGGATTTCCCCGGGATGTGTGTTTAGGAGGAGAAGATGTATTATATAGGCGTTGATCTGGGAACCTCTGCCGTAAAGCTGCTGCTCATGGAGGAATCCGGGAAAATCAGTAATATTGTATCAAAAGAATATCCCCTGTACTTTCCGCATCCGGGGTGGTCGGAGCAGAATCCAAAGGATTGGTTTGCTCAGAGTATGGTGGGAATCAAGGAGCTGACAGAGGGAATAGATAAATCTCAGGTAGCAGGGATTGGGTTCGGAGGCCAGATGCATGGCCTGGTAACTCTGGATGCGGAGGATCAGGTGGTTCGTCCGGCAATCCTGTGGAATGATGGGCGTACCGGAGAAGAGACAGATTATCTGAACAATGTAATCGGCAGGGATAAGCTTTCCCGGTATACGGCAAATATTGCATTTGCAGGCTTTACTGCTCCAAAGATTCTCTGGATGCAGAAGCATGAGCCGGAGAATTTCAAAAGAGTGAAGAAGATTATGCTGCCGAAGGACTATCTGGCATACTGTCTGAGCGGTTCCTTCTGTACAGATATGTCCGATGCCTCCGGTATGCTGCTTCTGGATGTCAAGAACCGCTGCTGGTCCAAAGAAATGCTGGATATCTGCGGCATTACGGAGGAGCAGCTTCCGAAGCTGTATGAGAGCTGGCAGGTTGTTGGAACGCTCAAAGAGGAAGTGGCTGCGGAGCTGGGATTTTCTGCTGCAGTTAAGGTGGTTGCCGGGGCAGGGGATAATGCAGCCGCGGCTGTGGGAACAGGAACAGTTGGAGATGCACAGTGTAATTTATCTCTGGGAACTTCGGGAACAATTTTCATTTCCAGCAGAAAATTTGGAGTAGATGAAAACAATGCACTGCATTCCTTTGCCCATGCGGACGGAAGCTATCATCTTATGGGATGTATGCTGAGCGCTGCCTCCTGTAACAAATGGTGGATGGAAGAAATCCTTCAGACCGGGGATTTTGCAAAGGAACAGGAATCCATACAGAAGCTGGGAGAAAATCAGGTGTTTTACCTTCCGTATCTTATGGGGGAGCGTTCTCCTCATAATAACCCGGATGCGAGGGCCGTGTTCTTCGGGATGTCTATGGATACCACAAGGGCAGATATGACCCAGGCGGTCCTGGAGGGGGTTGCTTTTGGACTCCGGGATTCTCTGGAGGTGGCAAGAAGCCTTGGCATTAAAATTGACAGAACCAGAATTTGCGGCGGCGGGGCCAGAAGTCCCCTCTGGAAAAAAGTCATTGCCAATGTCATGAATCTGAAGGTGGATGTTCTGGAAAATGAAGAGGGACCGTCCATGGGAGGCGCCATGCTGGCAGCGGTAGGCTGCGGCGCTTATCCGGATGTGGAGTCGATCGGAAAAAAACTTGTAAAGGTAGTGGATACCGTGGAGCCGGAAGCAGAGCTGGTAGCAAAATACCAGGAAAAATACCGGCAGTTTAAGAAGCTGTATCCGGCTATGAAGCCGTTGTTTTAAAGCTGCATATGAATAAAATTCATACACCCCCGAATGTTAGAGAGATTGCCTGATGTTTGGGGGTGTAAGTTGAATTCAGGAGAATACCGGAAGGAAAAAAATGAAGAAAAAGTCCATAAAGCGGGAAATCTGGCTGATGCTGCTGGCGTTATTGGTTGCCGGCCTGTTTATCATTTTGATGGCTTCCTACTATAATAAAATCATGGAAAGTGTGGGAGTGGATACCTCGGGTATGAATCAGGTTTATAAATATCAATATGAAATGATTGTAGATAACCGTAATCTTACCTTCTGGAAAGCAGTCTATGAGAATGCAGGAGAAGAGGCTCTGAAGAATGGCGCTGTTCTGGAACTGAACGGCACAGATTGGGGGCAGGATTATGACAAGGCTGATTTCATGGACATGAGCATTGCCGCCCAGGTGGACGGCATTATACTGGAATACAGCGGAGAAGAACAGTTGGCGGAAAAAATCAATGAAGCCGTGCAAAAAGGAATTCCCGTTGTCACAATTGTGAATGATGCGCCGCAAAGTCTCAGGCAGTCCTTTGTAGGAATCAACGATTACCAGTTAGGACAGGTATATGGAGCGCAGGTAGCGAAGCTGGTGGACGCAGATACCAGGAACGTACTGGTGCTTCTGAACCGGGAGCAGGACCTGGGGCAAAATCAGCTATATGCGCAGATCAATAGTGCAGTTGCCGCAAAGGCAGGGGGAAATAATACAATCAAGATACAGGCCCAAAACCTGATGGCCAGAAGCCAGTTTGATACAGAGGAAGCCATACGTATTGTTTTCCAGTCTCAGGAAGGGCCGCCGGAAATTCTGGTATGTCTGGATGAGGTTACGACAGAGTGTGCCTACCAGGCGATGATTGATTACAATGTAGTCGGTGAGGTGGACATTGTAGGGTCTTATACCTCAAAAACCATTACAGATGCAGTCAGCAAGGGATTGATTCCGGTTACCTTAAGCATGGATCCGGCACAGATTGGCATCTACAGCATAGAAGCCCTGACGGAATACTGGGAGGTAGGACGCTCGAATTCTTATTACACGGTGGATTTGAATCTTATTACCAGAGATAATTGTAAACAGTGGCAGGGGAATTAGTTATGCAGAATCAGAATAAAAGCTGGCATTGGAAAAATATTCCTCTGGTATCAAAGGTTCTTGTGCAGGTCGGCCTGGTGGCACTGATTTTGTTTTGTACCAATATGCTGATGTACTGGCAGATGACGAAAGCTATGCAGAGTCTGGATGTGGTTTATATGAGCAACGTGAACCTGACGGAGCTTGCGGAATACCTGGAAGCGGTTCAGACAGATATGTACAGTTATCTGACAGTGAAGACATCCGATTCACTGGAAAGCTATTACCGGAGTGAGGGCCTGTACAGAGGAATGCTGGAAGGTTTGAATGAGCAGGTTATGGAGAATCCGGTAAAGCTTCTGGAGAAAAATATCCGGAAAATGTCGGAAACGTATCTGGACAAAACTGCAGAGACTGTAACAGCCAAACGTGGAAGAAATGTGGAGAAATATAAAAATTCATACGCGGAATCCCTGGAATTGTACCAGTATTTAAACTCCTATATTTATAATCTGAACGGTCAGCAGTTCAAGAACAATTCTTCCAGCTACCGTGCTCTCCAGAGTCTTATTCAGTATCTGGAGATTGTCAGTACGGTGATTCTGGTGGTCATGATGGGAGTCTGCTCTCTGATGCTTTATTTTATGACAAAGGGAGTCGTGGCGCCTCTTACCAATCTTGCTGTGACGGCAAAATTGGTAGGACAGGGAAATTTTAACGTAAAAATGCCCGCTACAGATGCCCAGGATGAAATCGGTGTTGTGACCAGAACCTTTAATACTATGGTGTCCAGCCTGGAGGAGTACATTACGCTTACGAAGAAAAATATGGAGAAGGAGCAGAGGATGCTGGAGCGTGAGCTGCTTATGGAAAAGTATTTAAATGAGGCGCAGCTAAAGTATCTCCAGTCGCAGATTAACCCTCATTTTCTGTTTAATTGTCTGAACGCGGGAGCACAGCTTGCCATGCTGGAGGATGCGGAAAAAACAAGCGTTTTTGTAGAGCGCATGGCAGACTTTTTTCGGTACAATGTAAAGAAAAACAATGAAGCGGCAGCCCTATGGGAAGAAGTGGATGCGGTGGAAAACTACATATATATTTTAAATGTGCGGTTTTCGGGAGAAATTCATTTTACCAAGGAAGTAGATGAAGCCGTGCTGGATTGTAAGGTCCCAAGTATGATGCTGCAGCCGATCGTGGAAAATGCAGTTACTCATGGAATCCACAATATTGAATGGGAAGGCTGCATTTCCCTTCACATTGAAAAAGAAGACAAAAATATCCGCATCAGCGTCAGGGACAATGGGGCGGGGATTACCGGAGAGCGTATTGAGCAGATTAGAAAGGGTGAAATACAGGAAGGAACTTCTACCGGAATTGGACTGAATAACGTAATCAGCAGACTGGAACTGTATTATAAGCAGGAAAATCTGCTGGAAATCTTTAGCGCCGGGGAAAATCAGGGGACAGAGGTTGTGATTACCATTCCCTTTATTCCGGCAGAGCAGGGCGAGTGCAGATAAGAGTTTTTGGAAGGGAAGAAGATGTATCGGATTTTATTAGCGGATGATGAAGGAATCATGAGGGAGGCTTTAAAAAATATCATCGAGCGTAATTTCGGCAGTGTGTGTGAAATTGCCTGTGCAAAAACAGGAAGGGCTGTCGTGGAGCTGGCAGGGAGCTTTAGGCCGGATATTGCTTTTATGGATATTCAGATGCCTGGCTTAAGCGGCATACAGGCCATGAGAGAAATCAGGAAATTCAACGAGAATACGATTTTTATTGTGATTACAGCTTACGACAAATTTTATTACGCCAAGGAATCCATTGATTTGGGGGTGCTGGCTTATCTTACGAAGCCAGTCAATAAAAAAACGATTTTAGACATATGCCTGAAAGCCATGCACCTGGTGGATGAGGAACGTAGGAAACGCAGTGATGACCTGGAAATACGGGAGAAGCTGGAAACAGTAGTGCCAATGATTGAAGCGGGGTATATCCACAATCTGCTGCTGCAGGACGATTTCCATGCGTACCAGGATCACTACCGGGAGCTTCTGGATATTCAGGATGATTATGCTTTTATGGTGGTCGTGGAATTTGGGGACGGCATGGAAGACGGCGTTCTGACCAATGAAGTGGGGGCAAGTGTAAGGGCCGGCAGGTTTTATCCGGAATTAAGGGAAATCGTCAAGGACTTTTTTGATTGTCTGGCAGGACCGGTTATGAGTAACCGTGTGGTTCTTCTGATTCCTCATAGGACAGATGCTGTAGAATATAAAGAGCGTGTGGAAATACTGACAAGAGCGAGAAATATGATTCATAAGCTGGAAAACCGTATCGACAGTAAATTCAGGGCCGGCATCGGCAAGGTGTGTTCATTGGAACGTGTGAAGGAATCCTATTCGGAAGCGCTGCGCGCTCTCAGGGAGGGCAGGAGTCATGTGGTGCATATTAACGATATTCCAAGTGTCACAGAGCAGTGCGATGGAGAATATCCGCTGGACCTGGAAACCCGCTATACCCAAAGGACTCTTGAGGCAGATTATGCAGGGTCCGCAGCAGCGGCGAATGTGTTTTTTGACTGGATGCTGGAGAATTACAGGGAATACCGGGATGATATAGAAATCAAGGTTCTGGAATTGATTATGCGTGTGGAATATAAAGCCTTTTTGGGGGGCGGTGTGAAATACGGGCTCCGTTACCGGGGAAGCTATCTGAAGGAAATCCGGGGATGTAAAGATTACGAGGCCCTGCGGGGATGGTTCCTGGAAAAAACAGAGCTGGTATGTAACGGGATGGCGAAGACCAGAGAAAAAGAGTCAGAATCTGTCATCGCTAAGGCAAAAGCTTATATTGACGAAAACTTCCAAAAGGATATTTCTCTGGATGATGTATCCCGCATGGTGGATATCAGCCCATATTATTTCAGTAAGCTTTTTAAACAGGAGGAAGGCGAGAATTTCATTGAATATCTTACCAGTACAAGAATCAAAAATGCGAGGCAGCTTTTGAAGAACAGAATGTACAGTATCAAGGAAATCTGTGCAATGTCAGGATACAGTGATCCGAATTATTTCAGCAGGATTTTCAAAAAATACGAAGGCGTGACACCCAGTGAATACAGAGAAAGGTTGGGATAGGATTGAAACGGTTGTTATGTATGTTGGCAGTTTTTCTTTGTATGCTGCTGGGAGGATGCGGCGGCGGGCTGCCGGCAGAATCGGAAGAAACACAGGCGGCAAATGAGGAAGAGGAGTCTGTCAGAATTGGAATGAGTTTTGATTCCTACGTCATTGAGCGCTGGATCAGGGACAGAGATGCATTCGTTTCAACAGCAAAAACCATGGGCGCTTCCGTAAACGTGCAGAATGCCAACGGTGATGTTCAGGAGCAGATATCCCAGATTGAATACCTGATGGACAAAGGGATAGACGTCCTTGTAGTGATTGCAGCAGACTGCAATGCCCTTTCCGATGTCATACATAAGGCGCAGGATATGGGAATTAAGATTATTTCCTATGACCGACTGGTGCAAAAGGCAGGATGCGACTTATACGTGTCCTTTGATAACAGGGCTGTAGGCACACTGATGGCACAGGGGATGAAGGCGGCGATCCCAAATGGCGGCGATATCTACATGATTCAGGGACCGGAGGAGGATCATAATGTGCTGTTGGTCAGGGAAGGGTTTGAAAAAGAGCTGAAAGGCAGCAATCTGAATGTGGTATATGAGGCACAATGTGAAGGCTGGCTTGCAGAAAAGGCGGCAGATTATGTGAGGGAGGCTCTGAAGAAATATCCTGATGTAAAAGGAATTATGTGCGGAAATGATGATATTGCCACACAGGTCATCCGGGTTCTTGCGGAAAACCGTAAAGCGGGAGAAGTCACAGTGGTGGGTCAGGATGGGGATCTGGCTGCCTGCCAGAGAATCGTGGAGGGAAGCCAGACCATGACGGTATTTAAATCGGTGGAAAAACTGGCAGAGACGGCAGCAGAGTATGCAGTGCAAATGGCCCGGGAAGAAAAGCTGGAGAAAATCAATACCACCATTCATGATGGGATCGGAGAAATTCCTTCCTGCCTGCTGACTCCGATTTCCGTGACCAGTGAGAATATGGATGAGGTTATCATAGATGGAGGTTTTCATTCCTCTGAGGATGTATATCTGAACGTTCCGGAAAAAAGTCAATAGGAAATTTTTGCAGCAAAAATGTCCTGTTTTTTACAGGGCATTTTTCTTTTTGCGAAAAATGTCCGGCTGATTGCCAACGAAGTCCAGTATCCTTCATGCTACACTGTTTTTACAAAAAAGAAATGCCAGGCGGCATAAAAAAGGAGGATTTTACATGAAAAGAAAATTAATTGTCTCCATGTTGTGTGCATCCATGGTGGCAGGCATGGTTGTAGTGCCTGCTTTAGCTGTCAAAGCTGATGAGAGCAAGGGCGTAATCGGTGTTGCAATGCCGACCCAGGATTTGCAGAGATGGAACCAGGACGGCGAGAACATGAAAAAAGAACTGGAAGAAAAAGGATATGAGGTTGATCTTCAGTTCGCTGGCAATGAGGTTGCTCAGCAGGTATCCCAGGTTCAGAATATGATTGCAAACGGTGATCAGCTTCTTGTGATCGCTTCTATCGAGGGTGATTCTCTTGGTACTGTTCTTGCAGAAGCAAAAGAGGCTGACATTCCGGTTATTGCCTATGACCGTCTGATCATGAACACGGATGCTGTTTCCTATTATGCTACATTTGATAATTATCTGGTTGGTAAGACCCAGGGTGAATATCTTGTAGAAGCACTGGATTTAGAAAACCAGGATGGGCCTTTTAATATTGAGCTTGTTACCGGTGATCCTGGTGATAACAATGTAAACTTCTTCTTTGGCGGTGCAATGGATGTTCTTCAGCCGTACATTGACGAAGGAAAGCTGGTAGTTCCGTCCGGACAGGTGACGAAGGAAGAAGTAGCTACTGCAAACTGGGCAACAGAAACCGCACAGGCAAGGTTTGAAAATATTTTATCTTCTTATTATGCAGACGGAACGAACCTCGATGCTGTTCTGGCATCCAATGATTCAACCGCTCTCGGTGTTGCAAATGCCCTGGCGGCAAACTACACAGGTGAATACCCGATTATCACAGGCCAGGACTGTGATATTGCAAATATGCCGAATATTATTGATGGGAAACAGGCAATGTCCGTATTCAAGGATACACGTACTCTGGCTTCCAAGGTTGTTGAAATGGTTGATGCTATCATGCAGGGCGGAGAAGCCCCGGTAAACGATTCGGAGACTTATGACAACGGAACCGGTGTAATTCCGTCTTACCTTTGTGAGCCGGTTGCCGTAACAGCAGACAATTACAAAGAAATGCTTGTTGATTCCGGATACTATACGGAAGATCAGCTGCAGTAATCAGATAATCAGTTTTGTACCCAAGTAAATAGTTGTATCCAGGCGGGCCTGCGCGCCCGCCTGTTATTTCCTGAATCGGATTTTAGAAGTTAGGGAGGGAGAAATTTTGGCAAAGATACTGTTGGAAATGAAGAATATCACCAAAACATTCCCTGGTGTAAAAGCACTTGATAATGTAAATCTCCAGGTAGAGGCAGGTGAGATCCATGCCCTGGTTGGAGAAAACGGAGCCGGAAAGTCGACACTTATGAATGTGCTTTCCGGTGTATATCCTCATGGAACCTATGAGGGCGATATTATTTATAATGGAGAAGTATGCAGCTTTCATGACATCAAGGACAGTGAAGAAAAGGGGATTGTAATTATCCACCAGGAGCTGGCTCTGATACCGTATATGACCATCGGTGAAAATATGTTCCTGGGAAATGAACGTGGAAAAAGGGCTGCCATCAACTGGGATGAAACCTATGGGCTGGCAGAGAAATATACAAAGCAGGTAGGTCTGTCAGATTCTGCCAGAACACTGATTAAGGATATCGGTGTTGGGAAGCAGCAGCTTGTAGAAATTGCCAAGGCGCTGGCAAAGAACGCAAAACTGCTGATTCTGGATGAGCCTACCTCCTCTTTGAATGAATCAGATTCCAGGGCTCTGTTGGATTTGATGCTGAAATTAAAGAGTGAAGGTCTGACCTGTATTATCATTACCCACAAATTAAACGAGGTTGCTTATGTGGCAGATAAAATCACGGTTATCCGTGATGGCTCCACCATAGAAACCTTAATCAAGGGCGTGGACGATTTTTCCGAGGACCGGATTATCAAAGGAATGGTTGGACGTGAAATTGCGGACCGTTTTCCGAAGCGCCGGGATGTAAGCATTGGGGACGTCAATATGGAGGTAAGGGATTGGACTGTTTACCATCCGTTGTATTCTGAGAGGAAGGTGGTAGACAATGTATCCCTCAAGGTGCGTAAAGGCGAGGTTGTAGGGATTTCCGGTCTGATGGGCGCAGGACGGACAGAGCTGGCCATGAGCATTTTCGGGAAGAGCTACGGTACCAATATCAGCGGGACACTGCTTCTGAATGGGAAGGAGGTGCATCTGCATTCTTCCAGAGAAGCCATTGAGCACAAACTGGCTTACGTGACGGAGGACCGTAAGGGTGACGGGCTGATTTTGGACAATCCTATTAAAACAAACACAACGCTTGCCAATCTTAATGGCGTCAGCAACGGAATCGTGATTGACAAAGATAAGGAATATGAGGTTGCTGTGGAATATAAGGAAAAGCTGAGAACCAAGTGTCCTTCTGTAGAGCAGAATGTAGGCAACTTAAGCGGGGGCAACCAGCAGAAGGTATTGCTGGCAAAATGGATGTTTGCGGACCCGGATGTGCTGATTTTGGATGAGCCCACACGGGGAATCGACGTAGGTGCAAAGTATGAGATTTACCTGATCATCAACGATTTGGTGGCCGCAGGGAAATCAGTCATTATGATTTCTTCCGAGCTTCCCGAGGTATTGGGAATGTCCGACCGTATATATGTCATGAATGAGGGGCGCATAGTGGGAGAATTAAGTGCAGAGGAAGCTTCCCAGGAAAAAGTCATGGCTTGCATTCTAAAGTCAAGCAAAGGAGAGTAAGAGATGGATAAGTCAAAATTAAAATCTGGAATTCAAAAATATACAATGATTTTTGTGCTGCTGCTGGTTACCCTGTTTTTTACCTGGGGAACACAGGGGAAAATTCTGTTTCCTCAGAATATTACGAACCTGATTTCACAGAACGCATATGTTTTTGTACTGGCAACAGGTATGCTGCTGTGCATCCTGACAGGAGGCAACATTGACCTTTCTGTTGGCTCAGTCGTGTGCTTTGTGGGTGCCGCAGGCGGAATCTTCATGGAAAAAATGGGACTGCCGGATGGCGCGGCTATTATTCTTGCTCTTGTACTGGGCGCATTGATCGGGGCATGGCAGGCATTTTGGATTGCATATGTCCGTATTCCGCCGTTTATTGTAACTCTGGCAGGAATGCTGATGTTCCGCGGTCTGTCCAACGTGGTATTAAACGGACAGACGCTGCCGATTAAATCTGAATTTTTTATTAAATTATTCGGCGGTGGTGCAAACTGCTATATCCCGGACTTTCTGGGCGGCGAAGGGATAAACAGAGTGGCTCTGGCCGTTGGCGTTATCTGCTGTATTGTTTATATAGCGATTACGTTGCGGGGATATATGAACCGTAAGAAAAACGGGTATGAGACAGGCAGCGCCGCTGCGATGTACGGAAAGATGGTTGTCATTGTTGCAGTTGTGTTGTTTATTACCTTGAAGCTGGCATGGTATAAAGGAATCCCGACTTCTCTGGTATGGGTACTGGCGGTTGTATTGGTTTATGGATATATCACCAGCAAAACCACTGTCGGACGTTATTTTTATGCAGTGGGAGGCAACGAAAAGGCTACCAGGCTGTCCGGTATCAATACAAACAGGGTGTATTTTATTGCATATGCCAATATGGGATTTTTGGCAGCGCTGGCAGGCCTTTTGACGGTTGCACGTATGACCTCCGCTCAGCCTACTTACGGAAACAACTATGAAATGGATGCCATTGGTTCCTGCTTCATCGGCGGCGCCTCTGCATACGGCGGAACCGGTACGGTACCGGGAGTGATTGTGGGAGCTGTCCTTATGGGGATCATCAACCAGGGTATGAGTATCATGGGAACTGACCAAAATATGCAGAAGGTAGTAAAGGGTGCGGTACTTCTGGCAGCAGTTATTTTTGATGTAGTAAGTAAAAGGAAGTCTTTTATTGCTAAATAATCGCCATTTCAAAAGAAATAACGGAGGAGCTAAATCAGCTCCTCCATTATTTCTGCATAAATATTCTGGCATTTTTTCTGCCAGTTACGGCACATGGATTTTGCTGCTTCTAAATTTGGTGCAGCTATGTTCAGATCAATCAGAGAGGTGTTTTTTTCAATTAACCGGCAGCGTACGGCATAGCCTCCCTGGGAGGTCCCATAATAATCTGCGGGGGTCATAATACGCTCTGCTTCCTGACAGCCCTGGGCCTTAAGGTATTCTCTGATTTCATTTTTAATGTCAGTGGAAAGCTCTTTTTCGAAGTAGGAGAGCGTCCGGCCTCCCTCTTCGGTGATACGGTAATAGGAAGTATTGGAACTCGTCTGTTTTTCCAGCAAATCTGCTTCCACAAGCTCGGAAACCGCCTGCTGAAGATGAAAATAATTGGTATATTCCTTTTCCAGTATGAATTCCGAAATCTGTGAGTTAGTTAAAGCTGCTTCCGCATGCTGAAGCATATACAAAACAATTAATTTGTAAATGGTAAATGGTGTTGCCATAGTTACCTCCTTTCTTGCATTCCGGGCCATTACACCGGAGGCGTAAGTGCCTTTCCCTGGAAGCTTCCGCGTTCCTTCATCTGATGATGCAGGAGGTTCAGAACTTCACGCTTGCTGCCTGACCAGAGCGGGGCAAGCAGTAAGTCTTTGGGACCGTCTCCTGTCATGCGGTGGACGACAATGGAAGGGTCCAGATGTTCAAGACAGTCTATCAGTATATCCAGATATTCCTTCCGCTCATAAATGTGGAATTTCTGCTTTTCATAGTCCGCAGCCAAATCAGTGCCTTTGAGCACATGGAGGAGCTGAAGCTTAATTCCCTGGATATCTTTTGTGTTTAAATACTGTATGGTTTCCAGGATATTTTCTTTTGTTTCTCCCGGCAGACCGAGAATGGTATGCACGATGGTTTCGATCTCTCTGCTTCGAAGCTCTGTGACGGCCCGCTCAAAACAGGACAGCGGATAGCCCCTTCGGATGTATTGTGCTGTTTTTTCGTGAATCGTTTGCAGACCCAGTTCTATCCAAACCGGTTTGATGCGGTTCAGTTCATCCAGCAGGGTAAGTACAGCGTCATCCAGACAGTCCGGCCGTGTACCGATAGAGAGTGCCACAATGTCCGGATGCAGCATCGCTTCTGCAAAAATACTTCTGAGGTATTCTACAGGGGCATAGGTATTTGTATATGCCTGAAAATAGGCAATATATTTACGGATGGGTCTTTTAGACGACAAAATGGCAGTCTGGCTGTCAATCTGCTCTGTAATGGAGAGAGAGGCATCTGCGGCAAAATCGCCGCTTCCGCCCACACTGCAGAAGATGCAGCCCCGCCTGCCGATTTTGCCATCTCTGTTGGGGCAGGTCATTCCTCCATTTAATGTGACCTTGTATACCTTTTCGCCGAAGCGTTCCCGGAGCATATAATCAAGGGAATGATATGGTTTTTCATTCCATTTCATTTGCGGAATCCTCCGGAAGCTCCGGCGTTTCTTCAGGGATGTAGTTGTCAAAAATTCTGCAAAAAAATGCAGAATTACAGTAAGCAATGCCTGCGAATCCTATGAGAATAAAGAGCATAAGCAGTGTGGACTGCACCTGGAAAACCGGAACAAACAGGATTGCCAGGGGGCAGAGACTGATCACTACCATGAGAAAGGTGTAGGGCAGGTGCCGGACAGACATCAAAAAGGCATTGCTGAATGTATTTTTAATAGTATTATAAAATTTTGCCAGCACCGGATAAATATACAGCAGAATGATCCCATATATAAAGGCGAAAGCGGCAAACACGAAGCTCAGTACCTTAGATATCGTTCCGTCCATGTTTCTTACGATACTTAAGTCCATATACAGGATAATAGCTGAAGCCAGCATGATGATATGAATGATGGTTGCCTGCTTAAAATTCTGCTTAAAGGATTTGAAAAAGCTCCGGAAAAGGTACGATTCTTCGTTCCGTACCATTTTCATAGTCACATAATAAAGGGCAGTCATGGAAGCCCCTGCAGTTACTATGGGGATGCAGCAGATGAGACAGAGCAAATTTAAAATACACAGATCTGCTACCTTTCCCATAAAGGCAAAAAATTTGTTGTCCATATTAAAGAGACGGTTCATAATTCTACAGCTCCTTTTCCCTTGTAAAAAAATACGGCAGACATCATGTCTTGTAATTAACTAAAGAATAGTATAACGAAAAGAAAGGAAAAATGCAATGAAAATAAATATCGGTTGGTGTTGAAACCGTTCTGCGGCTTTTTACAAAAATTACTTGCTTATCACATATTAGCGTGTTAAAATATGAATGTTAGGTAATATGATTGAATCAAAGGAGCAGGATATGAGTAAGAAAATAAGGACTGAGGCGGTTGATCATCTGTTTGAGGCGATCCTATGCCTGAAAGATAAAGAAGAGTGTTATACATTTTTTGAGGATGTATGCACGATTAATGAGCTTCTTTCGCTGTCACAGCGGTTTGAAGTTGCCAAAATGTTAATGGACAAGCGCACATATCTGGATATTTCAGAAAAGACCGGAGCTTCCACTGCCACGATCAGCCGTGTGAACCGTTCTCTGAACTATGGAAATGATGGGTACGAGATGGTATTTGCAAGGATGCGCGAAAACTCTGAGAAGGAGTAAAGGACAAAAGAGTATAAGCAATCGTAAAAGGAGGACACCGGCTTTTGAGCCAATGTCCTCTTTTTTGCTGCCAAAATAAAACAGGCTTATTTTACATATCCAATGCCATATCTCCGAATTTGATCCAGTTCTTTTTGCGCATGAACTCAGAAACAGCCAGTGTAATGACCGCCGGAAGGATGAACTGCAGCAGCAGGATTTTGACCAGAACGACCATAGGCGCATCATAGGCGGTCATAGTCTGCCATGTCATGATCTGTCCGACGAAGCCTGCCGAGCCCATACCTGAGCCTGTGGCATTGCACTGCATATTCAGCAGCATGGTGCCGATGGGGCCGACAATGGCACTGGAGACAATGGCGGGAATCCATATGATGGGTTTTCGGACAATATTTGGTACCTGCAGCATGGAGGTGCCGACACCCTGTGCAATCAGGCCGCCGATTTTGTTTTCACGGTAGCTGGCTACGGCAAAGCCGACCATATTGCAGCAGCATCCAATGACTGCGGCGCCTGCGGCGAGCCCTGAGAGATTCAGGATAATCCCGAGAGCAGCAGAGCTGATAGGCAGAGTCAGAATCATGCCCATTAGGACGGAGACAATGATGCCCATTAGGAATGGCTGCTGTTCGGTTCCCCAGTTAATGATGCTTCCAAGCCCTGTCATAAAGGCAGAAATCGGAGGCCCGAGGACCAGTCCGACGGCGGAGCCGCCGAGAATCGTAACGAGAGGGGTCACAAGGATATCAATTTTTGTCTTCCCGGAAACAAGATGTCCCAGCTCAATGCCCACCAGAGCAGCGATGAAGGCGCCCAGCGGTTCGCCGGGACCGGAAAAGACCATGGCGCCGTCTGCCAGAACACTCCCTGCCAGAAGCTTGCCTGCGAAGCCTCCTGCCATTCCGGCAGTTGCGGAAGAAAAGGTGACCAGAGGACTTTCCTTAAACTTGCAGGCAACACCAATTCCGATGCCTGCGCTTGTCATGGCTGCGGCAACCTTACCGAGAACGAAGAGCGTTTCTCCTATGTAACCGGGTATAAGGCTTCCGATCTGCTGGATGATGGTTCCGACGATCAGCGTGGAGAACAGTCCAAGGGCCATGCCGCTTAAGCCGTCAATAAAAATATGATTCAGTGCCTTTTTTAATTTTTCCATAATAGTAAGCTCCCCCTATGGATACTTGTATTTACAACTGTCTTGTCAATAGAGAGAGCTTATCATATTTCAGAAAAGAAAGCAATCATTTATTTTTTCGTTTTTTCTTTTCGGTGTTTTTTTCCATCGTCTTCCGGACGCATTTCATCAATGAGCTGCTCGATCAGCATTTTTTTGACATATACGTCAAAGCTGAGCAGACAGATAAAAGAGAATTTCTTCAGGAAATCCTGATCCTCCTCATTGGCCTCTGAGAAGGTGTCCTCCGCAGCATGATATCGTTTCAGAAGGTCTTTTTTCAGATATTCTATCTGACTTTTTTCCATACTGAAGACTTCGTTGTAAATATAAGTCAGATCTTTTTCTCCTGCAGACTTAAAATATTTTTCTGTGATAGGACTTAAGAGAGTCTGGATATCACTGATAGAAAGAATATTTTTAAAATAATAAATAAAAATCAATAAAAGCAAATGTTCCTTCGAATAGCGTTTTTTCTCCGGCGAAGGAAGAAGATTGTTCTTGGCATAGTTATTGATCATTGTTTTGGTCAGAATCTTATCGTCCGGATAGCGCTTGGTGGAAGCAAGCTGTGATTCCATAAAGGTCGTCACCTGATCCATATATAAATCAATGTTCGGCAGATCTTCGGGTTTAATATAGTCAATTCTGGAAATGCTATCCATAATGCTGTTGATCATGTTTTTTGTATCAATTGTCATTCTGTCATCACCTCTGCTCCTTATTATATAGTTTTAAATACTACTTGTAAATGTTTTTTAGATTATTTTATGATTTTGTCTGTACGCTCTTGGAGAGACAGAATATACATTTTTGAATGCCCTGGAAAAATGAAGCTGGTTGGGATATCCAACCTGTGCACTGATTTTCCCAATAGGCAGGTCAGTCAGTTTCAGAAGCTCAGCAGCCTTTGCCATGCGGTAGCGAATGAGAAATTCCTGGGGCGATTGTCCCATGGTTTCCTTGAAAATTTTTCCGAAATAGCTTCTGTCCAGATTGCAGCGATTCGCCATATCCTCTACAGTCAGAGGAAGGGCGTAATTCTGGGCAATAAAGGTCGTAGCTTCTTTGGTATAAAATTCCGCCAGCCTGCCTCCCTGAACGGCACGTTTGCCGGAGGAACCGCTGATCAGGGCGTCCATGATCAGATAGAGATGGCCAATCTGGTGAAGAGAGGATTCCTGCGCGTGGTTGGCCAGGTAAAGAAGCTCATCCTTCAGAAGATTGCCGGCCTGCGCGGTTTTGGGAACAAAAACAGGCGATTCGGAGGAAAGACCGGCACTTTCCAGGATTTCCATTGCACGAAGGCCGCCGAACTCTACCCAGGTATATTCCCAGGGATCATTGCGGTCGGCAAAATAGGTATTGATTCGTTTGGGTTCTATGAGAAAGCCCATGCCTGGCCCAATATGGCGTTCTACAGACGAATTGTCCGTATCGTCTGTCAGGAGAGTTCCCTTGCCGGAGATAACATAATGAAACAGAAAATGATTTCGGACAAAGGGGCCGTAAGAATGCAGGGGCTTGCATTTTTCATATCCGTATTGATACAGAGTCAGATCCATGAAACGCTCATCAGAAAACATATGAAACAAGAGATTTGGCATATTTGTACCTCCATTTAATGAAAAGATTGGTGAAAATATACAAAAAAATAAAAAAAATACTGTGAAAAACCAATGAAATTAAGGGATTTTTTTTTATTATATATCAAAATGAGCACATACTTCAACACTATTCTTAAAAAATAGCATTTAGGTATAAAAGTGACTTAATGGGAACATTTACGCTGTATAAAGGGAATGTTAAAATGTTTATCAGCATACAAGCTTCTCAGGCGGTATCACCCGGGTAGACGTATCCGGGAATCCTCAAAACCATGGTAGAGAAATCTGGGACAAGGAAAGGAGAACTATAATGATTAACAAGAAGAGAGTTGCATTGGGTTCAGCAGTTGTGCTGGCAGCAACAGGCCTGCTCCTTGGCGGTTGCAAAAAAGAATCAGACAATGGCAGGGTTCAGATTGAAATGGTTCACTACAAACCCGAGGCAGTGAAGGCTTTCGAGGAAATGGAGAAAAAATTTAATGAATCTCATGATGACATTGAATTGAAGATTTCATCTCCGAAAGATGCCATGACGGTTCTGAAGACGCGCTTTATTAAAGAGGATGTGCCGGATATCATTGGTATTGGCGGTGATGTCAGCTTCTCCAACTTCGTAGATTCTGACATGCTGGCGGATATTTCCGATTTTGAAGGCTTATCCGGCATTAAGCAGGCATATCTGGATATTGACAAGAATTTGGAATTCGTACCTATGGAAGGTATCTATGCGGTTCCGTATGCGGCAAATGCAGCAGGTATTCTGTATAACCGCGAAATGTTCGAAGAAAATAACTGGGAAATTCCTACAACCTGGGATGAATTTATTACATTGCTGGATACAATTCAGGCATCCGGACAGCAGCCGCTGTATTTCGGATTTAAAGATACCTGGACCTGTCTGGCGCCGTGGAATGCAATGGCCTGTGACCTGGCCCCCGCAGATGTCTGCCAGCGGGTAAACAAGGGCGAGACGACCTTTGCAGAGGAATACAGAGAATTATCCGAGAAAATTATACAGCTCCTGCCTTATGCGCAGGCTGACCCATATGCATATTCTTACAATGATGCATGTACTGCTTTTGCAAGGGGAGAGTCTGCGATGTACTGTATCGGAAGCTATGCGGTCCCGCAGATTCTGTCTGTTAACCCGGATATGGATATTGATTCCTTCGTATTTCCGGCAAATGATGATGCAGACGGACAGCTTCTGAACTCCGGTGTGGATTTGCAGTTCTCGGTTATGAAGGACTGTGAGAACAAAGAGGCGGCATATGAAGTATTGAATTTCCTTCTGGAGGATGAATCTGTTCAGATTTATCTGAATGACCAGAATGCGGTTCCGTGTAAGAAAGGCGATTTTACACTTCCTTCTATGCTTGACGGTATGAAAGAATACATCGACGAAGGCAGGATGGTGGATTATCAGGATCATTATTATCCTTCGGAAATGAGCGTTGACGCCTTGATTCAGACTTATCTGATGGAGGGTGACACGGATGCATTCCTTGAGAATTTCGATGTACAGTGGATTCGTTATAACCGTGACTTGATCCGTAAAGTCCAGGAATATGAAGCAGAGCACGGCTCGAACTAAAGGAGGGGAAAGGTCATGAAAAACGATAGAAAACGCACATTTATGATGATTACCATACCGGTATTGGTATTGTTCTTTGTCTTTAACACCTTGCCGTTGATCAAAGGCTTTATGTACAGCTTTACAAACTTCAAGGGCTACGGAAGTTATGACTGGGTAGGTTTAAGAAACTATATCGACCTGTTCCAGGACGCCCGTGTTGGGAAATCCTATTTGTTTACCTTTAAATTCGCACTTGTGGGTACAATTATTGTAAACGTGCTCAGCCTGATTATGGCGCTTGCATTGAACAGCAGGATTAAATTCAAAAGTGCGCTCCGCGGGATTTACTTTATTCCGAATATCCTGGGCGGATTGGTTATTGGTTACATTTTCGGATTTATTTTTACATATATCCTTCCTGCAGCAGGAAAAGCGGCCGGCATTGGCTTCTTAAGCAGCAGTTGGCTTTCCAGCACGAAGTGGGCATGGTTTGCAATCGTGGTAGTAGCAGCATGGCAGTCCATTGCTATGAATACCATTATTTATATTTCCGGTCTGCAGACAGTTCCGGAAGATGTATACGAAGCAGGTTCCATTGATGGAGCGACAGGCTGGACAAAATTCAAGAGTCTGACATTCCCGTTGATTATGCCGTTCTTCAGTATCAACATGGTGCTTTGCATGAAGAATTTCCTGATGGCATTCGACCAGATCGTGGCATTGACCAACGGTGGTCCTGCGCAGAGTACCGAGTCCATTTCCTACTTGATTTATAAGAATGGTATGGACGGTGGACAGTTCGGTTTCCAGAGTGCCAACGCAGTCCTCTTCTTTGTTGTAATTGTGGTAATCTCTGTATTCCAACTGACAGTCTTAGGTAAAAAGGAGGAACAGTTATAATGAAAAAGACAAGCAGTGTAGAAAAACCAAATTGGCCGATTACGATATTGTTGATTATCGGTTGTCTGACTGTATTCTTCCCGCTGTATATGGCAGTGATCATAGCATTCAAAAAGCCGACAGAAATGACCAACGATATTGCCGGAGCGCTGGCATTTCCGTCTTCCTGGGGACTCAGCAACTTCAGAGAGGCCATGGAAGTAACTGATTTCTGGAATTCCCTGGGAAACAGCTTACTGATTACGATTGCAACCGTAATCCTTGCGATTATCATTCATTCCCTGGCAGGTTATGCGATCGGAAGAAACAAAGCAAAGAGTAAATTTTACAGCTTTTCCTATTTGTATATTGTAAGCGGTATGTTCGTACCGTTCGCTATTCTGATGATGCCGCTGGTAAAACAGACCGCTCAGATGGGAATCGGCAACTGGGTTGGTGTTATCGTTCTGTATGTTGTATTCTATATGCCGATGAACCTGATGCTGTATTCGGGATATCTGACCAACATTCCGGTTGCTTTGGAAGAGGCTGCGAGGGTTGACGGCGCAAGCACCTGGAGAACCTATTGGAGCATTATTTTTCCGAATATGAAGCCGATGCATGCAACGGTTGCAGTTCTTACTGCACTGAGTGTATGGAACGACGTAATGACTCCGCTGGTAATTATGTCCGGTACAGCTAAGAACACCCTGCCTCTGGCACAGCTAAACTTCCAGACTCAGTTCGGTACCAACTATAACCTTGCGTTTGCATCTTATCTGTTGGCATTGATTCCGATTCTGATCTTCTATCTGGTATGCCAGAAACAGATTTTGAACGGTGTTGTAAACGGTGCTGTTAAATAAACAATCATTGGCCGTATATGTATGTGTATAAAAGAAAAGTAATGGTTTAATACCGGAATTTCCCGCTGTGCAGTGCATGGAAAAAATACATCAAATATGTTTCCGTGCACATGCACCACGGGATTTTCGTATAAGTATAAGAGGTTTTGTAATATTATAAAATGCAAAGTTATGAGGAGGCTGCTTATGTCAATACTACCGGATGATCAAAAATCCTTATTTACGTTGTATACCAAAAACAGCATGTACCAGATGAAGGTGGACAACCTTGGCGTGCTGCTGCATACTCATTATGGAAAAAGAACGGAAAATTTTGATTATTCTTATTTAATCACCTGCAAGGACCGCGGATTTGCCGGAAATCCTTATCAGGCCGGCACAGACAGAACCTATTCCCTGGAAACGCTTCCGCAGGAATATTCTTGCTTCGGAAGCGGCGATTATAGAGTAAGCGCCCTGAAAATCCGCTATCATATGGGAGCAAGAGCACTGGAGCTGCGTTATGTGGAGCATCAGATTCTGGAGGGAAAATATTCGATTCCGGGAATGCCTGCGATTTACGCACAGGAAGAAAATCAGGCGGATACGCTGGTGATCACTTTAAAGGATGATGTGAGCGGAGTTTTTGTGCATCTTTATTATGGTGTTATGGAAGATCTGGACGTGATCACCAGAGCTGTGCGTATTGAGAACCGGGCGGAGAATCCGATTTATCTGGAGCGCGCCTTATCTATGTGTTTGGATCAGTTGTATGGAACATACGATTTTTTGACCTTTTACGGTAAGCATGAGATGGAGCGGAAGCTTTCCAGAGCGCATATCCATCATGGCGTACAGTCCGTAGGAAGCGTACGCGGTACCTCCAGCCATCACTATAATCCGTTTATGATTCTGGCTGACCGCAGTGCCACCGAAACCCTGGGAAACTGTTATGGCTTTTCTTTTTTATACAGCGGAAATTTTCTGGCAGAGGCGGAATATGATCAGTTTAACCAGACGAGAGTACTTATGGGGATTCACCCGGATAACTTTGAGTTTGAACTGATGCCCGGGGAGGATTTCTGGACTCCTGAGGTGGCTATGGTTTACAGTGAGGCCGGCTTCGAAAAAATGTCCCAAACCTATCATTACGCTTACAGAAATAACCTGTGCAGAGGTAAATTCAAAAAGGCAAGGCGTCCCGTTCTTATGAACAACTGGGAAGGTACCTATTTTAATTTCAACGGTGAAAAGCTGGTTGAAATGGCAAAAGAAGCGGCGGGGCTTGGGGTGGAATTGTTTGTTATGGATGACGGCTGGTTCGGAAAAAGGGATTCCGATGAAAGCGGGCTGGGTGATTGGTATGTGAATGAGCAGAAGCTTGGCTGTACATTAGCAGAGCTTTCGGATAAGATTCACAGCTACGGATTAAAATTCGGGATTTGGTTTGAGCCGGAATGTATTTCTGAGGACAGCGACCTTTACAGGGAGCATCCGGATTGGGCATTTATCATTCCGGGCAGACAGCCTATGCGCGGAAGATATCAGCTTGTCCTGGATTTTTCCAGAAAAGAGGTACGGGATCATATCTTCAACCAAATGTGCGCAGTATTAGACAATGCGAAGGTAGAATATTTGAAATGGGATTTTAACCGCAGTATTAGTGATGTTTACTGCGCAGCTTTGCCGGCACACAGGCAGGGAGAGGTTTCGCACCGTTATGTACTGGGATTGTATGATTTCCTGGAAAAACTCGGCAGACGGTATCCGGATATGCTGATCGAAGGCTGCAGCGGCGGCGGGGGACGTTTTGACGCAGGAATGCTGTATTATTCCCCGCAGATCTGGTGCAGTGATGATACGGACGCGATTGAACGCCTGAAAATACAGTATGGGACATCTTTTGTATATCCTGTCAGTACGGTGGGCTCCCATGTATCTGCCTGCCCGAATCATCAGACCGGGCGCATAACGCCATTGGAAACCAGAGCTACTGTAGCCATGGCGGGAACCTTTGGCTATGAGCTGGACCCGATGAAGCTTACAGAGGGGGAAAAGGCTCAGATTCGTGAACAGATTCAAACGTTTCAGGGTTATTATAACCTGATTCAGGAGGGAAAATATCACCGGTTGACAAATCCGTTTGTAGATGAGGTTTACACGGTCTGGGAGTTTGCAAAGGAGGATGGCAGTGAGGCACTGATGAGTGCTGTTGCAACTAAGATTTATGCCAATGAAGCACCGATTTATGTGAAGCTTCGCGGTCTTCGTCCGGACAGGTTTTATATATTGGACGGCAAACGATATCTGGGCGGTGCGCTGATGTCAGCGGGCTTGCGTATGCCGGAGGCTTCCGAAGAATATCAGAGCTGGAATTTCCATTTTGTTATGGAAGAAGAGTAACAGAAAAAATAAGCGAAAAAGGGATTCTGCATATTTCTGCAGAGTCTTTTTTATTACCTGGGAGTTGTAGAAAGGCTGCGGTTCGTGCTATAATGGAGCGGAAACATGTGTTTGCAGGAATGTTCCTGCAAAAATGCCGTAAATGATGTTTATGGCGGAACAAATCGGATTGTCACGGGAGAAGGAACATGAATATATATGACACATTGAACAGCAGACAGCAGGAAGCGGTGTACCATACGGAAGGGCCTCTTTTGGTCCTGGCTGGGGCAGGGTCCGGGAAGACCAGGGTACTGACCCATAGGATTGCTTACCTGATCAGTGACCGGGGAGTCAATCCCTGGAATATTCTTGCGATTACGTTTACAAATAAGGCCGCACAGGAGATGCGGGAGCGTGTAGATAAGATTGTGGGCTTCGGCTCAGAGAGCGTATGGGTTTCTACGTTCCATTCCACCTGTGTGAGAATTCTGCGCAGGCATATTGACAGAATCGGCTATGATAACAATTTTACCATTTATGATGCGGACGATCAGAAGACTCTGATGAAGGACATCTGTAAGCGGATGAACATTGACTCGAAGGTTTATAAGGAACGTTCACTTCTTGCCGGGATTTCCCATGCGAAGGATGAGCTGATCTCACCGGATGAAATGGAAATGAATGCGGGCGGGGATTATAACCGGAAGAAGGTAGCAGAAGTTTACCGGGAATATCAGGCATCTCTCCACAAAAATAATGCACTGGATTTTGATGATCTGATCGTAAAAACTGTGGAGCTTTTTCAGAGCTGCACAGAGGTGCTGGAATATTACCAGGAGCGCTTCCGTTATATTATGGTGGATGAATATCAGGATACGAATACGGCACAGTTTAAGTTTGTAAGTCTTCTTGCCTCCAAATATGAGAATCTCTGTGTAGTGGGTGATGACGACCAGTCCATTTACAAATTTCGCGGAGCAAACATTGGGAACATTCTGGGGTTTGAGCGTGTTTTTCCGGATGCGGGGGTGATCCGGCTGGAGCAGAATTACCGTTCCACGCAGAATATCTTGGATGCAGCCAATGGAGTGATTGCCAATAATACAGAGCGAAAGCCCAAGACCCTTTGGACGGAGAATGAAGAAGGAGAAAAAATCCATTTCCGCCAGTTTCTGAATGGCTATGAAGAGGCTGAGTATGTGGTGGGCGAGATTTCCAAAGCCCGCAGGGAGGGGCGCTGTCATTATCGTGATTGTGCGATTCTTTACCGTACCAATGCACAGTCACGTCTATTTGAAGAAAAATGTCTGCTGGCCAATATTCCTTATAAGATTGTCGGCGGCGTAAATTTCTATGCGCGCAAAGAGATCAAGGATTTGCTCTGCTATCTGAAGACCGTGGATAATGCGAGGGATGATCTGGCGGTGCGCAGAATCATCAATGTACCGAAAAGGGGAATTGGCGCCGCAACGCTGGCAAAGGTGCAGGATTACGCAGATCAAATGGATATCAGCTTTTATGAGGCTCTGCGTGTAGCTGAGGAGATACCTTCTATTGGAAGAAGCTTATCCAGGGTTGATGGGTTTGTGACTCTTATCCAGTCTTTGAAAAGCAAGGCAGAGGCATATACGGTGCAGGAGCTTCTGGAAGAGATTATTGATCTGACCGGATATGTGAAGGAACTGGAGGCGGAAGATACGGATGAAGCCAGGGCAAGGATTGAGAATATCGATGAATTGATTTCCAAAACTGTTTCCTATGCGGAAGCTATGGAAGAGATGAATCAGCCGGCAGACTTATCAGGATTTCTGGAAGAGATTGCGCTGATTGCGGATATTGATACGGTAGACCCGGATCAGGATTATGTTCTTTTGATGACATTACATAGCGCTAAGGGATTGGAATTCCCGAATGTGTATCTGGCCGGTATGGAGGATGGAATATTTCCGGGCAGCATGAGTATTTTCTCCGGGGATATTTCAGATATAGAGGAAGAGAGACGGCTCTGCTATGTAGGAATTACAAGAGCCATGAAGGATTTGACCCTGACCAGTGCCAGACAGCGTATGATGAGAGGTGAGACGCAATATAACCGGGTATCCCGGTTTGTACGTGAAATTCCCCGTGAGCTGGTGGAGCTTGGGAACGCGATTGAAGAGAAGAAGTCGAAGCTAACGGAGGCTATTTCTCCCAAGGGCAGATACGCACAAATGAAAATGGCATTCCAGACCAGAAATTACCAGCCCAAGAATTTTACTGTTTCCAAATCAGATTCCCTGGATTATGTAGTAGGTGACACGGTACGTCATGTGAAATTCGGAGTGGGAATTGTAAAGAAAATTGTGGAAGGCGGCAGAGATTACGAAGTAACCGTTGATTTTGACAAGGCAGGTGTGAAGAAGATGTTTGCTGGTTTTGCAAAGCTCAAGAAAATTTAAAATTTCATATAAGTTATGGTAAAATCAGGAGGTTAGTGGTATAATATGATTTATCAGCAGATAAATGAGTATGAAGGAGGAGAGTATTCATTTTTCCCTGATCAGTCAACACACGATTTATTTGGAGTTGGCAGTGGCAGCTTATAAGCTGTCATAATGAGCGGCAGAGCTGGAAAAGAGTACAGTACATCTTGCCGGCAAGAAAATTGAGAGGATGGTGCACGTTATGAATATGAACAAAATTGAAGAATTACTGGCTGCATTGAAGAAAAAAGAAGAAGAAAAACAAAAAAATACAGTCCTCTGGGCGCTGGCAATTATTGGTGCTGTAGCAGCAGTTGCAGGTATCGCATTTGCGGTATACCGCTTCTTTGCTCCGGATTATCTGGAAGACTTTGAAGATGATTTCGATGATGATTTTGACGACTACTTTGAGGACGAGGAAGAAGAATAAAGGAATTTTCGATGCGGGAGCGGAGAAAATTCCTTCCCGGATTGAATATTGTATTTTAGAGAGAATAGCTCCGGCATCCACCGGGGCTATTTTTGACGGAGGCATTATGAAAAAAGGTGAGGTATATGAAGGCATTATAGAAAAAGTGGATTTCCCAAACAGGGGATGCGTGTTTATAGACGGACAGAGGGTAATTGTCAAAAACGGCATTCCGGGACAGAAAGTCCGTTTTGTGATCAATAAAAAACGTTCCGGATGCGCAGAAGGCAGACTGCTGGGGGTCCTGGAAAAGTCCCCGTTAGAGATGCGGGAGCCTGTATGCAGCTCTTTTCCGGCATGCGGAGGATGTATGTATCAGACCATGCCCTATGAAGAGCAACTGAAAATGAAAGAGCGGCAGGGGGGCGGTGGTGGCGAGGGAGCAGGCATTGACGGCAGGGGGACAGTCTGATGAACTGGGCAATGCTGCCTTTCAGTGGGAGGGGATTCATGGAAGTCCTCTGGAATTTGGTTACCGTAATAAAATGGAATTTTCTTTTGGGGATGAATATAAGGATGGGCCCCTTTCCCTTGGGCTGCACAAAAAGGGCAGCACATATGACATTCTGAATACAGGGGACTGCAAACTGGTTCATGAAGATATGACGAAAATTCTTACCTGTGTCTGGGAACATTTCCGGGACAGAGGACTTTCCTTTTATAAAAAAATGCAGCATACCGGATATCTGCGTCATCTGCTTCTACGCAGAGGTGTTACCACAGGGGAAATTCTGGTACATGTGATCACCACAAGCCAGGAAGAACATGATATGGAGCCCTTGAAGCAGGCATTGCTGGATTTGCGGCTGGAGGGAAAGATTGTTGGAATCATGCATATGATCAACGATTCTCCTGCGGATGTGGTACGCAGCGATGAAACCAGAATACTCTACGGGCAGGATTATTTCTATGAAACTCTGCTTGGGCTGCGGTTCAAAATAAGTACCTTTTCCTTCTTTCAGCCAAATACTCTGGCTGCAGAAGTTTTGTATACCATTGTCCGCAATTATATAGGCGATACAAAAGACATGGAAGTGTTTGATCTTTACAGCGGAACCGGCACCATTGCCCAGTTGCTGGCAGCAGTGGCAAAGGAAGTTATCGGTGTGGAAATTGTAGTGGAGGCTGTAGAGGCAGCAAAGGAGAATTCGGCCTTAAACGGGCTTACAAACTGCCGGTTCATAGCCGGGGATGTCTTAAAGGTTTTGGATGAAGTATCCGAAAAGCCGGACGAAATAAAAGTAATCAAACTGATTTATGAATT
>URVB01000047.1 GCA_900551075.1 uncultured Blautia sp. | reverse complement strand
CTTGCATGTGTTAAGCACGCCGCCAGCGTTCATCCTGAGCCAGGATCAAACTCTCTGATAAAGTGTGTATGCAATTCAGCGATGCCCGCATCAGCTTCCTTGCTCATCACCGGTTGAGCCAAAGGCTCAAGAGGTTGTTTCCACTCAAGATAACTGCCAGCTATCTCTCGTTTTACTGTTTTTGAAGATTCTTCTTCGCTCTAATGAAGTCCGGTTCACCAAACGCAAACTTCGCTGCTGCTTGTTTTCGTTAAGCTCCTTCGGACTGCACGCGCACCGGATTCGGCTCAGCCTCATCAGGTGCTTTGTGTGTAAAGAATTTTCGAGAATCGTATGTGTTTCACTGTTTAGTTATCAAGGTTCCTGTCTTGCGACAGCTTTTACACTTTACCACACCTTCCAAGATCTGTCAAGAACTTTTTTCAAGTTTTTTTGATATTTTCCGATGTGTGGTTATCGGATGTTGTCGCCTCTTGTCGACGGCTGAATCAGCTTACCATATATTCAGTCACTTGTCAACATTTTTTTATTTTTTCTGAAATATTTTTAAGTCGTCGCATTTTCAGAATCAATTCCTTGCGACAGCCAGATTAATTTACCACAACCAGATACGGATGTCAACTACTTTTTGTAGTTTTTTTCTAACTACTACTTTTTCATATTTTTTCTGACTTTTTCTGCTTTTTGTTGCTATTCACAGTCCAATATTCACTTGGACCTTTGTCAATACTTTGGACAAAAAAAGTTGAAAGGTTATTCTGATTTTTTTAATTCCTCATCCTCCTTCTGTTGTGGTGTCATATAGTCAATGGCTCTGCAGTTATGGAAGTACCATACGCACAGCCGGTATGTTTCCTTTATCATCCGGCACGGCTCCTGTTATTAAGAATGTTCTCCCACATATTTCAGAAATTCTTCTGTTTTTGACCAATATTTGATACCCCAGTTTTCAAAATTCCATTCTTCCATATAATCATTGCATTCAAAGTCTATGTAATACAATAATTCATCCTGCACTATGAAATTCGCAGGAAAGTAATCAATATTGGTATTGTTTGGATAAAGAAGTCTGCACATCTCCCTCACCTGAGCAATGTACCCGCTTTTCATACGGCCGGATTTTACTAAATCTAATATTGTGTCACCTGCGATATATTCTTTAAGGATTCGCTCATTGGCTACATCAACATCTATCATTTTGGGAATCCTAATGCCAATTTTACTTAGTCTGTTATAATCATTTATTTCTGATTGTATTTTATCACCAAATTGATAATAACTGCATGGTTCATGATGTATCTGCTTCAAAACACATTCTGTATGCCCGTCACCTGCCAGATACGAATAACCGCCTTTGCCTTTTCCTAACAGTTCTATAATTTTAAATTCTTTCCCGTTTACAGATAAAGTGTCAGGAATGTTTTCGCTCATATGTATTCCTCCTTGTAAACCGTGATATGTATTTGTACCGGTGTGTGAACGATTTCAGCACAGTACCAAATACCTTTCTATAATTACTAATTCACACCCGCAAGCAGATACCCTGCCATCTTCCGTCACTTTCGGTTTTCCCCTATCCATTCCACAGCGAAATCTACCAATGCCCTCTGGCTCATCATGGAAAGAATGCCATTACCCAACGAAGCATGACGCACCTGCCCTGTCCGCTCAAACGCCTCCCCGATTGCGGGAAAATCCTCCCCGTCTACAGCCAATGTTTCATAGGATTTCCATACCCGCTGTCCATTGACCTTTATGGCGCTGTTCAGAGTAACCATATGTTTACCGGGATATTCCGCCCTTACATTCGCCAGATGAAGGGAAGTGTTTTTGTCATAGCCCACGCCAATCAGCAATACATATCCGTCGAGTTCATACAGTCTGCCAACAGGCGAACTGTCACCAAAAATATCGGATAAATCATGATTTTCTGTCAGATACTGTGCATAATGCCCCCCATGCCGCCACTGACCTTGCAGGGTGATCGCTCCTGAGTGTCCCCGGCCACTGCCGGAACATTTCTGATACGGCTCCCATTGTATTTGTCGGCGTAATCCGCTTGTCATACGCAGGTATATATTCACGTATCGCAGGCCACCACTCCTCCGGTTCCCGCCAATAGACCCCTGCCGTGGGGTCCAGGTTTTTCCAGGATTGTGTCGGCATCATAACTGTACCCTCATTTCCAACACAATCCAACAACGCCTCAATGACTGCCTGTGCACCACCACACACACAGCCAAGGCTGCTCAGTGATGTGTGTACCATAATCGTCTGGCCATTCCGAACACCAACATCCGTTAGGGCAGCCTTAATATCTCCAGGGATTACTAATTTTCTGTCTTCCATCTTACCATTCCTCCAGGTTCGTATTATAGCAGTTATAGTAATAGTAAAACAGACTGCAGGAAAAAGCAAAGGTTAAACGCATAACCTATGTCAAAATTCATCCATGGTTTTTGTGCACTTTTACATCCTGCACACTTCCACCGTTTATCATAGTCCTCTTCCGGAAACCAGCAGGTATGTTCTATATTTGTTCTGTACAAAGGTCCCGGTAGAACCGGCAATTCTGATAATTGAAATCGTATTCCAGAGCTTTATCAAACTTTCATTATCCTCTCCTCCGGTGCAACAGCCGCATTCCGTCCGTACACATTTAAAACATAGCGGGCGATTCACGATATTATAACGTCATTATAATTATAGCAGAAAAAGCGGATATGCTAACTTGCAATATCCGCTCATTTCTTTCAAAATCCGACCAATTCTTTTAAATTCGTTACCAAAATTCCGCATACCAAACCACGCCCCTATGCTGCGGTACCTGTCCGCCTTTTGCAGAAATAAAGACATACCCTGCCTGAACATACTTTTACAGTTCCCCGGTCAGCACATCAGGGAGAATTGCATTTGCATTGATATATTTCATGCAGGCTACCTCCTTGATTGATAAAGTCAGGCAGCCAACCACAATCTCCAGAAAGCGCTTTTTCTAAACTGCCGAAAGACAATGACAGCCAACGAAAGAAACGGAAATAAGAAAACCGCTGTTGCATGGTCTGGCATTTTTTCCATGTAGCAACAGTTTCACAGGTAGGTTATTCCTCCAACTTCTCAGTCGCAAAATAACCCTGCTTCAAAGCCACTCAACCACAAAAACAATGAAATAAAGAATATTGCTCCGACAATAAATTCTACTTTAATATCAGATGTTCTCTTTACAGTTGCAATGACATATATTATCATGCTATACAGGCAAGAAAACGGCCACTCTCCATTGCAAATCAACAAAAATCGGTGCGGGTTATGCAAAAATCCAGGCTGATGAAGGGCACAGACGCCAGAACAGAGGAAAGAAACGAAAGCAAGTTGTGGCTCTGAGAACTGTGCAATATAATTTCAACAAAAATAAACGGAAATTTGAGGGAAAACAAAATAATGGAAGATAGAAAAGCACTAATTGATAATATTGACAAAATTCATACAACTGTAATGGGAATTGACAGAATTAAAAAAAACTTGAAAATAGATACCGCCGATGTGGTTGAATATTGCAAAAATAAGATTTTGAAGAAAAACTGTAATATCTATAAGCAAGGTAAAAACTGGTATTGTGAGGTTGACAATATGAAAATCACTATTAACTCATACAGCTATACGATTATCACGGCACACATTATGAAATGTTAAATTTGAGAAGGTGCATGGAGATTAGAAAAACAGGCAATGCTCATACCCCCAATGCTGTCGCTCTATAATGAGCGAAATCGTATCGGCAAAACCGGTGAATCAATATGACGTCCAGGAGATTTTAATTGTTTCGATAATTCTATTTACTATAATTTCAAACGTAAAAACAGCTCTTCAACCATTACAATTGAAAAGCTGTCCATATCTTCTGCTCAATAAGCTGCCCGAATCCTTTTTGTCAATTCTTCTCCGCCCTGTTGATACCATTCTTCTACAAATTCATCAAAATAGTCCAAGGGCTGCTCACCCATAATAATCCGTATAAAAGCGTTTTTTTCCAATGTCTGCAGGGACTGTGGCACTTCTCCATCCGAATCATCCAAATACTGCCGGATGGGCGGCTCATAATCTCCATCCACAAGCAGCCCCACCGCGGAAATCCTGGATTTGTATGCAGCCCAATCCTCGACTGAATAGGAAGAACTCTGAAGATAATTCCGGCACGCCTCAAAATAAGATTTTTCTATTTGGCTGAGCGCTTCCTCTTCAAGCTCACCTGCCATAACCTTCCGGATATCCTCTGTAACCTTATAGGTTGCTTCATTATAATCCACATTAATGACAAGGGGCCTTGCCGTAGGGTCTACATTCAACGCAAAATAGCGATTGACCTCCTGCGCATCCTCAGCCTCGTACCGTGTATAATCAAACAGCACGCTGATGATCTTCATCACAATTTCCGGATGCTCATACCCCTTGCGGACCACCACATATTTATTATCCCGAAAAGACGCATAGGCGTTTTTGGAAGTTTGAACCGGGAAATAATACGGCTGCCAATCAGACGCCGGATCCAGCTCATAGCAATCCATCAAGGGATTATTGGGTGTCCACCAGAGCCCAAAGAAGGCGCCGCATTTTCCCTCCACTACCAAATCCCTGAGATTATTCTGGGCGCGCAGAGCAAAATCGGAATCCAAAATCTTCTTGCTGTAAAGCTCCCGCAAATAAGCGAGCGCATCCCTGGTTTCTTCTGTCAGCGAACCATAAACAATCTGCCCCTCCTGATTCACCCACCTCTGCGGACTTGCGCCAAAGCTGTCAAATACAGGGTCTACAGAATAGCTGGAGCTGGTAGTTCCCACCAAAGCCGTATCACAGACCAGCCCAACAGGCTCTTCTCCCTCTTCAGTTCCCAGCCGGTTTCTTACAAACGCTTCCACAATTTCAAAGGCTTCCTCAAGAGTTCCGGGTTCTTCCAGCCCCAACTGATCCATCCAATCCTTCCGAAGCCACATCAGACAAGGACCATGGTCTATGACCGTTTCCGGCACTGCCATAAGCCTTCCGTTACTCATACAGGATTCCAGAAGTTCCCCTCCATAGCTTTCATACATTTCTCTGATCCGCTCTGTCGTACACGTTTCAAAAACATCCGTCAAATCCTCTGTCAGATCGTTTTCTATGAGCTCCTTCAGGGTGTCCCGGTCGGAAACCACCAAAACATCCGGAAGTGTCCGGTCTTTTACGAGAATATTGACATAATCATCATAACGGTCTTCACTTTCCAGATATACGCTTTTATTCTGAATATTCAGCATTTCCCGCAGATATCTTGTATAAGCATTGTCCTCGTAGGTTTCTCCCTGCGGAAGATTGGAATTATTCGCGCCATTCATCTGCCCAAGAGTATAAGTAACAAGCTCCGGATATTTTCCATATGGCGTTGTCCGTGCCTCCTCCCAATCTGCAGCATTCTCATTGGCCTGAGCAGAGTCCTCATGCTGTACCACCGGCTCCTTCTCTGATGTTATCCTGCCTGTGCAGCCGCACAATAAAAAGGAAATACTCAGCCCGGCAAGTATCCTGTATTTATTTTTCATTTCTTCCATCCTCTTTCGGAAATCTCATCTCCACACGCGTTCCCTCACCTACCCGGCTGAATATACGGATGGCATATTCTTCTCCATAGAGAAGGCATATCCTGTCATTGACATTTTTCAGCCCATAGCCTTCCGCCTGATAGGTTACAAGAGTCTCCGCTTTCTCCTGCTCCATTCCCATGCCGTTATCCTCCACAGCAAGCAGAACATCCCCGGACTCCTGAATAAAAAGCAGCTTCAGAATCTTTTCGCCTTCTTCTTTTTCGTCAAGCCCATGCTCCAGTGCATTTTCCACCACCGGCTGCAAAAGGAGCTTGGGAACTTTTTCTCCTTTAATCTCCGGATCGATTTCCCATTCCACCTGAAATTCATGATCGTGCATAACCAACTGAATTTCCAGATATGCCTCAATATTTTTGATGCAGCTTTCTACAGTCACCATATCTTCTCCCTTACTGAGAGCCGTTCTGTAAAAAGTAGACAGCGCAAGTGTTACCTTACTGATATCCTTTTGCTTGCTGCGAATTGCCATCCAGTTAATAATGGACAGCGAATTATAGAGAAAATGAGGATTTATCTGTGCCTGCAGAGCCTTTAATTCAAACTCCTTCCGGGCTATTCTGTTCTCATAAACTTCATGTATCAAACGATCTGTTTCCGCCATCATGCGGCGAAAGCTGCGGATCAATACACCAACCTCATCTTTGGAATCACTGTACACGGTAACTTCCCGGCTTCCGTGATTGACCTGATCCATATTTTCGGTCAACTGCTCGATTTTCCTGGTAAACAGCCTGGAAAAAGACAATCCCAACAGCAGAATAATTCCTGCGCAGACCAGAATCAGCGGAATTTCTTCAAGCAATAACCGGGATACGGAGCCTGATATCGCTTCCCTTGACCTGTACAGATAAAAATCCCACTCACTCTCTTTGCTTCTGCTGTTTACAAATGCACAATCCTCCTGCATCTGTTCCAGCAGAGCATTGGCATCCGTCCCCCCGGAAAGCTGCACGTTTTTCAGATGAGTTTCCAGATTATCCCGATGGTATAAAATCTGCCCCTTTGCATCCACGATCATTCCTCCGCTTTCCTCAGCAATGATATTGGCAAAGGGCTGAAAAAGCTTATCATAGTCCAGGGTAATACACAGAGCAGCCTCCGGCTTTTGTCCTTCATAAATTTTACGTACAGCAACTACCTCTTTTCGTTCCTTATTAACCAGCCACTGAATGCGGGCTTCATCATCCAGGCTGCTGTACCACCACTCTTCTTCCATTTTCTTCAGCGGAACCAGCGTATATTCATGCTCCACCCTGATGCTCTCTGCAAAAAGCTGTATCTGATGAATCGAATCATGATAAGACTTAGGAACAGACAAAAGCGGATCTGCGACTTCCGTATATTTTTCGTAGGCTGTATAATTATCCATATTTTCAACTTCAATAATCTCCGCAATATCCGGAGAATACGTCAGATAATTCAGCAGACTGGAGAACACCTCGATCTGGCTGTCAATTCCTTCTCTTGTCTGCTCCAATATAGAAGTCATATCCTCCATCTCGTTTTCGCGTATCATACTGCTCATTCGGCCATGGCTGTATAATACAAGCACCGTCATAGGAACTAAGCTGGCAACCACTAAAAGGATTGTCAGCTTATGACGGTACTTCATATTCTTAAACGTCAGCAGAAGTTTATTCATCCTCCCCTGTTCCTTTCCGATAGGATTCCGGGCTGCTCCCGTAATATTCCCGGAAGCTCCTGCAAAAATAAGATACATTTGCGAAGCCAACCTTTTCACTTACCTGCGCAACCTTCATATTGGTCCCGCACAAAAGCTCCTTCGCCTTTTCCATGCGGAAAACACGGATGAAACGATTCAGATTCATGCCTGTTTCCTTTTTAAAAATAAAACTGAGATATCCGGATGAGAGATATACCTTCTCAGCCAGCATTTCCAAATTGAGGTCTTCATCATAATGCTGATAAATATAGTTCTTTACAGCAGCAACCTCATCTCTTGCCTCACTCATCGAACGGTTGAGAAATTCCTCATAATTCCTGATGTTTTCTTCCGTTACATCTAATATCTGTACAATGTCTCTGCAGGAATACAGTCTGTCAATTTCCTGCTCCAGATGCCGTTCCCCGGAAAACTGATTCTCCTGGTACAGTTCCTGGATGACATTGGAAAATACAAATTTAATATACATTGCTGAAAACTGCGTCTGCTGCTGATACTTTTCCTTCAAATGGGCAAAATGCTTCCACAACTGGGCTACGTCCTTTCGGGAAATATCCTCGGAAATCATCTGCATCAACTGAGCATCCTGTACTTCCTGACCCACAAGCCTTAAGTTATCCTCTTCACTGGAAAAAATATGTTTTTCCGGATGATAGAACTGTTCCTCCATCTGCTGTTCAAGCTGTCCCAAAATTTCCGGCAGACATTCAAAGCCTTCGAATTTTCTGCTTACCGCAAGGTAAAACCGTACCGTATATTTACGCTTCAAAAATGTATAAATATGATTTGCCACCAACTGATAATCACAGTACACATCCTGAAACAGAAGCAAGGACTGACGCGCATTCAGATTCAGATAAAAAAAGACTCTCCGCAGCTCCTTCTGAATTTCCTCGGGCAGCTTTTCTTCCGCAGAATCAAAAAACGCCTTGTCTGATTCAATCAGAATCGCACAATGCCAGCCGTTCCATTTCTCCAGATCGATCAGCTCTCCTGCTCTTTCCAGAATTTCTCTTTTGCCAGAATACAGATAATTCTGCAGGAAATACTGCTGCAAAAAATTCTTCTCCTTCATCTCCTGGTCTTCCTTTTCCTTTATTCTGGATATCTTTCGCTCCGCTTTTTGAATGATCTCATGGAAGCCGTCCGGATCCACCGGTTTCAGCACATAGTCTGTCACGCCATAACGGATAGCCTCCTGCGCAAAGGTAAAATCATTATATCCGCTGAAAATCACAACCTGAAGCTGCTCATTCTCTTCTTTGGCCCTTTTGCTCAGCTCCAGTCCATCCATATGCGGCATTTTGATATCTGTCAGCAGCAGATCGATGGACTGCGTACGCAAAATCTGTAAAGCCTGCTTTCCATTGGCAGCCTCAAAAATTTCTCTTTCCCCAGCCTCCAGAGACAGTAAGTATTTCACGCCTTCCCGTTCTATCTTTTCATCATCGACTACTAATATCTTAATATCGTGCACCCTGTTTTTATCCCTCCCCCGATAAATTATTTTAACATGCTGCAAAGTCCTTGTGAAGATATGATCTTCACAAGGACTAAAATTTCTCTCTGCTGCATCAGCCTTTGACAGCTCCGGCAACCACGCCTTCAATAATATATTTCTGGCAGGCCAGATAGAAGACAATGATCGGAATAATGGCAAGCACCAGGACACCCATCATTGCACCCATATCTACGGAACCATAGCCGCCCTTCAGATACTGAACCGCCATAGGAATAGTTCTGTATTTTTTCTGATCCAATACCAGGCACGGCAGAAGATAGTCATTCCAAACCCACATTGCCTGAAGAATCGTCACTGTAATGCAGGTCGGTTTCATAATCGGAAGCACGACCTGAAAATAGGTCTGCAGCGGATTACACCCATCGATCATTGCCGCTTCCTCGATTTCCAGCGGAATCGACTTTACAAAGCCCGTAAACATAAACACGGATAAGCCCGCTCCGAAGCCCAGATATACGACGATAATCCCCACCGGATTTCCTAAATGCAGCATATTTGCGGTTTTTGAAAGCGTATACATAACCATCTGAAACGGCACAATCATTGAAAACAGACATAAATAATAAACGGTTTTTGTAAAGGCATCCTTTACACGCATGATGTACCATGCGGTCATGGAGCAAAACAGAATAATTGCAGCCACCGAACATACAGTAATGAACAGGGAAGTCAAAAATGCATCAAAAAATCCTGTTTTTTCTATACCATTGATATAGTTTTCAATTCCCACAAACATCTTATCCGCAGGGATCGCAAACGGTTTTCTGGTAATGTACGCCTTTTTCTTAAAGGAATTAATAATGATCAATATGATCGGAAATACCCACAGCAGAGAAATAAGCGTAAAAACAACTGTCAATAATCCGGATGATCTCGCACCTCTTTCTTTCATTACTGCTGCACCTCCTTAGAACTGGTCAATTTCTGCTGAATAAGCGCGATGAGAGCTACCAGGATAAAGAATACGACTGCCTTTGCCTGGCCAACACCTTCCCAGCCATTTCTGGTATAAAACGTATTATAAATATTCAAAGCAAGCATTTCTGACATTTTGGATGGTTCCCCTGCTGTCAACGCCAGGTTTTGGTCAAACAGCTTAAAGGAATTTGTCAGTGTCAGGAAGGTGCAGATTGTAATGGACGGCATTACCATAGGAATGGTCACATATCTCAAAACCTGCCCGGAGGTTGCACCATCGATCTTCGCTGCTTCTACCAGTTCTCCCGGAATATTATTGATACCGGAAATATAGATGATCATCATATAACCGATCTGCTGCCAGCACATCAGAATAACCAGTCCCCAAAAACCATAGGTACCGGAAAATGTCAGTGTCCGGTTGAACTGAAGCAGAATGCCGTTTAACAGAAGGTTCCAGATATAGCCGAGGATAATGCCGCCGATCAGGTTCGGCATAAAAAATACCGTACGGAATACATTGGTTCCCCGTATCTTTTTTGTCAGAAGCAGGGCAATGGCAAAGCCCAGAACATTGATCAGAATTACGGTTACGATGGTAAACAGCGCCGTATACCACAGTGAATGCACAAATGATGCATCTCCCCATATTTTCAGATAATTCTTAAATCCTACCCATTTGGCGTCCACAACTGTGGTAAACTCGCAAAACGACAAATAAATACCAAGAATAAAAGGAGCAATAAATCCGATCGTAAAAGCGATCAGGGTAGGCGCCAAAAAAATGGGAGAATATTTTCTCATTGTTTTTATGTTATTCATAAAGTCCCTCTTTCCTCAAACCAATTTACCGGTTTCCGCTGAAATCCGGTAACAAGCAGAGGATGAGCAAACATCGCTCACCCTCTGTTTTAAGTTTCCACTTCGTCTGTCTTATTTGGTAGCTGCGATCTCTGTTGCCCAGCCGTCAACGAATGCAGTCTCAACAGCATCCCATTCGCCTGTACCCTGTGCATATTCCAGAAGTGCGGAACCAACGCCATTCTTCCACTCTTCGGAAGGCATTGTCGGGAAGCACCATGCCACAGGAATATGTCCTGCTGCGATGTCCTCCTCCGCGCAGACAACCAACGGGTTCTCCGGCAGATATTCATCACCGATCGTATTAAAGGTTGTAACAAATCCCATTTCCTGAGTCAGGGCTGTCTTCCCTTCTTCGCTTGTGATGACCCATTTCAGGAAATCAATGGTGGCCTGAATGTCCTCTTCCGGAGCATTCTTGTTAATGCACCAGTAGTTTTCTGTACCTGTGCACAGACCCTGATTTTCTTCGCCCTCTGCACCGATATAGATAGGAAGCATTCCAAGATCCTCGTCAGCAACCTCGTTGTCCTGAATATCGCCGTATGCCCAGGTTCCGTTCTGATAAAATACTGCTTCGCCGAGTGCGAATTCAGCGGCTGCATCCTCTCCGGTCTTGCTGGAAAGAAGAGACGGTTCGCAGGTAGAATCTGTCAGATACAGGTCCCAGATGTTTTTGTAATTCTCAAGGTAGGTTCCTTTGATCGCATCTGTAGAGCCGATGCCATCTGCCTGATATTCATAGTAGATCGGCAGGTTTGCCAGATGAGTCTTGAATCTCCAGTCAGAAGAGGAATCCATACCGGCTGAGGTAAACGCACCCTCTACCCCAAGGTCATCCTTCTTTGCCTGAATGTCGTCTGCAACTGCTTTCAGCGTTTCGAAGTTATTGATCTCGGAAATATCAGAAATCACTGCGCCGTCCATTGCGATATAATCATTCAGAAGTGCTTTGTTATAAATGATTCCGTAGGTTTCTACTGCAAATGCAGCACCAAGCACATCATCGCCGTCTTTCAGTGCAAAATCCTCGCTTTTCAGTTCCTTGTAGATGTCTGTATCGGATAGTTCTCTGCAGTAGTCTTTCCATGTAGCCAAGCCAACCGGACCGTTTACATGGAATAAGGTAGGAACCTCATCCTTGGCCATTTCCGCCTTTAAGGTGGATTCATATGTACCGGATGCCGCTGTTACTACGTTTACTTCAACACCTGTCTCTTCTGTGTACTTTTCAGCCAGTGCAGTCCACTGGTCTGCTGCTTCCGGCTTAAACTGCAGATAGTATACAGAGCCTTCACCCTCTGCTGCCATTGCAGGAACTGCCGGAACCATGGATGCTGCCATCACTGCAGCAAGGCTTAATGCGGTCACTTTTTTCATTTTCATTTTTAATCCTCTCCTTATCTATTGGGATTTCGTTTTTGGGTATCTTTATTTTAGTTTTGGAGAGGAATTTCATCCATATTAAAAAATCAAGAAACATGTTAATTTTTCAATTTTTTATATCTGTCTGTGGAAAATTGATACTTACACGCATTTTTTTCACAGGAAACCGGATTCTGTTCGGAGCGATATGAATTACTTTCCCTGAAACAAAAAAGGACGGTACACAAAGTACCATCCTCTCATATCCTTTACTTGTTTCAGGTTCGGTCAGGCTTTGCCTACAGAACCGAACAGTTCCATTTTTTCTTTTACAGTAGCTTTGATAGCTTCAAATCCCGGAGCCAGAAGCTTACGCGGGTCAAAGCCTTTGCCCTGCTGGTCCTTGCCGGCTTCTACATACTCACGGGTAGCTGCTGCAAAAGATAACTGGCATTCTGTATTTACATTGATCTTGGAAACGCCGAGATCAATAGCTTTTTTAATCATGTCTGCCGGGATTCCTGTGCCGCCGTGAAGCACTAACGGCATATCGCCTGTCAACTGCTGAATAGCGTCCAGAGTCTCAAAGCTTAAGCCTGCCCAGTTTTCCGGATATTTGCCATGGATGTTGCCGATACCTGCTGCCAGGAAATCGATTCCAAGATCTGCAACCATCTTGCATTCCTGCGGGTCTGCACATTCGCCCATACCAACAACGCCATCCTCTTCGCCGCCGATAGAACCAACCTCTGCTTCCAGAGACATTCCGTGCTCTGCACAGATTTTAACCAGTTCTTTCGTTTTAGCAACGTTTTCTTCGATTGGGTAATGAGAACCATCAAACATGATCGAAGAGAATCCTGCTTCTACACATTTCAGACATCCTTCGTAGCTGCCGTGATCCAGATGCAGAGCAACCGGAACAGTGATATTCAATTCTTCCAGCATTCCGTTCACCATACCAACAACCGTCTTATAACCACACATATATTTTCCTGCGCCCTCAGAAACACCAAGGATAACCGGAGAATTGTTTTCCTGTGCTGTCAACAGGATAGCCTTTGTCCACTCAAGATTGTTGATATTAAACTGACCTACTGCATAGTGACCTGCTTTTGCTTTTTTCAACATTTCTGCTGCACTTACTAACATGATAAATTCCTCCTAAACTTTCTTGGGATATGAACTCTAATCTATATCCGGATACCTCATAGTTTACCAGATTCCTGCCATTTCGTCTACTACTTTGCCAAAAAATTAGAGTTTTTTATCACTTCTGCCTAAACATGCATTCTTTTTTTGTAAAAAAGGGGCTTGCAATTCCCCCCAAAATTTAATATAATGATACACGGTTTATGGATGGATTCCCGAGTGGCCAAAGGGGGCAGACTGTAAATCTGTTGGCACCGCCTTCGAAGGTTCGAATCCTTCTCCATCCATTATTTAACCCGGAGCTGTCCTCCGGTTTTTTTATTTGCTAAGACCTGAGCTTTTCGCATCTTCGTCATTCCGTCTATACCTTCTCTATTTCCTCCGTGATCCCGCCTGCCTTACCCGCCATACTTCCTTCCAGCAAACATACCAGATTCATCTCTTCTCTGTTCTGAAAAATGCGCTGAATACTGTCATTCGTCAGCTTTTCTTCCATATAGAGCTTACTATAAAAATTCACGCCAAACGCCTCTATTACCTTCTTCCGCATCTTGTTAGCCTTAGCACCCAATCGAAAATCCTTTACAAACCCAGCTCCTTTGCCGGTACCATATGTGTATTTCTATGATCGCTACGGATGCGTCCATCAGTTGTTCCTAATAAGATATAATCAATATTGCATAGAAAAGAGGGCAGCATTATGCTAAAACAGTACTAGCCAGAGTTCAAGAAAAAGATTATCCGCCTTCATCTGGGATTAACGTTGACAACATTTCCTCATCATGAATCTTACCAATGTCTCTTAAATTTAAAAACTGGTAAAATATTCAACATAGATAAATCAATTTCAGCACATAATCCATCAGGAATGATTCTCTTTAAATTACCTTTAATACCACCACCTGTAATATGTGCCATTCCTGTAATCCATTCAGAATTCAATACATCTTTTATAACAGGATAGTATGCGGTATGTGGCTTCATAATTAAGTCAATAAATTTCTCACCGTCTACATCTGCACTCACTATATTCGGAAACATATCCATCAACATTCTTACTAACGAATATCCGTTTGTATGTAAACCATTAGATGCAACTGCCAACACAATATCTTCTTCAATTAATTGTATCTTTTTCCGCCTTTCCACATACAATTGTATCTAACACCGCTAAAGCATCGCATTCATTACAATGATATCATTAACTAAATGATTTATCATATCATGGCAAATTGACTACGTATAACCATATTCAATTGCCAATTTCTGTTTTGATCCTGGCTCTTCTGCTTTCAATACCAGTACCGGATGTTTTATATCGTTAAATTTAAAATCATAAAGTGAAGCAAAGGCACCCAGTATATTTAATACCCTATCATCCCCAACAGAAACATACTTTTCTATTTCATTTTTGATTGAATCAGTATATGAAATGTCAACTCCTGCTTTGCTATATGAAACACTAGTTTTCTCTCGGCCGCTTAATATATCTTCTACGTTCACCTCTAATTCTCTTGACAATTTCATAAGAATATCTGCACCTGGCATAGCAGTACCATTTTCCCACTTCGAAGTTGCCTGAAAAGAAATATCTAATTTTCTGCAAGCTGTTTCTGTGTTAATCCTAACACTTTCCGCTTTTTCGCAATCAAATTCCCTATACTATTGCTATTATGCATTACTACCTCCTATTCATAACACATACTCTATATACTAATATTATTCACATCAATATTTCGATAACCAAACAAGTGATTTTCTCGCCTAAAATTCAACCAACAGTAGAATAGCAGCCAGCAAAGAAATCATTTCTAAATGTTTATACTCATAATCACGCTATGATTCCCGAAATCACTAATCCAGCTCTGAGTTTTAAATCTGCTGACACATTTGATATTGTATCTATCTTGTCTTAATATTTTTTCCATTTTGATTCTCCTGAATAATTTCATCTATCCTTATTTGAAGCAAATTTTGCAAACAAATAACAACGCAGAAATTTGGTATCTGTTCTCCGTAGCACAACCGGCTCAGAAATCAAGTACGCGGACGAAAAAAAGAGCAGTACGGACACTGCTCTCAGCCTTCTTTTGTGATATAAGTACTTGTTAAATCAAATCCGTGATCCATAGGACCGCTTCCCTGTCCAAGATTCAGCATGGCACCCAGAGCACCGGAAATATAATCCTTTGCCCGCTCTATGGCATCCTCCAGATCAAGCCCCTTCGCCAGATTAGAGGCAATGGCGCTGGAAAGCGTACAGCCTGTTCCGTGTGTATTCGGATTCTCAATCCTTTTTCCCCGGAACCACCGATAAACACCATCATGATACAGCAGATCATTGGCATCGCTTATCGCATGTCCTCCTTTGCACAATACCGCGCAGCCATAAGTCTCATGGATGCTCTTCGCAGCCGCAAGCATATCCGCCTCTGTCCGAATCACCATTCGGGAAAGCAGCTCTGCCTCCGGAATATTCGGTGTCAGTACACACGCCAGAGGAAGCAGCCTCTCTTTTAATGCGGCAGCTGCATCTTCCTCTGTCAATCTGGCTCCGCTGGTTGCCGCCATGATCGGATCCACCACAATATTTCCTGCCCCATATTCCTGAAGCTTCTCGGCAATCGCACCGATCAACAGTGCGGAGGATACCATTCCGATCTTTACCGCATCCGGATAAATATCCGTAAAAATATTATCCAATTGCTCCTTCAGAAACTCCGGAGTCACCTCCATAATTCCGGTCACACCCTTCGTATTCTGCGCCGTCAGAGCAGTCACTGCACTCATTGCATAAACACCGTTTGCAAGCATGGTCTTTATATCCGCCTGTATACCCGCACCGCCGCTGCAGTCACTCCCTGCAATTGTTAATGCTGTTTTCATTTATTCGTCTCCCTCCCGGTATCTATCCATAACCCCGGGCATTCTACAAATGTTTTTGCACATACATCTGCCTCCATGCAGATTTCCTTCCACACCTTCCGATTGGAGGGGTCGTATACACCAACCGTACGGAACCCTGCTGCTTTGGCAGTTTTTATGGCGTATAGCGCATCCTCAAATACCCAGGTTTCCTCCGGTGCGGCGCCAAGAGCGGCGGCAGCCTTCCGATAGATCAAAGGACTCCTTTTCCCGGCTCCCACCTCCGTACAGGTCAGGATCACCTGAAAGTACCGCCGAATCCCAAGTCTTTCAAACGCGGCTTCCACAAGCAGCCTTTCTCCTGAAGTTGCAACTGCCATGGGGATTCCTCTCTCCTCGAATTCTTTCAGGACTTCCTCTGCACCTTTCTTCAGGGATACCTCATAAAAATAAAAATCCCGCACAATTTCCAGTATTTCATCTATGATCTCCCGGCATTCCATAGATAATCCATACCGTTTTTTGATATATTCCGCCCCTTCCTCTATAGTCATGGGAAACAGAATTTTCCCCAGCTCAACCTCCGGTTCTATTCCTAACCTTTTCAGATAACGCACACCCAAATTCTCCCAAACAGGCATAGAATCCAAAAGTGTACCGTCCACATCAAAAACAGCGGCCTTACTCATTTTCTTATTATTTCCTCCGTCAAATGCCTCAGCTCTTCTGCCGCTGCCTGGATATCCGGCTGTGCAAACAATGCGCTGATTACCGCAATCCCGCAGATGCCGCTGCCGGACAGCTCCAGGACATTTTCCCTGCCGATTCCTCCGATAGCAATAACCGGAATCCCGACAGCTTTACAGATTTCCCTCAGTGTTTCATGGCTGACATCCCTGGCATCCGCTTTGGAGCCTGTGTGAAACACGGCGCCTACTCCAAGATAATCTGCCCCTCTTTTTTCTGCCAAAAGCGCCTGCTCCACTGTCTGAACGGAAACACCAATGATCTTATCCGGTCCCAGCTTCGCCCGGACATCTCCCGCTTCCATATCACTCTGCCCCACATGAACGCCGTCTGCATCCATGGTAAGCGCAATTTCCACATTGTCATTGATTACAAAGGGAACCTGGTATTTTCTGCAAAGCTCCTTGATCTCCTTCGCTTCCTCCCGAAAATGCTCCTCGTCCAGTTCCTTTTCCCGAAGCTGGATAAACGTGGCGCCGCCCTTCAATACCTTTTCCACCTGTTCATACAGGGTTTCTCCATTCAGCCAGCTTCTGTCCGTGACTGCATACAGCAGCAGGCCCCTTTTATCGAACTTCATATTTCGCACCTCCGTCCAGGCATTCTTCATCCATATTGTAAATAGCATCGATGATCCGGTTACGATAAGTGGAATTTCCATCCCCCTCCTGCATACGGCTCCAGCCGATTTCACCTGCAAGTCCCATAGCACATACTGCTGCAGCGGCGGCCTCTGTCTTATTGTCCGGATTTGCCGCCAGAAATGCAGTTATCATGCCGGAAAGCTGGCAGCCGGTTCCTGTAACTTTTCCCATTTCCGGTCGGCCATTGCGGATAACGAAGCATTTCTCCCCATCACTCACCAAATCAATCGCCCCCGTGACCGCCACGATACTGCCGCTTTTTTTGGCAAATTCTTTGACAAAAGCCACTGCTTCATCCAGATTCTCTTCTGTTACCGCATCTGCCACATCAGCATCTACGCCCTTCGTTGTGCCGCTTCCCCGGGCAAGTGTCTTAATTTCGGAAATATTCCCGCGAATTACATCAAACCGAAGCTCCTCCAGAAGCCTTATTGCCGTACCTGTACGAAGGGCGCCTGCACCTGCCCCAACCGGATCCAGAAGAACCACATGTCCCAGCTCATTGGCCTTTCTTCCCGCCCGGAACATCCCCTCAATACTCCTCTGATTCAAAGTACCGATATTGATATTCAACCCTTTACAGATAGCTGTGATATCCTCCACATCCTCCGGCTCATCAGACATGATCGGGCTGCCTCCGCAGGCCAGCAGAACATTCGCCACATCATTTACCGTTACATAGTTTGTGATATTATGTACCAACGGCACTGTCTTCCTTACATTTTTAATATATGTACCCAGCATCTTTTTCTCCTTATCATAAATCCTCAAGCCCAAGGACAATCCACCGGACCATTTTCTCATACGCTTAGGGAGCGTCAGAAAATAACCTGAACAGATGGCGCAGTCCAACACTACACGCCATGTCCCTGCGTTAAAATTATCCAATCAGACACTCAGTCCTTATGGTGCAGAATCGTTGCACTGCGCGGCGGCATGGAAACACGGAGCACACCCGCATGCGCAATCACTTCCTCTTCCTCATCCGTAAATCCCTCACAATGGGTAAGCATGATTCTGGTCAGCCTGGAATCCTTCAAACGTGTCATACCTGTTATCCAGGCTTCAATATCAGTTTCCCGCGCTTCATCACGGTTATTGATAATGACCAGCATCTGTTCTGTATGTGAAAATCTGCCGTAACAGAGCCCCTGGTAATCATTCCACAGGAATTTCAGGGAACCCGTCCGCAGAATACGGTACTTTTTGTGAATGGCAATCATCTTCTTATGAAAATCGATCAGACTGTGGTCCTCATATCCCCATGGATAAGTCCTACGGTTATCCGGGTCTGTGAAACCACATACGCCGGCCTCATCTCCGTAATAGATGGTAGGTGCTCCCGGCCATGTCATCTGTATAGCGACTGCCTCACGCATCACTGCCATATTCACATTTTCAGATGCAGCCTCCGCTCCCGCATAGGAAATACGGCCTACCCTTCCGTTTGTTCTGGTCAGGAATCTGGAATGATCATGATTAGAAAGCTCGTTCATTGCCGTATACAGCGCTGACATGTGCAGAGAACGCATATGCGTTTTCATCGCACCGATAAAGGCGTCGCTGTTCCCATACAAATCCTCTCTGTATTCGTCACTGTGCTTCTCCATACCGGTCAGAAACCAGGTAACCGGCTCCATGAAGGCATCATAGTTCATGACCGTATCCCACTCATCCCCCTGCAGCCAACCTTCCGGATTCCCGTAATGCTCAGCCAAAATGATCGCATTTGGATTGGCTTCCTTCACACTCCTGCGGAAATCCTTCCAGAACTTATGGTTAAACTCATTGCTGTGTCCCAGATCTGCAGCCACATCCAATCTCCAGCCATCCACGTTATACGGAGCGGACACCCATTTCTTCGCAATCTCCAGAACATAATCATACAGCTCTTTTGAGCCCTCATAGTTCAGCTTCGGCAGCGTATCATGTGTCCACCAGCCATCATATGTGGGATTATACGGCCACCTGCTTTCATCATTAAAGCTGAAGAAGGAACGATACGGACTTGCCGCCGATACATAGGCCCCGGCACTGTATCCCTCCTGACCTTCATAAATACGTTCTCTGTCCATCCATTTATTAAAAGAACCGCAATGGTTAAATACGCCATCGAGAATAATTCTCATGCCCCTCTTATGTATTTCCTCTACAAGCTCCGCAAACAACTGATTGCTGGCTTCCAGATTTCTTTTGTCCGTCACACGCTTCACATATTTGGATGCATGTGCGTTTTCCCTGCCTCCGGGCGGAAGCAGTCCATCACAGTCCTCTACGATTTTGCCATAATGAGGATCAACATAATCATAATCCTGACAATCATATTTATGATTACTCGGTGAAACAAAAATCGGATTCAGGTATATCACCTCAACCCCCAAATCCTGCAGATAATCCAGCTTATCCATGACGCCCTGCAAATCTCCGCCGTAAAACTCACGGACGCCCATCACTGCCGGAATCTTCGACCAATCATGCACTTTCACGCTGGTATCACCAATATAAAAATATTCTCCTGTTTCTACATCATTGCCGGCATCACCGTTATAAAACCGATCCACATAAATCTGGTACATGACTGCACCCTTCGCCCAATCCGGTGTCCGATAGCCCGGATAAATTTCAAATTCCGCCCTGTCCGGCGCCTCCATACCTACGCCCTGATAGTTATAGTAGCACGTCACCCAGCCATACTGAATCTCAAAATGATAACGGAATACCTCTTCCGTCATCACAATCTTTGCCGCATAATAATCAAAGCACTTGTCGGTTTTGTAAATTTTCATCTTCTGTTTTCTATTCCCGGAAACCAGATATACAGCATCCACGTTATTTCTCTGTGTTCGGAAACGTATAATCACCACTTCTCCGGGCTTTGGCTCTGCGGGACTTCTGTAATACTCAGTCCCATCGCTGAACAATGCATCCTTATTTAGTACCGCGCGCATATTCAGGATATATTGCATTTTTTTGGTTATGTCTACCCTTTCCCGTTCCATAATTATTCCCCTTTGTATATCATATGTTTATTTTATCTTAATTTTGGCGAAGTTACAACTAAAACATCAATAGTGCAAATACCAAAACATCAATAGTGCAAATCTGCAGGCTTTTTATGCAAACTCTATGCATCATTTATATAAAGTAAAAAAGACAGCGGAATAAGCTGTCTTTTTTGGAGAAGGTATTTCTTCTTATGGGGTGTAGCAAAAACTATATAATGTATTGGGGGGTTTTTACGATATATATAATAGCATGAGGCAATAGAAAAGTGTGCACAAACTTCACAAAATTCGGCACACTTTTTTGGTTATTTTATATACCTTCTATTTCTATACTCGGATTATCCGTTGTAAAAAGTGCCTCAAATTCTTCCCGATGCACTTTTTCCTTCTCCAAAAGCAGATTTGCACATTTATGAAGCACATCCTGATGCTGCAGAATAATTTTCCTTGCACGGTCATGGCATTCCTCAATGATCCGATGAATTTCCTGGTCAATCTCCTTGGCCACCTCTTCACTGTAGCTCCTGGTATGTGCCAGGTCTCTTCCTATAAACACTTCATCATCATCATTGCCGTACGCAATCAGACCGATCTGCTCAGACATGCCGTACTGCATGACCATAGCTCTCGCCGTACTGGTCGCACGCTTAATATCATTGGAAGCACCTGTGGTAATATCCTTGAAGATAATTTCTTCTGCCACACGTCCGCCCAGCAGGGTTATGATATCCTGCAGCATCTTGCCTTTGGTATTAAACATCTGGTCATTTTCCGGAAGCGGCATCGTATATCCAGCCGCACCCATCCCTGTCGGAATAATGGAAACCGTATAAACAGGCTCCATATCCGGCAGCACATGGAACAGGATCGCATGTCCTGCTTCATGATAAGCTGTGATCCGTTTTTCCTTCTCCGAAATCACCTTGCTTTTCTTCTCAGCACCAATTCCAACTTTAATAAATGAATTCTTGATATCCTGCTGCACCAGATAAGAACGGCCTTCCTTAGCGGCCACAATTGCTGCCTCATTCAGAAGATTCTCAAGATCCGCTCCTGTAAATCCTGCCGTAGTCTGCGCAATCTGACGCAAATCCACATCCTCACCCAGCGGCTTATCCTTGGCGTGCACACGCAGAATCTCTTCTCTCCCCTTCACATCCGGTCTTCCCACAGCAACCTTTCTGTCAAAGCGGCCCGGCCTTAAAATCGCAGGATCCAGGATATCCACTCTGTTCGTAGCAGCCATCACAATGATGCCCTCATTTACACCGAAACCATCCATTTCCACAAGAAGCTGATTCAGCGTCTGCTCCCGCTCGTCATGGCCGCCGCCCATGCCGGTGCCTCGCTGTCTCGCTACAGCATCAATCTCATCGATAAAGATAATACACGGCGCATGACGTTTGCCATCCTCAAACAGGTCACGGACACGGGATGCACCCACACCAACAAACATTTCCACAAAATCTGAACCGGAGATCGAAAAGAACGGAACCCCCGCCTCTCCTGCCACTGCCTTTGCAAGAAGTGTCTTTCCGGTTCCCGGAGGTCCCACCAGCAATACGCCCTTCGGGATTCTGGCTCCTACATTGGTATATTTCTGAGGCGCTTTCAGAAAATCCACGACCTCCACCAGGTCTTCCTTTTCTTCCTGGAGCCCCGCAACATTCCGGAACGTCACCTTTTTATCATCCGGCATCATCATTCTGGCACGGCTCTTTCCGAAATTCATCATTTTGGCATTGCTGCCGCCCCCGGACATCTGACGGTTCATCATAAAGAAGAGAAACAGAACCAATCCTCCGGTTAATATCACCGGAAGCAAAGCCGTAAGAAAAACATTCTCCTGTGGAACATTCTCTACCTGAGGGTGCACCCCGTAGCTCTTCAGCATTTTTTCCGCTTCCTTAACATCCGTTACATATACCCGTTTCTGTCCCACATTTGCCACTTCTGCTGCAATCGAACCGGTAGGAACCTCCCTGTTCTGGTAAATTCTCGCGGACAAAATCTCTCCATCTTCTGCTGCCTGCTCCAATTCCTCCATAGTATAATTGCTCTGTGATGCCACCTGCTCGTTCAGATACAGGTAGCCTGCAATCAACATGACGATCAATACCAGATACAGGCCAATTCTACTTGGCTGTCTACTCACTTAACAAAATCTCCTTTCATTCCTCTTCCAACTGTACAACACCAACAAATGGAAGATTCCTGTATTTCTGGGCATAATCCAGCCCATATCCAACTACAAATTCATCCGGGATCTCAAAGCAGCAATAATCCACCTTCACATCCCTCACTCTCCGCTCAGGTTTATCCAGCAGGGTACAAAGTCTTACACTGTTCGGATTACGCCCCTTCAAAATCTCGATCAGATAACTCAGTGTTCTGCCGGAATCAATGATATCCTCCACAATCAAAACATCTTTTCCCACTAACGGCTGATCCAAATCCTTCACGATTCTTACAACACCGGTGGACTTTGTGTCATCTCCATAGCTGGAAACGGACATAAAATCCAGGGATACAGGCACGGTAATCCTTTTTGCCAGCTCACAGGTAAAAAACACACCGCCCTTGAGCACACAGATCAAATGCACTTCCCTGCCTGCATAATCCTTACTGATCTGTGCTGCAATCTGCCTGATTCTTGCATCTACTTCCTCTTCATTGAGTAAAACCCTGACTTTTTCGCTCATTTCGATTTCCTCCTTGGTATTTTAATACTAACACCCTCCTGGTTTCCGGGGTGACTTTGTATCTCTCATTCATTCTTCCGCCTACCATCCAGAGCACCTCCCTGCCGCACACGACCAACGGCAGCACATTTCTGTCTTCTCTCGGAATCTTCTCATCAATCATGCATCTGGTCAGCTTTTTGTGGTTTCCTTCCCGGTTCACCACCAAAAAATCGCCTGCTCTTCTGGTTCTGACAGTCAAATCATTTTCTATTTTATCATAATCAAACCATTTCGTATACTTTTTTTCGGAAATCTTCTCGCCCTGATAAAAAAAATTCTCTGTCTCGAAGGCTCCCAGCGCACACTCCAGTCTGCCCGGCACCAATAGCTGCCATTCCGTCTCCTCCCCTGCCTGATCTCTTTTTTCATCCGCATCCCTTTTCAAAAGGACTCCCTCATATTCTCTTCCTGCCGTAATCCGATACGGAAGTACAATTCTGCTTCCTGTCTGCTTCTTATAGAGCTCCCGCACCTGCCGCACATGCACAGCCGAAATGTCCCTGCGTTTACCGGCAAGAGCTTCCAGCGCTTCCAGCACTGCATACTCCTGCAAAATATCCGGGGCCTCAAAAAAAGCCTGCCCAAAAAGATACCCTTCCTCCTTAACACAGTTCTCCAGCAAGAGCCTGCTCTGCTGCACCAGATAATCCTCCGCCCTTTTAAGCGTCTGAGCGGCATTCGCCATGTGCACTACCGTCTTCACATTCACCTCTTGTTCCAAAAGCGGCAGAATATGATGGCGGATGCGGTTTCTCGTATAATCATCCTTCAGGTTTGTACTGTCCTGTATATAAAAAATTCCCTCTTCTACTAAATAATGGTCAATTTCTTTCCTCTCTAAACATAAAACAGGACGAATGATATTTCCGGATACTGCACGAATTCCGGCAAGTCCACGAATCCCCGTACCTCTCGCAAGATGATGCAGCATCGTTTCCGCCTGATCATTCAAATTATGTGCCAGGGCAATCCTCATTCTTTTCCCTTCCTGCTCCGAAGCCTTCCCTTCCTTCTCAAATACTTCCCGTCTCACACACCTTCCTGTTTCCTCATGTCCCATTTTCCACTGTCCGGCCAGTCCGGGCACATCGTACCGGTACACCCTGCATGCGATTTCTCTCTCCCTGCAATAATCCTCCACCAGCCTCAGATCTCTCTCCGCTTCCTCTGTGCGGATGCCGTGGTGTACATGTACTGCCCTCAGCTCAAACTCAATTTCCCTCCTGAGTTTCTCCAGCATATGAAGCATTGCCATAGAATCGCCGCCGCCGGACACAGCGGCCAGCACCACATCCTCCGGCTCTATCATCCGATACTCTCTGACAAATCCACATACCTTTGCATATGTATCCATTTACGATTCCTTTCCATGCCGCTATTTTTTCCATACTCCCGCTACCAGCACAGTCATATCATCCTTAGCCCGGTAATCACTGTAACCAAGTACACGCTCCAGAATCCCTCTGCTGATCTCTTTCGGGGTATCCTCCTGAATATCCATGATGATTTCCTTCATCGTTTCCTCCTCCCGCTCCAGAGGAAGGGCATCCAGCACTCCGTCCGTCATCATGATCAAATAATCCCCATGATACAGCTTCCTGGACGCCGTATCAAAATCAAGCTGCTGCATCAGTCCGGCCGCAAGGCTCTCGGAGGTGATTGACTCCACCCAATGGTCTCTTTTAATAAAGGTAGATGATGCACCCGCTTTTAAAAAATTACAGATTCCCGTATATAAATCTACCGCACAGATATCCACAGTAGAAAACATGCCTTCTCTTCCCTTTAAAACCAGTGCGGAATTCACCATTCTTGCCGCCGTTTCCTGGGAAAACCCGGACTCCAAAAACTGCTCCAGAAGCTCCACAACAATTTCACTTTCCTTGCAGGCTTCCATACCGGACCCCATCCCATCGGAAAGACACATTACAAAACGTCCTTCTTCCTCCTGACGGCAGATATAATTATCCCCCGACACCTTCTCTTCCTCCCGGGTAAGCTTTGCCACTCCGTATAAAACCTGATAGCTCACATCCTCCACAAAATGAACCGTATGGTATTCTCCATTCACGATGCAGCGGCTTCCATCTGCAGGCGCCATGGCGCAGCCGCAGATTTCCGACAGCATCTGCGCAACCTCAGACATGGAGATGCACTGACCACTCCGGGCTCTCATAGTCAGAAATACCTGCCGTCTTCCCTCCACCTTGTCCATAACCCATACCTGCTTGAGAAGAATATGCCGTTTTTTTAGGAGCTTCTGTAAATCCTCCTGGAATTTCGGGTCTGCCTGTGCAATATCATACAAGTCCTCTGCTACCATGGCCATAATTTTGGAAATTTCCGTCAACTGCTGCGCAACCGCCAAACGGCTTTCTATCATACGGTTTCCCCATATCAGATTCTGCTTTTCCTTCTGGAAACGTTCTTTTACGGTCTCAAAATACTGCACGGATCTTCCGCAGACACCAATCCAATCACTTCGGATTTTGCTTAAAGACTCTTCATTTCCCTCTTCCATGGCCCGTATCATGGCTTCACCGCCCTGATACAGCATTTGTGCACGCTCGCCCCAGCAGATTTCTCTTTGGTAGCATTTGCTGCATACCTGACTGTTCGTCTCCTCCAGGATATGCTCTATCTGTCCGCTGCTCAGATAATCCTTCCGATAAGGCATTCCATAAAAAGTATCTGCCAATTTCTGAAAAGACGCCGCATAGCGCTGCACCTTTTCCTTCTGCGGATGACTCTCACACAAAGGAAGCAGCTCCTCTGTTTTTGACGGTCTGACCGCCAAAATAGTTTTTGCCATGTCCCGCAGAATCAGCAGTACACTGATCACGAGCATGGCAATTATCCATTCCTGCATATTCTCCCCTCCCCTTAATGTCCTCATTAAGTGGGTATTATAAGGGATATCTGATAAAATGTCTGTCAAACAAAGGCGAACTCTTACAAAAAGTTTTCGCCAAAATCTGCATTACTTCTCTTCTTCAAACACAATCTCATTGTCTTTCACAAGACCAAGCTTCTCTCGTGCAACCTCGCCTGCATAATCATCGGTCTGCATATACGCTTTCAGCTTATCGATGTCTTCCGTGCGTTCCTTCTCATCCTCAATCGACTGCTCCAGTGAAGCAGCCTTAGCATCATAAACTGCCAAACGCCGTTCCAGACTCCTGCTCTGCATCATCAGACCTCCGAGCAGCAGCAGTACAATGACAGCGATGGCAGCCATACCGAGGTAATTATTCGCTATTCTTATTTTGTTCGTCTTTTTTTTCGACTTTTTCAATCTGCCTGCTCCTCTTTGTCCGCATAATCCGAAGTCTTTTCCGTCGTTTGTGGGGATTTACGAATTTACACACAAAAATTTTACATCTTCTGACCAGAAATAGCAACCTCTTTGTTGAAAATTTTACAAAAAATACTGGAATCTGAAATATGTATGACCAGATTCTCTCAAATACCGGATATATGGTCGCATGGCAAATCCATACCCCCAGCATCACTCCTAAAAACAGGAAATTCCTCAAAATTCCCTGATTCGAACGGTAAACACCTGCAAACACCGCAAAACCCGTTGCTATCCAGTACAGCAGATCCTCACAGGCTATTGCAGCGGGACAATGCGGAACGGCCTTCCGAAAGGCACCCAGCAAGCCGTAACACAGAAGAAGAACAGCACCCATGAGTACGGACTGAAAAAAAAGAAGCGTTTCATAATGAATATAGCTGCTCATATATCACCGAAACATCCGTTTCAGAAGGGACTCTTCCTTTTTTTCCATGGTTTTCGACGTATAGGTCAGGCTGTTCACTTTTCCTTCTATATCCACTTCTCCATTTTCCAGGTTCAGCCGTTTTACATGAAGCTGTTCCCCTTTTATCATCAGTTTTCCTGCCTCTGTCAGAAGCATGATCTCTGCTTCGTCAAAAGAATGTACGTCAAGGACGCCGGTAATCGTACCTCCCTGACGGTTTTCCAGCATCAATCTGTGAGAGCGTATTGTTTTCTTTTCTTCCAAAGCCAGCCTCCCGGTGATTCCTTCCACTGTTAATCTATGTGAATCGAAAGACAAATAGACATCAAAGATAACGATACATGCTTTCTGCTTCCTCTTTTCTGACAGTCTCCTTTACTTCCAGTACCTCAACCTTTACATTCCTGCTGCCGAACCGGATTTCGATGGTATCCCCGGTCCTGACCTGCACAGACGCTTTTGCAGGCTTGTCGTTCACCAGCACCCGGCCTGCATCACAGGCTTCGTTTGCAACTGTCCGGCGCTTAATCAGGCGGGACACCTTTAAATATTTGTCCAAACGCATAATATTCCTCCAAAAAAAGGGGGAACTCATCGTTCCCCCAGGTTATCGCCTATTTATTATTTGTCGTTAACCATATCTTTTAAAGCTTTGCCGGCCTTAAATTTCGGAGCTCTTGAAGCGCTGATCTTCATAGTTTCGCCAGTCTGAGGATTTCTGCCTTCTCTTGCAGCTCTCTCACTGACTTCGAATGTACCAAAACCAACTAACTGAATTTTTCCACCTTTTTTCAACTCAGCAGATACAACATCAACGAAAGATTTCAGAACCGCTTCTACATCTTTCTTTGATAAATTTGTTTCTTTCGCCATTGCTGCTACTAATTCCGTCTTATTCATGGTGTTTCCTCCTCTAATGATCTCTTTCTTATTCACGACACCCGCCTGAAGCGGCAACGGTGCTCTGTTTACTATATATATACCTTTTCCTGCAAGTTGTCAAGGTTTTCTCCGAAGATTCGGACAAATTTACAACTCCCTGCGTCATTTTCCACGCTGCTCCTTTTCCTTCTTTTTTAATTCATCCCAGGAAAGCTTCACAGCTTCTTCATCGTCAGGTGAAAAAATTTTCGGATGACGGTATTGCATCTTGGCGGAAATCCCGGTAACAACATCTTCCACAGTGAATAGCCCTTCCTCCTCCGCAATAATACTGTGAAGGACCACCTGAAAAAGAACATCTCCCAGCTCTTCACACAGATTGTCACTGCTTCCCTCACGGTTCAGGATATCAATCCCCTCAAGCGCCTCCCTTGTCTCATCCTCCAGATAAGTCTTCAGGCTTTCGTGGGTCTGTACGCTGTCCCATGGACATTTTTTTCGCAGCTCCCTGACTATTCCAACAAATTCATCGAAGACCTTCCCACTCTTTATCATGGCTTACATCATGGAATTTACCATGTCAAGAACTGCCTGGCCCATAACTGCGGATTTCTGGTCAGCATCCTCCAAAGAGGTTCCCTTAACGCCATAATAGAATTTAACTTTGGGTTCTGTTCCGGATGGTCTTACACATACCCATGCATCATCTGTCAGATCATAATACAGAACGTTGGAGCCAGGAAGTCCGGTGGGCCTTACTTCGCCGGTTGCAATATCTGTGATGGTATCCTTCCTGTAATCACGCGCAGATACAACCTTATGACCTGCAAACTCTGCCGGCGGCTGGTTACGCAGAGTATCCATGATCTCCTGAATCTTCTGCAGACCTTCGATTCCTTTCAGAGTGACAGACTTGATATCATCCTTATAGTATCCGAACTCTTCATACATTTCGATCATTGCATCCCAAAGAGTCTTGCCCTGTGTTTTATAATAAGCGGCCGCCTCACACAAGGCCATAGTTGCCACAATCGCGTCCTTATCTCTTGCATAGGTCCCGATCAGGCAGCCATAGCTCTCTTCAAATCCAAAAAGGTAAGTACCTTTTCCTTTATTTTCAAATCCGAGAATCTGCTGTCCGATAAACTTAAAGCCTGTGAGCACTTCAATCAGCTCCACACCGTAACCCTTTGCGATGGCATCTGCCAGATTGCTGGTTACGATTGTCTTGATCAGAGCGCCATCTTCCGGCAGGCTTCCGTTTACAGCCTTTCTCTGGCCAATCTCATAATTTGCAAGAAGGCATCCGGACATATTTCCGGTCAGATCATGATACTCGCCGTTCTTGTCCTTCACACGTACCCCAAGACGGTCCGCATCCGGGTCTGTTGCCAGAACCAGGTCTGCATTGATTTCTTTTGCAAGCTTTAAGCCGAGCTCAAATGCCTCTGCTGCTTCCGGATTCGGATAGCTTACAGTCGGGAAATCTCCATCCGGCAATTCCTGTTCTTTTACAACATGTACATTTTCGAAGCCCAGCTCTTTCAGGATTCTTCTTGCCGGAATATTTCCGGTTCCATGAAGAGGTGTATAAACAATCTTCAGATTTTTGCCCTCCGCTTCAATGGCGTCCATATGAATAACCTGTTTTTTCAGTTCTGCCATATAAGCGTCATCAATTGCCTGTCCGATCACCTCGAAAAGTCCGGCTTCCTCTGCTGCGGCCTTATCCATGGTCTTTACCGTATTCCAATCGGAAATCGCTTTTACCTCGTCCATGATTCCGGTATCGTGAGGCGGGGTAATCTGTGCACCATCCTCCCAGTATACCTTATATCCATTGTATTCCGGCGGATTGTGGCTGGCTGTGATATTGATACCTGCGGCACATCCTAAATGGCGTACTGCAAAGGAAAGCTCCGGAGTGGGTCTTAAGGATTCAAAGATAAACGCCTTGATTCCGTTTGCAGCCAGGCAGAGTGCGGCCTCCTGCGCAAATTCCGGAGACATATGACGGGAATCGTAAGCAATTGCCACACCCTGGGCCTGCTTGCCAACCTTAGCAATATAGTTTGCAAGGCCCTGGGTTGCACGTCTTACCACATAAATATTCATGCGGTTGGTTCCTGCGCCGATGATTCCGCGCAATCCCGCTGTGCCAAATTCAAGATCCATATAAAAACGTTCTTTTATCTCATTCTCGTCATTCTCAATTGCCTTTAATTCTGCTTTGGCTTCTTCGTCAAAATATGGATTCTCAAGCCACTGGCTGTAAACCTCTCTGTAATCCATTCAAAAGTACCTCCCTGTACACTATTTTTTTCTTATTATATAACAGTTTCCGAAAAAAATAAAGGGAAATCAGCTTTTGCAGAAAGTTAAAATGGATAACCCGCAAAGCATTCTGACGTGAACCGCTCCCAGATTTCCTTCTGTTTAATAAAAACCTTCATTTTCTCTACATTTTTTTCGGAAATCCATGCTTTATTATGCGTATAGTAGTAATTTGCAAGCTTCCAGTATTTTTCCGGATAACTAAAGCGGATACGAAGATTCATCCATTCTTCCCGTGAAATCCTCCGTTCCCCATGATACGCACGAAGCATTTCCCTGGCAAGCCCCAAATCCCAGTTATATTTCTCCAGAATTTTGCGCATAAACCGATATAAGTCTGCCATCTGCACATCAAAGCCCCAGTGACCGAAATTCGTCACTGCTGTTCCGGTTTTCATAATCAGAACGTTATGCTGATTGTACTCTCCATGGCAAATCATGCCTTTTTCCATAGCCTCACTGCGAAGCCTGCCATAAGAGGATTCCTCCAGCATCTGCAGAGCTTCCTCACCTTTTTCCAGGAACCATTCCACACTGGCAAGATAATCCTTTTCAAAAAGGTTCACCGGTCCCTTTTTACGGATGAATTTCCGGATTTTACGCAGCTCCTGATTATGGCGCAGATATTCGTCTTCTAAAGATTTTTCCATATAATCCTCTACCAGCGGCAGCTTCATCACCTTATGTAAGCCTGCCAGGGTCCTGATTCCCTTTAAAACATCCTCCCTGGACCTGGTATCGCATTCTCTGCCCTCATACCAATGCTGCAGAGTAAACGGAATGTTGTCTTTATCACGGCTTACCAGATTCCCCTCCTGATTTTCCAGAAAGCTGTCCGCATGAAAGCCATTCTGCTGTATGGTAAGAAGCAATTCCTGCTGTATTTTCAGCTTTTTTTCCGAACCGTGGAATTCCTTCAAAATCATAAGACCCTTTTCAGTCTGACAGAGAAGCGCTCCTCTTGTGCGCGAGGCCGTTCTTGCAGTCAATCCATACTGCTCCAGAGTGCTGAGTCCGTAATCATACAATCGCGTATCCCCCTCTTATTTTTGTACCTTCTATCTTATGTAAGGGGTACGAAAAAAAGAATCCTGCCCGACGGGCTTTTTTGTATCATAGAAATCCTGTTTGCATATAGAACGATATGGAATACTGTCAGGTTTCATTCTTTTGTCCGGGCGGCAGCTTTGCAAGCAGCACCTCTTTTTGATTGTCCTGCGGATACTCCAGTACATGCTCCAAAAAAGCATGAAGCGTTTCTCCAATCTCTCTTCCCGGCTGAAATCCCACGGCTATCAGATCCTTTCCTGTGACAGCCAGTGTTTTGAGAGAGACACACTGCTTCTGCTCCACAATCTTCCGGTAACAGA
>URVB01000046.1 GCA_900551075.1 uncultured Blautia sp. | reverse complement strand
GGTCATGGTTCCCGATACCGGCAATTTTAAGCTGGTGGAGTGCAAATAGAAGAAACATGCTTTGGCTTACCGTGCTGCAGCAGAGACTGCGAAAGCACAGATTGATCTTGGGGAGGACAATACAGATGAGAAAAAGAGCAATCAATGCCCTGATTGAGATGGGGGTTCCGGCAGACCTTGCCGGATTCCATTACATATGTGACGCAATGGAGATTTACGAACAGGACGAATCCTACATATGCACAAAAAAAGCGTCGCTCTACCAGAGGATTGCACAAAAGCACGGTTCCACGCCGGATAGGGTAATAAGGTGCATGCGCCATGCTTTTGAAAAAGCAACTACATACGGGAACCTGGATTCATTGAACAAATATATGACGGCCGCACAGAAACCGACAAACGGTAATCTCCTGGCATGCCTGTACCTGAAACTAAAGGAGGGGAATGAATGAGCAGAAATAAGGAGGACAAGAAAGCGGTGCAAACTGTGAAAGGGGACTGCATCTTATACGAACATACGGACATAAGCCCCATATGCAGGGGCCTTAACAGAATGTACTGCAGAATAAGCGAAAAACCATGCAGTTTTTACAAACCAAAATCAGAATACAACAAAGACGACACAAGAAAGCGAGGAGACCATGCTTAGAATGACCAGAAAGAACGATAACGGTACCTTCCGTCTTCCAATGGAAACGGCATTGTCTGTGCGCTTTGAATGGCAGCAGGAGCGGCCGGTAATGTTCGGAAATCCAGTGGACAAGCTGGGAGAATATGAAGATATTGGCACGCCAAAAGAATTTGCCGAGTTGAAAGAAATGTATAACAGGATAAAAAAATAGGCCCACACGCTTGAGGACATGTGGGCCAGTGACTTCCGCCACCAAAGAACCTATACCTACTATATCATCTTGGTGGCCGGAAGTCAAGTTTTGAGGATAAAACCTCTTTTATTTTTAACCTTTTTACAGGTTTTTGGAGCTTGATTAGGAGTATTAGAGTTGCGACGGAGATGATATATGAAGTGGGGATACATCAGGCACATATGGGATTTCGGGGATACTGTGGAGATCGAAGAAAAGCATACCGGAAAATATGGGGCCAAAGGACAGAAACGGGAAAAAAGAAAGAAAGCCTCCAGGGAAGATATCGAAAAACAGAATCAATGGATAAAAGAGAGGGCCATCCGCAGGATCATCAAATGGAACTTTAAAAAAAATGATTACTGGTGCACATTAACCTATCCGAAAGGCGCGCGGCCTACATGGAGGCAGATCATGGATGATGTACAAAAGACCATCCGTAAGATAAGAGAGCGGTACAAAAAACTGGGCAAAGAACTAAAATACGTTTACCGGATTGGAATTGGAAAGAGGGGAGGATCCCACGTCCATATCCTGGTTAACCGCATTTCGGCAGAGGAAACCGGAACAGATATTATCCTTTCGGAATGCTGGAAAAAAGGCCACGTGAATTTCAGGACCACCTACGAATTTGGAGGGTACAAGGAGCTGGCGGAATATATAGCAAAACGGCTTGAGGAATGGGAGCCAAAAGAAATGAAGCGCTATCATTGTTCCAGAAACCTGATCAGAAAAGAACCGAAAGAAAAGGCGATCAACAAAAGGAGCCTGGTGGATAAACAGGAGATGCCGATTTACCCTAAGGCACCGAAGGGCTATTACGTGGACCCTGATTCCGTAAAAACAGGGAAAAACCCGGTGACAGGATATTATTATCGCCATTACACGCTGGTCAAATTAGACAGGAGGATTTAAATGGAGACAAAAGTAGATATTTTCCTGATTGTTTCCACAAAGACAAAGGGAAGGATAAAAAAAGCAAGCTATCAATACATATTAGCATGCGGCGGGCATAGCAGGACAGGGGGCGGGGAACTAACAGACACCACCGGGAACCGGCTGGCCCTTACCTGTGCGGCAGAGGCCCTGCTGAGGATGACGAAGCCGTCCATGATTACTATACATACAGACAGCCGCTACCTCATCAACGGATGCAGGAACCTGCACGACTGGAAGAAAAACGGCTGGGGAAGGCCAGGGGGCGGGCTGAAGAATGCAGACCTGTGGCAGCAGTTGGATGCCGCAAAGAAGGGCCATGCAATCCAATGGTGTTTTGAAAATATGGACATATACAAATAAAAAACCGTTCTGCATAGTGTTTATGCGGCTTTGCGGCATTCGGACGTTAAAATTCGGAAAAAAATTCGCAAACACGAAAATGCATGGATTTCTTCCATGCGTACAGGCGGTAAAAATGGAAAACCGCAAACAAAAATCAGGATTTGTCCGCCGAAAACAGGAAAAAAACGCCGGGAACCAGCAAAAACACTAAGAAAAAAAGTGTAAAAAGAGGTGCGAAGAAATGGGAAAAATTGAAGAAATGATGCGGGGACGCACAGAGGGGATGGAATTTGCCCTCCGGCTCGTAAAGGACAAAGGGATTGAAGAACTGGAAAAAGAAATCAAATTCCGGAACAAAACAGGGATATCGCTGAATGTTACCAGAAAAGAGATAAACGCAGCCAGCGATAAAATCAAGGAAATGACTCTCGACACGTTCTCGATCCTGTCACTGGCAACACTGCATGACGAATTTGGGTTTGGCAAAAAAAGGCTGCAGCAGTTTTGGGATAGATTCAGGTCTAAAGCAGAATGCCTGACGGATGATTACTGTACATGGATGGACATTACGGAAACCCTCAAAGAAGAAACGGGCCTTGATCCAATCATCCGGTGGAACAAATAGGAGGATTTATGAATAAAAGGAGGAAAAAGAAACAATACAAGAAAATCGTTGGAAGGAATCCTCCCAAATGGCTGCTCTATAAGGCTCCTGTTTATTATCAAATAACACGGATTCATCCAGGAAAAAGGAAAAAACAGGAAGAACGGAAGAAAGGGCAGCAGGACAATTTACCGGTTTTTATCCGGGCTATGACGGAAAGAAGGAGAAAACGGTGGAGATAAAAAGCAATAAACAAAAACAACAAGGGTGCAATCTAAAATCCAAATACATACAAGGGGAGATGCCTGTACATCTCCCCGGAAAGGAGCAATATGGAAGTATATGGAATATTCCGGAATCATGAAGAAAGAGTAACCATACGGAAAGGGATTATCACGGATAGAGGCAGCGGTACCATTACAGTAAACTATAACGGGTACTATCAATCCTACATCGGGTCCGATATCGGAAAAATACTATTTTACACCGAAAACGAAGCAGAGGCAGCAGCCGAAGAATTAAGCAGGAGGATACGCTGGACATGATGCTATTACCCAAAACCAAGACAAAGAAAAAAAGGATCCGCCACCCGGCCAGTATCATACACGATAAAGGCAGCAGGACATGCTATCTTTGCATCCTGCTGGACGGGAACCACAAAACACAGAAGGCCTTGCAGAAACATCACATATTTGGAGGCCCAAACCGGATCCATTCCGAAGAAACGGGCTTAACCGTCTATCTCTGCCCGGAACATCATCTTTACGGGAAATTGGCAGTCCATAATTGCAAAGAAACCATGGACCTCCTGCGCAAAATCGGGCAGACGGAATACGAAAAAACTCATACAAGAGAACAGTTCACAGCATTGTTCGGAAAAAATTATTTGGAGGATTAAGAATGATTGAGATTACAGGCGAACCGGGAAGGCCGGCAACACAGGAAGAGATTAACAGATACCTGGGCCAGGAAGAGCAGCCGGAAAAACCAGCCTGGCGGAAAGGAGAGAAAAAAAGTGTATAAAGAAGGTATGATAACCGGATATAGAGGATTAAAAAATGTGAAAGGAGACGGGCTTCCCGGGAAGATGCGCATCGGCTCCTAAAAAATGGACTTAGAACAAAAATCAATAGCAAGAATAAAAATGGCATCAGAAATGAGCTTGAAACATTATGGCCTGCCGCTTGTATGCACTTACAGTGGGGGTAAAGATAGTGATGTAATGTTGGAACTATTCAAGCGGTCCGGGGTGCCGTTTGAGGTACACCACAGCCTTACAACAGCAGATGCACCACAAACGGTATATCATATCCGGGAGGTATTCAAAAATCTGACTGACCAGGGGATTAAGTGTAATATAGACTATCATATCCAGCCAGACGGCAGCCGGATTACTATGTGGAATTTAATACCAAGAAAACTAATGCCTCCAACAAGGTTAGTAAGGTATTGCTGCTCCGTTTTAAAAGAGACAGGGTGCCCGAATAGAATGATTGCAACAGGAGTAAGGTGGGTGGAAAGCAAAAGCAGAAGCGATTTAACAGAATTTATCGGGAATGGGGAAACCAAGAAAAAAGCTGTTTTTGCAACAGAAAAAATGCTTCTGACAGACAATGATATGTCGAGAAAGCTATTTGAACGCTGTGAAATGAAAGCTAAAACGACTGTTAATCCAATCATAGAATGGCCTGACAGTGATATATGGGATTTTTATTGGAATGAGTGTAAATTACATAACCCGCTATATAGTATGGGCTATTACCGGGTAGGATGTATCGGATGTCCGATGGCTGGTAAACACCGATGGAAGCAATTTACAGATTTCCCGAAGTACCAGAGAGCTTATATTAGAATCTTCGACAAGATGCTTGATGCTATTTACTTATCAGGGAAAACTACAAAATGGAAATGCGGGGAAGATGTATTTCTTTGGTGGATGGAAGACCAAAATGTAGATGGACAAATGGATTTTAATGATTTCCCGGAGGTGCTACCATGAAAGCAATATTAAAATATCCAGGGAGTAAATGGTCTATTGCAGACTGGATCATATCATTCTTCCCGGAACATCATAGCTACCTGGAGCCGTTCTTTGGTAGCGGAGCCGTACTATTTAACAAGCCACGGTCAAATATCGAGACGGTAAACGACATGGACGGGAACGTAGTTAATCTGTTCGAGTGGGTTAAGAAAGACCCGGAGCGCTTAGCCCATGAAATTTATTGGACGCCATATGCCAGACAGGTATATGATGAGGCATTTGCAGCAATACCGAAGAACAGCCTTGAAAAAGCAGTGAATTTCTATATTCGCTTAAATATGGGTCATGGATACCGAACAAACGGAGAAAAAGTTGGCTGGAAAAACGACATTCAAGGGCGTGAAAGGGCCTATGCTGGACAGAACTGGTGCACACTGCCGGATAAGCTCATACAGGCAGCAGAACGCCTTAGAGGCGTACAGATTGAAAACAGACCGGCAGCAGAAGTTATTGAACGGTTTAATTACAAAAACGTACTAATTTATGGTGATCCACCTTATGTCCTCTCCACACGGCATGGCAGGCAATACCGCTACGAAATGGATGATCAAGCCCAAAGTGACTTATTGGATGTCCTGCTTGCTCATAAAGGACCGGTACTGTTAAGCGGATATGACAGCGATCTATACAATGATCGGTTGAGTGGGTGGCACAGGGAAGAAACAACGTGCATTACCCAATCGCGGACAAAAAAACAGGAAATCCTATGGATGAATTTCGAACCAGAGATGCAGCAGATGAGCATTAGTGATTTAGAGGGGGTAATGCCATGAAAGAACTGACGCATCTAAGCCTGTTTACTGGTATCGGCGGGCTTGATCTTGCGGCAGAGCTTGCAGGGATGAAAACGGCAGGACAGTGCGAATGGGCGGATTATCCAACCAGGGTACTTGAAAAACACTGGCCGGACGTCCCTCGCTGGAAGGACATACGGACATTGACAAAGGAGAGTTTTTATGAGCGGACAGGATTACATACAGTTGACGTTATTTCCGGGGGATTCCCATGCCAGCCGTTCTCCGTTGCCGGGAAGCAGCGAGGCAAGGAGGACGACCGCTACCTCTGGCCGGAAATGGTTAGGGTTATCAAAGAACTCCGGCCAGCTTGGGTTGTTGGAGAAAATGTTACTGGAATCATTAGGATGGCACTCCCCGATATTTTATCTGAATTGGAAGCCTGTGGATATCGGACAAGGACATTTCTTATACCAGCTTGCGCTGTCGGAGCCAGACACAGACGATACCGGGTGGCAATTGTGGGCTACGCCGAACACCATGGATCATCTGCCGCAAAGGTCGCCGGAAGCATTGCGCCGCCAGGCGGAAGGGAGCAGGAAGGGAAGGAAACGGCCGGCCAACTTACGGGAGCAGGTGGATATGGAAACGGTCAAAATGTGGGAGGAGCCGAGAGTCTGGAAAACACCGGTAGCAGCGGATGCGGCGAACAGGGAGATGTACGTGAACAGCAGGGGAGAACCGAATCTGAGCGGACAGGTAAAAATATGGCCGACACCGACGGTGAACGGCAATTACAACAAAAAAGGAAGCAGCAAGAATGCCGGGACCGGCCTGGCAACTGCGGTGAAGATGTACAACACACCGACATCGCAGGACGCAAAAAACAGTACACTTCCGAAATCGCAGATAAACAGGGCTTCTCTGGTAGGGGACGTGATGCGGGAGATGTTTGCGACACTACAGGCACGGGATTACAGGACGGGACAGGCAAGCCGCTGGGAGGATACGGAGCACCGGAGCCGGAACCTGAACGACCAGCCAGGAGGCCAACTGAATCCCTATTGGGTGGAGTGGCTAATGGGCTTTCCGGTTGGGTGGACGGAGATATAGATTTTTTTATCAATCATTACTGGGACACCGAGCCGGATATCCCGAGGGTGGCAGCAGGCGTCAAAGACAGAGTCGGACGTTTGCAGGCGTTAGGCAATGCGGTGGTACCGCAGCAGTTTTACCCGGTGTTCCAGGCGATTGTGAAGATAGAGCGAGAATGAAGGGGAGGGTAAGGAGGGAAAACAGGCTGTCCTGCTGGCATCATGCAACCGGCAAAAAGACAAAGGGCCATGGCGGGTCATGAGGGAGACAAAAGTATGAACGAATATGAAATTATCCGCGGATCTGTTGACGGAAAAGAAAAATACTGCCGCATTCCGGTCAGAAGCAAAATCGCCGAGCAGATGGCGGAAAATGATATCACAGAACTGACTGCAGAAAAAATACTTGAAATGCCGCATGATATAGCGGTCAGGACAATAGACGCCATTATGGCAGACTGGCAGTATTGGTTAAAAAGAGCAGGAGAGTTATTTGTATTATATCAGGGCAGCAGGAGGGATGTTGTAGATGCAGGTATTAAAGAAGATATTGCAGGAGATTGAGGTGGATTATGATGTACCGTTTTTTGCAACGGAAGCAGAAGGCCGAGCATTCATGCAGGGAAAAGCGGCGCAAGCAAGAGAGGATAGAAGAATCATCCGCTCTCACATGGAAGATGTCGCCGACACGAATGGCGGGAAGAACGAACCTGTAAGTAATCCTGCCAAGTTGGATGATGGATGGATTCCGGTGGAGGAGCATCTGCCGGAAGATGATAATTATATCCTTTTATCATTTGCAAATTTCTCTCTTCCAATGGTTGGGAGATACGAGAAGGACGAAGAGGGTAGCGGGGCGTTTTACTTAGGAGATTGTGACGAAGAAGATACCTGTGTGGCAAATGATTTATTTGTGAATGCATGGCAGCCGCTTCCGGAGCCGTATCAACCAGAAAAGAAGGGAGAATAACATGGAAACAAGCACAATGATAAATCAGTTGAAGTACGAAGCTGAAAGGAATAAAAACAATAGTCTTTTTACAGGTCAGACAAATATCACGGCATTGTGTAATGATGTAATTCCAAAACTGGAAAAGCTGGAAGAATACGAAAACGCCGAAGAGGAAGGGATTCTATTACGATTGCCGTGTAAAGTAGGGGCTAAAGTATATGAAGTATTTTACGATGAGCTCAATAACCCGCAATACTATATATACAAGTACGAGATAGAGGATGTATCCGTTAAGGCTATTAAGTACGCAGATGATTGGATTTCGTGGGAAGAATTAAACGATGTTTATTTTGACCGGAAAGAAGCGGAGAAGAGATTGAAGGAGCTGATGGAAGAGACCTGTTAATACTAAGACCACACGGGATAAAGGAGGAAGAATATGAGTGAGGCAGTGATATATATACCGGACGAGGAATGGATTGAAGCAGAAAACAATATTGTGCCAGCTGATAAAACGCTCTGCGTGGTTCTAAATGCGATCGGAGATCGGGTACCGGAAATCATGCAGTACCGGAAGGCAGACTGGCTGTATGAAGAGTCGGATTATTTCCTGGATGTGTCAGAAAAGTGGAGACTGGATGCCTATGACTGCGGAGAAGACTGGGAGCCGGGCTTTAAAACAATGAAGAATATATGGTACTGGAAGCCATTGGGACTGCCGCAGGAGGACAACCAGCGGATTCTTAAGGAAATCGAAAGTTGGTTTGAGGAGAAAGATATATGATCGATAATACAAAGCAGAATATGTCTCCTGCAAAATGGTCTGAGATGACTGAGCACGACATTATGATTTTAACACAGAACCAGTGTCGTAAATGCAAATATCTTTCCAGAATAAACGGGGAATGCGTGGCAAGCAGCACATGTAATTATATAGACATGGAAGGTCATAGCCGCGGGTGCAGCCCATTGGAATGCAAACAAAAAGGAATATTTACACCGAGACAAGGCAGCAGGAAAAGGAAGGTGAGGAGGCTATGAATAAAAACAGGGTACTTCATTAAGAAATTCCTGTATATGGGCATTATACGCAGCAAATAAGGAGGATGAGAACGATAAGGACGAGGGAGAAGAGATATAAGGATTATGGATTTGAAGAAGGGGAAGAAAAAAAGTTAATTCAATATTGCAGAAGTTGTGAATTTGATCGGAGTCAGGAGCTGCTTGTATCTGCTATATCAGCCAATGCGGATCTTGCAAACGATATTTACTACTCTATTGTAAATAATTTGTCGTTTGAGGATTTGAGCAAAATTAAGTATATTTCAGCAAATAAGAATGATTTTTATGCGTACCGGAGAAAGGCGCTGGCTAACATGAGAAACTGGATGATATTTCATAATGTTAAATATTAAGAAAATGTGTGTACGACTTTTTTACGGATATAAGGTAAAATGGAGGTATGAGGGTATTCATCATCAAATATTACGGATAATGATATCTGAAAGCTTTGTTGCGGTTGTAAGCTTTGTGAATCGCAACAGTGCGGCAGAAATCTCCGTCCCGTGGAATATGCCGCACTAATGACACTTAGCTCAATTGGGAGAGCGGCGGACACATAAAATGACGTGAGTGCAGGTTCGAGTCCTGCAGTGTCTATCTGAATTTCGGTTTTTATACCAGGCAGGAAGGTGAGGTGATGCGTCATGACGAAAACTTAATTCCATTCAATAAGCGAAGCCAGGAGGAAGCAAGGGAGCTTGGCAGAAAAGGCGGGATCGCATCTGGGGAAGCAAGGCGGCGCAAAGCCAACTTTCGCAAGACGTTGAACTTACTTCTTACTGCAAAGATAGATAATCCGGAATGGACCCCGATACTGGAAGCCATGGGTCTGGATAGCACATTGGAATCTGCCGTCAACGCAGCAATGATTAGGGAGGCCCTTGCTGGAAATGTTAAGGCATATGAGGCCATTGCGAAGTATTCAGGACAGGGAACAAATACGGCGGCTGACGATGAAGAACAGAAAGCCCGGACAGAAGTAATGAAAGAAAAGATTCGTAAGGATGATAAGACTGATGAAATGTCAGAAATGCTCAAGAATATACAGACAATGACTGATATCATGAAGCAATCTGTTCCGGATAGAAATATAGAGGATTACGAATAACAAGGACGGTGATACAACCAACTTTCCAGCACTATTTACCCAAAATCAGTATGAATATATGCGAAGATGCCTTACTTCATGGTTCAATGTGGCGGAAGGTGGGAAACGTGGTGGGAAGAATGTCCTTCAAACATATATATTTTGCAGTTTATTGGAAACTCACAAAAATCGCATTCACGTCATAGCCGGGGTATCTACCGCAACTGCAAGATTGAACATACTTGATTGTGACGGGTATGGCTTGCTCAATTATTTTGAAGGCAGATACCGGATCGGAAAATATCAAAATCGTGATTGCGTATATGTCCAAACCAAGACTGGAGAAAAGATAGTTCTTATCTCTGGAGGAGGAAAAGACGGGGATGAAAAGCTGATCAAGGGTAATACCTACGGCATGGCATATATTACAGAGGCAAATGAGTGCCATCCGAATTTTATTAAAGAGGTATTTGATCGTACCCTTTCAAGTGATGATAGAAAGGTATTCCATGATTTAAATCCAAAGGCTCCATCAAACTGGTATTACGTGGATATTCTGGAATTTCACGAGAAGATGCAGAAAGAGCATTTAGACTATGGATATAATTACGGTCATTTTACCATTGCTGATAATATGAGTATCAGCGAAGATAGACTTCGAGACATTTTGCTAACCTACGATAAAGGCACAGTCTGGTACAATCGGGATATTCGTGGGCAAAGAACAGCTGCAGAAGGTATAATATTCAAATATTTTGCCAATAATTGTGCGCCGTATATCTGGAAGGAATCTGATTTATTTAACGAGAGAGGAGTGTTAAAATTCCGATTCTCGATGATCACAATTGGAATTGACTTTGGTGGAAATAAATCACGTACAACCTTTTATGCAACCGGATTCCTGAACAACTTCCAGAAGCTGATTGTGCTGGATGAAGATAAGCTGCCAATCTGTGAGGAAGTGAATACTTTGCAGATACAACAGAAATTCCTTGAGTTCTTCCGTAGGGTAGAAGCGAAATATGGATATATTCAGGAGTGTTTTGGGGACAATGCTGCATCCACGCTGATTTATGATTTGAAGCAGGTTGTCCGGGAGAATCGGCTTACCACCAGAATGAATGGGTGCGACAAGGACACAATCTTAAACCGGGTGCGCCTTGTGGATATGCTTTTGCGGACTGGCAGGCTGTACATACTGGATACCTGCCCGGGATTGATAAAAGCCCTGTCTGAACTGAAGTGGGACGATGAAAAAGAAGATGAGATTGAGGATTTGAATATTGGTTCCATCAATGACTATTGGGACGGATTTAATTATTCATTTACACATTACATACCAAAACTGGCTATGAAGTATTAGGGGGCAAACATGAGGAATTTTGATATAAGTGATAGAGTGATCTGTGTAGTATCTGGGGTTAGCGGAATTGTGGAAAAATTCTATGTTCCAACTAGCTGCGAAGAACAGACAATGGTTTTGACGGATAACGGACGTAGATATCATGCTCCTACAAGATGTTGGAGAAGATGTGATGAACAATGTGCAAAAGAGGCACATTACGAAAATGGTATAAGTGCAGCACTTCCAGTTGTGCGGGAAACTATGCAAATGAATATTGGTGATGAAATAATATCAGTGTTTAAAGATGAATTTGAAAAGGAACTATATAAAAATCTGTATGCTGGACTTTATGCAGCATTAGATTATGGAGCATAGGGCAGGTGATTAAACGGGGCTGATAAGCTGGATAAAGGAGAGATGGCGAACGCTATTCAAAACAGACATAAACAAAGCATTTGACGTGAAAACATATCTGTCACCGGAGATGGAAGCTGCTATTTTGCTCTGGAAGCAGATGGATGGCACAGACAGCCTGAAGCCACCGTGGGCTGTTGAGGGAACCAGAACAATCCGGTTTTCAAATACTGTGGCCAGGGAGCTGGCAACGCTCATTACCCAGAATATTGACATCAAGACGGAAGCGGTTTACGGGAATTCGAATAAAGCCACATTCATTCAGGAGGTACTCGATAAGTCATTCCTGAAGAATGCTCAGGAAAACATTGAGAAAATGATCCGTCTTGGTGGAATTATGGCGAAATGGAACGGAAACGGGATTGATTACATTCCGCCGGATCGGTTCCTGGTGACGGAATTTGATAGCAATGGAGAGATTACCGGGGCCATATTCTTCTCATACTATTCAGACAAGGGAAAGTATTATACCCGATCAGAGTGGCACAGGTATGAGACTGTGATACGTCGGAATGAGGATGGCGCTGCGGAGACGGTGAAGATCTATCTGATTTCCAACAAAGCATTTATTTCTGACAATGCGGATGAAATTGGACGAGAAATCAGTCTGAAAAATACCAGATGGGCCGACATTGAACCGGAAACACGGATTGAAGGACTGGAAAAGCCGCTGTTCTCATATCTAAAATGTTCATATTCTAACACGGTTGATGTGGATAGTCCGCTGGGCGTTTCCCTGTTCTCTGAATGCGTGGAGGAGCTGCGATGGCTGGATATTGCAATGTCAACACTGGGTGTCGAGACAGAGAATTCGGCGCCAGTGATGTTCGTGGATAATTCGGCCATCCAGTACGCAACGAATAACGGGATTAAGCTTCCGAAGTTCGTAAAAGGAATGGATATGGGAATTACGCCAGAGAAGACGATTCAGGAATGGACGCCGACGCTACAGGTAACAAGCCGGACAGACGGGATTAATTTCTATCTGAGCATTATTTCCTACAAATGCGGCTTTGATCCGGGATATTTCGTTTTCAATGGTCAGTCAATCAGCATAGCTACGGCGACTCAAGTAGAAGCCACGGAGCGCCGGACCGTCAACACAGTGCTTTCCTTCCGGAACCTTCTTGATAGGCCAAACAGCAACGGTGACGGGCGTGCTGGATTTGTCCATGATATCGCATATATCATAGACACTATGTCGGTTATGGCCGGGGAGTCAGTGCCGGAAGATTACGGAAATTATAAACTATATTGCGACTTTGCGGATTTGACTGCAAACAAAGAGGAAAACAAGGCTTTTGATTATCAGCTTGCGCAGCAGGGATACATGAGTAAGGTTCGCTTCCTTGTCAGAAATCTTGGCATGACTGAGGAAGAAGCAAAAACCATGGTAGCAGAAGCGCAGGCAGAAAAGAAGGAAGAAAGTAAATTAACGGGCGGTGGCCTGTTTGATGAAGAATAAGGAGGATTTTGAATTATGAAGAACAGAGAGTTAATTGCAAATCTTAATAAATTGTATGCGCTGAGAGAAAGAGAGATGGAACGTGGGAAAAAGGGAAAGGAAAAATCAATTAAAGGTGTCCCACTCCTGATTATTGCCCGTAATATTCGGTCCATGGAAAAGGAATATAACGATAATTACTTGAAAGACTACCAGGAATTACGCGAGAAGTTCTATGTAAAGAAAAATGCAGAAGTCACTATCCCAGCAGATAAGAAAAACGGGGTAGAGGAACGCAAGGAGAAACGTGAGATTGAAGTGCTACGACCGAACATGGTTGAGGAAGGCTATGAGAAGGAATTAAATGAACTTTTGGATTTTGAAGTTACTGTTCCAATCAAGATGATTGCAATTGATCTCTTGAATAAAGTAGAAGATTCTCTGGATGCGGATGCGATTGAGTTCATGGTTGACTATGAAAATTAAGAAAAAGAGAACAGGTGATTAAACGAAGTTCTCAAAAACCGTTGGTGGCGCACATATCCAACTTGACACAAAGCGTTTGGATGGAAACATCAGAGAAGCGCAGAAATTATTAAATATGCGGGTTGTTGCTGATACGGAGCCATTTATGCCATTTCAGCAGGGGCAGGCAAGAGAGCAAGTACATTATCCTAATGGCGTTTATGGCGGAGAAATCGAAAATTATGCTCCTCATGCACATTATATCAATGAAGGTATATTGTACTTGACAAAAGATGGTCGTTCGTATGCAAATAAAGATGAGAAAAAATATCCTACTAACAGGCATTTGCAATATCACCATCCGGGAACCACAGATCATCCGTTTGAGCATGCGAAGGCAAAATGTCTTAAAGAATGGGAGAAACTTGTGAGAGACACTGCAGGGAGGGAATGATGTAACGCTCTATCCAGAATACTATAATGGAAAAACAGATCGGATGCTGGAATTGTATAGGCAACTGGAAGATTATATCATGAAAGATATTGCCATGCGTCTTTTGGAATCAGGTGAAATGTCCGGAACTGCTGATCGTCTTATCTGGAAGCTTCAGCAGATGGGAGAGCATAAGTCTGTAATCATGAAGAGGCTGGCTCAGTTGACAGGATTAACAACAACAGAGCTGAAAGCACTCCTGCAGGAAGCTGTCCTTACTTCCTGGGAAGATGATGTGAACGTATACGATGCAATCGGGGTTACGGTATCAAATCCGTTGAAAAATCCGACCGTTATATCAGTCGTGAACGCAGAGTATCAGAAAAGCCTCACAGAACTTCAGAACCTCACCAGAACCACAATGGAGAAGAGCCAGAAGGATCTTATTAATATGATGGATGAAGCGGAAATTCGTGTGGCCAGTGGGGTACAGAGTTATTCAGCAGTAGTATGCGATATTTTAGACAGATACGCAGGACAAGGCATAAAAGTGACTTATCCAACTGGAACTGAGAGAACGCTGGAAGCTGCTGTCAGGATGTGCGTGGTGACATCCATGAATCAGACAGCGGCTCAGGTGACGAATCAGTATATTGTGGAAACCAAGACCAATTATGTTTTGACAAGCGCCCATATCGGAGCCAGGGTGAAACATGATGGACAACCGGATCTTGCCGGACATGATCTTTGGCAGGGAAGAGTGTTTTGCATTCAAGGAAGCGAACAGGATATACCTAATCTATTAGATTCTACCGGATACGACATAGATCCAGTGACAGGTCAGGGGAAGGTTGTAGATCCACTGGGGCTACATGGATACAACTGTCGACATGGACATAAGCCTTGGGACAAAAGTCTAAGGAATCCATGGAGAGATAAGGATGGGAATCTTTTAGATGGAAAAGGAGATTTAATCACATCTGAACGTAATCGCAAATATTACGAACTGCAGCAGAAACAAAGATCCTATGAACGCTCTATCCGAAAGACTAAACGTGAACTTCTTGTAAAGCAGCAGGAAATTGATGGAATTGCTGAAACCGATATTAAGAGTATTCTTCAGCAAGATTATGATAAGTTGGCGAGCAAACTACAGAAGCAGAATAAAGCATATAATGATTTCTGTGAGCAAAACAATTTGCAGAAACAGTATGACAGGATTAAAGTTTCTGGATTTAACCGAAGTCAAGCCGCAACAGTTACGCAAGCTGCAAAAAGACAAAAGGGGGTTGGAACTTGGTCGCAGACAGAGTATAATAAAAGACAGAATATCAAGTGGAGAGTACAATCTTAATCTTTCAAAACAGCAGTATCTAAAGCACGTTGAGAGAACAAAGCAATATGAGGATTATATGAACTCTCGCTTGGCCAAGGGGAAAGGCCCGCAGGGTAAATTACTTTTATCTGAAGAGGAAGCGCAGAACTTTATTAAATCGATGCCTGGAAAAGGGATTCCGAAAACAAATAGAAAAGGTGAAGTGCTTCAAGTTGAATATGTATCAGGAGAAAAGGTGATTGGCCAATATTTCAAAGATGGAAAATGGAACGACACAAAACGAGCTGCAATCCATTACGGAAAACAAGCCAGTCATATAGTACCAGTGGAGGATAAAGATGGTTAATGTATGGGATTATGTGAATGCGAAAAAATTGAAGATTACTGATATAGATGGTAAGGAGTTTATTGGTGATTTGATTGCAGTGATGGACACAGAAGAGAACGGCGGGGCGGAAGATGATATTGCGATACGGGTAGATGATGTTACGATCATAGCCTTTTTTCAGAGTGAGATTGAAAATATTGAGGTAATCTAAAGGCAATAAGAGAAAAAGGATTTAGAACAGGAACCTATTGAAATTGGCAGAAACTCTGATACAATAAAATCATTAAGAACGAAGGAAGTTACGGATGTGCATTTTGTTGGAAGGATCAATAAAGATATTTACAAATGCGTGACGGAAGATATTGTGACTGATGAAGTTATTATTACGGATAACCAGATACAGCATATAATGAACAGGCATCCGAATGATTATGAAAGATTTTCACAATATTTTTCTGAAATTATAGAAGCTCCAGATTATATTATTGAGGCCAATAAACCGGATACAGCGGTTATCCTAAAAGAGATTATTGACCAAAGAGAAAAGTTTCAGACAGTTTTGCGTCTTTGCACATCTAAAGAGCCAGACGGGTATAAGAATTCCATTATTACGTTTTTAAAAATAGATGAAAAAAGATGGGATCGATATTTGAGAACTAAGAAAATCCTTTACAAAAAGGAATAAAAATAGTATGATGTAAGTACAATAAAGTAAAAGATTGTCTGAGGTGGTCAATTTCGTGGCAGCCACGCACCCTAGTGGTCAAAAGAGATGCAGGGGAACGCCACGCCTGCCAGATAATCTTTTATTTTTTGAGAAGAAAGAACATAGAAAGTAATCTTTGAGGTGAAAAGTGCGTCGTCATGCGCCACATGCTCTATGCAATGGGCAAAAGAGATGCTGGGAGTGACGCTCCAGCCAGAGATTCTCTTTTTCTATGTTTGTTTTTTGATGATTATTTGAGGTGGAAGAGTTCGTACGATCCACACGCCGCTGGTACTGACAGGGGAAACCCGAGAGATGCAGGAGAAGCGTACGCCTGCCAAATAATTGTCTGGTTTAGCAAATAGAAGATGCAAAGAATTGGGCGGCCATTGTAGCCGCCCTTTCTATCAAGATAAATATGCCTTCACAAAATACCAGAGTCTTTCAAGCCCTATTCCATATTTCCAGTTTCTATGCAGCTCTTCCAAATCAATGTTATCATAGTAATGCTTCAAACCCTTTTCAGACAGGAAATACCTTTTATCCCTGTTCATTTCGGCGGCGATTTCATTTTCTGGAAGATTAGAAATAATCCGTTTTACAAGTTCCGCTTTCTTCCCAGACACTTTAAGTCCTAATTTAGACAGGACTTCTTTTAATTCCGTTACCTTGTATCGGCTTATTGTTTCCTCCGCTGTTGGTTTTCTTAAATACCCATTATCCAAAAGCCACCTGTCAAGTCGCTCTGGATTTGTTATTTTCGCTTCGTACATAAAAGCTGTTGGATATTCTTTTCTAATCTCCATACCATGAGAATGACCACTTAACAGCATTTCAATGGCGTATTCCTCGTTTATATTCATAGCAATCCCTCCTTGTGGTGTAGATTGATAAAATTCTACCACGCAAAGGTGATTTTGTCATTAAAAAAGGCGGCAGTTTCCCTGCCGCCGCTATTTTCAAAAATTTACATATTGCAATCGTTCGGTTATAGCGTTGTTTTCGTTGGTAGGTGCAACGCTCTATTTAATTCCTAATTTCTTTTTAAGTAAATTTATCCCCTCTACAACTGCATTAACACGTTGCGTTTGAAGCGCATCCGCACATTTTTGTATATCGTCAATTTCAGAACGCGACATTCTAAATCCAATCTTTTCAGTTCGCGGATTATCAGTAGGTCTGCCTATTTTCTTTTTTTTTACTGCAATCACCTCTTAACACTTGCCCTTTTCCTCAAAATATGATACCCTACTTTTGGGATACGGGGCGGTGGCAAGTCCCACCCCGTTTTTTCTTTGGCCTTGCTTATTCAGCAGGGCTTTCTTCTTTTTCTTCCTCTCTTGGCTTTGCATCCACAATGCGACGAATCAGGTCAAGTATTTCATGTTCGCTGTGTCCCATTTCATCACACCACTCAATGACAACTTTAATTTCTTTTTTATCCATTTCTATTGCTGCTTCCATGAGCTTCTCCTTTCCGGCACCTGCCGCCTTACTCGTTAAGTTATTCCTTAACTGTAACTATATTATAACTTATGGTCGACCATAAGTCAAGAGTATTATTGAAAAAAATGAACTACCGTAAAATATACTGCTTCCCAAACATAATTTACGTGGTATAATATGGATATCTAAAAACCAAAGAAAGAAGGAGAAAGTATGAAGTGTCCAAAATGCGGAAGTGAAAATGTACTTGTGCAGAGAGAAGAGGTATCTTCCAGTAGCACAAGCGTGCATGGCTTAGTGGAAGATAAAAAACACCATGGTATTTTATGGTGGGTGTGCATTGGTTGGTGGTGGAAAATGGGAGTAATGATTGAAAAATTCGTGCTTGCAGTATGCACTATGGGAATATCTTTATTATTCAGGAAAAAGAAAAAATATACTGCAACAACTGTTACGGATACAAAAGTAAAGAATAAAACTGTTGCAGTGTGTCAAAACTGTGGAAAAACTTGGAATGTTTAATTTATATAATGTATAGGAGCGGCGGAGGAATCTGCCGCTCTTTTAAATTCCTCAAATGTGTGTACAACTTTTTTCAAAATTGATGTTATAATACTTATATTAACGGGACAGATTGAGTTTAATCACTCAGTCAGTCCCTTTTTTATTGCCGCAGAGTGGAGCAGTTGGAAGCTTGCCAGTGTCGTTGGCTGGAGGTCGTGGGTTCGAGGCCCACCTCTGCAATTTTGCGTAGGTTGGTACGACAAGGGGAGGGTTAACGCCCTTTGACTGCGGTTCAAACCCGCACTGCGCATTACCATGCCGGAGGTATAACCGGCTCAATCCATTACTGCCGCCGGGCAGTTAAATCAAGCGTATAGGAGGATAATGTAACATGAAGAACATTGAACAGATTTTGAAAGATGCAGGAGTAGAACTGTCGGATGAGCAGAAAGTCGCAGTCAATCAGGCGGTGGGAGAAAATTATAAAACCATTGCTGACTATGACAAGCAGAAAAAGAAGCTTGAAGCTGCGGAAACTGATCGGGATTCATACAAGGAGCAGCTTGACAAAGCAAACGGTACTCTGGAAAAATTCAAGGACATGGATCCGGAGAAAATCGATCAGGAGGTTGAAGGATACAAGCAGGCTGTCAAAGATGCCGAGGAAAAAGCTCAGAAGCAGATCGCGGAGCGGGATCAAAAGGATTATCTGAAAGCCGAGTTTGACAAACTTGGAATTACATCCGAACGCACCAGAAAGTCCCTGATGGCTGACATCATGGGCGAAGATGGTTTGAAATGGAAAGACGGTGTGTTCATGGGTTTGGGTGATTATCTGTCAAAAGAGAATGAGAAAGATCACTTCTATCTGACTAATGAAGAGAAAGCCGAGCAGGAGAAAAAAAATCAGGCTGCTGGCAAAGTTCCCAAATTCACTGACAGAGCAGAAGGGAAACTTAATCCTTCTGGAGATAAGCCGCTGTTCAATTTTGGATTTACTCCAATCAGAGAGACAAAGAAAGGATGATTAATCAATGGCAGAACCATTAAACTATGCTGAGAGCTACAGCAGAGAATTAGCTAATGCATACCCGCAGGTGCTGCATTTTGCGGCACTTAGAAGTACAGAAAATGACAGCAGATACAGGTTTGTTGATGCGAAGACAATCCAGATCCCTACACTGAAGACTACAGGCCGTAAAGATGCCGACAGGGACGGTATTGGAGACTTTGGTAGAAACTATGAAAATGGATGGGAGACCAAGACGCTGACATTCCACAGAGAATGGGATACGTTAGTGCATCCGATGGATATTGACGAGACCAATCAAGCCGCATCCATTGCGAATATCACCAGGACATTCAACGAACAGCAGAAATTCCCGGAAATGGATGATTATCTGGTTTCTAAGCTGTATGCAGACTGGGTGGAAGCTGGAGGAGCGGCCGGTACAACTGCCCCGACAGTAGAAAATATTCTGGAACTGTTTGACACCATGATGATGAACATGGACGAAAACGATGTTCCGGCAGTCGGGAGGATTTTATACGTTACTCCGGCCATTGAAAAAATCCTGAAATCCGCCGAAGGAATTGCCAGACAGATGATGGTGACGAACAATGACGGAAGAGTTGCCAGACTGATTTCTAATCTGGATTCCGTTTCCATCGAAAAAGTTCCCAGCAAGCACATGATGACGGCATATGACTTTACCACTGGATCCGTAAAAGGCGCCAGTGCGAAACAGATCCATATGTTTTTGGCCCATCCGTCCTGTGTGATTACACCTGAGAAGTATGAGTTTGTAAACTTAACTCCACCAGCAGCGCATACCAAAGGCAAATATGTTTACTATGAGGAATCCTATGGGGATGTTTTTATCCTGAATGAGAGAATTGCAGGTTTGCAGTTTGTAATTGCCGGAGCGTAAAGGGGTGATGCGATATGATGGAGATGATAAGAGTTTTAAGAGGAAATCAGGAAATGAGGATTTCCTCTTTGGACAAAGAAAGATACCTGAAGCAAGGGTATAGTGTGATTGATGAGAGCGGAACTGTCATTGAACAGGGAGTAAAGTCTAATCATGCACTCAAAACAGAACTTGATGCTGCTAATAAGCGTATCGCAGAGCTGGAAGTAGAGAATGCTGATTTGAAAAAGAAAGGGACAAAGAAATCTGATCAGTAGGAAAGGAAAACGCCATGGCATTAGTCAATTTTGATTTCTATGAGGGCGAGGAAAAATACGGAGGCGCGTCCGTCAAAGGCGAGGATGAATTTAACCGGATTCTGAAACGGGCTATGGCATTTCTGAACAAACGGACATTTAACCGAATTATTCAGAATGAAAATAGAGAATACGGTCAAATGGTCCATGGAAAGTTTCTCCCGTTCTCAGATCAGGAACTGACAGCACTTAAATATGGACTTTGTGGATTGGTGGACACTATGGCAAAACTGGAAAAGGCAGAGATTCAGGCCCTTGCCGGAAATGAAAGTGCCGGCAATATAAAGTCCCGGTCTTCCGGAGGAGAGTCCATCAGTTATGAGAGTCATAAAACAGTTTATGATGAAGCCTTGGCAGATCAGGCCAAAAAGGATGAGCTGCTTCGGAGTGCCTTGATGGAATTTATCCATCCGGATGCTTTCCGATACAATCCATTTTATGCGGGAAGCTGGTGATGGAACGGCAGATCTATTTTATGACAGGACTGTGACAATCTGGAACAAATACACGGATGGTCTGATGGAAACAGAAATCTGGCTGCCGACACTGATTGAGAATGTCCGGTTATTGGTATCAAAGGGCAACAATGTAATGAATAGCGGACTTGATTCCGCAGATTCTGCCAGATTACATATCATGGATGGCGCCAGTGTTCTGGGCAAGCCTTATCTGGATCCGGTTGAATGGGAAAAGCTGCCCAATGAGGAGAAAGCTCAGTATTTTACTTTGGAGAGTGAAAATGATTCATTCTTTGTGGAAGGCGATGCAACGGCGGTTAATTCCACAGACAATGCGAATTTCTTCAATTTCATGAAAGAAAATTATCATAATTGTTTCAAAATAACCAACATAGATCGTTTTGAGATTATCCCACATTGGGAGTGCTGGGGAAAATAGGAGGATGTATGAAAAAGTTATTTATTTCGCAGCCCATGAGAGGGAAAACAGTTGAGGAAATTTTGGCGACACGAGATAAAGCGATTAAGTCAGCCGAGAAGTATCTGGATGAGCCGGTTGAAGTGATCGATTTGTTTTTCCAGAAAGCTCTAACAGAAGCGAAGCCGCTCTGGCTTCTGGGGAAATCGTTGGAGCTTTTGTCTACTGCTGATGTAGCGTATTTTGCGAAAGGCTGGGACGAAGCCAGAGGATGTCGAATTGAAAATCAGTGTGCCATTGATTACGGTATTGCCGTGATTGAGGATTATTCAGAGTAGGTGGTTAAATGCCAAATGAAGAAATAAAACCTCTTTCCGGTAAGGAATACGAATCTGTGGGTTGGTCTCTATTTGAAACAATCAGCACTTACGAAGCATTACCAAGCGGCGTGACTCTGGATTACCAATCTCTTGATGGAACAAACCATATCGGATTTTTTACGGTACCGGGCGGTAAATATACCTGGGAGGATGTGACTGGAGGATTTGGGGCGCAGCTTCCATTTGACATTGTGTATAAGCTGAATGCTTCCGCCAATGGTCAGTTGCTTACGGCAGAAGAATTTATAAATAAACTTGCTGATTACCTGTCGGAGCCACCTTATCCGGTTCTTACTGGTGGGAGAACAGTTGAAAAAATTATTATGAACTCAGTAACATACAGGACAAAAGCAGAGGATGATGGAAGCGTTACATTTGCTAGAAGTGGAGTCCTGAAGTATGAAAAAGTATAAGAAAGGGTGATAAAACGCCAAATACAGAAAAGAAAGGAAAAATCCTCAGAGGCCGCCGGGCAAAGTGGATTTCCAAGGACAAAGAAAAATGGACATTACTTGGTGTCGGAATGGATTCCGAGACCACGAATCTGAACCCTGATATTGACACTGGCAAAGATGTCACAGGGGCCTCATTTGTGGATCACAAAGGATTTGCACCAGAGAATGATATTGAGTACAAGCCCCGTGAGGAAGATTCTATCTATCCGCAGGTTCAGAAGATTATTGATGAGCTTCTGAAGGATGAGGAAAGTTGTACCTTTTACAAGATTGAGGCAACTCTTGATATTGAGGTGAAGGATACTGAAATCAAGAATGCAACTGGAACTGGCTTTATGGTGCCTGTGTTCTGCGTACCGCAGGATAGCGGCGGAGATACTACTGCGTACACTACGAATGTCAATTTCTATGAAAATGGTCCCCGTGAACAGGGTACGGTTACGGTGACAAATAAACAGCCGACATTTTCAAAGGAATCTTCTGTTGTACAATAACTAAAGTGTTAGGTCAATGATTTAACATAATCGGGTGGGTTCCTTTCAGTCCTGCCCGATTTCTGAAAGGATGGTAAATTATATGAATGAATCGAGACTACAGAGCGTATCTGAACAGTATGAAAAAGTCTATGTTAATGAATATGATGATTTTATCATGATTGATCCTGGCGATCAAAGCTTCCTCGGGAAATTTGCAGACTTCATCCATTGGATGGAGGAAAAACAAAAAGAGCTTGACCGGATCAGCGTTGATATGGAAAAGAAATACGGTGGACGCATGATGATTTCTGAAAGCGAAGATGGCGATACGGAAGTTGATACAGAGCAGCTTATTGAACTTGTCAATTTGCAGTTAGAAACATATAAAGAGTGCGCAGAAAAGGTGGATAAACTTTTCGGGCAGGAAACATTAAAGAAATATTTCCGGGCATCATACGAAATCAACCCCAATTTTGTTCCGGATCTGGATTATGTTTTTGACTTTATCGAAGAAATTACTCCTGTTCTGGAAAAAGTGTATGGAGCCAGAGCTGAACGCATCAATAAGAAATACAACAAAAACCGGAAAGGAAAATATTCCAAAACCAAGGAAGAACTGATTGCCGTAGGAAAACGCAAGGCGGCTGGTAAGAACGAATAATGTATTGTTAGACCTTCTTCCAGAGGAATGGGAAAGCCCATCTGGCGAAATCTATAGATTGGATACGGACTTTAGGATTGGCATTCAGATTTGCTTAATACAAAATGATCCAGATATGAATGCCAACGAAAAGTCTGCAAAGATTATTGAACTGCTATTTGTGGATGAAATACCATACAATCTTCAAGATTTATCTGATTGTATTCGGAATTTTGTGAGTGGGTGGAATCATGACAAAACACCTGATAAGGAAGATCAAAAGCGTCTTATGGATTTTGATGTTGACCAGTGGAGAATATACAGTGCTTTTTTACAGTATTACAGGATTGATTTAAACGAAGTGGAGTATATGCATTGGTGGAAATTCATGGGATTGCTGTCTTGTCTGCCAGAATGTGCATATACAAAGGTTATAGATATTCGAGGCAAGAAGATTAATCCTAAGATGGACAAGGACACGAAAAAGGCACTGGAAGAGGCAAAGGAAATTTATAATCTTGAAGAAGTAATATCTCCTGAAGAAAAAGAGATTTCAGATAACTTATACGATTTTCTTGGTGGAACACAAGGAGAAGAAGAGAAAAAGCGCAGAGAGATATTTGAGAAGTTTGCGGAATAGGCGGTGATTTAGCGACACAACAGTATGATGGCTCTATAAGAATACAGACCAAAATAGACACAAAAAACGTAAAATCCGCTTTTGAAAAGATTATGGAGTATGCCACGGATGCTGCAAACTGTCTGGAAAATGTCGATAAAAAGACTGATGATTCTGCGAGCAAAATGAAAAAATCTGCAGAAAAGACAAGTAAGGCCCTGGGAGAAATTGAAAATTCCGCAAAGGAAGCGGATAAAGCAGTAGAAACACTGAAGCCTGACGGATTAGATAGTGTATCAAAGGCAGCAGAAGAGACTAAGAAAGCGCTTGATGAAGTTGACCGATCTGCGAAAAAAGCCGGTAATTCAATAAAGATTATACGAGGCGAAGGCCATACCGGAACTTGGGGAGACGGTGAAAGAACAGTCGATATAAAACCGGGTGAGTATCAAAAAATAGATCAGGGCACTGTCCAGGAATATTTGAACGGCAGCATCGAGGAATCTGTCAGACAGACCGAAACGCTTGCAAAGAAAATTGGAGATGCCAAGGCAAAACTTAAAGAACTGGAATCTCAGGGATTGAATATTGATGATGAACCATATAAAGAGGCATTTCTAAATCTTCAAAATCTGCTTGCAGAAGAAAATCGCCAAAAGGAAGCAATTAAGCAGCAAAGTATACAGATGAATAATTTTGCTTCTGAGGTGGAAATTGCCAAGGCAAAACTTAAAGAACTGGAATCGCAAGGGCTTAGTATCGATGATGAATCGTATAGAGAAGCGTACTCTGCATTGCAGGATTTACTTGTAGAAGAACAGCGGCAGAAAGACATTATTAAGCAGCAAAGTATACAGATGTATGCCTTTTCCTCTGAAATCGACGTTGCAAAGGCTAAATTAAAGGAATTATCCCTTACGGGATATGGTCCCGGGGATGAAGAGTATGAAAAAGCAAGCATTGCTTTGCAGGAATTGATTGATAAAGAAAAGCAGTACAAAGCAGAGATTGCAAAACAGACAGAATCAGGTCGCGCAAAGGAAGCGGAGAAAGAGCGCATTGCTGCGGAACTGAAAGAAAAAGCCGAACAAAGAATGTTTGCACAAATTGAGAAAAACGTGCAAAAAGAAGCTGATCGCGCACAAAAACTGGCTGAACAGGAAGCTAAAATCGCAAAACAGAAAGCAGAGGAAGAAGAGCTTGTAAGGATTAAAGAGAATGCTACGATTGCTGATCGGAAACTTGTTGAACTTCTGGAGAGACAGAAAACTCTTCAGGAGTACATAAACAAACTTAAGCAGGCTGGTGTAGGAGAAGGATACAAAGAATATGACAAGGCTATATCCGATCTTGCAAAAGTTAATGTGCAGATTAATCAACAGCGATCTTATGTGAATCCTCTAATAGCTGCTTTAAATGGTCTCAAAAGTGCATTATCAGGAATTGGATCAATATCTAAAAAGGCATTCTCCGGCATGATTTCTCTTCCAAGGAAAGCGGCTTCTGGTGTTTTATCTCTTGGAAAAGCCGCTGTAAAAGGAATTTCATCTTTCGCAAGACTTCAAAAATCTGGAATCAATGCACTTAGGAACATTAGAAGCCATTCCAAAACAGCATCAGGTGCAATGGGAAAATTCGGAAATCGTATCCTTAGTCTTGCCAAAACAGTATTTGTTTTTAACCTTTTGCGAAAAGGGTTTCAGGCAATGCTTTCTGGGATGAAGGAAGGATTTCAGAACTACCTTGCCTACGATGCGAACCTTAAGAACTCTGTAGAAGGATTAAAAGCTTCGCTCAATACTGTAAAGGCAAATCTTGGCTCAGCGTTCGCACCGATTGTTCAAACGGTATTGCCATATTTGCAAATGTTGGTTGAATGGATTAATACGGCTGTAAATGCCGTGAATCAGTTTATTTCTTCTATTCTTGGAAGGACAACTTATAAGCGTGCTGCAAGCGGAGTTGGAAATGTCTCTAACGGTGTTGGCGAAATGGCTGACAATATGGGAGAGGCAGCCCAGCAGGCTAAAAAGTTGGAAAAAGCCCTTGCGCATTATGATGAGCTGAATGTGATACAAAAGAATGATGATTCTGGAACTTCCGGAAGTGGAAGCAAAACACCGACATCTGCAGGAACTGAAGGGCTTGGGTTAGGATACGAAGATGTTGCGATAGACAGCAAAATCAAAGCTATGGCAGATAAGATTAAGAAATATCTGTCTGATATTTTTAAGCCTATGAAAGCATCTTGGGATAAATATGGCCAGAGCGTTATTGGTTCATGGAAGAAAGCTCTGACAAATATTATGGAGCTCTTGAAAGTAGTAGCAAATACTTTCCGGGATGTGTGGACGAATGGTACGGGTGAGGAGGTATGCGGTAATATTCTTCTCATTTTGAAGATGATTGGGGATATGCTGGCATCCATTGCTAAAGCATTTGTTAATGCCTGGAATGATAATAACCGTGGATATAATTATATACAGAGTGTTTTTAATAGGTTTAACTCTATTTTATCGCTTATCAGAATAATGGGTCAGTCGTTGTTGACTGTTTGGAATAGTGGATCTGGAGAACAGATAATAGGACATTTGTTGGAAATATTCACGAACATCAACAATGCAATTGCAAACATAAGAAATAATTTTGCAAAAGCATGGAAACTGGATGACACAGGAACAAAAATCATTCAGGATATGGCTGATTTATTCAATATACTTCTTGGGCATGTAAACAACGTAACAAAAGGTATGGAAAAGTGGACAAAAGAATTGGATTTCAGTCCTCTTCTTAAGGCGCTTAATAATATTACTACTGCATTGAAACCTCTTGGAGACAAGGTTGGAGCGGGGCTGGAGTGGTTGTTTATCAATATTCTGCAACCTCTTGCGAAGTGGGCCCTGGAATCGTTTATACCAAAGGCTTTAGATGCAATAGCAGTAGCTCTTGATGCTTTAGATGCCCTCCTGGAAGTTGTAAAACCTATATTCTCATGGCTTTTAGATAACTTCTTAAATCCTCTTTCAGAATGGACGGGTGGTCTTATAATGGACATTCTGAACGGTATAATGACAGCATTTGAAGGTCTTCATGATACCTTCCAGATGATTGCTGAAGGCAAGGACTGGAAAGAAATTGGAAAGTTTATTTGGCAAGGAATTATAAACGGGATTACTAATTTCTTGAATTGGGCTTGGACAAAATTGAAAGAAGCATTCTGGGGCATTGTAGATTTTGTTAAGAAGCTATTTGGAATACACTCTCCATCGACAGTATTTGAAGAGCTTGGCGGCTATATGATTGATGGCCTTCTTGGAGGCATCATAGCAGGACTTAAGAATATCGGTGCTTGGATCAAAAAACATATTCTGGATCCGATACTGGGAGGTATTACCGGAGCTGCTTCATTTTTTAAGGAAGCTGGAGAAAAACTTTGGGGAGGAATTAAAAATGCTTACGACGGAGCAAAAAAGAAAATTACTGCAACAATTACTGCTGTAAAGGAAAAAGCATTTGATACTGCGAAAAAGGCATGGGATTCCGTTAAGACAAAAATCACAACTCTGACAACGAAAGTGAAAGAAGCTGCTTCTGGCAGTCTTGAAAAAATCAAGTCTGGATGGGATGGAATCAAAAACAAATCGGTATCCGTTGCTGTTGGGGTTAAAGAAGCTGCAAAGGGAATTTGGAGTAAAGTTACTGGTTTCTTTTCTGGAAAGAAATCTGAGGCAGAAGTAGATGAAACTATTAATGTCGGAACAAAGCTTGTGAAATCCGGATGGGATTCTTTGGAGAAATTCATTGGAAATAAGGTGGATGTCAAGATTTCCCTTAAAAAAGGATTTGACAGCCTGACAAAGTTTATTGGAGAGAAGGTAACTGTAAAAGTATCCCTTGGTAAGAGCGGATGGAGTTCTATTTCAAAATTTATTGGGACATTGACAAATGTGAATATATCGCTTAAGAAGAAAGGCTGGACAAACATCACAAAATTTGTGGGATCTTCTGTTGATGTCAAAATTAACTTAAAAAAGTCAGGCTGGAAAGATATCAAGAGTTTTGTTGGATCGGCCGTGTCGGTTGATATATCGCTTAGGAAATCTGGCTGGAACACAATTAGCAAGTTTGTTGGTACATCGGTCAATGTGAATGTAAACCTAAAGATTGTGAAAAAATTAAACAGTCTGGTTCCGAGTTCCATAAGCGTAGGTGTGAATTTTAATGCCAAAAGAAGTGTGCAGAGCCTTGTGCCGAATTGGGTAGAAGTTGCTGTATATTTCTATGCGGCAAGAAGTGTGCAGAGCCTTGTGCCGAATTGGGTAGAAGTTCCAACATATTTTACGAGACGGGCAGACGGAGGAGTTTATAAAAATGGTCAGTGGAGCGAGATACCACAGTTTGCGTTTGGTGGAATCATAGATACGTTGCGAGGCAGTATTACAAGATTTGCGTCTGGTGGATCCGCACGCGGAACTTTGTTTTACGCTGGAGAAGCAGGACCCGAGATTGTTGGTAATGCCGGAGGTGGGCAATCCGAAGTATTGAATAAGAGCCAGATTGCCAGTGCAATTTACAGCGCCGTTGTTGCTGGTATCAGGGTGACACTCGGAAGTTTTGCTTCTGTGATTGCCAATATGGTAGAGAAGGGCACTACTGATATGACAGAAAGTTTGAATGATATTCTGGAACAGTTACAGAATATCCAGTCAACTTCATATTCAGGGATTGCCATTCCGAAGGCTATGCCATATAACCTTCCAGACACAAACAGAATTAATTCTTATAAAGAAGCAGAGATTCAGAGAAATATTGTCAGTGCGGATAATTTCAGGTTAATCTCCGATTTGGCGAACAAGCCTAATGGCCCACGTATAATTGAAAATATCATGTACCTTGATGGAAAAGTGGTTTACAAGGACATGGTAGAGATCGACAAAACCACAGTGAAGCAGACAGGAAAATCAGGGTTTGCGTATTAAGAAAGGGGAGTTTGAACGGCATCTAATTTTAAAGGATATCTGCTGAAATTTGGGAACGTTGAACTCCCTAATTCTTATTTGGTTATAGATGGAAGTGACAGTATTCCGAATCAAAGAGAGGAAATAGAAGCATATCGGGATGATTACAGCCGGGATCTTTACAGGATTACAGCAGATGGCATGAAGACTAAGCAAACATTTCGATTTCGGAAGCTGACAGATAGGCAGCTTCTTGCATTGAAAAATGTAATGAAGAATAGCCTTGTAAATGAAAAGGAAAGAAAATACTATATAGAATTTTGGAATGACGAAACAATGCAGTACGAAACAGGAGATTTCTATATACCGGATATTACATACAAAAGAAGCATGATTGATGAAGAACGAAAGGTATTAATATACGGCGAATTTGAAATGAACATTATTGAATATTAGAGGTGGCTGAACGAACACAGAGTTAAGAAAATTACTTTTGAATGGAGCATCAAGGAAAATTTGTATAAGGTTTCTGAATAAAGAATATGGCGACATTACAAATGGGATTTATTCAGGGAGCGTTTCTTTGGAAAGAGTGCTCTGCGCTGCCAATGATCTTAATTTTGGTGAGTGTAATTCGTCCAAATTTGAAGTGCAGATTGCTGGTATTTCAGATATAACTGGTATAAAAGTTCAGGTTTATGAGAAGGTGGACGGATATGCAGATGAAGTGATTCTCTTTACTGGATATGTCGATTCTGCTGAGATACAGTCCGGCAGAAACAATAGAAAGATTACTGCCTATGATGAAATCTATCGACATTCAAATGATGATGTTTCTGAATGGTATAAAAATATGTTTTCTGAAACAAAGAAGGCAGAATATAAAGGTACGTGGGAAAGTTCAACTAGGTATATAGCTGATAATGTCGTGAAGTATGGGAATGCATATTATCGGTATTCCTGTAAATCCTCTGACAAGATTACAGTGACTTCTTATGAAAACGATGGCGAAAAGAATATTATATATAATGTTGCTGATTATCTGAAAGGAAAGAATCCCGAGAAAATCATGCAGGATTCGAATTTTTCAAATTATGTTCAGCAGTTGGAAGTTTATAATCCATATATTTATGGGTTTATTACGGTAAAGCAATTTAGGGATTCTCTGTTCGAATACGTTGGAATTGAGCAAGAGCCGGCGGCGCTTCTGAATGACGATATTAAGATTACTAAAACTCTGGATTCAAATGAAATAAAATTTATGGATTGCATAAAAGCAATTTGTCAGATGAATGCATGTTTTGGTCATATATCTGCGGAGGGAATTTTTCGATATATCTATATTGGAAAGGAAACTGTTGATTATACAGGCGATTATAAATCAAATAGCACGTATGAGGAATATTCAACTGAGCCGATAAATTCTGTTCGTATCTATGATAATGCGGGAGAAGCATCAACTATCTATGGAGCAGGCAATAACTCATGGAATATTTCTAATAATTTTCTTCTTTATGGTTTAGACGCATCCACCCTGAGAGGAATCGCAAAAGTTCTTTATGAGTATGCAAATACAATTATTTACACTCCAGCAAGCTTAACGGCTATATTTTCTTTACCTATCGAGATAGGAAGTGAAACCACATTTACTGACAGGACAGGAAGAATTGTAAGTACATATGCTTTGCACGATATTATGAGCGGAGTGCAGATGATCTCACAGGAAATAAAGGCGTCGGGCAATAGGGTGAGAGATCAGTCTGTTTCAGCAGCGGATGCACTTAACAGGCTTGAGTCGAAAACGACAGCAATATTAGAGAAGGTTTATGAAAAAATTGTTGCTGATTCTGCTGAAATAAAAAATATTTATGGAAATTTAGCAAATTACAAGGTTGTTGTTGCAGAAGAACTTCATGCCATACAGGCACAGATCGAAGATCTTGATGTTACCACGCTTACTGCAAGGGTAGCGACCATAGAGCAGGCGTACATCGGAAGAGTAGAAGTTGGCAGCCTCCTGGCAGGTTATGCCACGATCGGCAGCCTGAATGCTACCAACGCCCAGATCACCACGCTCTCCGGGGAACTGGCATCATATAAGACTGCCGTAGCCGGACAGCTCGCAGCCTTTGATGCGGATATCGCCAAACTCAAAGCCAAGGATACGGAGATTGCAAACGCGCTCATTGGAAAAGCCAGCATCTCCGACCTGGATGCCTTACGCACCCGCACGCAGACCTTGGAAAGTGATGTGGCGGATATCAACACCCTGGTTAACGGGAACCTGACCTCAGAAAATATACATTCCCTGGTAATTACAGGGGACAAGGTGACGATGGAAAACGGATTTGTCAAAAATGCCATGATAGAATCCCTGGCATTTGACAAGATTACCGGTGTTGACATTAACACTACAAGGATGACCGTCCACTCCGAGGACGGAAAATCCACCTGGACGGACAACACCTTACAGATCGCTGACGCCGACAGGGTAAGGGTACAGATTGGTAAGGATGCCTCCGGGGACTACAACATCTATATCTGGGACAAAAACGGCAGCCTGATGTTTGACCCGCTTTATGGCGTGCAGGAGTCTGGTATCAAAAAACCGATTATCCGTAACGATATGGTGTCTGACAACGCACAGATTGCCGGTCACAAGCTGGATATCGAGGATGTGATCAAAGAGGTCAACGGCGCAACGACTGTCATTAGCAGTACCAGGGTAAAGTTGGATTCCCAGGGACAGGCGCTGGATGTTGCTTTTGGCTCCCTGAAGACCTATGCGGAGGGCGTAAATAGCCGGACAGAATCCAATGAGACTGCCATCTCTGTAGCACAGGGCAAGATTAATACCCTGATAAGCAATACTACGATTGTCAAGGACGGCAAGACTGTGCAGTTAAAAGATGCTTACAATAGCACCGTAGCGGATGTAAACTCCGTTAAAACCACAATTAATGAGCATACATCCCTAATTGACAGACAGTCCGGGGAGATTTTGGCTGTCCAGACCAAAGCCAATACGATCGAGTCTGACCTGAACGGAACCAAGCAGACGGTGTCGGCGGTGCAGTCAGAACTCAACAGCACTAAGAGCCGCGTAGCCACCGTGGAGATGGGGCTTGACGGCATTAAGGCCCGCGTAAGCACCGTAGAGACGGCAATCACCAAAAAAGCGGACGGGGCTACGGTGGACAGCCTGAAAAGCCGGGTAGCAACCTGTGAGGCCACACTGGACGGGTTTGAGGCATCCCTTACAGCAGTTAATAAGGCAGTAAGTGACAACTATGCCAGCCTTGATAACAAGATTGGCGGGATACAGATTGGCGGGACAAACCTGTTACATAAGACCAGGGACATGTCCGGATACGGAA
>URVB01000045.1 GCA_900551075.1 uncultured Blautia sp. | reverse complement strand
GTGAAGAGTAAACAGGGAGAGGGAAGTGTTTTTACCGTTGATTTGGAGCTGCGCATTCAGGAGCAGAATGTGGATGAAAAATTTTGGGAAAACCACGGAATCACCCGTGTATTGGTCGTGGATGATGATGAAATTATTTGTACAAATGTGATCCGTGTCATGGAGGGCACCGGGGTGTCTGTCCGATACGCCCTGGGCGGCGACAGCGCTATCCGTCAAATCGGGCAGGCGCATCAGGAGAAAACCGCATTTGACCTTGTGCTCCTGGATTGGAAAATGCCCGGTATGGACGGCATCCAAACGGCCAGGCGTATTCGGGCGATGCTGCCGGAACATATTCCGATTATCCTTCTTACCGCATACGAATGGGATGAGATTGAGGAGGAGGCTCTTGCGGCAGGCATTGATGGTTTCCTCGCAAAACCGTTTTTCCTCACAAGCTTTAAGCAGGCGATCGTAACGGTTCAGGCCAGGGAGCAAAAAACGCCCGGTATAGAAGGAGCCGCCTGTGCGCTGTCCGGCGTAAAGGTTCTTGCCGCCGAAGACAATGAGTTAAATGCCGAGATATTGCGGGAGCTGCTGAACATGAACGGCGTAATATGCGATATGGTCAGCAACGGTCAGGAGCTGCTGGAAGCGTTTGAGAAATCCGGGCCCGGCCGGTATGATTTGATTTTGACGGATATTCAGATGCCTGTCATGAATGGATATGAAGCGGCCAGGGCGATTCGGGCCGGCACGCATCCCTGTGCGAAGGAAATTCCAATCGTTGCCATGACGGCAAATGCGTTTGCAGAAGATGTCAGGGAAGCGATGGATGCCGGAATGGATGCCCATGTGCCTAAGCCAATTGACATGAAACACCTGGAATCAGTGATAGCAGAATTTAAGAAGCACCATTATAAAAGAGTTAATCTGATGAAAAAAGAACCCCAATTATAGTGGCTGTAGTTGCCGGGGTTCTAATATCCGTTGGAAGGGCAGAAAAATTCAGTTGTTCATGAATGATGCCGGAAGATACCATGTATGAGGATTCAAAAAACTGTCGGATAAAGTCGGGAGGAGGTAGGCAAATGGAAAACATAGTGCTTTTCAGCGTCTCAGCCGATGTGTTCTGTCTGCTGCTATGCTTTATCGGCGCGGCCGGCGTATGGCTGTGGAGGGAACCATTAGGCACCGACAGCCTGCTTCTTGCCGGCGTCTTTCTGACCCATGGAGTGCAGGTGATTTCAAACCTGCTGGGATTGCTTTTCAGGGGTGGAGCCGCCCGTTATATCCACGGCGTGCTGCTCGTGACAAATTTTGTGGAATTTGCAAGCGGGTATGTGATGTCCCTGCTGCTTACCTTTTACATTATTGCCTGTATAGGGAGAAGCGGGGAGCTGGGACGTTGGAAAAAGGCATCTATTGCCCTCTGCACAGTCTCACTCCTATTGCTGGTAATAGCTCAATTCAATGGAATGTACTACACAATAGATGCGGAAAATTTTTATCATCGGGCAAGCCTTTACTGGCTTTCTCTCCTTCTTGGCGCGGCAAGCACTATGATTGATGCGGCACTCGTAATACGCTATCGGGAACGGCTGGCAAGCGGGGGAAAATTTGCCCTGGGCTTTTATATCATCCTCCCTGCGCTGGCCCTGTTTTTCCAGTATTTTGTCTATGGAATTTATATCCTGCTTTTGGCGGATACGATGGCGCTGGTGGTCATGTTCCTCATCATGCTGTTCGGCCAGACAAAGCGTTATTACGGCAACAGGCTGGAGCTTGTCAAAACCCGGCTTGAACTTGTGGAGAGCCGGACAGCAGTAATGCTCTCGCAGATACATCCGCATTTTCTCTTCAACAGTTTGACTGCCATCTCGGAGCTGTGCGAATCTGCGCCAGGCGAGGCACAGAAAGCCGTGGACGAATTTGCCGGTTATCTTCGGGGAAACATGGATTCCCTGTCGCAGAAAGGGTGTGTTCCGTTTGACGAGGAATTGCGCCATACCGGGCTGTATCTTTCTCTGGAAAAGTACAGGTTTCAAAACCGCCTTCAGGTGGAATATAACCTGCTGGAAAAGGACTTTCTGATACCTATGCTGACGCTCCAGCCCATTGTGGAGAACGCTGTCAATCATGGCATTACAAAACGCAAGGAGGGAGGAACCATAAAAATTTCGACCTTTTCAGACAAAACGGATTACATTATAACCGTTTTCGACAACGGCGTGGGGTTCGATCCCGACGCACCGCCTGCAGATAACAAAGCCCATGTGGGACTGGATAATGTACGAATGCGGCTTCTGCATATGAGAGGCGGGGTAATTACCGTGGAGAGCAGCCCAGGCTGCGGCACTCAGGTAACAATGCGGCTTCCCAAAAGATATGCAGACAATAAAGGGGGTGGCAGGAGTGATTATAGTTTGTGCGGATGATGAGCCGTTGGCGCTAAAGCGGCTGGAAAGATGTGTCCGGGAAGTCTGCCCGGAAGCAGATATTTTCTCCTTTTCCGACGGAGATGCAGTTGCGGCATTTAACAGAAGCACGCGATGCGATGTGGCGTTTTTGGATATTGAGATGCCCGGCAAAAACGGCCTTGCCCTGGCAAAGGAGATGAAAGAGGTTAACCCGGACACAAACATTATTTTTGTAACAGCATATGAGCAGTACATAAGACCCGCCATGAGGATGCACGCCAGCGGATATATCGATAAGCCTGTGAGCGCCGGAGATATCCGCTATGAGATAGAGGATTTGCGGAAAGACGTTTCTGAGGAGACACCGGTAAAGATTCAGACCTTCGGAAATTTTGAATTTTTTGTTCGCGGACGCCCGGTCCATTTTACCCGGAAAAAAACAAAAGAGCTGCTGGCGTATCTTGTGGACCGGCGGGGAGCAATGGTAACATACGCCCAGCTTCGGGCCGTGCTATGGGAGGATGAGACAGACAATGCGGAAGTGCGAAAACGGCTGGCAAACTGCATAAATGATTTAAAAAATACACTACGGAAATCGGGTGCAGATTTTGTGCTGGTGAAAGAAGGCAACAGCCTTGGTCTGGATATCTCCCGTGTCTCCTGTGATTGCTACGATTATCTCAATGGCGATGGCAGAGCAGTCAACCTCTATCGGGGAGAGTATATGCTTCAATATAGCTGGGCGGAATTCACGCTCAGCAGGCTGGAGTTTGGAAGATAAGCAGAAAATATTGAGTGATTTGACCTGCATCGGCTATTTCTATGAGAGCTTTCCGTATGAGCAATTTGTGAGAAGGCCGGGTGCTATAATAAAAATCTATAAAGACGGGTGTTTGGCAGACCGTTTGTGCAGGGACCACAATAGGACATAATAAAAGCTGTGGTCTTAGTCCGGTAACTAAGCGTATACGGGCAGTTAAGTTGAAATGGCAAAAGGAGAGTTTTTAATGAAAAGGTGGCTTTCATATAGTGCAAATTTAGCAATGCTGGTGTGCGCAGGGGCCTTAACAATTTCTGCGCCGGACTGGCTTTCGAGGGTGATTGTTGGGATTATGACCGGGATTATTTTGCTGGGGGCAGCAATAGGAGTAATGCCGTTAATTCACTACAGCGCGGGCTTTGACAGGGCTGCCGGTAATATTCGTAAAGCGCAGGAAACGCAGGCGTCTATGCCATGGCTTGCCATATCAAAAATGGATAACTTTTTTGGACAAAAACAGTTGGATTCGTTATTCGATGAGTATAAAAGAAAGGTCGAACAGGAACGAAAAAACGGCATGATCGTTGGAGGAATTGATGAAGCAATCAACGAGGAAGAATTGTCATTAAGATGTTGGCAGGGAGTTTTGGTTCAGATACCGGGTACATTGACCGGTCTTGGACTTTTAGGTACTTTCATCGGTTTGATTACCGGTATCAACAGTATTCAGGTCAGCTCCGTGGATGCTGCGCTGACCAGTATACAGACGCTTTTCAGTGGCATTCAGGTGGCATTTTATACATCTATTTCCGGTGTGATTCTCTCTATTGTATTTAATATTATGCTGAAAATTATCTGGAATATCATGCTCCGTGATCTGGGAATGTTTACAGCCATGTTTCAGCGCAATGTAATTCCTTCCGTGGAAGAGCAGGCAAGATATTCACAGAAAAAGGAAATGTATCAGATTCAGGAAAAATTGAACCGTATTCCACAGAATGGAAATTTTTCCCTGTCGAATATGGATTTGGCTTTTCAGAATAATGCTGCCAGCGAGTCCGTGCTGATGCCGCAAATATTGGCCGGTTTACAGAATAATGAGTTTATTTTCCATCTGCAGCCGCGCTATGACTTGAATACAAAGGAGATTATCGGGGCGGAGGCGCTGGTGCGTTGGAATCATGCGAAGCTTGGAATGGTGGCGCCGTCCGTATTTATTCCGATATTGGAGAAAAACGGATATATTACAAAGCTTGATCAGTATATCTGGAATCAAATATGTGCAAAGATAAGAGAATGGATTGACGAAGGGATTCGTCCGGTTCCGGTTTCCGTAAACATTTCAAAGACAGATATTCTGGCCCTGGATGTTGCGGAGGTGTTTTCTGAGTTACTTCAAAAATACAGGCTTCCGCCAAGGTGTATAGAATTTGATGTTGCCGAGAATGCCTATCTGGAGGCCCGGAATATTACAGGGGAATTTGAAAGGCAGGTTCAGCAAAAAGGATTCCGGATTGTTTTGGACGGTTTTCAGGGTGATTTTTTTGCATTGCGTTCAGGAGAAGTTCCTGCTTATGCGGATGCTTATAAGCTGGATCTGCGTTTTTGCAAGGATAACAAGAATATTATTTCCATTGCGGAACAGGCAAGGAATATGCGTATATCTATGGTGGCAGAAGGTATCGAAAATATGGAGCAGATGTCAATTCTTCGCAAAAATGGAATCACAGAGGGACAGGGATATTATATCTCAAAGGCTGTTTCTGTTGACGAATTTGAGAAGATAATGAATTGGAGACGAGGGTCATGAAAAAAAGGAAAGGGACGAATACAGAAATAAATTTCTGGCAGTCAAATACGGATATGATGTCCGCCCTGGTTCTTGTGCTTCTGCTGATTATTATGCTGTTGATTTTATACCTGATGCAGATACCGGAAAATGATCTGCCGGATGCCGAAGCAGGAGACAGCTATAATGTCGATAATGAATTTGGCGATGAGAACAGTGATGCATATCATTATCCGGAAGTCAGGAACGAAGATGATGAAGATGACAATGACGGCGGAGGGAACCACGGGGAGGATGAGAACGATGAGGAGGAAGACGATGAGGACAATGGCGGCGGAGGCAGCGGCAGCGGCATAGGAACCGATCCGGAATACCAATTTGAATATCCGCTTCCAACCCACAATGGGAGAGACTGGAACAAGGCTGCTGTTTATGCAACGGTTGTTGATGAGGAAACAGGACGTGCCATCCGGGAAGCCGGGATTACCTTTGAATTATATGAAGAACAGCTCAAAGGTGATGGGGGTGCTCTGCGGTTTTTAAATACATACTATCCGGTGAAGACAGAATACCGCAATTACGAAACGACAAAAGAGGGCGTATTTTACCTTCCGGAAAAAATTGAGGAAGGACATTATTATTTTAAACAAATATCAGAGCTGGAAGGGTACGATTTGGCGGAGGCGGTACAGTTTGATCTGGATGATATTTATGACTGGCCGGACCCTTATGTTGTATCCATCGAGGTTTCCCCTTCTAAGAATGTGATTCCGATTACAATCGAAGATATGGAAACTCATGAGCCCATTCAGGACGGCACCTTTAAGGTGAATGCTGCAGAGGATATTATCACGGCCGACGAGTCTGTGCGGTATACAAAAAATGAGTTGGCGGATACGGTGACTTTTAATGAGGAGGGTGCCGGCGAGAGCAAGGAGCTGTATTTGGGGCGGTATACCGTTACACAGGGAACAATCCCCCAGTATTACGCCGGTTTAGAACAAAGCGTGGAGGCAGAGGTGAAAAAGAAGGACGGAAATGCACCGGAGCCTCTGAAGTTTTTCTGTGAAAAGACGAAGATCAGGTTAAATTTGACAGACGAGCTTTACACAAATATGAAGCTGGAGGGTGCAGAATTTACCCTGACCTGTGACGAAAACCCTGAGCTGTCTAAAAGTGCGGTAACAGATGCAAACGGGGAGATTGTTTTTACGGATTTGGAGAAAAATACAATCTATAAACTGCGTCAGAAAAGCGCACCTGAGGATTACAGGTTTGGTGATGAGGCCACAGAGATTTTTGTGTCGGAAAACGGACGGATTGAGGAGGAGGCAGAAGTATCCTTCGATCTTACAAACTATATTGTACGTGTCAGTATCGGTGCGAAAGACAAACTCTTTGGCAAACCTGTTTCCAGTGTGAATATGGCATTGTATGACAGCACGAATCAATTGATACGTACCTGGACAACCAGCGGCTCTGCGGAAATTTTTGAAAATCTTCCGGCAGGAGACTATTATGTGCTTTTGAACGGGGATAAAAATAAAAAGCATGAGTTTAAGGTTGCAGGAGATAAAGCGCTTAAGGAGTTTTCCGTAACCGTTTGGACTATGCAGAATATCGCGGCGGCGGCTATCGGCTGTTGTATCGTGCTGTCTGGTATTTTTGCGGTGACAAAGCTTCTGAAAAAAAGAAAACGCCGGAAAGAAGCAGGAAAGGAAATGAGTCGTGAGGAATAACGGAATTCATATAAGAATAGGAGATATCCTGTATGGGATTATCAAACATCGTATTCTGATAATTGTACTGACTGCGGCAGGGCTGTTTATTGGCGTTGTTCTATCGTGTATTTCATATCTGCGTGGTGAAATGAGCAGGGAATATATCATTACAAGTTCATTTTCTGTGAATACACAGACGAATTCCGGATTGTTTACTTCCGGATACGATTTTCCAAGCTACAATGACATCAATATGGCGGAGGATATGGTTGACGCTGTCGCTTATGTGTTAGCAAGTGACAAGATGCTGAAAGAAATCATTGATTCTGCCGGACTGCTTGGTGTTACAACGAAGGATATTGCGGATAATCTGACACTCACCCAGTATAATGAAACCCAGATTATAGAAATGTCCCTGTATTGGCGCAGTGCGAAGGAGGGCATCACGATACTTTCTGAAATCAACAGTAAGGCGCCGGAGATTCTGAAGGAAACCTTAAGTATCGGCAATGTCTCTGTGATCAATGAACCCAGCTCCAAGTATTTGATTGGCGGAAGCATCAACATCATTCTCTGGGGATATATGGCGCTGCTGGGGTTCGGACTTGGACTTGGCATTACATTGCTGGAATTAATTATGCATCCGACGCTGCTGAATGTCCAGGATATTGAAACTGATTATGGAATGGAAATTTTATGTGAGATTGCAGATGACAAAGCATTTTTCAATAAGAGGAAATCCATATTGGTAAAGGATGAAGCACATTCGGAGGTTGGCGAAAGTTTTGCTTCCGCTGCCCATATTATACAGAACCGTCTGAGAAAAAGAGAAGCCCCGCATATCATTTACATTACCTCTGCTTTGCGAAATGAGGGAAAAACAAGCATGATTGCAAATTTGGCGATACAGTTGTCAGATTTGGAGAAACATGTGCTTTTGATTGATTTCGATATGAAAAATCCTACTCTCGGAAGCCTTTTCCTGAATAAGGTGGAATACGAACATTCCCTGAATGCACTGTATGCGGGGAATATTACGGAGAAAGAAGCCATAACAAGTCTGACAGGATATCTTGATATCCTTCCCACAGTGCTTGAAAAAAGCTCCATTCCGCTGGACAGCAACCTGTTTCAGGTTGTACGGAAAATGGCGGCCGGCTATGATTATGTACTAATGGATACCGCACCGGTAGGGCTTACGGCTGATCCGATGAGTTTGAACCAGATTGCATCCGGCGCGCTGTTTGTTGTCCGTTACGACACAGCATCCATGCATGAGATTAAAGAGGCTCTGGAGCGTATTGAAAAGTCAGGAATCAGCATTCTGGGATGTGTTGTAAACGGTGTTCAGGTCAGTGAAAAGGGAATTAAAAATCCTGTCAGAGAAAAAGAAAAAATCAAAAAGGCAGAAGCCAAAGCCCAAAACGAAACAGAACCCTTTGCGAATCTGAATCAGGAATATTCAGAAAATCAGGAAGGTTTTTCTGTCTCTGGAGATGACAGTAACATTAAATCGTTAGTTGCCGGATTTGCAGGAGAAAGCGGAGCAGAAATGCAGGGTGATACTCCGCAGGTGACAACAAGTGACAGTTTTGTTGATTTGCTCTTTCAAGCTGAGGATAACACGAAGGCGGCAGATGAGGAAAAGGATACTGATCAGGAGCAATGAAATGTCGGAATTAAATGGAAACGCAAGACAAACAGATTTTAAAATTGAGCTGCTTGTTATTTTTGCCATTCTTATTTCTTTGGGATTTCCCGGAAATTTTACGGAAATTTATGGGGAGTGGATGGGGAGCGTTATGGAATATGCGGCATTTGTCATTGAAATACTGGCGATGCTGCTTTCAAGCGGAAAATCCTGGCTGGATGTCCGGCTTGTAAATCTGGATAAAAAGTATACGGTGCTATATTTGTTCGGGGTTGTTATTTTTATAGAATCCATGATGGTGACCAGATATCCTTCTCTGCAGTTCATTACCTGCATTCGATTGTTTGTGACACTCCTTTTTGCAATATGGCTTCAGGAGCAATTCCGCTTTGAACGTGTGATTGAGTTAATCTGTATTGCGCAGACCATATTCGTTCTGTTTGTTCTGGTGTTTATGCTGATGTATCCGGGCAGGGCATTTGAGAGCGGTGCAACCTTTATACGTGCATTAAAGGGTCTTTACCCTTCTAAAAACAGCTTTGCTTCGGAGCTGGCTTTCGGAATTGCTGCCATGGCCTTTTTCATCAGGGAAAGAAGAAAACAACTGCAGCCTTACCGGTTATGGATGATAATTCTGCTTATACAGGGGATTCTTATGGCTATGTGCCAGGCGACGGGGCCGGTCTTTTGTATGGTGATTGCTCTGGCGGCGCTTTTTCTGCCGTCCCATGTCAGGCTGCAGTTAGGCTGGGGATATATTGCCGGCAATGTTTTATTCTTATTTGCGACATTGACATTCATGCCGTATTTTGAATGGTTTTTCAATGCGATTGGAAAAGACGCCACATTAACAGGGCGGATTCCGCTTTGGAACCAGATTATATCTGTCATGATGAATCATAACACGTTTACCGGCTACGGCTATGGAATGTTTTGGCGGGATTCGAGGGCAGTTGCTTTGATACATGCAGGATTCAGTGAATATTCATTTCTCGGAACCATGACAACGGGAGCGCACAATGTGCTGCTGGAATTCTGGTTAAACAGCGGATTGATAGGTATTGCCATGTTTTTTGCCGCATTGCTGTATACCATGAGGGATATTGAAGAAATTCCCCCGAACAATTATCTGTTCAGCAGTATGATACTTGTTTATCTGATGATGAATGGTCTGACTGAAAGATGCTTAGGGGGAAATTATGATTATAAAATGCTGGGGATGTTTCTTGTCATGGCTTTGTGCTGTAACCGCCCGGGACCTGAGAGCCGTCCTCTCCGGCAAAAAGCGGAGGATAGTCAGGCGGAGTCACAGTAAGCGGGTGAACAACCGGTAATGGGGGGAATTATGAATTCATTTTTAATTATTTTTTTGATTGTATCGGGTTATTTTGTACTGTTGAGTTTTGTAGCTGCGAGATTGGACAGAAGCTGGTCAGTCTCTACAATTGCCGCAATTGTTTTACTGATCTATGGCTGTATTGTCGGAATGCTCGCAGTGCTTGGGTATTATTTAGGTGAATTAGGGCTTTTGCTTTATGCGGCTGCGATTGTTTATTCCGGTTTGTTCTGGGGCGTTAAGATTTATAGTTCAATAAAGAAGAAGCCTCAAATACAGTTGGGAGTTCTGGTTATGCTTATTGCCTATATTTTGGCGGTACTGTATATTACGGTTTTCATGCGCGGGCAGGGGACGAATTTCCAGGTGCAGATGGAGGTGCTGAACTGGGTACAGGAAGATGGCATTGAAACCTTCGATCATATTCTTTTAAATGTGGCCATGTTTGTACCCATTGGAGTCTTATTTCCTTTTGTAACGGATAACAGTCATGGCAAACTTGTATCCGCTTTCTCTTTTGGAATGCTCTTCTCCGTGCTTATAGAAACCGGACAGCTAATTCTGCATTCCGGCACATGCGACATAGACGATATTATCGCCAACTCTTTAGGGGCATTTCTTGGAGCACTTATGATCACTGTAGGATTGAAAATAAATAAGAAAAATAAAAATTTCAAATGACTGCAATCATGAGAGCCGAATCAGACAAAGCCGGAGGAGAAGACAAATGAATAAAAGAAAAGTGACACGAATACTGAATCGATTATATCTATTGCTGATTGTACCAATAAAAGAGAAAACATTTATTTCTCATGAAGGCAGTGAACAATTGCATTATTTATTTTTTCAAAAAAAGAAAAGTGATGTATTGATTATAGGATTCCAGGCGTTTAGTGATAAAGGCGCACGTTATAATTATGTCCGGACAATCAGGGATTTTGATGCAAACCGTTTGTATATCAAGGACGATTTCGGAAAAAATCATCGAGGCAATTATTATCTGGGCTGCAATGGAAAATTTTCTGTTGAACGATCCGTATATGAGCTGATTGACAAATATATTAAAAAATGCAATGCCAGAAAGCTTATTTTTATAGGGTCCAGCAAAGGCGGCTATGCTGCGCTTAATTTCGGAATACATTATAAATGTTCTGAGATGATTATAGCTGCGCCGCAGTATTATGTGGGCACTTATCTGAATAGTGATAAGTTTATGGTAAATCTTGAGGATATTGTAGGGAAAAATGTGACGGGTGATATGATTGGGCAGTTGGACAGGAGACTGAAAGAAAAAATTAAGAATGATACTATGGGAGGTACTCAGAGGGTTTATATACATTACTCTGATAGAGAACATACATATGAAGAACATGTAAAGGATCTGTTGGAGGATCTGTCTGCCCGGGGAATTCAGATTTGCGAAAATGTTGGAAATTATACCGAGCATACGGATTTGAGATACTATTTTCCAGAATACTTGCGGCAATGCCTGGAGGAAATAATCAGGGAATAAAGTTTCTGAAATAAAAGAGTATTCTGGAAAGAGAAGATTTGGGGGAGAAAGGGGAAAACTGAGATGAATTTCATTCTTTTGTCAGGCGGCAGCGGAAAACGGTTATGGCCAATGTCAAATGATATATACAGCAAACAGTTTATTCGTCTGCTCAAGACAGAGAGCGGCAATTATGAGTCGATGATACAGAGAGTTTATCATCAGATCAGGGCTGTTGATGAAACAGCAAACATTACAATTGCAACAAGTAAGAGTCAGGTAAGCGTTATTCAAAATCAGCTTGGTGATAACGTATCTCTTTGTATCGAACCCTGCAGGAGGGATACCTTTCCCGCAATTGTGCTGGCTGCTTCATATTTAAAGTATGAGCTTGGGGTTGATGAGAAAGAAACGGTTATGGTATGCCCTGTTGATCCTTATGTGGGTGCTGATTATTTTGAGTCTCTCAAGAACCTGGAAAGATTTGTGAAACAGGGAAATGCGAACCTGACACTGATAGGGATTGAACCGGCCTATGCAAGCGAACGCTACGGATACATTATTCCGGAAACTACGGACATGGTAAGTCATGTAAAAGAATTCAAAGAAAAACCGGACAGGGAGACTGCCGAAAAGTACCTTAAGCAGGGCGCCCTATGGAATGCCGGGTCGTTTGCATTTCAATTAGGTTATCTTCTGGAGAAAGCTCATGGGCTTATCGGTTTTACAGATTACCGCGACTTATATACCAAATATGAATCATTGGAGAAAATCAGCTTTGATTATGCTGTTGCGGAAAAGGAATCCAGTATCCAGGTTATCCGGTATGCAGGAGAATGGAGGGATGTCGGAACCTGGAATACAATGGCTGAGGTCATGTCAGACCTCACCAAGGGAAATGTAACACTGGATGAGACCTGTGAGAATACTCATGCTTTAAATGAATTAAATATTCCGCTTCTTTGTATGGGATGCAAAGATATGATTGTTGCAGCCAGCGGGGATGGAATTCTTGTAGCCGATAAAAATCAAAGTGAATATATAAAACCGTATGTGGAACGTATCAGTACGGACATTCGTTATACGGAAAAATCATGGGGAACCTTTACGGTGCTGGATGTCCATCCGGGTGCCATGACCATCCGGATTTCTCTGGCAAAAGGAAAAAGGCTGAATTATCATAGCCATGAGCTGAGAGAAGAGGTATGGACGGTTGTCAAAGGCAGGGGAAAAACAGTTGTAGACGGTATGGAACAGCAGGTTCGTGCAGGAGATGTTGTTACGATTGCGGCTGGATGCATACATACCGTCATTGCTGAAACAGATATGGAGATTATTGAAATCCAGATTGGCAATGAAATAAACCGCAGGGATAAGATCATTTATCCTTTTGAAATAAAATAATCGGAGTTTAGACATATGGAGCCAATGCTATTAAGACCGGCAGGCAAAGATTATCTTTGGGGAGGAAACAGGCTGAAAACAGAATACGGCAAAGATATAGAGCTCATGCCGATTGCCGAAACATGGGAATGTTCCACGCATCCGGACGGGCTGAGCATCATCACGAGCGGCTGCTATAGCGGACGGACTTTAAAAGAAGTGCTCCGTATACATCCGGAATACTTAGGAAGAAGGATGAAGGATAGCGCAGAGCTGCCTATTTTGATCAAATTTATTGATGCCGAGAAAAATTTGTCTGTCCAGGTGCATCCTGATGATGAATATGCCCGGTTACATGAAAATCAAAACGGAAAGACTGAAATGTGGTATGTACTGGATGCGAAAGAGGATACAAAGATTATTTATGGATTTGAGCATTCCATGAACCGGCAATTGCTGCAGGATTCGGTAGAGCACGGTATGCTGGACAAGCATTTGCGGAAAGTTTCCATACATAAAAATGATGTATTTTATATTCCTGCGGGTATGGTTCACGGAATCGGGGCAGGGGCTCTTATTGTAGAAATTCAGGTCAGCTCGAATGTCACATATCGTATCTGGGATTTTGACCGTGTGGGAAAGGATGGAAAGAAGAGGGAACTTCATCTCAAAAAAGCAATGGATGTAATGGATATGAAGGCAGGCTCCCTTCTTGGGCGAAAGCCCAGAATGATGGAATATTTTCCGGGCGGTTCAAGGGAGATACTCTGCCGGTGCCGATATTTTCAGGTGCAGAGAATTATGATTTCCCGGGAATATTCTCTGTCTGTATTTGAGGATTCCTTTCAGGTTCTGCTATGTATCGAGGGCAGCGGAAAGCTGAAATGCGAAAGCTCCGGGGAGTTCATGCATTTTCAAAAGGGCTTTTGTATGTTCATTCCGGCCGGAGCAGGCGTATGCCTGATAAATGGAAAGGCATCTCTGTTAAATGTAAAGTGCTGATAAAGAATGCGGTGTAAACTTAAGCTGCAAATATGAATAGAACTGTTTTGTTAACGGCGGGAGCGCGATCATGAAAAAAAAGAATATACAGCTTGCCAGGACAATGCTGCTCTCAGGAATCGGTGCAGGCATCAATTATTTAATTACTTTTTTGCTGACACCATATATTACGGACACAATCGGCATTGAAGCGTATGGATTTGTTTCCATGGCAAAGACAGCAGTATCCTATGCTCAGATATTTACCATAGCATTAACAACATTTGTTGTCAGATATATTTTTGTAACATACCATAAAGCGGATATGGAGGGGGCGAATTCCTTTTATTCTTCCTCGATTGCCGCATGTATTTTTATTGCAGGCAGTATCTTTGTGCTGGTATTGCCGGCGATTGCGAAGCTGGAATATTTGCTTAATATTCCGGAAGAGCTGGTTTTTTCAGTTAAGCTGCTGTTTGTGACGGTTTTTTTGAATTTTATTATGCAGACAGTTATTACGCCGTTTGGCGCGTCAGCCTATATAAAAGACCGGCTGGATATCAGCGGAATCCTTCAGATTCTGGCGTATGGTGCAGATGCGTTGACCTTAATTGTTTTCATCCGATGCTTCGTTCCGTCGGTATGGTTTGTGGGCGTGGGAGCCTTGGCATCCAGTACGGTCCTTCTGATAGGGAATATGGCCGTAACCAGGCGTTTGACTCCTGAACTGAGGTTTCGGAGAAAACTGATCTCAACTTCTAAAATTAAGACAATGATCAGTAATGGAATATGGAATTCCTTCAATTCCCTCGGAAATGTTTTAAACAGCGGGCTTGATTTAATTATCTCTAATCTGATGCTGAGCGGGATAGCTACCGGGCAGATTTCTGTTGCAAAAACGGTAGGAACGATTCTGAACGGACTGTATGCCCTGATCTTCCAGCCGTTTCAGCCCACATTACTGAAGGCATACACAGGCGGGGACAGGGGGACGATTATGTATGAATTAACAAGGGCGATGAAAATATGCGGATACTTTTCCAATGTGATTCTCGCCGGATTTCTTTCCCTGGGTAAGGTGTACTATGCCCTATGGATACCGGGACAGGAAACGAATACGTTGTACCTGCTGACTCTTGTGACGATTCTCACGGGACTGACCACAGGCCCCATGCTGCCTGTTTACTATGTTTATACTATGACCGTCAAAAATAAAATTCCCTGTCTGGTAACAATTTCAGGAGGCTTTCTGAACATATTTTCTATGTTTATCCTGCTGAGATTAACTGACTGGGGAGCGTATGCAATCGTTGCAACTACAGCAGTGATTACATTAGGGATTAACCTTTTCTTCAATCCGGCCTATGCTGCCAGATGTTTGAAAACAAGCTCCGGGCCCATATATAAGACACTGGTTTGTCATCTGGTATCTGCCGGCGTGATGAGCGGTATTTTTCTGTCGATTAAAGAGGTATTAGAACCTTCAAACTGGTTTACTTTGATTGGTACAGCAATGATTATGGCGGCTGTTGGCGTGCCGATTCATTTTTATATTCAAAATATACGTAAAGATGGGGGAAGAAAGCTATGAATATCAGTATTTTGGGGTTGGGTTATGTTGGATGTGTAGGCGCTGCATGTATGGCCAGATTAGGACATCATGTGATTGGAGCTGATGTCTCTGAGAACAAGGTGCGGCTGATCAATCAGGGCAGGCCTACGATCATAGAGGCGGAGATTGATGACCTGGTAAAAGTGGCACACGAGAAAGGAATGCTTGAAGCAACGATGGATTATCATTATGCCGTACATAACTCAGAAATTTCCTTTATTGCAGTTGGTACGCCGAGCACCAGGGAAGGACACCTGAATTTATCATACATTTTTGATGCTGCGGGACAGATCGGCAATGCCCTGGCTGATAAGTCAGAGTTTCATGTGATCGCGATCCGCAGTACAGTCCTGCCGGGAACCAATGCGAAGGTCGGTGAGATCATTGCAAAGCAGTCCGGGAAAATCTGCGGCAAAGATTTTGCGGTTGTTTCCAACCCGGAATTTTTGCGTGAGGGCAGTGCAGTCAGAGATTATATGAATCCACCCTTAACTCTGATTGGTACGGACAGTGAGGCAGCAGAAAAAAAATTACGTGAATTATATAAAGAGATTCCGGGTGAATTTATTTCTACAGACATTGAAGTTGCCGAAATTATGAAATATGTCAATAACACCTATCATGGACTGAAGATTGTGTTTGCGAATGAGGTCGGAAATATTTGCAAGGGCCTGGGGATCGACAGCCATAAAGTGATGGAAATATTCTGTAAGGACAGGCAATTGAATATTTCACCATATTATTTTAAACCCGGTTTTGCCTATGGCGGCTCCTGTCTGCCGAAGGATACCAAAGCTTTACTGACGTTGGCACATGACCTCTATCTCAATACCCCTGTGATCGAGGCAATCAATCCTTCGAATGAGCTGCAGAAGAAAAATGCGGTTGATCTGATCATAAGCAAGGGCAGAAAAAAAGTGGGTATCCTGGGACTCAGCTTTAAGGCAGGAACCGATGACCTTCGCTGCAGTCCCATCGTAGATGTAGCCGAAGCTTTGTCCGGCAAGGGATATGACATCCACATTTATGACAGGAATGTAGCTGTTTCCCAAAAAACCAATACAAATGCGGATTTTATTGCGGCAAAGCTTCCTCATCTGCACGATAGGATCACAGACGATTTGGACGCTGTCTGCTCTGCGTGTGATGTTCTTGTTATAACGAACAAGGAGAAGGAATTTGCAGATATTCCTCAAAGCTATCCTCATAAAGTGATCGTGGATCTGGTCCGTCAGTTTGATGAAATGGATTACGATGGAAACTATGAGGGGCTCAGTTGGGCAAATATCAATGTAAATGCCGCTCAGAATAACAAAATTATCCGGGATGTGGAAAAAACAGAATTTTAGTTGCCAGGCTGTGAGATAACTGGTCTGCAGCAGGGAGGATAAAGATGGCAAGAATAAAGTTTATGAATACGCAAATTGATAATCTTACAATGGAAGAAGCGCTACAGGCTATTGATTCTCTGATAAAAGAAAACAAAAGTGCATATGTGGTAACACCGAATGTAGACCATATTGTCCGGCTGGAAACGAATAAGGAGCTGCAGGTGGTATATGCGGGGGCTTCGCTGATTCTGGCTGATGGCAAGCCGCTTCAGTGGATCGCAAAATGGTATGGGACTCCGATAAAGGAAAAGATTTCCGGCTCCGATTTGTTTCCTCTGCTGTGCAGGATGTCGGCAGAAAAAGGATACAGGATGTTTTTCCTGGGAGCTGCCGAGGGGGTTGCGGCAAAGGCGGCAGAAAACCTGACAGGGCGGTACCGGGGGCTGCAGGTAGCAGGTACCTATTCTCCGCCATTTGGTTTTGAGAAAGATGAGAAGGAAATGGCCAGGATTGAGAATCTGATCAAAGAAGCTCAGCCGCATATCTTAATTGTCGGACTTGGATGCCCGAAACAGGAGCTTTTCATTTTACATAGCAAAGATAAGCTGGGTGTGCCGGTTTCTCTCGGCCTTGGAGCAAGCTTGGATTTTGAAGCGGGCCTTATAAAGCGTGCGCCGAAGTGGATGTCGAATCATGGCCTGGAATGGTTGTTCCGTATTACCCAGGACCCCAAACGAATGGCGAAACGATATTTAGTAGATGACGCAGCGATTTTCAGATTAGTGTTGAAATATAAAAAGCCATGATAGATAGGCTGCGAATGCAAGCTGTTTTTCTGTCTGTTATGGCAAAAAATACTGGAGATGAATGAAAATGTGTGGGATTGCAGGATTTTGTAATGAGAAATTGAATCAAAGGGAAATCATTGCTGCCATGACAGAACGCATGCGCCACAGAGGGCCGGATGCCGGGGGATACTGGATTGATGAGCAGTCCGGGTGGGTCATAGGACACCGGCGGCTATCGATCGTTGACCTGTCAGATAAGGGCGCACAGCCTATGCATTCCGCTTCCGGCAGATATGTGATTTCTTTTAACGGCGAAATTTATAACGCTGCAAAACTGAAGGAAAAACTTCTGAAGAATGGGTATGTCACCCGCTTCCGGGGATATTCTGATACGGAAATTTTAATAGAGGCCATAGAAGCTTATGGAATAGAAGAGACGCTTGCCCTCTGCAAGGGGATGTTTGCCATTGCATTATATGATAAAAGGGATCGTATACTTTTTCTGGCCAGAGACAGAATGGGAGAAAAACCCCTGTATTATGGAATGATCCGGGATGGGATTCATGCTCCTTTTTTTGCGTTTGCATCTGACTGTGCGTTATTTTCGTGTATTCCCGGTTTCAGTAGCAAAATTAACAGGGATGCGCTGGCACAATATATGTTATATAAATATGTCCCCACCCCTCTTTCCATTTATGAAGGGATTTATAAGCTGCCGCCGGGCTCGGTCCTGTATCTGAAGGACCCGTTCTGTCATCCTGTTATAAAACCTTACTGGTCTCTCTTAGATACCGCAAAATATGGTGAGAAGCACCCGTTTGCCGGGTCCTATGAGGAAGCAAGGGAAAAGCTTGAAGCTCTTTTAACAAGTGCAATAAAGAGTCAGATGACTGCAGATGTTCCTGTGGGAGCCTTCCTTTCCGGAGGGATTGACAGTCCCCTGGTGGTATCGCTGATGCAGAAATTGTCCCATAAGCCAGTGAAAACTTTTACAATCGGATATGATGATTCGACTGTTAATGAAGCACAGTATGCCAGGGAGATTGCCGGAGTTCTGGGAACGGATCACACGGAATTATATCTTACCGAGAAAGAAATGAAGGATATTATTCCTGAGCTCCCCTATTATTTTTCGGAACCTCTGGGGGATTCCTCACTCATCTCCACATTTTTTGTAAGCAAATTGGCCAGGTCAAAGGTTACGGTCTCCCTGAGCGGAGATGCCGGTGATGAGCTTTTCTGCGGATATGAGAGATATTGGAGCAGCGGGGCACTTTGGAAAAAAATGAATTACGTCCCTTATCCCCTGCGTCATTTCGTAGGAACTCTGATAGAGAAAAGTCCGGCTGCCAATGTCCCGCTTTTCTATAAAGCAGGTGGATGTCTGAGGGCTTCCAATGTCAACCATATCAGAGAAATGATTCAATACCGGAGGATTTATCAGGCACAGCATATCGTTCCCGGCGGCAAAATACCGGAAATGCCTACTGTGGAGGCGCACCTGACAGATATCTATGGCGCCATGCAGTTGGCAGATATGCAATATTATTATCCGGATGATATTTTGTACAAGGTAGACCGTGCCAGTATGGCCGTGTCTCTGGAAAGCCGGATACCCATGCTTGACCGGGACTTTCTGGAATTTGCATGGACGATTCCCACAAAGTATAAGTATTCTGAAGGAATCAGCAAAAAGATTTTAAGGGATATCCTGTATCAATATGTGCCGAAGGAAATGCTGGAAAGGCCGAAGCAGGGCTTTTGGGTTCCAATCAGGAAATGGCTTCTGGAAGGAAGTACCTATGAATATGCGAAAGAACTCTTTCATAATTGCAGACTTATTCAGGATGGGTATTTGGATGGGGCGGTAGTTTCAGAGGTGTGGGATTGCTTCCAAAAAACGAAGAAGTATGATCAGCTTGTATTCAATATCCTGATGGCAGAGCAATGGTATCGGGGACGGAAGGAAGTGTGAGGGAAAAATGGATTTGAATATGCATATGATAATACCGGATCTGCCTCAGAAAACAAAAAATGTCCATATTGAAAAGAATCTTTCCATGTTTGCCCGGTTTGGTGTTGTCAGTCATCCAATGGATAACAGAGAACTTTTGACGGAAGATATGAGTGGTTATGATGCTGTCTATATGAACTGGTTTGAAAATATAGACGGCGGCGCATTTTATATGCCGGTCTTACGGTTCATCAGACGGAAAATACAGTTGCAGAGAATGAAGAAGGCCGGGATAAAAATCATCTTTTGCAAGCACAATCGTTTTCCACACGATCCGCGCTACAGAAGATTGAGCAAAAATCTGTATTTGCAGCTCTTGGATATGGCAGATGTGATCATTGCATTTACCGGTGACGCGGAAAAGGATTTACAGGAAGTTTTTCCCCGGAGGGATTTTTCGTGTAAGATTCATGCCATTTTGCCGGTCAATTATATCGGAGCTTACCGGCCGAAGCCGGATTCCCATATATATAAAAGATTAGATCCTTTTAAAGGCAAACTGGTGATTGGCTTTATTGGGAGAATTCTGCCTTATAAAAACGCGGAGTTGATCATAAAAGCTGCAAAAGAATCAGAAGACCGGGATATGGCGTTCTTTATTGCGGGAGAGCCGGCGTCCAAAGAGTATCAGGCTAAGCTGGACGCTATGGCTGCCGGAAGTAAGAATCTGATCACATTGTTTGAAAGGCTTCCTGATGAAGAGATATATCCGGCTTTGGATGTATCGGATGCACTGATTATGCCGTATGACACGAAAAGCGCATCTAATTCAGGCGCCGGGCGCCTTGCATTTTCCTATGGAAAGACGGTTATCAGCTCCGATATCTCATCAATGAATCTGATTCCGGAAGAATTGATATACAAATACCATTATGATTCGGCAGATTGTCACTATGAAAAGATGATGGAACAAATCGGCAAAATGTATTCTGACTGGAAAGCCAACCCAAATGTTCTGGCGGAAAAAGGGGAACGCCTTCTTGCATTAATGGAAAAAGACTATTCTGAGGCGGCGATTCAGAAAAAATACGAGGAAGTATTTATGGGTTTAAAAGCGGATAGGAATAGAGAAGTGTAAGCACGAAGCCTAAACTGTGCTTTAAAAGAATACAATCTGAGAGGAAACAGCAGATATGAAAATGGGTATCCTTTGTACAATGATCAACAGCTTTGGAAGAAGAGGATTTTATAATACGCAGGAAATCGGGCTCGGGCGTGCATTGGTCCGCAAAGGCCATACGGTGACGATATACAAATGCCTGAAGAAGAATGCAGATATGAAAGCAGAGAAAATTGAGATTGAGCCGGGGCTTATCATCTTTTACCTTCCGATCGGAGGGCTTGGCGCTCATGGATATTTGAAATCTGCAATCCTGACAAAGGATATGGACGGACTGCTGTGCTTTTCTGATAATCAGATTTTTCTTCTTCATATTTACCGTTTCTGCCGGAAAAACGGTATTTGTTTTGTACCATATGTGGGTACAACGCACAGCGTTTACGGCGGATTTCATGGCAGGGTGATGAATGCCTGGTTTGCTGCAGGAACATTGAGAATATTTAAAAAAAATCATGTAATTGCAAAGACGGAGGGGGCAAAAAAGGAGTTGGAGGATTTGGGAGTAAGAAATATTACGGTTGCTCCTGTTGGCCTGGATGTCGCCGTTCTGAAGAGCGACTACCGGACATTTGATAAAGTACAGCTTCGTTCGGACCTTGGCTTTGAGGATGATGATATTGTGCTGTGCAATGTATCCAGACTGGAAGCGGACAAGCGCCCCTTGGACCTGATCGAGATATTTCAGCATATAAAAGATAAGAAAAAATTCAAACTGCTGCTTATCGGCGAGGGCCCGTTACGCCGGGAGCAGGATAAAAAAATTGAAAAGTACGGAATTGCTGACCGGATTAAGAGAATCAACCGTGTTCCTTATCAGGATATGTGGAAGATATACGTTCTGTCGGATTATTTCCTCAATCTGAATAAAGAGGAAATTTTCGGCATGGCGATCATGGAGGCAGTGTATTACGAGACATCGGTGGCTGCCTCCCTGGCACCGGGGCCGTCATTAACGTTAAAGGGAATGGCCGGGCACTGCCTGTGTGCAGATGACAGGCAGATTGAAAACTGGCTGACAGGCGAATATCCGTCAGAAAAAGCCCTGAGAGAGAGCTCCGATAAAATGCTCCGAAATTTTACCTGGGACAGATGTGCTGATGCATTTGTCATGATTGTAAACGAACAAAGAAAGGAAATCGATGAAAAAGCATAAGAAAAACATAATTCTTGTACTGAAAGCGCTGTTCCCCTGTTTCCTGCTGATTGCATTTGCTTTCCTGATTCGGTTTTATGAACCGGGGTTTTTTTCAGGACTCTTTTCCTCTAAGGAAAAGGAAGGTATCACCAAAACAGAAGCGGCAGCATACTCTTCCTCTTCCGGTGAGTATGCCTTATCCGAAATCGGATCGGGAAATGTTGTGACTCCGCAACAGTATGGCGCCCTGGCCGATGGTACACATGATGATGCACCTGCCTTACAAAAGGCGCTGGAATCCGGAAAACCGGTTGTTTTAATCTCGGATCTGTATCTTTTTTCCGGGGTTTCTGTATGGGATTATGACGTTTCCCTAAACGGAAACGGATATGTGCTCTACTGTGATGGCGGAGGATTGGCAGTCTGTGCTTCCCTTAATCGGGACTCTGCTTCGGATGCTGCTGTAATCATGGAAAAAGAGCCATTTTATGATACTTACCACAAGGGATACGTTTCCTATCAGGGCAGCAATCCGCTGGGGTTGACCTTGGAGGATTATACAGTGGATTATTTTAACGAGCACCATGCCTATATTTCCAACCTGATCATCCTGGCCAGAAACTGTGACGGTTTGTGTGGACTGGAACTGAAAAGGATGTGCAAAAGCGTCGTAAATAATGTCAGCTCTATCTGCGAAAAGGGATTTGACGGAGAGGTTGGAATATTGATTCATGACTGTTATCAGACAAGGGTGGAGAACTGCTATGCACAGAACTGGACAGGAACTACGACAAGTGACAGAGGGTACGGGATCGAAGCCTTCGGAAATGGTATCACGATCAGCGGATGCTCTGCCTACGGAAATAAGCATGACATCTGTATCTGTTCAGGACGCGACATTATTTCAAACGATATCACGGTAGAAAACTGCCGGGTCGGATGTAACGATAATGCCGGGGAATACCGGTCCGATGGTTCTGAAGAATACCAGGCAAGGTTTGATATTCATGCGGCAGGAGAGAGGGTGACTGTCAATGATCTCCATATTGCCGTGGAGGATGCAGACCCGGGCACGATTCTTGCTGCTATACGCGTTCCCGAAGCGGAGATTAACCGTCTGGATATTGAGGCAGACGATGGGTATCTGGTATTTGCGGAACTGGCGGATACCATTTATTTTACAGACCTTCAGATGCCCGACGTTGATCTTTACGGCGGTTATACGGAGGAGGAAGCCGTAAATGAAATTCATATCACAAACGGTGCCATAAAAGGTATGGACCGGCTGGGGCCTGATACGAAAGTCTATCTTGAGAATGTTACGGTGGAAGATGAAATAAATGAGGAATATCAGATTATACAATGGCCGGCAGATTCAGAAGAATAGAAACGCCCTTTCGTAAAAGATATTGACAAATGACGGCAGCAGTGATGTCAGGGGCAAAGTATATACGAGTGATATCTTCTTTAGGGATTGACCCCAAATATGTGTACGAGGCAAAAAATAATGAGAATAAGCAATATAAACTTTAAAGAAAAATATGAACAGTGGTTGAATGGAGGTTTCTTTGACGAGACAACCAGAAATGAGCTTGCTGCACTCACTGATGACAGGGAGATTGAAGACCGGTTTTACCGTGAACTGGAATTCGGTACTGGTGGTCTGCGCGGCGTAATGGGAGCAGGAACTAACCGTATGAATAAATACACGGTGGGTAAAGCTACGACAGGCTTAGGCCAATATCTTTTGGATAGATACGGAGCAAAGGTATGTAAAAAACGAGGTGTTGTCATTGGATATGATACGCGCAACAATAGTGAATACTTCTCAAGGATAGCGGCAAATGTATTGTCTGGTATGGGTATTCGTGTGTATCTTTATGCGTATGCCTGCCCGACGCCTCAGCTTAGCTTCTCCGTAAGGTTTCGGAATGCTCTGGCAGGTGTGGTCGTTACTGCGAGTCATAATCCGAAAGAGTACAACGGCTATAAAGTATATGACGAGTTTGGCTGCCAACTGGTTCCGCAGCAGGCAAAACAGGTGATAAGCTATGTAGACTCCATAACCGATTATCATACCATAGATTTTACCGGGGATGATTCGATTATCGGAATGGTGGACGAGACTGACAGTTTTATCGGTGCAATCATGAAGCAGAGCAGATACCACAGCCAGGAAGCAAAAGCTGATTTGAAAGTCGTATACACACCGCTGCACGGCACAGGCAACATTCCGGTACAGGAAGCACTTAAGCGGGATGGATTTACATTTATTCATGTGGTTGCGGAACAGGCTGTTCCAGACGGTGGCTTTCCAACGGTTGAATCCCCGAATCCCGAAGATGGCCGGGCGCTGGAGCATGGCATCAGACAGGCAAAAAGGCGGGGTGCGGATATCGTCCTTGGAACCGATCCTGATTCCGACCGTGTGGGCATTGCAGTAAAAATAAAAGATGGTGATTATCAGCTCATGACAGGGAATCAGGTTGGGGTATTGCTGATGGATTTTATCCTGAAGCATACAGACTTGAGTAAATACCGGCGCCCGGCAGTGGTTAATACAGCCGTTACCTCGGAACTCGGAGCTGAGATTGCCCGGAAATACGGAATTATGGTATTTTCCACATTGACTGGTTTTAAGTATATCGGTGAGAAGATTACACAGTTTGAGCAGGCAAAGATAACCGGTAATAAGGAGCAGGATTATGACTTTTTGTTTGGATATGAGGAGTCTTATGGATACCTTGCCGGAACTCATGCAAGAGACAAGGATGCTGTTGTCAGCTCTCTGCTTATCTGCGAGATGGCTGCTGAAGCCAAAGCTAATTGCAGAACGCTTATGGATGAGCTAAATGCAATCTATGCGGAATATGGTTATTATCATGATGCGTTAGACAGCTTTACTTTAAGAGGGAAGGCCGGTATGGAGAAGATAAGCTCCATGATGTCCGTTCTTCGCACTTCCGGGGCACCGTTTGATGGAATAAGGTCTGTGATTGACTACAGCATACCGAAAGAAGCAGAGCCGGGTTTTGGTACTCTCCCAACTTCGAATGTCCTGAAATATGTTCTGGAAGATGGCTCCTGGATTGCGGTTCGCCCATCCGGCACGGAACCCAAAATCAAGATTTACTATAGCATCAAAGACGTTGATAAAGATGCGGCCGAGAAGAAGTTCAAAAAGATTCAGAATACGATTCAGAGCAAAATGAAGCTGAAGTAAGGGAGGGTGACTTTTATGGCGGCTGAAAGCTTCAGTCAAAGTCATCAAAGTACATAGAGTAATTATGGAGAATTGTATGGGAAAGGAAAAAACAGCTTTTGAAATCATTGACCGCGAAGAAGTGTTAAGGAGCAAGCGGAAGTACTGGATCGGAAGGCGGGCACAGGATATTTTTTTTTCATCCCTGGCGCTTATTGTTCTGTTTCCGCTGATGCTGCTTCTTGCACTGGCGATTTATATTGATGATCCACATGGCAGTCCCCTGTACACGCAGATTCGCTGCGGGCGTGACGGGAAACCGTTTAAATTTTATAAATTCCGTTCCATGTGTGTGAATGCGGAAGACAGTTTAGAATATCTGCTGATGAATAATGAAAGGGACGGGCCGGCATTTAAGATGCGCAACGATCCGCGGCTCACTCGTGTGGGGCGTTTCATCCGCAGCCCCGGGCTGGACGAACTGCCGCAGCTCTGGAATATTTTAAAAGGGGACATGAGCATTGTCGGACCGCGGCCGGCTCTCCCCAGAGAGGTAGAGCAGTATAATGATTATCAGAAACAGCGATTGTACATACAGCCGGGACTGACATGCTATTGGCAGATACAGCCCAATAGAAATAATATATCCTTTGATGAATGGATGAAATGGGATATAAAATATATCAAGGAGCGGAGTTTTTGGGTGGATTGGAAGATTATTTTAAAAACATTCTGTACAGTCTTTAAAGCGGATGGTATATAATAGATGAAAGATTAAGGAAGGACAAATCCACAGGGCCAAACCGGGAGAGGGGTGAAACAGCAGTTTATAGGAGCTACAGATAAAAAACATGGTCAGAAACCATCATCTGGCAATAGCAATCACAGATGTATCATGGCATGAGCTGACAAGGCAGCTGGAATATAAATCTGTGTGGAATGGAAGAAAATATATCAAGATAGATACATTCTTTGCCAGCAGCCAGATATGCTCCAAGTGTGGATATCAAAATAAGGGCACAAAAGATTTATCAATCAGAGAGTGGGAATGTCCTGTGTGCGGTGTAAAACACGATAGAGACATTAACGCCGCGAAGAATATACTGGCAGAGGGATTAAGACAAATAGCATAAGAAAAATAAATAGATAGGGCAGGGACTGCCCGAATTAACGCCTGTGGAGATAGTAGGTTACGAGGTGGTAGAAGCAGGAAGCCCATTGGCTTTAGACAATGGGTAGTTCACATTACTATAAAAAACAATGATAAGAAACGGAGGTATTTATGAGCCTGAAAGAATGTTATATCAAGCTGGGCGGAGATTATGACGAGGTGCTGGCCCGGCTTTATAGTGAAGATATGATAAGGAGGTTTCTCACTAAATTTTTGAGTGATGGAACTTATCATATTTTATTGGAGAAGCTTGCGTCAGAAGATTATCCGGAGGCGTTTCGCGCCGCTCATACGTTGAAAGGGATTTGCGAAAATCTTGGATTTTCGAATCTCTGCAAATCCAGCAGTATGCTTACCGAAGCACTGCGGGCAGGCGATTATTCAGAAAAGCTGGCTGCTTTAAAAGAGCAGGTCTGTGCTGATTATGAGCAGGCCGTCAGTGCAATTCAGGCATTATGATTATTTACCCGCATGACCGCAGAGTGATGTCTGCCAAGAGCTTGGAGGGCATATTCAGGAGTGAAAAGGAAATTGCCAAAAAGCTTCAGATACTTCAAGCTGTGCAGCAGTACAGAGAAGAAGAGGCAGGAATAATTATGATAGGAAAAACAGTAACTGTTACAGTTGACAGGGCAATGGGAACTTATCATCCGGAACATCCGGATATGTATTATCCTATTAATTATGGATATATAAAAGGGATAATTGCACCGGACGGCGAAGAACAGGATGCTTATATTTTGGGCGTTGACAAGCCGGTTAAGGAGTTTACAGGTAAGATCACAGCAGTAATCCGCAGGAATAATGATATAGAGGAAAAGTGGGTGGTTGTTCCCCAAAATGCACATTACACAAAAGAAGAAATTATAGAAGAAACCTGTTTTCAGGAGCAATATTTTGATTCGTATGTGATAATGTAGACTTTGGCTTTTTCTAACCCTCAACTGAATATTGTGAATCAGCGCCACGGTTTTTTGTGGCGTTTTTCTATACACACATTCAATCCGTTTCAGCAAGGCTATGCAATGATATTTTCTGTTGCCATTGTGCGGCAGATAAGTTAATATATGATTGTTCTTTGGACACTTACCGTATCAGTCTAACAAAAGAGGGATTCCCGGCAAGGGGACAGATAGATGATAAATTCTTAACAGGTGCGTTGTCCCATTGGCATGGTACCGTAAATCGGAATAATGACAGGGATATCGATGCGTCAATCAATATAGATAAAGAGGGCAGGCGCATATGCTATCGGTTAGCAGCCGAAAAGCGTTAAGCGCAGGCGTATGTTGTCTGGAAGGAGGATAATATGCACACCGTAAGAACAAAAGGAATATTGTCGCCCAAAAATGGGATGAACCTATACCGGGGCTGTTCTCACGGGTGCATTTATTGTGATTCCCGGAGCAGATGCTACCACATGGAGCATGACTTTGAGGATATCGAAGTAAAAGAAAATGCCATAGAACTGCTTGAAGCTGCGCTCAAATCAAAGCGAAAAAAATGCATGATCGGAACAGGAGCCATGACAGACCCCTATATCCCTCTGGAGATGGAAATCTGCAATGTCAGGAAGGCACTGTCCCTGATAGATGAATATGGCTTCGGATTTACGGTCATTACAAAATCAAGCCGCATCCTGCGGGATATTGACCTGCTGAAAAAAATCAATGAAAAAACAAAGTGTGTCGTTCAGATGACATTGACGACCTATGATGAAACCCTTTGCAGGAAACTGGAGCCGAATGTCAGTACAACGCGGGAGCGCTTTGAGGTATTAATGGCATTACGGGACGCAGGGATACCTGCGGTGGTCTGGCTTTCACCAATTTTGCCCTTTATCAATGATACCGAAGAAAACATTTCCGGCCTTCTGGATTTGTGCATCAAAGCCGGAGTTTATGGAATCCTTTGTTTTGGTATGGGGCTGACACTCCGTGAAGGGAACAGGGAATATTTCTATAAGCAGTTGGACCGGCTGTTCCCCGGTATGAAGGAACGATATATACGAACTTATGGATTGCAGTATATGCTGGGCAGTCCTAACAACAGGGAGCTCATGCGGCTGTTCCATGAAACATGCCAAAGAAACGGGATTGTTCATGACAACAAACAAATTTTTGGTTATTTACAGACCTTTGAAGAAAAACTTAATGGGCAGCAGTTGAGTTTATGGGATTGGAAATTATAAATTTGAAATGCCGCGGAGGGGAAGTGTGTGTCCACTCCGCCACAAAGGAAGAAGGCAGTGGAACTTTCTTTGAATTGCATTTGCCAAATGACGATCCCGTCTATACCATTAGAGCGCTTACATGCCGACTTGCGGGAGATTGAATCAGTCAGGCTGTTTAACAGGGTTATCACAGTTACTCTGGGCGCGGTGGATTCCATGCGGCCCAAATTGCCTGCGATAAAGAGCAAAATCAGCATCGACGGCTACGACACAGTATATATTGCAGGAGGCTCATCAGATAATGGCTTTGTATACGAAGGGAGAAAGATAGTAGTATGATTTATTTAATTCCGATGGCTGTTCTGGCTGTTTTGATTGGAATATATCTGGTTTTTTGGGTAAAACGGCTGATGGTTTTTTGGGGAGCAGATTTACAGAAACGGACGGTACGGATTCTGCGTGTTGTGATAACGTGTCTTGTCGCGGCCGTGTCCATCAGTTTTATCTATTTCCCTGGTTTGGTTGCCATTCATATTGTTATTGCCTCGGCAGTGTTTGAGTGCATAGGATTTTTCCTGAAAAAAATCCCCTCTATAAAAGACAGGAGATCTGTTGCAAAAACTGTGGACATGGTATGCCGTTCCGGACTTGCCGGGGTGCTGGTAGCCGGTTGTCTCATGGCATATGGGTACGGCAATATGAATCATATAAATAATACCCGGTACGAATTTGTAACGAAAAAGGAAATCGGAAGGGAAGGCTGCCGGATTATGCTGATTACCGATGTCCATTATGGCAGTGTCCAAAAGAAGGATGTGCTACGGAGGAAACTGGCAGAAATCTCGGCAAAGAAACCGGATATTGTGGTACTTGGCGGTGATATTGTGGAGGAAGGCACCGATTTAGAAGAGCTGAATGAGGTGTTTGGGATGCTTGGGGCAATCGAGAGCAGGTATGGGGTTTACTATGTTTATGGTAATCATGACAGACAGCCTTATACAACCAGAAAAACCTATACGGATGAACAGTTGGAGAAAGCGATTACCGATAATGGCATAGAGATATTAAGGGATAGGTATGTAACCGTTGGAGATGATATTATTCTGGCCGGCAGGGAGGATGCTTCTGTTCAGAGGAAGTCTGTGGAAGCGGTTTTGTCAGAGGCAGATAAGAATAAATTTATTATCGTGGCAGACCATCAGCCAATGGAAGCAGATGAAGCCAGGGCGGAGGGGGCAGACTTGCAGTTGTCGGGCCATACCCATGCAGGACAAATCTGGCCGACAGGTTTGTTGCTGGAATGGATGGGGCAGTATAATTATGGTGATTATCAAAAAGAGGGTTTTCATCTAGTGGTTTCCTCCGGTTTTGCAGGCTGGCAGTATCCGGTAAGGACAGGCAGGCATTGCGAGTATGTAGTGATTGATATGAAAGGAAAATAGTGAAGTGAGCCGCAGAATAAAGGGACAGTTGGAACAGCCCTGTGGTTTTACTTTATACGTAGTTCTTTTTCAGCGAGGCGACCCGGCTCTCAAGCGCTTTTGCTAAAATCAATTGCTGCCGTAAAACGGCCATGGCGGTTTCCGGAATATTGCGCACAGGCCTATCACAGGGCATGCAGCCGATCATCGGATCTAACGGGGGTGCGGGGGAAATGTCCGTGTGTGGAAAATATTCCTGTGATCTAAAATTTAATTGGGATAATAGTTGATTACCAAAAAAGACAAAAGTGTGTCCTGCCGGTTAATGTAGGTATGGCTGATTGACGAATCAAAAACAAGGGCGTCACCTGCGCGAAGCGTTTGCTCCCCAAGCTCTGTGCGAAGGACAAGCTCGCCCTGAATGATATAGACATATTCCTGGGCCATTTCCGAGTGTCCAATGGTAGCGTTTGAGGAATTGCCATCCAGCTCCACATAGAACAGCTCAAAGTTCCGGACAGGCGTATTCCTGAAATAGCAATAGACACGGTAGTGTTCGGTTTCTCCTGTCTGGACGGTGGGCTCGGATTTGCGGACAACGGTGGATTCCTTTTCCACACCCTCCATCAATTTTGTGTACGGCACATTCAGGCCGTTTGAAATTTTCCAGATCGTGTTGATGGTAGGATTGCTGTTTCCTTTTTCAATTTCGGATAACACGGCTTTGCTGATACCTGAAATTTTGGATAGCTGCCCCAGTGTCAGGTTCCGTTCCATCCTTAATTCTTTGAGATTTATTGCGATTACTTTTCCAAGTTCCATAAAAAGCTCCCTTCGTTACTTGACAGTTAAACCGGACGGTTTTAAAATACAAAACACAGCGTGTTTGATTTGCCAAACATGTGTCTGTTATAGTATTAACCATTATAAGGGGACTTTGAAGAAAAATCAATATAAAAAGGAGGAACAAACGGATGAAGACAAAAGCATTCAAGGCAGCGCTGCCATACACCATACCGATTTGCATAGGATTTCTGTTCCTGGGGATGTCTTACGGATTCCTTATGCGGAGTAAGGGATTTTCCTTTATATATCCTATGCTGATGAGCTTTTTTATCTTTGCCGGCTCTATGGAATTCGTAACGGTCAACCTGCTGTTGTCCGCATTTAATCCTTTATACGCTTTCTTTCTGACGCTGATGGTAAATGCCCGTCATTTGTTCTACGGGATTTCCATGCTGGAGAAATACCAGAATGTGGGCTGGAAAAAGCCATACCTGATCTATGGGATGTGTGACGAGTCCTTTACAATCAACTGTACGGTCACACCGCCTCCTGATGTGGACAAGGGGTGGTTTATGTTTTTTGTCACCATGCTCAATCAGATTTATTGGGTATCCGGAGCTACATTGGGGGCGCTTCTGGGGTATGTGATCCATTTTGATACGACAGGCATCGAATTCGTTATGACGGCATTGTTTGTTGTTATGTTTATCAACCAGTGGGAAGAAGCGGACAGCCATCATTCAGCCCTGATAGGGGTGGGCTGCTCGTTGCTCTGTCTGCTGGTTTTTGGAAGTGACAATTTCATTTTACCGGCAATGGCGCTCATTATCCTGTGCTTTACATGGGGCAGAAAGAAGAGGAGAGAGGGGGTGGAGCTATGACAGTTACACAGCATATCATCACGATTCTTGCTGTTGTCCTCGGGACTATGCTGACAAGATTTCTCCCGTTTCTCATATTTCCGGAGGGAAAAACGCCCCCGTCTTATATCCGTTATTTAGGCACCGTCCTGCCGTATGCGGTCATTGGGCTGCTGGTGGTTTATTGCCTGAAGGATGCTGTTTTCGATTCTTTTCATGGCCTGCCGGAGCTGATTGCCATCGGGTTTATTCTGGTCCTGCATAAATGGAAGAAGAATACGCTCCTCAGTATTGGCACCGGTACGGTTCTGTATATGGTTCTGGTACAGACCTGCTTTCGGTAGCATTGCCCTGACTGGGGGTTATGCCATAAGAGAAAAACAACCCCGGCCCCTCATGAATGAGCAATGTCATTAAGATAACAAGACATAGTTATCACCCTATTTCTGTTTTTATTAAAAACAAGGATAGGGTGATTCTTTTTTTCGGCACTATGGATTTTTTGGAGCAACACAAATAAACAGATGTTTTCGTCTGCTTCAAAAAGTTGTATATTATATTTGATGTTAAGCTACTCTGTATAGAAAACTAACTGCTTTCTTGTGATCGACTCTGCGAGGGTCGTGACGTCCAGGACGAACAGGTAAAATTTCTTTACTTATCAATGCTTCTACATCTGGCGGAGATTTCTCCGCCATTTTATTTATAAAATATTTGCATATGTGTATGGCAAATGTATAATTGATTTGATACACGTGCTTGTTCGTACATTTGGTTATAGTAACGTGGGCTGTGATTATCTCACAGAAATTATATAAGATAAGTCTTGCCCATATCTCCTGAGTTATATACTCGCTCTTTTTTGAATGAAAGCTTGTTAATCCAACTGCATACTTAATTTCTCTGAAAGAAGTCTCGATCCCCCACCTCATTGCATATAGTTTTTTTATTTCTTCGACATTGAATTCTATAGAGGGAAGATTGGTCATTACACATTCGTAAGTATCTTCGGATATAGGAAATCTCAACACTCTAAACTTCATTTTATAGTAAGGATTTTTCTCCAGGTCTATGTAATCAAGACAATCTTTTTTATGAAAAGACTTATAAATTTCCGGATGATTTACAACCTCGTTTGTACATTTGTGAGTAAGTATGGTTGAAATATTACAGTCAAACTGATCAGTTGCAGGCAATCTATGTTTTAGACCAGACAATATTCCACTACTATTGATATCTTTACATCTAAACAAATAAAAAGCACCTTTTTCTTGTAAATCAAACTATACTTTTTGACTATCTCTTTATAAGTTCTTATATGCCGGTATAGCCTGTATTTACAGG
>URVB01000044.1 GCA_900551075.1 uncultured Blautia sp. | reverse complement strand
GGCTGGGCATACGATATCGGCTTCGGCGGTGTTGACCACGTTCTTGCAAGCGGACGCGACATCAACGTCATGGTATTCGATACGGAAGTTTACTCCAATACAGGCGGTCAGTCCTCCAAGTCCACACCTACCGGCGCTATCGCTCAGTTTGCTGCAGGCGGTAAAGAGGTGAAGAAGAAGGATATGGCTTCCATCGCTATGAGCTACGGTTATGTATACGTTGCTCAGATATCCATGGGTGCAGACTTCAACCAGACTGTAAAGGCAATCGCAGAAGCAGAGGCATATCCGGGACCCTCCCTGATCATCGCATATGCTCCATGTATCAACCATGGTATTAAGAAAGGTATGGCTAAGGCTCAGACTGAGGAAGAACTGGCAGTTAAGTGCGGATATTGGCACAACTTCAGATTCAACCCGGCTGCAGAGAAGAAATTCTCTCTGGATTCCAAGGCTCCGAATATGGAAGACTACCAGGCATTCCTGGATGGCGAGGTTCGTTACAACTCCCTGAAACGCCAGAATCCTGAAAAGGCAGCCAGACTGTTCGCTAAGAACGAGGCTGAAGCAAAAGCAAGATACGATTATCTGAACAAGCTCATTACCCTTTACGGTGAAGAATAATTCAGAATGATCAGACCGCGGTACGAAAGTGCCGCGGTTTTGTATTTCGGAAATTTCTTCATTTTGCCGTACATGCCTGCATGCGGCGTGTATGCAGGAGGTCCTTTATGAAATCTTAAGATTTCTTTATTTGACAATTATATATAGGGTGACTATAATCGTTTAATGACACAAGGGTATTTGCTTGATCTGTGAAAAGGTAGATTTAAATGAAAAAGTGGTTTGTGAAACATGACAAAACAGATTTCTATGCATTGTATACAGTTGCATTTTCTTTGATTTCTCTTTTTATTTTTATGTGTTTTTATTTAAACGGGAAATCCCTGATCTGGAGTCATGATGGTGTACCGCAGCATGTAAATTCTTTGGCATATTACGGAAAGTATCTGAGGGAGATTCTGTATACTCTGCTTAAGGAGCACAGACTGTCCGTTCCCATGTGGGATATGCATATCGGTTACGGCTCAGATATTCTTACGACACTGCACTATTATGTGATTGGAGACCCGCTTACCCTGCCGGCCGTGTTTGTCCCGGAGGATAAGACAGAATATCTGTATGAAATATTGATTTTTCTAAGGATATATCTTGCGGGAATCACGTTCAGCAGGTATTGCTTTTATCACAAAAATCCCAAACAGGCGACCTTTTTGGGAACGCTGGTCTATATTTTTGCAGGCTGGACGATATATGCATCCATGAAGCATCCGTATTTTTCGAATCCTATGATCTATCTGCCGATGATCTTAATGGGGATCGACAAAATATATAAAAAAGAAAAGCCGTTCATATTTATCTGGTCAACCGCTCTTGCGGCAATGTCCAATTTTTATTTCTTTTATATGCTTTGTATTTTTATGTTTTTATATGCCGCATTCCGGTATTTTGTCATGTTTGCAAAACGTTCCGTTTCTGATGTACGGAAGTGGTTTGTAAAATTTTTGGGTTATTATGCTGTGGCCGTTTTGATGGCAGGAGTGATCCTTTTGCCGGTTTTGGTTCCTTTATTTGGAACGGACCGGATGCAGGTAGAGAATTATGTGCCGCTCCTTTATGACCGGGTGTATTATGAAAAATACCTCGGATGCCTGATTGGTGAAAATATGATTCAATGGGGTGTAGCCGGATATTCCGCTGTTGCTATGGCAGGAGTGTTTGTGATTTTTTCAAGGAGAAAAAAGTATACGGCATTGAAAATCGGTTTTTTGGTTTTGAATCTGTTTCTTTTGATTCCCTTTGCAGGACATCTGCTGAATGGATTTTCCTATGTGTCTAATCGCTGGATATGGGCATACGGAATGCTGATTGCTTATATTTTTGTAAAAGCATATCCGGAGTTATTTCATTTGACGGTTTATGAAAAGCGCAGGATTTTTCTGATGCTGCTGATTTACTGTACATTGGCGCTTTTTTCGGAGGCTGCAAGGACACAGAGGAATATGGCGGCAGTGATCTTATTGGTGTTGGCCGTGTTTACAATCGTTTCCTATGGGAACATTTTCAGTCAGGGGCAATATCTCTGTGCTATGCTGGCCGGAATTCTGGTGGTCAGTATTTTGTTAAATGTGACGTACCAGTATTCTTATGCAAAGGATTATCTGTCTGAATTTACGGACAGAGGAGAAGCTTATGAGAAACTGGAATCCGGAGCGGATATGGCAGTGCTGGATACAGGAGATTCGTCCGTATACCGCTATGATCAGTATGGGTCTCTGCCGTATGACAACACTGCCATGCAGATGGGAACAAACAGTGCGGCCTATTATTTCAGTGTAGCCAACGGGAATATCAGCCGCTTCTTCAGTGAGATGTATTTAAATACACCGTGGGAACAGCATTATGAGAATCTGGATGGACGGACAATCCTGGACCGCCTGGCTTCGGTAAAATATTTTGTCATACGAAGCGATGGGATTGGCTATCTTCCTTATGGATATACAAAAGAAAAAGGAAATGCCCAAAAGGGTTCACGGGAATATCATGCTTATCAATGCGAAGCTTATCTGCCGCTTGGATATACCTATGATTCCTGTATTTTGAAGGAGGAATATGAGAAGCTCAGCGCTGTTGAGAAGCAGCAGGCGCTTCTCCAGGGAGTGATATTGGAGGACAGCAGTCTGCCGGAGGCAAAACCGGAGTTTTCAGACCAGGAAATAGCGTATCAGATCGTTGCCGGAGAGGGCTTAAGACAGGAAGCCGGAAAAATCATTGTCACCCGGGAAAACGCGCAGATGAAGCTTGTATTTAAAGGACTTGAGGATAGTGAAACATATCTGGTTGCGAAAGGACTTGATTTTGAGGCTCTGTCTCCCAGAGAAATCGTTGACGGGAGCGATTGGGAGAAAATGACGCTTTATGAGCAGAGAAAAATACTTTATGAGGACAGCCAGTGGAGGTATTGGAAAGACAGTCAGGAAGCGTCTGTAAAAGTAACCGGGCAGTTTCCGGAAAAGGAAATTAAGATTTTTACAGATAAATACAATGCCTACAGCGGAAGACATGATTTTTTGTGTAATACGGGATATTGGGAGGAACAGCGTCGTTCGATAACGTTGACCTTCGAGAAACCGGGAATATATAGTTACGACAGTCTGCAGGTAGTTTGTCAGCCTATGGAGCAGATAGATGCATATACGGAGAAGCTTGGGGAAGAGGCTTTGACAGATGTGCAAATGGATGCCAATGAGATTACGGGAAGGATTACGGTTTCCAAACAGAAGGCCCTTGTTCTGGCACTTCCATATAGCGAAGGCTTTCGGGCATATGTGGATGGAAAAGAGACAGAGCTTCGGCAGGCCAATACGATGTATATGGCTTTAGAGCTGCCGCCGGGCAGTCACGATATTCGTCTGACCTACCGTACGCCGTATTTATATTCGGGAATCTGCTTGACCGTATCGGGGGCAGTGTGGTACATTTTTTTAGTGATTACGGAAAAGAGAAAAAAGAGGAAACAGATATGAGCGTATTATCGGTTGTATTGCCGGCTTATAATGAAGAATTGATGATAGGAAAGACCTGCAGGGTATTGCGGGAAATTTTAAGCAAAGAGGGAATTTCCTATGAGCTGGTGCTTGTCAATGACGGTTCCAAAGATAGAACCTGGGAGGAAATTATGAAAGCGGGAGAAAAGGATGCGAATATTCTGGGCGTTCATTTTTCCAGGAACTTCGGAAAGGAAGCTGCCGTGTTTGCAGGCCTTGCACAGGCGACCGGAGATGTAGTGGCGGTTATGGACTGTGATTTGCAGCATCCGCCTCAGACACTGGTGGAAATGTACCGTCAGTGGGAAGCGGGCTATGAAGTGATCGAGGGGGTTAAGACGAGCCGCGGAAAGGAAAGCGCCCTGCATGAAAAATGCGCCGGCTTTTTTTATGGAATCATGTCCAGGGCTACAAAGGTGGATATGCGGAACGCATCGGATTTTAAGATGCTGGACCGAAAAGCGGTAAACAGCATTCTTTCCATGCCGGAGAGCAATATGTTTTTCCGTGCAACCTCATCCTGGGTGGGATATAAAACGGCTCATGTAAATTTTGAGGTGCAGGAACGGGAGGCCGGAGAGTCCAAGTGGTCTACCTGGTCCCTGATCAAATACGCATTTACCAACATCGTGGCATTTACAACTCTGCCGCTGCAGTTTGTGTCCGTGGGAGGCGTGGTTTGCTTCCTGGGTTCCATGGCATTGGTCATTTATTCTCTGGCGCAGTATTTTACCGGACAGGCGGTGGAAGGGTATACGACGACTCTTATGGTACTTCTTTTGATTGGAAGCGCTGTTATGATGAGTCTCGGAGTGATTGGGTATTATATCGCAAGGATTTATGAGGAAGTAAAACGCCGTCCGCGTTACCTTATATCCAGAATCATGCGGGGAAATGAGGATATTTCTCATAAAGTAAATCAAGATGAAAGATAGAGGCAGCGTGCAATGGAGAGGTTAAAGAACGTAATCACACAGTTATATCATAATTCTGTAATCCGTTATGTGTTTTTCGGCGGATGTACCACTTTGGTGAATCTGGTATGTTTTTATGTACTGCGGAAATTACAGGTGCAGCTTACGGCTGCCAATGTTATTTCCATCATTGCAGCGGTTCTCTTTGCATATGTGGTGAATTCAAAATTTGTTTTTCAGGACCGGTGTGAGGCGCTTAAGGATCATATTCAGCCGTTCTGCAAATTCATAAGCGCCCGTCTGCTCACTATGGTGATCGAGGTAGGAGGGGTATGGCTGCTGGCAGAAGTACTGCATATGAATGATATGATTGGAAAATTCCTGACGCAGTTTATTGTGCTGGCTCTGAATTACATATTCAGTAAGTTTTTTGTATTTACAAATGGAAAATAAATGCTGGGAAAGAGAGCCGGTCCGGCAACAAGGACTGGTTTTTTTTGCTGCACTGTGATAAAATTTGAGCAGGAATATACGGGAGGGTCTGGAAATGACTTTGGAGGAAACGATCAAACAAATAGAACCCTTAAATGAAGAGATGATGCAGATTGCCCGCAGACGCTGGGACAGCATTGCGAAACCTCTGCATTCTCTTGGAAAGATGGAGGATCTGATTACGCAGATCGTCGGAATAACAGGTGAACAGGATGTAAATATCAAAAAACGGGCATTGGTGGCAATGTGTGCGGACAATGGTGTTGTGGAGGAAGGCGTGACACAGACCGGGCAGGAGATCACTGCGCTTGTGGCGGACAATTTCTTAAAAGGGATGACAACCGTCTGCGTGATGTGTCAGCAGTGCAACGTGGATATACACCCTGTGGATGTGGGTATGGTGACGGATACCAATGTACGTACGGATTTAAAGGTTGCATATGGAACCAGGAATATGGTAAAGGAGCCTGCGATGACAAGAGAGGAAGCTATCCGGGGGATTGAAGCGGGCATTGCCATGGCCGAAGAATTGAAAAAAAAGGGATACCGGATTCTGGCCACCGGAGAAATGGGAATCGGAAATACGACGACCAGCAGTGCCGTGGCCTCCGTTCTGCTTCACCAGCCGGTGGAGGCAATGACCGGAAGGGGAGCAGGGCTTTCCGGCGAGGGACTTGTGCGCAAGGTCCATGCCATTAAAACAGCAATCGGGAAGCACCGGCCGGACCCGGAGGATGTGCTGGATGTACTGGCAAAGGTTGGAGGATTTGATATTGCAGGCATGGCCGGGGTATTCCTGGGAGGGGCAGCATTGCATCTTCCGGTGGTTATGGATGGCTTCATTTCCTGTGTGTCTGCGCTGATTGCCAAAAGCCTCTGTCCGACGGCAGCAGACTATATGATTTCGTCTCATGTCTCCAGGGAGCCTGCGGCGCATCTGATTCTGGAGCATATGGGGAAAGAGCCTGTGCTTCATGCGGATATGTGTCTGGGTGAGGGCACAGGAGGAATCGCACTGTTCCCGTATCTGGATATGGGCGCGGCTTTGTATAATACGATGAGTACCTTTGATGATATCCATATGGATCAATATGAGGAGCTGGTATAAATGCTGGTGCTTATAACCGGCGGAAGCGGAAGCGGAAAGTCTGCCTTTGCGGAAGATATGGTGCTCTCCTTCGGGGAAGGGCCGAGAGTTTATATTGCCACCATGTTCCCTTTTGACAAAGAAAGTGAACAGAGGATTGAAAGACACCGAAGAATGCGCGCAGGAAAAGGTTTTGAGACGATCGAGTGCTATACGGGCCTTAAAGCTGTCCGGGTGCCGAAGGACAGTGTTGTCCTTTTAGAGTGCATGTCCAATCTGACTGCAAATGAGATGTTTCAGGAAAACGGTGCTCATGAAGAGTCGGTTTCAGAAATTCTGGCAGGGGTAAAGGTTCTCTGGAAACAGGTGCGTCATCTGGTAATCGTTACAAATGAAATCTTTTCGGAAGCAGCCGTTTATGAGGGGGAAACTGAGACTTATCAGAAGTATCTGGGCTCTGTCAATGCGGCCTTGGCGGCAGAAGCGGATGAGGTGGCAGAGGTTGTTTACGGAATTCCTGTGTATCATAAGAGAAGAGGAGGCAGGGAACGATGAAAAGCCTTTGGAACAGCTTCAAGATTGCATTTGCGATGTTTTCCAAAATCCCGGTGCCGCAGGCAGAGTGGAGTAAGGAAAATATGAAATATATGTTTTGCTTTTTTCCCTTTGTGGGAGCTGTGATTGCCGGGATTACCCTTGCCGCCGCATATGCAGGATCTCAGCTCGGATTTTCAGAAAATCTGGTAACTGTGGTGCTGGTGTTGCTTCCCGTGCTTGTAACGGGCGGTATTCATGTAGATGGACTTCTGGATACTTCGGATGCCATGAGCTCCTGGCAGGAGAGGGGCAGAAGATTGGAAATCCTCAAGGATTCCAATGCAGGAGCTTTTGCAGTGATTACTGCTTGTGTCTATTTTTTCTGCTGGTATGGGGCTTATAGCCAAATGAGCGGGAATTTTCGGGCCATGTGTGTGATGGGGGCGGGCTTTATGGTGTCCCGTTGTTTTGCGGGCATCGGAGTGATTACCCTGCCGAAGGCCAGGGAAGATGGAACCGTTGCAGAGTTTTCCAGAAAATCAGAGGATAGGCCGGTCAGAAATGTGCTGCTTGTGTATCTGCTGCTCCTGCTTGTACTGATGCTGTACATTCATCCGATTATGGGTGTGTCTGCTTATCTGACGGCGGTCCTGATTTTTATTTATTACAGGAATATGTCAATGAAGTATTTTGGTGGAATTACCGGAGATCTGTCCGGCTGCTTTTTGTGCATCTGTGAGGTTGGTATGGCGCTGGTGCTGGCAGTCGTATCCAACTTTACGGGAGCATAGAGCCGGTGACAGTGGAATGGAGAAAGCTATGGAAATGGTGATAGGAGGGGCCTTTCAGGGGAAAAGCCTTTATGCGGAAGATAAATATCCGCAGATTGCCTGGGTAAGGGGAGAAACCTTGAATGAAGAAGCTCTCCTTCAGGCGGAGGGGGTTCTGGGATTTCATGAGTATATCCGCAAGGAACTGAAAGAAAAGGGGGATGTCAGTGGTCTTGCCCAAAAGCTGATACGGAAGAATCCGAAGGTGATTCTGGTATCGGATGAGGTGGGATACGGCGTCGTTCCCATAGATGCTTTTGACAGAGCGTACAGAGAGGCTGTGGGGCGTGTCTGTACGGAGCTGGCCGCATACAGCCGGAGAGTCGTTCGCGTTGTCTGCGGAATTGGGATGGTGATCAAGGATGCTTGAGTTTTGGCTGATTCGGCATGGTATGACGGAGGGAAACAGATACGGGCGCTATATCGGTGTTACGGACGAACCCCTCTGTGAAAAAGGAAGGGAATTTTTGCAGAATATGTCTTATCCGGCACCGCAGGCCGTATATATCAGTCCGCTGGTACGATGCAGGGAAACTGCCCGGATTCTGTTTCCGGATCATAGTCTCCATACCGTAGAGGAATTGGCAGAGTGTGATTTCGGAGACTTTGAGAATAAAAATTATCAGGAGCTTGCGGGAAATCCGGATTATCAGGAGTGGATAGAAAGCGGCGGGATGCTTCCTTTTCCAAACGGGGAGAGCAGGGAGGCGTTTCGGCGGCGGAATCTCAAGGGGTTTCAGAAGGCGGCGGCAGGATGCATCAGGAATGGGATATTTAGAGCGGCTCTTGTGATTCACGGCGGGACCATTATGAACATCATGGAGGAATACGCGGATGTGCACCGTCCGTTTTATGAATGGCATGTGAAAAACGGCGGTGGATATCGGGTAATGTTGGATGAGAAGCTGTGGCAGGGCAGCAAAAGGGAATTGAGGCTTTGCGAGGCGGTTCTGGAGGGCTGAGCTGTTGGCAGGGCAGAATCAAAAGACAGAAGGAGGATAAGTATGAACCAGAATTGGGATCGAATGGAGTTAAAATGGCGGTCTAAGGATGCCATAAATAAAAATTATTGGGCGGTTGTGATCGTGAGCCTGATCTTAACTGTTCTGACTGCAAGCTCCGGAAGCAACGCAGGCAGGGAGGGTGCTGCGTCATCCGTGGCACAGGAGTACAGCTCAAGTGTCAGTGAGTTTCAGCTTGGACAGGAGATTTCAGATCGGATAGGCAGTATTGCGGGAAGGTTCTCCCTGTCCCCATGGGAAATGGCATTTGCTTTCCTGAGTGTGAGCATTGTTCTGGTGCTGGGGATACTGGCCATTGTTTTTGGCATTTTTGTAAGTAATGTGCTGGAAGTGGGAATCAGAGGCTTTTTTATAGAAAATCTGTATTCCAACCCGGGTGTGGGACGGATTCTGCTCCCATTTAAATCCGGCTGCTACTGGAAGGTGGTAAAAATCATGTTTTTGAGAGGCTTGTTTACTTTTCTGTGGTCCCTGCTTTTGGTGATTCCGGGAATTGTCAAATCTTATGAATACTATATGGTGCCGTATTTGCTGGCGGAATATCCGGATATTACCAGGGAAGAGGCATTTGCCCTCAGCAAAGAGGCCATGTACGGGCAGAAGTGGAATGCATTTGTATTGGATTTATCTTTTCTGCCGTGGATGCTCCTGTCCTCGATTACCTGCGGCATTGTGGGGCTGTTCTATGTTAATCCGTATATGAACGCTACGAAAGCGGAGCTTTATAATATACTGTCCGGTGGCGGCGGACAAATTTATATAGAACCCGCACACCGGAGTTATGATGAATTTTAAACAAAAGCTATAGACGATAACTGGCAGGCACCGCCACGTTATATCGATTCTAAAAATTTACAGAAGGCATAGGAAGATACATTTTATAAGGAGGGAAAGGAACTATGATAAAAACTTCCAGGAAACGGCTGGCCTCTTTCTTTATCGTATTCAGTCTGCTTGTAACCGTTTTTGCTTTTCCGGTTATGGCGGAAACAAAAGCGGCGGGCGCTTATACGGGAAAAGTAGAAAACGGATATCTGGCTCTGCGTTCGGAACCAGCTTATGATTCATCTAACGAATTAGAGAAGCTGTATACCGGAGATATTTTTTACGTTATGAGTAGCTATGATGCTACGTATGTTTTTGGATATTCTGAATCAGGAAAAGAAGGTTATGTTAATAAAAATTATCTGGTCAGGGGTTCTGACTCCTATAACATAGCAAGTGGAATCAGGACGCGTGCAAGCGAGGGAGCTTCCTATTTGGAAACGGACCATTTCAGTCTGTATCTTCCGGGAGATATTGCCTGGGAGTATGAGGTCGTGGATCATGTAACCATTGGCATTTATTATACGCCTGCAAAGGAGGCTGGCTATGGCGGACATGTGGTTACGCTCAAAGCTTATGACTGGGGCGATGATGCGTACGGTGAATTTCCGGACTGGTCTGTTGCGGGATTAAGCAATGAGAAGAAGTTTGTGGCTGTCTATCCGACGGATGTACAGTTTGATACAAGTGATTCTGCTCAGGTTAGAGAGTACGAGCGTTTATTAAAGGTTGTCGAGCGCATGGATTGCGAAGATGAGGAACTGGCGAAGGATAATCCTTTTGAAGTAACGGACTGAGAAGAATAAAGGGAAGACAAAAGAGTCATCGGTATGGAGTGATATCATATCCGGCTGGCTCTTTTTTTATTATGGGGCGGATAGACCCTGAATTGTCAGATTCTGCTTTGGCAGAGCGTGCAAGAAAATAAACAGGATTACTGACAAAATAGGAGAAACAAAAAGGGAGCATATCACAATGATTTACTAATTGTGATATGTCCCTTTTATAATCAATATGGAAGATTCCTGATATATTCTACAAGTTCCTCTCCCATACGGATTTGGGTTGTGACATATGGATGGCGGCATGCACCTAATCCGTCAGTAAAACGTATTTTGCTGAATTTGAAACAGCTTATCCGATTATCCTGATTTTCATTTGAATACTTCTCCACCACTTTTTTGATATTATCAAAAAGAAAATAGTCCATACTTCCGAGAGAACAAATAATCCATGGATTTTTGCCATTGTATTCACGTATCATTTTTAACAATCTATAATAATTTATTTCAAACTTTGCAATTCCTGCCTGTATATCTTCATTTAGTTCAATTACTGTTGCATCATTTGTACCCAGATTCAATATAATAATATCCGGCTGAAAACTGTTAAAATCCCATTGTCGGGGTGTCTCTGCAAAACCTTCTATTTTGTCCTGAAGGCGGTCACAGTATGGATAAAAATACTCCATGGGAGGTATTTCATACTTGCTGCTGTTCAGTCCCTCTGTAGCAGTTATACCGGAATAAGAGACTAAGCTGAAATCCGCGCCCAGTTTTCGCGCAGCAATTGCAGCATAGGACATCCAGCCATTTTGATCCTTTGAGTAATATAGGCTGTTTCCGTCATTTATCATATTTCCATAGCCGCATGTAATTGAATCCCCTATAAATTCCAGCTTCAGTTTTTTTTCACACTTTTTCGATGCAGAAATTATACCATCTGTCAAAAACTCTACAATACCCACTCTTCCTTTTTGATTTTCTGTCATTTTTCGAATGGTAATGGTGTGTTTTTCGACAGTTTCCGACTGAAATAATAAGTATATGTGATTTTCTTTTTGTAATTCAAAATACTGGTATGGATTTTCCAAATCATCGAGAAAAACAGCAATCCAGGGATGTGACAATCGATCATGAAACTGTCCGGTAGATGGATCCATATCGCGTTCTGCACTAGGTTGTGCTTTAAGTCTGATACTTAAAATACTTCCTTCGAAATCAAAACGTATTCCTGAGCATGTCCAATTAAAATATAATAGCCCATTTTCTGTTTCATAGGTTCTGCCAAGCATTTCCAAATGATGCATGCAATCTTTTATTTCTATTTTTTTCATATTTTATAGTCCTTTTTTATTAGTTTTCAATTCGTTCAAAAGATTTCCAGCATAATGAAATAAGTAATACAACAGACTGTTTCTGCAATAGATACCCATGGATTATTATGACAAAATATACCTGCATTTTTTTGTATCCTGGAGGGTAGGAGGAAATTTCTTCCATGGAAGTGGTGTTTTAGGGGTAGTAATGATGTATTCACGTTTGATGTCATCAAAATATCCATATTTCATAGGTCAATCTCCTTTGCATAAAAAGTGAATTTATTTTATATGCCTAAAACAGTAACTATGGCCGTATTTACCGTGTATCCAGGCAAATATTAATAAAAATCAGTTTTTAATTGAAAATAGTTGACAATGAAAAAATAATATTTATTCATGGAGTCATTTTTGGCTCAAATCGGAGAGATTGCTGCAATAATTAGAAGGAAGTATCCCTGTGTATTTCTGGAAGTTTTTTGAAAAATGCCGAACACTTGAGTAACCAACAAGTTCAGCAGCTTGCTTTACAGAAACGGTGGGGGTATGGAGCAATATTTTTTTTGCTTCTTCCATTCGTACTTGAGTAACAAAGTCAATATATTTCTGCCCTGTTTTCTCATGAAAAAGTTTGCTTAAATAAGAGGAAGAAAGATTAAACAGTTCACTGACATAGGATATGCTTACATCCTTGGCAAAGTTTTGCCGGACATAATTTTGTATTTGTGTAATGTCAGCTATTGTGGAGGAAGAAGTATATGGTTTTAAATGTTTTTCGCATGATAACAATAAATCAATTAATTCATCGAATGTTCTGATGCAAATCGGATAGTCAAAAATACCGGATAAGTAATTTCCGAGAACAGAAGTATCAACTATTGAAAAAGTGTGTGCGAAGTCAGTACGTTGTTGTAAATCAGAAATTTTCTGATGGAACATAACTTTATTCTGGATTATATAATAGTTTAAAGCCGAAATTAATTCTCTGGAAAAAGATAACAGAGAAGAAAGTGCGGCAAGAGATTCTGCGTTTTTAATAAAAACGGGATCGCTGCAATTATAAACAAGACGTATATTGGCAATTCGGGAAATGCGCTGACTTACTTCGTAAATGTCCCGAATGGTTTTACGATTTCCCCAGAAAACAGAAAATGCATTATCAGGAAGTTCTTTTGCCTGCATCCGTATAAAATGTGTTAACCAGGAAGCATCTGGAATATCGCAAATTAGACAGAGATTTCCATCAGTATTAAAGAACAGGCAATGACTTACAATAGAAATACTGTTGTTGCAATAGGATGCTAAATTATCGCATAATTTTTGCTTGATTCTTTTTTGCATTGTCTGATTATGATAATCAATATAAAACTGATATAAAATGTAATCAGAAACTGCCTGAGGTTGAAAATCAGTTTCTAAAGGGGAAAACTGGTCAGCAATATTGAAAGAACGGATAACGTCGTGTGAAAACTGTGTATTAATTTGTTGTTTATTCATTTTTCTGCGCATCTCAATACGCTCAAAAAGCTGTGCCAGCGTGGTCATTTCTACTGGTTTGAGAAGGTAATCAAAAGTGGAAAGTGTCAAGGCTTCTCTTGCATATTCAAAATTAGCATATCCGGATAAAATAACCCATATGGTTGAAGTTGAAAGCTCTTTGCAAATTTTGAGAGCTTCAAGCCCATTCATTAAAGGCATTTTTATATCCAGAAAAGCGAGATCAGGAGTTTGTTTTTTTAGAATATTAACAATTTCATTTCCATTACGTGCATGAATAAAGGCGTGCTTCCGTGGATATAATTCTTCGATCATGGACTGTAATCCGAGTCGTATAAGCCGTTCATCGTCAGCTAGTAAAATTAACATAAGTCATACACCTCATTTGATTCGAGTGGGATAATAATATAACACTTGGTTGGTTTATCAGAACCTCCTTCAATGCAGAGAAAAGAATTTGGATTAAATATTTCTAATCTGTTTTTAACGTTTTGTATTCCTACACGTTTGGGAGAAACATGTTCAGCAATAAATGGAAGCCCGGTATTTATAACAGAAATAATAGTAAAATTAAAGCCATTTTTGTTTTTAACAGTAATAGCGGACAGATTGATGTTTACAGTAAGTGAAGATGGTTCAAGAGAATGAATAATGGCATTCTCAACAAGGGGTTGGATTAGTAATTTGGGAATCCTGAAATTTTCCAGTTCCGGTTCTATGTATAGATCAAATTCCAAGCGTTCATCAAAACGAATCTTTTGTAAATATAAATAATCTTTGATGAAAGAAAATTCGTTTCCAATTGTAGTATGTGTGGCATTTCCGCATGTATAGCGAAATAGTCTGGAAAGACTAAAGATAGCTGTTTCAAGTTCTATTTTAGCCCCGATTCTGTTTAATGATATAAACAAGCTTAAAGTGTTATAAAGAAAGTGTGGATCTACCTCAGCTTGTAATGCCTGATATTCTGCGATTTGCTGTTCTATTTTTAATTTATATTCATTGGCAATATGCAGATTTATTTTTTGAATCATATAATTTAAATTTTCTGAAACGACGCGAAATTCAGTAATGCTGCAGGAATCAGTGTCGCATAGGGAATCAGTTTGTCCGCCGTTGTATTGTTTCATTGTATCCAGAATAGAAGTTACAGAAGCAGTGATTTTTCTGGAATTATAACGGAAAGTAAATACGGCAATAGATACCATTATGATGTAAAAAAATAATACCAGTAAAAAAGCCCCCAAATATTCTCTGTACAGGTCAAAACGTGAAGAAAGAAAACAAAAGGTAAATCCCTGGGAATTATCCTGTAAATGCTGAATATCGTAAGCGTTTCCGGATAATACAATTTTATTTTCGTTTATAATAAATTTATCGGTTAGATCATAAAATGATTCATTAGTTGAAAATAGGAATTCCCCAGAAGGAGAAAATAAAACAATACCTGAGTTTGGACTAATATAAAGAGTATCCAGTAGGCTATAAAGAAAATTCATAGAAACATCTACCACTATATACCCTGTTGTTTTTTTTGTATCAACGTTTTTGGATGCGCGAATGATTGAAAGTGTGTGATTTTCTAAATCATCATCTTTTAATGTAAAGATAACGCTTGTGCTTCTTTCCTGTAAGGGTTGATACCAATCATATGCAGACAAAGCAGGCACTTCATGAATTTCGATATCTTTGTATTTAGGGATATAAAAATATAGTCCGCTGTTATGATTACAGGGATAAAATCCAAAACCAATAATATTTTCATTTTGTAGAGTAACATGATTACTGACTGCTTTTTTGTATGGATAGAGTCTTTGGTTATAGGTAATTAAATCATCTTCTATTTCAGTACGACTCAAAAAGTTATAGAAATAGTTGATATCGTTATTAAATAGATACGCTAACGACATTTGCAGATCAGAATTTATCGCAGATGTCAGGTGAGAAGAAAGAATTTTTAAAGTATTTTGTTGTTCCTGTACACGTGCTTTAAACGATTGGTTAATAAAAAAAGAAAATAAAACAATCATTAAGAGAAAAGATGGAAGAATGAAGGAAATAAGAAAGGTACAAAATTGTTCCTTCATTAAAGAGACAGAATTTGAACGAAAATGTTTGGGCGCGTTCATAAGTGTTCCTCCTTATGCTCTTAGTATATGAATTATCTTCTTTTGATGAATATTATAACAATGGGCAATTACAAAGTCAAAATATAATTTGATGAGAAATGACAAGAAAAAGTACTATGACCTAAAAAAAACATACTTTTTCAACAAATTTGACGATGTTATAATACACATACCGAAACGGAACTGTGGCCACAGAAAAATCAGGATTTAATACAACTCATTAAAAGTTAAGAAAGTATGATGCAAAAGCAGAAATAGATTCACAGAAAGGAAGATTTTGTTATGAAGAAAAAAGTAATTAGCCGCATGTTTGCCAGCTCGGTAATGTTAGGCATTCTTGCATGCAGCACAAGTGTTTTTGCAGAAGAAGCCGTAGAATCTACAGGTGTAGTATTAGAATGGGAAACTACTGCCACTTCTGAAAAGATTCCGGTGTATGAAGAACTGATTGATGAATTTACTGCCAAAACCGGAATTGAAATTGAACTGGTAACTCCAGGAAGTGATTATGAGACTGTTATGAAAACCAGAATGGCTTCGGGAGATCTTCCGGATATTTGGGAAACTCATGGATGGAGTGTGGCAAGATATAGCGAGTATCTGCGTACTTTAAATGATCAGAATTGGTATGAACGTGCAGATGAATCAATTCTTCCTGTTATTTCAGATCAGGAAGAAAATATTTATTGCCTTCCGCTTACTGTAGGTATTAACACAATTACTTATAACAAAGCTGTGTTCGAAGAAGCTGGTGTAGATGCCTATAGTATTCGTACATGGGATGATTTTAATGCTGCTTGTGAGAAAATCAAAGCAACAGGAAAAATACCGGTTTTCTGTGGAAATAAAGATAGCTCAACTATTGCACAGCTGTGTGAAAGTATTCCACCGGCATATCTTACCCTGGAATGTGTAGAGGATAATCAGACAGCAGCATTAATGGATGGTACTTTTGATTTTGATACATATTGGACTCCAATTGCGGAACTGGTAGATGGCTGGATGCAGAATGGATATTTTAATGAGGACATTCTGACATCTGACAATGATGCAGCATGTCAGGCTCTGGCAAGCGGAGAATGCGCAATGGTGTTTGGCGGAGGTAATAATATTTTGTTTGCACGTACTTATAATCCGGATGCAAACCTTGGATATTTAGCTTGTCCGGGTGTGAATGATGATGATAATTCTTTTTTGAGCATGGGAGAAGGTACCTGTATTGGTATGTGGAAGGATTCTGAATATGAAGAAGAATGTCTTACATTCCTGGAATTTCTTTCCTCTGTAGAAGTTTGTGAAAAGATTGCAACAGCTAGCGGAGATATTCCTGGATTGAAAGACGTATCTAATGAAGATGCATATATAACACAGGCATTCCGTGAGACCCAGGCTGCATATGAAGGAGACATTGAGTATGTACCACTTTTTGACCGTGAATATTTACCTTCAGGTATGTGGGATGATCTTGGTGTAGGAATGACCAAATTGATTATGAATCCTGGCAGTGCAGTTGCAGAGTGTACAGCATATCTCCAGGAAGCTTATAACAATAAAATTGTGCAGTAATGTATAAATGGCTGCCGCGCAGGGAGATAAGGATATAGTAAACATTCGTTATTTTGCTACGCGGCAGCTTTTTTGCCCTTAGGGTAAAGAGAAAGAGGTGATTTTTGAAATGAAAAAACGGAATAGGACGATGAATCTATTTTATATTCCTGCCTTGTTATTGATGGCATTATTTGTAGCTTATCCATTTATAGAAGCTGTAAAGCTTTCTTTCATGTCCTGGAACGGATATTCACAGAATAAAATATTTGTAGGTTTACAAAACTATATGAAGCTGTTTTCAGATGAGAATTTCCATATAGCATTCAAAAATACATTGATTTATGGATTTGGAAGTGCATTTTTACAGAATGTTATTGGTTTGTCATTGGCAATTTTTCTTAACAGTAAGTTCAAGGGGCATTCAATTGTTCGAACATTAGCATATCTTCCGGTTATGATTTCGGGGTTGATTATGGGTTACATTATTTCTTTTTTTGTTCAGTATAGAGGTGGTGTACTCAATGAAATTCTTGCGTGGTTGAATTTAATGCCGATTGATTGGATGGCAAATGGTAATCGAGGTGTTTTGATTATCACAATTATCAATTCCTGGCAATATGCAGGTATTAGTATGATTATTTATATTGCAGGTCTTCAAAATATTCCGAAGGTTTATTATGAAGCAGCATCAATTGATGGTGCAAGTAAATGGTCACTGTTTAAAAATATTACGTTGCCATTAATTATTCCGGCTATGTCAACAGCTGTTATTCAAAATATTATTGGAAGCTTGAAATTGTATGACGTTATTGTTTCTCTTTCGGAAGGTGGGCCTGGATTTGCGACTCATTCTCTTTCCACGTATATCAGTAATCAATATTTTAAAGCTCAAAATGCCGGATATTCTGCTGCAGTTGGAATTTTTTCATTTGTATTCATAATGATAGTATCTATTTTCTTTACAAAGTATTTTACCAAGAAAGAGGTGGAAATGTAATGAAGAAAAGAGTTTGGTGGAAGTATTTATTATCGATATTGATCTGCTTCATTTATATTCTTCCTGTATATGTATTGGTTATGATGTCTTTTAAAGGTATTACAGACGGATCTTCAAGACTTGCACTACCGAATGTATGGACGCTTCACAATTATATTAAAGTATTTTTTGAATCAGATTTATTTCGTGCATTGAAGAATACCTGTATTGTAACAGTTATTACTGTTGCGTTGGAAGTAGTAGTAGCTTGTATGGCAGCGTATCCTTTGGCAAGGAACAAAAGTAAACTGAATAAAGTGATTTCAATGATTATCATGGGAGTTATGATGATACCTTCACTTAGTATCCTGGTAGGTGTTTATTCTACATTGGTGTCTATGGGAGCAATTTCCACATATTGGGGTATCATTATTGTTTCTGTTTCTTTTGGGCTTCCGATGCCGATTTTTTTATACACTAATTTTATATCAACAATTCCTAAATCGTTGGATGAGGCAGCAGCAATTGATGGATGTAGTGCAATTCAGACTTTCTTTAGGATTATTCTTCCACAGTTAAAACCGATTACTGTTAGTATTATTATTCTTAATGGTGTAGGTATGTGGAATGAGTATGGATATTCTTTGTATATTTTGCAGAAACCGAAAATGTATACACTGCAATTGATGATCTCACAGTATTTTTCTTCCAGTGCTGTAAGTGATTTGAATGGAGCTGCAGCTGCGGCATGTGTAGCAATTGCGCCGGTTATTATTATATACCTGTTTCTTCAGAAATATTTCGTTCAGGGACAAATGGACGGTGCAGTAAAAGGATAAATAAGATAGATAAAGGAGAAATATACCTGTGTTATATGAACAGTTTAAAAATGGAATCAATATTGGCGGATGGTTATCACAATATAATTGTTTAATAGAATCACCTGAAAATAATGAGCAAATGAAATTTCATTTAAAGAATTATATAAAAGAAAAGAACATTGCTCAAATCGCATCCTGGGGCTTAGATCATATTCGTATACCCATTGATTACAGAGTTTTAGTAGAAACAAAAGAATCTTTAACAGATAGTAAAACAGCTCTCCGGTATCTTGCTCAGTGTATCGATTGGTGTGAGAAATATCATTTAAATGTGATAATTGACTTGCATGATGCTGAGGGAAATGTTTATGAAATGATGGACAAACCAATGCCATTGCTGACAGATGAAAAATTAAAACAGAACTTTCTGAATATCTGGAAAATGTTAGCGGAACATTTTAAAGAAAAAAGAACACCTGTATTAATGTTTGAATTGTTAAATGAGGCATCAGATGGTTCGGGTTATCTTTGGAATGAATTGTACAAAGAGGCGGTACAGGTAATTCGTGAGATTGACTCAGAAAGATATATTTTGGTAGGGAGCAATGAGCAGAATAGTCCATTCAGGCTTAAAGAATTGGAATTATTAGACGAAGAAAAAGTATTTTATAATTTTCATTTTTATGATCCACAAGTGTTTACTCATCAGCAGGCACATTTTTCACCGGAAATGAAAATGTTCGATCGAAAAGTGCATTATCCGGATAAAATTTCTGATTTTACAGAGTTTTTATCGAAAAATAGAGAATATCTGCCCAAATATAGACATGTAGCCATGGAGAAAGAAGTAAGCCAGGAAAGCATGAAAGAATTATTGAAAGATGCACTCGATTTTGTTAAATATTCTGGTAAAGAATTGTATTGTGGAGAATTTGGTGTTATTGATGTAGCGGATACAGAAGATGCTGCAGGATGGATTAACGATGTGAAGGCGATTTTAGATGAGTATAAAATTGGACATGCAATCTGGAATTACAAAGAATTGGATTTTGGTTTTGTTGATTCGAATGATGAAATTAAATTGCAGGCTCGTCAAGAAAAAGTATTCCGAATCTAAAATGTATATATTAAAAGAATGGCTGTTTACTGTCAGTGAACAGCCATTTCTGCATTGTCAATGAGGAAAAGGAGAAAGTAGAATTGATCAATGATAAAAGAATTAAAAAGATTTTATACGGAGGGGATTATAACCCTGAGCAGTGGCCGGAAAGCGTATGGAAAGAGGATATGCGGCTTCTGAAGCTGGCGGGAATCGACATTGTTACGCTGAATGTTTTTTCCTGGGCGGCGCTGCAGCCAGGTGAGGAAACTTATTGCTTTGAGAAACTCGACAAGATTATGGACATGGTAGAGAAGAGCGGTTTGAAAGTATGTATGGCAACCTCTACTGCAGCTCATCCTGCATGGATGGCAAAGAGGCATCCGGATGTGCTGCGGACAGGCTTTAACGGGATGAAACGGAAGTTCGGGGACCGTCATAATTCCTGTCCCAACAGCCCCACTTACAGGAAATATTCTGTCCGTCTTGCAAAAGAACTGGCACTGCGCTACGGCAATAGAACGTCTATTGTGGGCTGGCATATTTGTAATGAGTATGGCGGAGAGTGTTACTGTGAGAACTGCGAAGCAGCTTTTCGTGAATGGCTGAAGAAAAAATACGGATTCCTGGAAAATCTGAACCAGGCATGGGATACGGCTTTTTGGGGACATACTTTCTATGATTGGGATGAGATCGTTGCACCGAATCTTCTGAGTGAGCATTTTGCGTATGACAGGACAACCTTCCAGGGAATCTCCCTGGATTACCGGAGATTTAATTCTGACAGTATCCTGGAATGCTTCAAGGGAGAATATGAAGCGATCAGATCCGTGCTTCCGGATGCGAAGATCACAACGAACCTGATGGGATTTTATAAGCCTCTGGATTACCAGAAATGGGCAGAAGAGATGGACTTCATTTCCTGGGATAATTATCCTGCCAATGAGGATCCTTATTCAAGGATAGCGATGAACCATGATCTGATGCGCGGGATCAAAGGCGGCAATCCTTTTGTGCTGATGGAGCAGACTCCCAGTGTTACCAACTGGCTGGCATATAATGTCCTGAAGCGTCCGGGAGTGATGCGTCTGTGGAGCTATCAGGCAGTTGCACACGGAGCAGATGCGGTGATGTTCTTCCAGATGAGAAGGAGTATCGGAGCCTGTGAGAAATATCATGGGGCAGTCATTGACCATGTGGGCCATGAGCATACCAGAGTCTTCCGGGAAATCGCAGAGCTTGGAAAAGAGCTGGAGAGGCTGGGAGACAGGACCCTGGGCGGACGATGCAGATCAAAGGTGGCGATTATTGCAGACTGGGATAACTGGTGGGCGCTGGAATATTCCGCAGGACCAAGTCGTGATATCAAATATCTGGATGAAGTCTTTCTGTATTACAGAGCACTGGAAGAACAGAATTATTCTGTGGACATCATCGGAGTAAAAGATGATCTGGAACAGTATCAGGTAGTCATAGCTCCTGTCCTGTATATGGTGAAAGGTGATTATGATGAGAAACTCAGAAGATTTGTAAAGAACGGAGGTACCTTTATTACTACATATTTCAGCGGGATCGTGGAAGAGCATGATCTGGTGACTATCGGAGGTTATCCGGGGAAGCTTAGGGACATACTGGGTATCTGGGTGGAAGAGTCTGATGCACTGCCTTCCGGAAAAGCGAACAGGTTTGTGTGGGAAAAGGAGGAATATCCGGCTTCCCTGCTGTGTGACATCATTCATCTGGAAGGAGCTCGTGATCTGGCGGATTATGGGGAAGACTTTTATGCAGGAACACCTGTGCTGACTTCCAATCATTATGGAAAGGGCGAGGCATTCTATGTGGGAACACGTTCCTCGCAAGGATTTTACAGAGAATTTTTGAAGAAATGTCTGACAGAAAAAGAAATCTATCCTGTTGTCGATGCGCAGGAAGGAATAGAAGCCACAGTAAGATATAAAGAGAATAAAAGCCTGTTGTTTGTGCTGAATCACAGAGACGATGAAGGAGAAATTGTACTGGAAGAGGACAGAACGGAGCTTCTTACAGGACAGGATTATCCTGCCGGCAGCAGGATCACGTTGAAGGCGAAGGACGTTATGATTCTGGAAGGAGACGGGGAATAGAAAGCGAATACTGTCAGAACCTCTTAAGGCTCTGGTTGAGAAGGGGGAAATCCCGGAGGCTCCGGTGCGTTCGGCCGGGGATTTCCATGGGGATATGGCTGGATTTTGATTTTCGTTGATGTGCCAGTCTTTTTTTGCTATACTTGTTGGTAAAAAGAGACTGGCGGGAGTCAGAGACAGCTTTGAAGCTGCAGGAGATATTTATTCACAGAAAAAAACAGGTAATGGGCAAACATGGATGATGCTTGATTTAGAAGACAAAGAGAAATTATATGCGAATTATTTCGTTTGATTGATATTCGCAGAGGTGGAGTATTGTTATGACAAACGCAGATATTCTGAAAATTGCAATGAGGCAATCTGCCTTAGATGCTAATTGTAATCCAAAGGATTTTGAAAGGGTGGAACCCAAAATCGTTGAATCAATTAAAAACCAACTTGCTAGAAAATATCTTGATTTACCGTTGCCATGTAATCTTATCTCTTACGGCAATAATATTGTTGCGTCTATTGACCTGCAGTATAGAGAGATTGTGGAGCAGTATATCAATAAATATCCGCCTGAACATTGCTTTGAAACACCGAATATGCAGGTAATAAATGAAGCATTTCAGAAGTATAATATGCAGGTTTGTTTTATGGCCGAATATTTTTTGCCGGATTTGAATGAAATCCACGAAATTGAATGTCAATATAAATTGAGAGTTTTGGAACAGCCAGACTTTCAGAACTTATATCTTCCACAATTTTCTAACGCTTTGTGTGAATCAAGAAAACAGTTAGACGTGTTAGGCATAGGGGCATTTAAGGAAGGTCAGCTAGTTGGATTGGCAGGTTGTTCAGCGGACTGTGAATCCATGTGGCAGATTGGAATTGATGTATTACCGGAAGAAAGACGGAAGGGCATAGCTGCAGCATTGACCAGCAGGCTTGCCCTCGAAACTTTACACAGAGGGAAAGTTCCATTTTATTGCTGCGCATGGTCGAATATCAAATCTGCGCGTACAGCAATCAAGAGTGGATTCCGACCTGCATGGGTGGAGATGACGATAAAACCGAAAAAGTTTGTAGATAAATTGAATGGAAGATAAATTGCAGATATACCGACACAGGAGGTTAGAGTATAAAATTGCCGATAAGGCACAGTTAACAGTAATGGGAAGGTCACGTTAAAACTTCCGGTTGATGTGATTGGGGAACTTACGAAGTCCGCTTAAAAGATCCTGATGAAAACGAAGTAGTGATAGTTTAGTTTAAGTAATCAACAATTAAGAATTTAGTGAAAGGGAATGTGGAATATGGATAGATATATCATACTTCTTATGGGAGAAATACCGGGATTAAGAGATGATAAAAATGGAATAGTGAATGTTTGACAGGAGGTAGTTGAAATGTGGGTTTGCCCGAAATGCGGAAGAGAATTTAAAAAACAGAATCAGTCACATTATTGTGGAAATGCACCAAAGACAATAGAACAATATATTGAAGCACAATCGCAGGAGATTCAGCCATACTTGTCAGCAGTCCGCAAAGCGGTACATGATGCGATTCCAGAAGCACAGGAGCGTATTTTATGGAGTATGCCTACTTTTTGGAAAGGACATAACATCATTCATTTTGCTGCAAATAAAAATCACATTGGATTATATGCAGGAGAAGAGGCGGTTATTGTATTTGAGGAAATGCTGAAACCGTATAAAACAAGTAAGGGAACGATTCAAATTCCATATAAAGAACCTTTGCCGCTGGAACTGATTGCAGACATTGCTGTCTGGTGTTTTGAAAAAGGAAATCTCTGATGGCAGGCGCTTTTTTCTATTCATTTTGGGAGCCGATAATGGCTCTTTTTTTCGTTGCGGAAAGGCAGGTGGGGACTTTGTCTGGAAAAAGGCTGTTACGAAAAATCAGGCGAAACTGTTTGATAAGATCCTTGTCCTTGTGGAAGGAAAAAGCTGTGCCGAATCCGTCAGGAAGAAGGGATCGTCTTTGTCCATGGCAATCACAAACTCCATGTATGCGGGGAACGTAACAGTTATTCCAAAACCGACCCGGATGCGGCATTTATGCGGATGAAGGAAGATGCCATGCAAAACGGCCAGCTGAAACCGGCTTATAATCTCCGGCATGGCAGGGATTCGGAATATATCACATGGCTGGATCTCAGTTCCAGCCCTACAGATACAAGGACACTGATCCCGTTTCTGAAAGATATGGAAGCATACCTTCCGTTTAAATATCAGGAGATCGCAGCGGATGCAGGATATGAAAGTGAAGAGAATTACCTGTTCCTTGAAGAAAACTCTCAGCTTTCCTATATCTAACCCTAGAACTACGAGATTTCTAAAACCCGGAAATACCATCAGTCAAAAGCAGTGTTGCTTGAACGGAGCCGTGGGAAGTTAAGGACTTCCCGCGGCATTAAAGAGAAAGCCAGCGTCTTGAGAAGCGGCCAAGCAGGGCGGGTAGTACTCCGTTTGGTTCTTAAAACGGGATTCATTTTATGCACAACAAAATTTTTTAGAATATAAAAAAATTTTTGCATTTCCCTATTGAAATATTGAAAAAAGTGTGATACATTAATAGTAGAAAATTCCCAAAAGACATAGGAAAATACAGTCTGGGATTAGGAAATTTTTACAAGCAAAAGGAGGATACCATATGCTTATTATTGGTAACGGAAGAACGATTACACGGGACGCATCCGACGCATTTATCGAAAACGGTGCTGTTGCAATGGATGGTAACGCCATAGTTATGGTGGGGGTAACTGAAGAGGTTAAGAGGACTTATCCTGATGCCGAATTTGTTGATGCGAAGGGCGGTGTGATCATGCCGGCATTTATCAATGCCCATGAGCATATTTACAGTTCTTTTGCAAGAGGATTGAGCATCAACGGATACAATCCGCAGGGATTTCTGGATATTTTGGATGGCATGTGGTGGACGATTGACCGCCATCTGACGCTGGAACAGACGAAGCTTTCCGCTTACGCGACCTATATCGACGCGATTAAGAACGGTGTGACAACCGTATTTGACCATCATGCAAGCTTCGGACATATCACAGGCTCTTTGAACGCCATTGAAGAGGCTGCAAAGGACCTGGGTGTCCGTACCTGTCTCTGCTATGAGATTTCTGACCGTGATGGCATGGACAAAGCAAGGGAATCTGTTATGGAAAACGTAAACTTCATTAAGCATGCCATGGCTGACGACAGCGATATGCTCTCAGGGATGATGGGTATGCATGCATCCTTTACGATTTCTGATGAAACAATGGCTCTGTGCAACGAACTGAAGCCGGAGGGCGTGGGCTATCATATCCACGTGGCAGAAGGTATTTATGACCTTCATCAATGTTTGAAGGAGCACGGCAAACGTATTGTGGACCGGCTCTATGACTGGAATATTTTAGGGCCGAAAACACTGCTTGGACACTGTATTTATATCAATGAGCACGAGATGGATTTGATCAAGGATACGGACACCATGGTTGTACATAATCCGGAATCCAACATGGGCAATGCCTGCGGATGTCCTCCGACTATGGCTCTGGTACATAAAGGCGTGCTTACCGGACTTGGAACCGATGGCTATACCCACGATATGATGGAATCCTGGAAGGTTGCCAATGTACTGCACAAACATCATCTCTGTGATCCGAATGCAGCATGGGGAGAGGTTCCTCAGATGCTGTTTGAGGGCAATGCGAAAATTGCAAACCGTTATTTCAGGAAGGAACTGGGCGTATTAAAGGCCGGTGCGGCAGCAGATGTGATTGTTATTGCCTATGACCCGCTGACTCCGATGAACGAAAATAATGTAAACGGACATCTGCTGTTTGGTGTGAACGGAAGCATGGTACAGACGACTGTATGTAATGGAAAAGTTTTGATGAAGGACCGTGAAGTTCTTGTATGTGATGAAGAGAAGATGATGGCAGACTGCCGTCAGGCTGCAAAGGAACTGGCTGATGATATCAATGGAGGAAAATAAAGATGAGTGAGAGAATGACCTGTATGCCTTTTGGACAGTTGATGGACTGGGTTCTGAGTGAACAAAAATCCAAGGGCACCGTATTTGGTGTACATAGACCATATGTAGCAGATACTGCTAAGAAAATGCAGATTTTTGAGAGAAATCTGGAAACTCCGATCGGCCCGGCTGCTGGTCCGAACACACAGCTTGCACAGAACATCATTGCTTCTTATTATGCGGGCGCACGTTTCTTCGAACTGAAAACAGTTCAGAAAATGGATGGTGATGAGCTTGCGGCATGTATCAACAGACCATGTATTCTGGCTGAGGATGAGTGCTACAACTGTGAGTGGTCCACAGAGCTGTATGTGCCGCAGGCAATGGGTGAGTACATCAAAGCATGGTTTATCCTGCATGTTATGGCGAAGGAATTCGGCCTTGGTGATACCGATGGATTCCAGTTTAACATTTCCGTAGGCTATGACCTGGAGGGTATCAAAGAACCGAAGATTAACGGCTTTATCGACAGTATGAAGGAAGCGAAGGATACGGATGTATTTAGGGAATGCAGACAGTGGCTGTTGGATAATGTTGACAAATTTGAAAAAGTGACAAAAGAGGATATCGAGGCAATTCCATCTGATATCTGTAATTCCGCAACGATCTCCACGCTGCACGGATGTCCTCCGAATGAGATCGAGAGCATTGCAAATCATTTATTTAAAGAAAAACATCTGAATACCTTTATCAAATGTAATCCGACGCTCCTCGGCTATGAATTTGCAAGAAAGACCATGGACGACATGGGCTATGATTATATGATGTTCGGTGATTTCCATTTCCTGGATGACCTGCAGTACAAGGATGCCATTCCAATGTTCAGACGTCTTATGGCACTGGCAGATGGGCTGGGCCTTGCCTTTGGCGTAAAGATCACAAACACCTTCCCGGTAGATGTGACCAGAAATGAACTTCCGAGCGAAGAAATGTATATGTCCGGAAAATCCCTGTTCCCGCTTTCTATTTCCCTGGCGGCAAGGCTTTCCGGAGAATTTGACGGAAAGCTGCGTATCGCATATTCCGGCGGTGCAGATTATTACAACATTGACCGTATCGTAGGCTGCGGCGTATGGCCGGTAACTGTTGCTACCGCCATTTTGAAGCCGGGCGGATATCAGAGGTTTTCCCAGATGGCAGAGAAGCTTATGGCAGATGGCGTGGGAGAATGGAAAGGCATTGATGTAGAAGCCATCGAAAAATTGGCGGCAGATGCAAAGGCAGATCCGCATCATGTAAAAAATATCAAACCGCTTCCCAACCGCAAGACCGACAGAGAGGTGCCGCTTCTGGACTGCTTCTTTGCGCCGTGTCAGGAGGGATGTCCAATCCATCAGGATATTACCTCTTATGTGAAACTGGCAGGAGAAGGTAATTACGCAGACGCACTTCGCGTGATTCTTAAGAAGAATGCACTTCCGTTTATTACCGGTACCCTGTGCGCACACAACTGTATGAGTAAATGTACCCGTAATTTCTATGAAGAAGCTGTCAATATCCGCGGAACCAAGCTCCTTGCCGCAGAAAACGGCTATGACGCAGTGATCGATGAGATCAGGGCAGGTACAGGCAATGGCAAGAAAGTGGCAGTGATCGGCGGTGGTCCGGCAGGTATTGCCTCTGCATATTTCCTGGCAAGAGCCGGTGCATCTGTAACTATTTTTGAGAAGGAAGCGAAGCTTGGCGGCGTGATCCGTTATGTGATTCCGGGATTCCGTATTTCTGACGCTTCCATTGACAAGGATGTTTCCTTTATTGAAAAAATGGGCGTGGAAATTAAGGCCAATACAGAAGTTGCTTCCGTAGCTGACGTAAAGGCACAGGGGTATGATGCGGTGATCGTTGCAGTAGGTGCCAATAAGCCAGGTACTTTGAAACTGGAAAAAGGTGAGACTGTCAATGCACTGAAATTCCTGGCTGACTTTAAGGCAAATGACGGTAAAGTGAGTCTTGGCAAAAACGTAGTTGTGATCGGCGGCGGAAATACGGCTATGGATACTGCAAGAGCAGCAAAACGCACCGAGGGTGTAGAGCATGTATATCTGGTATACAGAAGAACAAAACGTTATATGCCGGCAGCAGAGGATGAGCTTTTGGAGGTACTGGAAGAAGGCATTGAATTCAAAGAGCTGCTTTCACCGGTGAGTCTGGAGGACGGCAAGCTGATCTGCAGGAAGATGGAGCTTGGCGCAATGGATGCTTCGGGACGTGCAGGCGTGACGGAAACAGACGAAGTGGTTGAGGTTCCGGCTGACACAGTGATCGTGGCAGTAGGAGAAAAGGTTCCGACTGAATTCTATGAAGCAAACGGAATCCATGTCAATGAGCGCGGCAAAGCCAAATTGGATGCAAAAACTCTGGAAACCAGTGTAGAAGGCGTATATCTGGCCGGTGACGGTGCAAATGGCGCAGCTACCATTGTGGAAGCAATCCGCGATGCACAGCTTGCTGTAAAAGCGATCCTGGGTACAGAAATCGCAAAGGACGCACCTGTAACAGGCGAAGAAAGCACATGCTTCTCTAAGAAGGGGATTCTTGCAGAGAGCAAAGAAGCGGAAAAAGAAAGCGACAGATGCTTAACCTGTAATAAAATCTGCGAAAACTGTGTGGATGTATGTCCGAACCGTGCCAATATTTCCATTAAGGTTCCGGGTATGGCGATGAACCAGGTGATCCATGTGGATTATATGTGTAATGAGTGCGGCAACTGCAGGAGCTTCTGTCCATACGCAAGTGCTCCGTATAAGGATAAATTCACCTTATTTGCAAATGAGGCAGATATGGCAGACAGCACAAACGATGGATTTGTGGTTTTAAATCCGGAAACCAGGGAGTGCAAGGTACGTCTGCTTGGCAATATTACGGACTGCAAAGCGGATGATGCAGGAGATCAGGTATACGAAGGGCTTCGCAGGCTGATCTGTGCAGTTATCGACGATTACAGCTATCTGCTGACGAAATAAAACGCATCTCAGAAGAACAGAACAGGATAAAACACGAGGCTGGCATAACCAAACCAGCCTCGGATTGCATACATGGATTCACAAGACCTCAGTCAGATGACTGTATGAATGAATGAGAAAGGTTATGAATAGAAATGTATACGTTTGAGGTAAACGGCCAAATGGTCACAACGGCTAAGAAGCAGTCGCTGCTGCGTTTTCTGCGGGATGAACTGCATTTGACCTCGGTGAAGGATGGCTGCAGCCAGGGTGCCTGCGGTGCCTGTACCGTCATCATTGATGGGGAAACCTGTAAGGCGTGTGTTCCCGCAACAGACCGGCTGGAGGGAAAGCATATCCTGACAGTGGAAGGGCTCAGTGAATGGGAGGCAAAAGTCTTTGCTTATGCTTACGGAGAAGCCGGTGCCGTACAGTGCGGCTTTTGCATTCCGGGCATGGTTATGTGTACAAAGGCATTGCTGGACAAAAATCTGAATCCGACAGAGGATGAGATAAAATATGCGCTTCGAAATAATTACTGCCGGTGCACCGGTTATATAAAAATTATCGAGGCGGTAAGGCTGTCTGCGGAAATCCTGCGTGCCGGCGAAATTCCTCCAAAGAGTGAAGATGATTGGAAGATCGGTTCCAGGGTACACAGACTGGATGTAGAGGAAAAGGTTCTTGGTACGGGGAAATATCCGGATGACTTTTACATGGCTGAGATGTGTTATGGTTCTGCACTTCGGAGTATATATCCGAGAGCAAGAGTTCTGTCTATTGATACGGAAGCTGCAAAAGCGCTGCCGGGTGTGATCGCTGTTCTGACAGCGGATGATATTCCCGGTGAAAATAAAATCGGACATTTGAAGCACGATCAATATACTCTGATCCCTGTGGGCGGATTGACCCATTATCTGGGTGATGCTGTTGCGCTGGTTGCCGCAGAGGATATGGAAACGGTAGAAAAGGCGAAAAAGCTGATCAGGGTAGAATATGAGGTTCTGCCTGCAGTTCACAATATAGAGGAAGCGGCTGCGCCCGATGCGCCGCTGGTGTTTGATGAGGAAACCTCCAATGTGCAGGCATATAAGCATGTGAGCAGAGGAAATGCTTCGGAAGCCATAAAAAACGCAAAGCATGTACTTACCCGTCATTTTGAGACACCATGGACAGAACATGCATTTTTGGAGCCGGAATGTGCTGTAGCATATATCGATGAAGATGGAGATGTCAGGATCATATCTACAGACCAGTCTGCTTACTGTACCCTCCATGAGTGCAGCCTGATGCTTGGTACGGAAAAGGTAAAATGTGAGAATGCATTGGTAGGGGGCGGATTTGGAGGAAAAGAGGATATGACGGTCCAGCATCATGCTGCGCTGATCACTTATTGCACGAGAAAACCTGTGAAGGTGCGTCTCACAAGGGCAGAATCTCTTCTGATTCATCCGAAGCGACACCACTTTGTCATGGACTTTACCATGGGCTGTGATGAAAATGGAAAAATCATGGGTGTAAAGGCAAAGGTCGCTTCTGATACAGGTGCATTTGCTTCTTTGGGAGGCCCGGTTCTGGAGCGTGCCTGTACGCATGCGGCAGGACCGTATGCTTATGAAAATTTTGAGATCGAGGGAACCGCCTATTATACGAACAATCCGCCGGCAGGCGCTTTTCGCGGATTTGGTGTGACACAGACCTGTTTTGCAACAGAATCTCTTTTGAATATGATGGCAGATGAGGTTGGCATCACACCATGGGAAATCCGGTTCCGTAATGCGATCCGTCCGTGGGGCGTACTGCCGAATGGACAGATTGTGGATGACTCTACGGGCTTAGTGGAGACGCTGGAGGCGGTCAGGGAGGATTACGATGCGGCTCTGGCAGAGGGAAAGCCGGTAGGTATTGCCTGTGCTATGAAGAATGCAGGCGTCGGTGTCGGTATTCCTGACTGGGGACGTGTGAAGCTGATTGTGGAGGAAGACCATAGGCTGCATATTTATTCCGGAGCTTCCTGTATTGGACAGGGACTTGGCACGGTGCTGGTGCAGATGGTCGTAACGAATACGGACCTGAAACGGGATGAAATTGTATATGAACGAAGCAATACCTGGATTGCGCCGGATTCCGGAACCACCTCCGGTTCCCGGCAGACGCTGGTGACCGGGGAGGCCTGCCGTCGTGCCTGCGAAGAATTAATGAAAGCGAAAACTCAAGGAAAAATGCTTGCAGATCTGGAAGGACAGGAATTTTACGGGGAATATCTGGCGAAGACAGACCCGCTGGGGGCGCATGTGCCGAACCCGGTTTCTCATGTTGCCTATGGTTATGCAACGCAGATGTGTGTGATCAATCCCAAAACAGGCAGGATCGAGAAGATTGTAGCAGCTCATGATGTAGGGAAAGCAGTGAATCCGCTGTCCTGCGAGGGGCAGATCGAAGGCGGCGTGGTCATGTCTATGGGCTATGCTCTGCGGGAAAAATATCCCATTGACGAGAATTGCAGACCAATCGAAAAATATGGCTCTCTGGGCTTGTTCCGTTCTCACGAAATTCCGGAGATAAAAGCAATTGTTGTGAATAAGCCCGGATTAAATGTTGCCTGCGGAGCTATTGGTATCGGAGAGATCACTTCCATTCCCACAGCTCCTGCAATCACAGACGCATATTATCGCTATGATGGAGAGCGGAGGTATCGCCTGCCGATTTCCGGTACGCCGTACGAAAGGAATGGTTGATTTTATGGCAGTAAAGAAAAAATTTCCGTATCGTGCAGCAGTGGTTGCCTGCAACGGCGGCTGCCGTGCAAAGAAAGACCCTGAATGTGAATATGGCTGCATTGGCTGCAAAAAGTGTGTGGAATCCTGTAAATTCGGGGCAATTATGATCAATGAAATTGGTGTGGCAGAAGTAGATGAAGACAAATGTATCGCATGCGGAAGGTGTGTCAGAGAGTGTCCGCAGAAGATCATTCATCTGCATGAATGTGCGAATTACATTGTGGTGAAATGTTCTAATAAAAAGAAGGGAAAGGAGGCCGGGGCTGTCTGTTCCGTGAGCTGTATCGGCTGCGGGCTCTGTGAAAAAACATGCACGGCCGGTGCGGTGAAGGTGCTGGACAATTGTGCTGTAATCGAGGAAAGTATATGCTTAAGCTGCGGGATGTGTGCGGTAAAATGTCCGCGGCATGTCATCGTTGACCAGAGAGGAATCCTGACAGAGAAATATAAAAAAGATTGAAAATCAACGTTGGGTTTGGTATACTGTTTATAACAAATTGATAAGAAAGTAGCATGGTTCGGAGCCGGACGTCAGTCCTGAGGGGAACACAAGATTCCTTGGGATACGTCCGGTTTTCTATATATTAAAATTATCAGAAAATAGAGGAGATTTCTCTCCTTTGTTATAAAAATGAACAAAGAAGGTGAGGCATATGATTGGAAAGAGTGTTCCAAGAGTAGATGCTTATGAAAAGGTTACAGGACGTGCGAAATTCACGGACGATCTGATTTTGGATAAGTGTCTCGTAGCGAAGGTGTATCATGCCAAAATCGGCAATGGAATTGTCAAATCCATAGATACAGGTGAAGCAGAAGCTTTGGACGGCGTAGTAAAGGTTGTGACCTTTAAGGACGTACCGAATCATTGTTACCCGACTCCGGGACATCCGTGGTCTGTAGAGGCGGCACATCAGGATGTTGCGGACAGAAACATCCTGACCGGGCGTGTGCGTTATTACGGCGACGATATTGCGGCAGTGGTGGCAGAGGACGAGGTGACTGCTTCCAGAGCCCTGCGGTTGATCAAGGTAGAATACGAGGAATATCCGGTGGAGATTCACCCGCGAAAGTCCATGTACGGAAGCGCACATCCGATTCATCTTGACAAGAAAGACAATGTGCTGGCACGTTCCAGTTTTTTTATCGGGAATGTGGAGCAGGGTCTGAGGGATGCAGAGACAGTGGTGAAACGCAGCTATAAGACACCCATTGTCCAGCACTGCCACATTGAAAATCCCATCTCGTATGCATATATGGAAAAGGGAAGGGTCGTCATTGTAACGTCTACGCAGATTCCTCACATTGTCCGGCGTGTGGTAGGTCAGGCCCTGGGGATTCCCTGGGGGAAGGTTCGGGTGCTCAAGCCTTATGTCGGCGGCGGTTTCGGAAATAAGCAGGATGTGCTTTATGAACCACTGAACGCATTTTTTGCAGTCGAGGTAGGGGGCCGCTTCCTGG
>URVB01000043.1 GCA_900551075.1 uncultured Blautia sp. | reverse complement strand
GTTAAAAAACAGAATAACCTCCCCCCCCGCCATAATTCAGATAACAGGCTGTATCCTGAAGCCGCAATGGAAACGTCTCTGCCAAATGTCCGCTGGGATTCACGCGTCCAAAAAGGATATTCAATACCGCCGCACCTACAGCCTGCCCGCCCAAATATGCTTCAAGAACCCCCTTTACGTTACCAATCCAGGGCATCTCCACCGGAGCACCATTATGAAGAACAACAACGGTATTCGGCTGCACCTTTGCAACTTCTTGAATTAACTGCTGCTGACACTCCGGCATACGCATATGCTTACGATCATAGCCCTCTGATTCAAAGCTGTCCGGAAGGCCGGCAAAAATAACTGCTGTATCTGCCTGTTTTGCAACATCAACTGCTTCATCAAGAAGTTCCTGTTTGATATAATCTTCTTCGTCTATATACCCCTGTGCGAATAACAGATTTCCATTATCCAGTCTCTGATCCGCTTCATAAGCTTCCACCGCAGAATCGACCCGGAAACTGTTGATATGCGAGCTTCCACCCCCCTGATATCTCGGTGCTTTTGCATATTTACCAATAAACGCTACTTTCTGATTCTCACGAAGAGGCAATATCCCTTCATCATTCTTCAGAAGTACAATACTTTCCTCTGCCACCTTTCTTGCAATCTCATGGTCTTTTTCGTAATCAAATTTCGTTTCAGGCTTTCTGTTCTCTACATAACGGAATACAATATTTAAAAATTCCACACATGTCTTATCAAGAATTTCTTCATCCAGCTTTCCCGTTTTCACTGCCTGCACAATTTCCGCATCTCTCTTTCCTTCGCATGCAGGCATTTCCAGATTGCATCCGGCCTTCAATGCCTGTACCCGATCATCCATAGCACCCCAGTCAGTCATAACATACCCGTCAAAGCCCCACTCATCCCTCAGTACATCCGTAAGCATTTCTCTATTTTCGCACAGATAAGTTCCATTCAGGCGATTATAGGAGTTCATGATTGTCCATGGCTTTTCTTTTTTGACCATCCCCTCAAATGAAGCAAGATAAATTTCCCTTAATGTTCTCTCATCCACCTCGGAAGAACTGGTCATACGATGATATTCCTGGTTATTTGCCACAAAATGCTTCGGACTGGTACCTACATATTTGCTCTGCACGCCATGAACAAATGCTCCTGCCAGTTCCGAAGATACATAAGGATCCTCGGAAAAATACTCAAAATTTCTTCCACACAGCGGAGATCTTTTGATATTCATAGCTGGTCCCAAAACCGTACTTACATTTTCTGCCTGACACTCTTCTCCAATTGTTTCACCCAGATATTTTAATAAATCTCTGTCAAAACTTGATGCACTCAAACATCCGGCAGGAAAACACACTGCCTTAATGCTGTCATTGATACCCAGATGATCAGCTGCATCATCCTGCTTTCTCAATCCATGAGGGCCATCGGATACCATCACAGAAGGAATTCCCAGTCGCTCAACTCCTTTTGTATGCCAAAAATCCAGTCCTGAACATAAACCGGCTTTTTCTTCTAATGTCATGTCTGAAACTAATTTCTGAATTTTACTTAATTCCATGCTTCTTAAGTCTCCCTTTTCCGAAAAAGCCCCCTGCATACTCTGCAGTGAAGCTTTTTCTCATTAATTCATTTAGAACAATTATTTTTTAATATCTGCTGCCTTTCTTCTGTCAATCTCTTCTTTCATCGCAGGCATTTTTGCTTCCAGATCAAACTGGCTTACCAGAACAAACATAATAATAAACATGATCAGTGGAATCACAAAGCTAAATCCATAGATTGCCATTTTCGTTGTCTGAGGTGCAACTTGCAGAGTAGCATCATAAGAAACCAGAGCCAGTATCCAGCCAATCAGAGAACCACCGATACCAGACCCTACTTTGCCTCCAAAGCTGGAAGCCGAATTGGTGGTTGCAACCATACGCACTCCATATTTGTACTCATTAAAATCGATAGACATGGAAGTCATAACACCCGTCAGGCACATCATCGGAATGGTAGAGAAGGTTGTAAAACATCCGAGAATCATGTATGCGGTAAAATTATTATGCAGGAAAATCATCAGAACATTTCCAATGATTCCTATAGCGAAGCTTACCAGAAGCGTTTTGATAACTCCCAATTTCTTAACCATCGGCCCCACAAGTAGAAAACCAATCACCGTAGGAACCAGACCAACTGCGCCCAGAATCCCTACAAGGTTATCATTGCCGAAAATCCATTTACAATAATAGGTTCCTGCTGCGGAGGAAAGTGCGTAAAGGATACACGCCAGCAAGTTTACCACCAGAACGATGACCCAGTACTTATTATGTAACAGTTTTCTGATTGCTTCTTTGAAAGGAATCGGCTCCTCTTCTTCAATATCCTCTGCTGCTACTTCAGTACCTGCTGCAGTTGCCGTCTCGCGGCTGGTCTTGTAGCAGAACAGACTGGCAAGAATGGAGACAGCACCAAGAATCACGCCAAATTTAACCCAGCCCATCTGATCACCGCCAAGCAGATTGGTGATTGGGATGATACATACAGCCAGAATAAATCCTGACACATAACCTGCACCTGCTCTGAAGGTCCCCATAATACCACGCTCTTCCTGAGAGTTAGTTCGTACTGTCATAAGAGCTCCATATGGAATCGCCAGTGCAGTGTAAATGATTGCTGAAAACAGAATGTTTGTAAGCAATGCATAGACTATCTGCAGTGCAGGTGTCCCTTTCGGAACAGTAAACATGATGATCATCATGATGCCCGCAGGAATTCCGGCTTTCAGAAGCCATGGTCTGTATTTTTCTTTTCCCGGTGCTGTATGGTCAACGATATTTCCCATAATCAGATCCGTAAATGCATCCAGAATTTTTGCTGCCAGCAGCACAGTAGCAATGGCCCCTGCTGCCATACCAACTTTATCCGTATAAAAGTAAGTTAACTGTCCTACTAATGTTGACATTGCATTCAATGTAAACTGTCCTACTGCATCCCCCAGATAATCGCGCTTACGCATAACCTTCTGAACGCCGAACTTGTCTTTGCCAAGCGGTTTCTTTGCCATAATGTTCCTCTCTTTCCTTGTGTAATTTTGATTTTTCAGTACCGATCAGGTTACTGCAAGAATACCATGCCAGTTACCAATCGTATTGTAAAATCTTCTCTGTTTCTTGTAATTTCAATTAATTTACAATCATTTTTTTGCTTTTGCATTTAAAGCATCGATGACAGCCTGATACAGCGGCTTTGCCTCCGGAGCCTGAATAATCAAATCAGATATTGTCATTGCATATGCAAATTTAATCATTGGCTCATCCAGCATTCCCGGTACCAGTTGGTCAAACATTTCTCTTCCCAGATCCTCAGCCACCAGTTCACCCAATGTAGAATCCATGGAATACTTATCATATTCCAGACAAATATCTGTCGCATACTCATAGTGCCATTCTCCTGATCCAACCTGCTCAGCTTCTCTTTCCGGCAACTGGATGATAGCAGTTGTATTGGCCGGAATACGGATATCTGCCGTTATTTTTCCGTTCAGACATGTCAGAGAAACGCTGATTGTCCCATAAACTGATTCATAAGATGCCTGGACCCCGGTAATTCCCTTTGTCAGCAATGGGCAAATCCGTATTTTTTTATATCCGGGTTCCAAAGCATTGATTCCGGCGACTTTTTCATATAACCAGCCGCCAATGGAGCCGTAAGCATAATGATTTAAAGAATTCATGCCGGATGCATCAAAGCTTCCGTCAGGAAGGATGGAATTCCAGCGTTCCCAGATGGTTGTTGCCCCCTTTTTCACCGCATAGAACCAGCCTGGGAAGTCTTCTTTTATAAAAATCTCACCCGCCAGTTCATGAAGGCCGTTCTCAGAAAGGCAATGACACAGATAAGGTGTCCCCATGAAGCCTGTGGTGAGATGATTCCTATGCGCACCAATATTCAACTCCAGAGTCTTAAGTATCCGTTTACGGTGTTCTGCCTTTACAAGGTCAAAATGAAGCATTAACACACAAGCTGTCTGTGTTTCACTGACAAGTCTTCCACTGGCCGTCACATACTCTGTCTGAATAGCACTTACTGTTTTCTCCAAAAGCTTTTCATATTTTTCTTCATCCTCTTTTTTGCCTAACAATTTTGCTGTATCCCGCAAAATACGTGTGGACAAAGCATAATAGCAATTGGCTGCAAGATATTTATCGGTTCCGCCCGTACGGTCTGTGCTGCCATTCTCTATATCCAGCGCCAGCCAGTCTCCATACTGAAAGCCTGTCTGCCAGAGGCCATTATCCGAGGTATTTCTGTGCATGTATTCTACCCAGGTTTTCATCATCGGATAGTTCTTTTCCAGAATCCTGCGGTCTCCATACACCTGATACATCTTCCAGGGAATAATTGTTGCTGCATCGCTCCATGCCGCAGCACCAGCCTGATTCCCGAGAATGTTGGGCACCACATGAGGAACACCATATTCCTCAGTAGTTTCTGCAGCCATATCCTGCAGCCATTTATCAAAGAACAAATATGTCTGATAATTCAGGCTTGCCGTTCCGGCAAATACCTGGGCATCCCCTGTCCAGCCCAATCGCTCGTCTCTCTGTGGACAATCTGTCGGAACATCCAGGAAATTACTTCTCTGTCCCCAATTGATATTACTGATCAGGTGGTTTACCAGAGGATGACTGGTGTGCATTTCGCCGCATTTTTCCATATCAGTGTGAAGCACAAGCGCCTGCACATCCTTTTCTGTAATATGCTCTGCTCCTTCTACTCTGATATACCGGAATCCATGGAAGGTAAAGTGCGGCATAACCCAGTTCCCTTCCTGCTCCTTTCCGTATACATAAGTGTCTGTACACTTTGCAGAGCGAAGATTTTCTGTATAAAAGTTTCCCTCCCTGTCCAGTGTTTCTGCATGAGAAATGATCAGTTTCTCTCCCTCAGGCTTCGGAAGCCGAATTCTGACGATTCCTGCCATATTCTGCCCGAAATCAAATACCAGTTCTTTTTTTGGCGTAACTATTTTTTGGGGGTTATCAAAAATTTTCGTAACACGAACAGGTTCACAGCCCTGTGCGCATATTTCTCTAACAGAAGAATTATCAAAAAGAACTGCCTGGCCAACGATTTCATGCTCCTTTGTATAGTCCTGGTATTCTCCATGATAAATCTCAGAATATCGGATTTCTCTTTTTTGTACCTGCCAATCAGTATCTGTGCCGATAATCTGCTCTTCTCCATCCTCCCACTTAAGAACCAGCATCGCAAGAAGTGCAGTCCTGTTTCCATAATTATCCGGTTTTGCATCAAAACCCAGATAGCCCCTGTACCAGCCATTTCCAACAGTGACGGACAATTCATTTTCTCCCACCGGCAAATCTGATATATCCAGTACCTGATATTGCGTTCTGTTATAATAGGATGTCCATCCGGGAGCCATAAAAGCATCTCCGATTTTTCTTCCATTTAAAGAAGCTTCATATACACCGCAGGCCGTTACATAGAGTCTGGCTTTTTCCGGCTTTTTTAATATCTGAAAAGATTTTACATAGACAGGACATGCCGTTTCTTCCGGTAACATCGTGTGTGTGATCCACTTCGCCTTCCAGGGTTCTCCCATCAGACCAGTCTCAAACTGCAATGCTTGCTGGCCGATTTCTCCGTAATTATCCCATACGGTAACCTGCACCTGATACATCGTTCTTGGTGTAAGCGCTTTTCCTCCATAAGGAATCAAAACAGACTGCTCAGACACCACCTGTTCCGTATCCCATATCATTTTGCCTTGACAGATTACCTGCAACTGGTATGCTTTTTGCACCACATTCCTTTTTTCACTGACCAGCTTCCAGGAAAATACCGGTGTCTCATCTAACCCTATCGGATTTTTTCGATAAGATACACGAAAATCTCTGATCATAATCCACCTCCAATTCATTTTCGATCACCTGATCTACCCATATAATATAAGAAGCGGCAATAAATATATTGCAATTTCTGTTAGTTTTATTGTAAAATTGCTTTAGTTTTATTATTCACGAAAGGAGCACTTTCATTATGATTCAGGATTTAAAGGAATTTTGCCGTCTCTTCTATGCCACTACTTATATTCCCATCGTTCTTCACTCTCCTCGGCATGAACTGTTTTGTTATCCCGAAATACTGAAAACACTGGATATCAACACGCCCCAGACGCAGAAGAAGCTCTCTTTTCACAGGAATCCGGATTATATGGTAACCGATTCCTTTTCTTACATCGGCTATATCCAGGATGAGCGTTCCGGTGATTTCCTGATTATCGGTCCTGTGTTCAGCACCCCTGTCAGCGACTCGATGATTCTGAATTTTATGCATGAGTGGGCAATCCCTTCTGATTATCACAAAGATATTGCCCTTTTTTTCAGCAACACACCCTTGATATCCTTTCATCAATTTCTCGATACACTTTCCTGCCTTTCTCTTTGCCTCAACGACAGGGAAGAAACCTTTGAAGAGTTCCGTGAGGGGATAACCAATGCTACCTCCCGAACCAATATTGCTTCCCATCACATCCGGCAGCTTTTTGAATCCAGAGAAAACAAATCCTTTCATAATTCATATCATTTTGAACAGCAGATGACGAAATATGTTCAGGAAGGAAATACTTCCGCACTCAGGGTTTTACTGGAACAGCAATCTTCAGGAATATCCACTGGTACAGTTGCAGAAAATGCGCTGAGACAGGAAAAAAACATTTTTATTACCACCATTGCACTCATCTGCCGCAGCGCCGTTGCTGGCGGCATGACCATTGAAGAAGCTTATGGTCTGTCCGATGTGTACTTAAAAGAATGTGAACGTCTGCAGGATATTCCCTCCATCTCTGCTCTTGCAGAAACCGCAATATTCGATTTTACAGAGCGTGTTTCAAAGAGCAAAAAAATCGATGGGATATCAAAAGAAGTATTTGACTGTGTACAGTTCATAAATCGTCATACCCACGAAAATATACAGGTAGCAGATGTAGCTGAACATATAGGGCGCAGCCGTTCCTATATCAGCAATAAGTTTAAAGAAGAACTGGGCTTTGATATCAGCCGTTTTATCATGCGCTGTAAACTGGAAGAAGCAAAGAGTCTTCTGACCTACTCAGAACGTACACTGAGTGAGATCAGCAGCTATCTTTGCTTCTCCAGTCAATCTTATTTTCAAAACGTATTTAAGAAAAAATATGGTGTAACTCCAAAAGAATACAGGAGCCAGTCCCGCCGGAAAGCAAATAACCCCTAACCAACCTTTACTGTGACCATTGCATCGCCGCAATTTTCAGAGGAAATATGTACTTTCAGCATTCCTTTATTTTTTCCCGCCCGTATCACCGCCATAACCGAACCATCGTATGTGTCCCAGGCAGCATCCTGATAGCTTCCCAGACAGCTTGGATTCGCACTGCCGAATCCCTGAAGGTATCCTTCTCCCTCAATATTGATGGAAATTCTATCTTTCTGCATACGATTCCAGTTTCCCTGATGATCTGCCAGGCGAATGGGAATAAACAACAGGCTGTTACCATCTGCCGGCAGATAATCACGATCCGGTTCCGCCTTCAGCAATACTGCCTTTGCGGCTGACTTAAGGAAGCTTCTGCCAACCTCCTTTCCGTTACAATAGCTGACAGCTTCCAGAATCCCGGCTTCATAAGGCACCTGATACTCTGCCACAAACACACCTGCAATATTCTTCTTTCCAAAACTCTTTTGATTTAGAAAAAGCTCCACCTCATCTGCGTTGGCATACACATCCACCGATGCTGTTTTTCCTTCAAACCCGTCCCAGGTCCAGCTTGCGATATTATCCTTCCACATCCATGGTGTTTTGCCTGCTTTCTCAATTGGTTTATTCATCCTGAGGACGCCAATGGCAGGCTGATGGCCAATCCCATATACCGCCTCTCTTAAATAACTGACCGGTTTACGGTCTCCCAGAATATCCAGGTCTCCGATTCCGGCCAATCGGTCCGGCCAATGTGCAGAAAAGTTCTCGCCACCATCATAATGAAAAATTCCGCATCCGGCCTCACCCAGATAATCATATCCGATCCATGTAAAATCCCCCAGCACATGGGCGTTACGTTTCACTACATCCCATAGATGTACGATATCTGCCGGAAATGTCTCTGTACCAAGCACCACTCGGCTGGGATGACGTCTGGCATCTTCTTCATGCAATGCAGTCAGATAGTTGTATCCAGCTATGTCATTGACTCCTGTAAATTCATCCAGTAACTCCTCCATGACAGGGCATGTCGCGATTCCATCTGCCAATTGACCAACCATAACAGATGCCATGCCATTTACTGCGTCTGCACCAGCCGGATTCTCTTCCTGTGTCTGCATCATGGCTTCCAGTTCCCCAGGGCTCATTCCCACGGCCTGACACATCATCTCTCCCATTCTGTCCGCACCGGCCATCAATCCACTGACGCCGTTAGTGGTATATCTGGAAGCATCCAGTTCTTTCATCTTTTCATTAATTTTGCGATTCCACTGTGCCCCAATTCTGGTTCCGGCCTCCGGAATCTCGTTTCCTGTAGAATACATAATCACAGAAGGATGATTGTAGTCCTTTTCAATCATACTGGCCACATCCTGCTCCCAGTATGTCGGAAAATAATTCGCATAATCATGCGGATTCTTAGTTCTTGTCCACATATCTGAGAGTTCATCCATAACCAGCATTCCCAAGCGGTCGCATGCCTGAAGCAGGAATTTACTTATCTGATGATGAGAACTTCTTATAGCATTAAACCCGGCTTCCTTTAGCTGTCTGCACCGCCGGTATTCCGCATCATAAAATGTAGCCGCACCGATCACTCCATTGTCATGGTGAATACATGTGCCGCGTAATTTTATCTCTTTCCCATTTAACAAAAGTCCTCTTCCGGGACTCAGGTTCAGCGAACGAATTCCGGTTTCTACCTCCGCCTGATCGATTACCTTATCGTCACTCAGTATGGTAATCCTGCATGTATACAAATAGGGTGTCTCATCACTCCAAAGGCAGGGTTCAATCACTTCCAGCCTTTGGAAATGATTCTGCTCACTTACCGCAGCCAGGCTTACCCGTTCTGTTTCCTTGGCAACCACTTCTCCATCCGGCGAAAGGATGCTCATCTGTATTCTGACATTCCGTTCCTTTCTATCCTGATTATGAATGGGAACCTGAACGGAAAAGACAGCGCTGTCCTGTGTCACTTCGGAAGCAGATATTCTCACTCCTTCAACTGGAATATACACGTCATTTCCAATCCACGCATACACCGGACGGTACAAGCCTGCACCGCTGTACCACCTGCTGGATTGTTCCACACTGCACACTTCTACTTTGACCTCATTACATTCCCCACAGCGTAAATCCGAAGTTACATCCACGAAAAAACCAGTATAAGGATTATAATGATTTACCAGCAAATGCCCATTCACATACACCCGGCAGGTATCAGCCACACCCTCAAATTCCAAGATAACTGTTTTTTCTGCAAAGCCCCAAGGAACATCCCATTTTTTAATATATGTATATTCGCCGCCCGGGTAAAATCCTGTCTGATGTGCATTTGCCGTATCCGGGGTTCTTACCTGGTAAATCATGGCATCGTGGGGCAGATCCACCTTCTTTGCTTTCTCACCATTATCCGTAAACAGTTCCATCATAGTAATGGTTCCCTTTACGAAAAGCCAGTCCTGATTTAATGATATTTTATGCATTTATCCTTCCTCGCTATATATCTGTTCGATTCCTGAAACGAAAACGTTCCATTCTCCACTTCTGCTTTTTTGCCGTCCGGCAGGCATATGGTTGCTCTGGTATTCGTCGGAACAGAACCGTAAATTCTTACCTCATTTCCTTTCTTCTCCCAGGTAATCCGAATCACACCACGTGCACTTTCATAGGCTCCTTCAGCCTTTTCAAAGGGTGCATCATATTCCGGAGCAATCAAGATCCTGTCATAACCGATTCCCCCATTCTGAATTCCCAGTATTCTTCGGTACATGAAATCACCCACGCATCCAAAAGCATAATGATTAAAGGAGCAGTCCCCGATCTTTCCATCCTCTCTGATTGCATTCCAGTTTTCCCATACGGTAGTGGCACCTTTTTGAATCTCATAAAGCCATGATGGGCACTTTTCCTGAAGGAGTACCTTCCATGCGGTTTCCTGATATCCATAATCCAAAAGTACATCCAGCAGATGAGGCGTTGACATAAATCCTGTATCGAGACAAAAATCATTTTCGGAAATCAGTTCATTCAGACGTTTCGCAAAATCCTTTGCAATCTGAGCCGGCACCATATGGTGTTTCAAAGCCAGTATATAATTTCCCTGCATTTCCTGCCCAAGCCTGCGGTCTGCCGTCACAAATTCTTCTGTAAAGGCTTCTCTTACCCGCTTAGCATACGCACGCGACTCCCTGGCATTCTCTTTTTGGCCTAACACTTCAGAAATCTCTGTATACAAATCTGCCAGATATGCCAACAGACTGGTATCTGCGTAATTCATAGTCAGAAAGGCAGACATGGGACCATCGGAAAAGCCCTGCTCATTTACAACACTTGGAATGAGCCAATCACCAAAATGAAAACCAGAGTTGATCAGATAATGTTGATTTTCCAGCCGTCGGCCTTCCAACTGCTCAACATCTGTTTCTGCATATCCGACCGTATTATAGCAGTTCGGCAATTCATAAGCCGCCTGCCGCATCGCGCTCAGCCATTTCCCCATAGCTTCATAATTTTCTTCCAGCACAGACTTTTCGCCGCATAACTGATATAACTGCCATGGAAGTGTCAGAATAACGTCACCCCAGCCGAGAGAACCAACCCCTGCCTGCGAAACATAGTTTTTAATCTGCGGAACCGTTCCCTGAATAATTCCATTCCCAAGCTGTTCCGCACGAATGCTCCTCAGCCAGTCCTTGTAAAAGGCTGTCATTTCCTGATTAAATAATGCGGTTGCGCCATATACAACAACATCTCCTGTCCAGCCTGCTTTTTCTCTTGTCGGACAGTCCGTAGGTATGCCAATATTATTGGATCTCTGACTCCAATAAATATTCCGCTGCAGACGGTTTAATCTGTCATCAGAACAATGAAATGCTCCTGTCACCGGATTTTCTGTACTGATTGCCAACGCTGTGAAACGCTCTTTTGACCAGTTCTTTCCCCCTTTCACACGCACATACCGGAACCCGTGATAAGTAAATCGCGGCTGATAGATCTCATCGCCGCCCCCTTTACATATATAAACATCCTTCTGCTCTTTATTTGTCCCTGACCAGATATAATAGTAATTACCATCTTTATCAAGCGTTTCTCCATGTTCAAAGGAAACTTCTTCTCCCGCTTCCCCATCAACAGACACTCTGATCATTCCGGCGAGGTTCTGTCCGAAATCCACCAAAACATCCCCATTGGGAGCATTCCATAACTTTACCGCGGGTAACTCTTCAAAAACCCTTACAGGAGGATAATTCTGGGCCTCCAATGCTGCCTCTGTACGGCTGACCACATGCACCGGTCTCCAATCACTGTCATCATAAGAAATCAAGGAGGGATCTCCATCCTCCCTTGTCGCATCGTACACTTCCCCCAAAAAGAGATCTGCTGCACGAAGCGGACCCTTATAGCTGTAAACCCAGTTTTCATCTGTCTTAACAGTCTGTTCCCTGCCGTCTTCATACTGTATGAGCAATTTCATCAGAAGTCCCGGCACTTCGCCGTATTCACAGCCCCTCCCAAGGGCGATTTTACCTTTATACCATCCATCCGCAACCGTCACAGAAACCGCGTTCTCTGCTGCCAACAGGTTCTCTGCCTCATAAACCTGATACCGGATTCGCTTATCATATGTAGTAAAGCCCGGATTTAATAAAGTATCCGTTACCGGCTTTCCATTTAAACATACTTCATATACGCCATGAGCTGTTACATACAGGCGGGCTCTCTTTACATTTCCCTCAAGTTGAAAGCATGTCCTCATACGTACTGCAGGATCATAGGGCTCCAATGGCAGTTCCTCAAGGATATCGCTTTCCATGCGCATTTCCACCTGCTCACCGCGCAGCATGGGGGCTGTCATCTTCTCCCACTCAGCATATGCCTGTTTCACAGGATTTTCTTCCAGCTGAGGCATTGCATCCGGCTCAATCCAATCTGCATCGAATTCTGCCTCATCTAAAAAAGCCGTCTCAAATTCTGCCTCGCCCACAGCCTTTTCTCCCAGATTATTCCAACTTGTAATCGTATACTCATATCTGGTGCAGGATTTCAGTTTTTCTCCCTTATACGCAATATCTAACGTCTCGCTGTCGGAAACTATCCCGCTGTCCCAGACTAATATTTCTCCCTCTTCCATGACGACAATCTGATATTTTTCCTGATATACCGCACTTTTTTCCGATTCTATTTTCCACGAAAAAGATAAGTTTTCTTTTGTAATTGAATTCGGATTTTTCATTCCTTCACATCTGAGATGAATAACTTTCATACATACCTCCATTTTTATGCTCCTGCTTTTTACTATCATTAAAATAGCATGCCCCTCGATGTGTGTATTGTAATTTCAGGTTTTGCATTGTAAAATCGTTCATATTTGCCGGTGCAATCCTGAGCAGGTATTATGTAAAGACAACTTCAACTTCATCCAACAAAATCTTCGTTTTGTTTCCCAATGGTTGATTTTGTTGCAAAAAGTCAATTGATACTCCATTGCTTTTCCCCTTTTGGCACACTATAATAGGTTCAGGAGGGAAACGATATGGACGTTATTTCTTTACAAAATCTTTCAAAGACCTATTCCGGCGGCAAACAGGCAGTCAGGCAGATTTCCCTCTCCCTGAAACAGGGGGAGGTATTTGGTTTCCTGGGCCCAAACGGTGCCGGAAAAACCACCACGGTAAAACTGCTGAACGGAATGCTGGCTCCCTCGGCGGGAAGCTGCCGGGTACTCGGCCTGGATCCTGCCGGGGTGCCCGAAAAGGTCCATGCCCTGTCCGGTGTGGTAACGGAGCACGCCCAGATGTACGACAATCTGAGCGGGATGCAGAATCTGCTCTTTTACGCCTCCATCTTTGGCGTTCCTGGTGCTGAGGCGCAAGAACGTGCCGATTCTTTATTGCGGCAATTGGAGCTGGAAGAAGCCAGGGACCGCAGGCTGTCCGCCTATTCAACGGGTATGCGGCAGAGGCTCTCTCTGGCCAGAGCGTTGATTCACAGGCCCAAAGTACTTTTCCTTGATGAGCCCACCTCCGGCCTCGACCCCGAAAGCGCCCAGAATGTCAACCGACTGATTCAGGAACTGGCAAAACAGGAGGGAATTACAGTGTTTCTATGCACCCATCAGCTCCGTTATGCCCAGGAAATCTGCACCAGATACGGTCTGATTGAAGAAGGGCAATTGCTCGCTGCAGGAACCCTGGATGAACTGCGCAGAAAGGTACGCTCCGGTGCCATGCTTCAAATCTGCGCTGACAATATGCCCGAAAAGCTGCCTTTCCAAAAGGCCGGAGCAGGGCAATACGAAATGACGATACAATCTGATGATGAGATTCCGAAGATCGTCCGCCGGATTGTGCTGGGCGGCGGAGATATTTTTGCGGTAGAAGTGAAGAAACCCTCGCTGGAGGATATTTATTTTACGCTTACCGCCGGGAAAAGGGGGGAAGCATAATGAAAAATGCCATGATTGCTGTTATCAAAAAGGATATTCGCGGTGTCACGGCCAACAGGCATTTATTCGTCAGCCTCCTGGCCGTCCCGGTGGTGCTGACTGTCATCCTACCCACCATCTTTTTATTCATGGGACATTTTGCCCCGGAGACTCCGGATATCCAGAAGGTCCTGGAGCTGCTGCCGCAGGCCGCACACTCCGGAAACACGGAAATGATGTTTGCCGGGATGCTTCTCAACTACATCCTGCCGGTATTTTTCCTGCTCATCCCCATTATGGCCGCTTCCATCATGGCCGCCAGCTCCTTCATCGGAGAAAAGGAAAAGCACACCCTGGAAACGCTCCTTTACTGTCCTCTTTCCGTCGAGCAGATTTTCCGTGCCAAGGTCATGGCCGCTTTTCTTCTGAGCATGATGGTGTCCCTGCTCTCCTTTTGCCTCATGGTGCTGGTGCTTGAGGCGGAGGCCATTTTCCTGATGGGACACTTTCTGCTGCCGGGCATAAGCTGGCTGATCATCCTGCTGCTTGTTTCACCGGCAATCTCGCTGATTGCTGTAACGCTGATTGTCCGCGGCTCCGCCAAAGCACAGAGTGTGGAGGAATCCCAGCAAAGCGCCGTATTCCTGGTCATCCCGATTGTACTGCTGGTGGCGGGCCAGTTTACGGGAATACTGCTGCTGAACGCCTGGATTCTGCTGGGGCTGGGCGCGGTATGTGCGCTTGCGGCCTGGCTGCTCCTGAAAAAATGCATGAGGCGGTTCACTTACGAAATGCTGCTTCTGTAAATACAGAACATTTCCATAATAAAAAGAAAGTGCTTCATGGCAGCTTTATTTGTCTGCTATGAAGCACATTTTTGTTGTGACGGATACCATATTTAAAAAGATAATAATACACGCTTTGTATCCCGGATACTTCTATCGCCCGGAGAATCTGACCGGCGGCTGATTGTCCAAATGCTCCCCGATGATTTTCTCCATCCAGATCATATGATACCATCTGCCGAATTTATAGCCGCATCTGTGGAATATACCCACCTTTTCATAGCCCAGATGTGCATGGAATTCTGCACTGTTTTGATTGAGATATGCATCTTCCTCCTCCGGATACCCGATACAGGCATACAGATTTACAATTCCCATTTCTTTCAGCCTGTTTTCCAGCGCTTCGTATATTCTTTTTCCCAGGCCGCATTTCTGTGCCTTATGGTGGAGATAGACCGTCACTTCGCACGCCCAGTCATAGGCCGCCCTGCCTACAAAAGTGCCTGCATAGGCATATCCCTGAATCACTCCGTCTTTTTCAATCACAAGATAAGGATACTTTCCCAGCGTTTTTTTCATGCGGCTCTGAAACCCGGAAAGCGTGGGCACGTCATACTCAAATGTAATTGCCGTATGTTCGACATAGTACGCATAAATCTCCAGAATCCGCGGGGCATCCTCCAGCTTTGCATCCCTTACTGTTATTGTATCCATAGACACATCGTCCTTTCCTTCATCTTCCCAGCTTTTCAAACAGTGTGGGCAGCATATGGACTGCCCATTGATACATGTCCATCGTCTCATATTTCCGGTACTCACACTCCAGCGATACAAGCACAAACAAATAAATATCATACCACAGGATTCTTCGTTTCTGTGACTCTGTAAATCCGGCAACACCATAACCTTTCCGGAAAAAAGTGCTGTCTAAATGACTCCTGAAGCCTACCTCCAGCAGGGGATCTCCCCATATGCAGCGTTCCCAGTCAATAAGGCCGGTAATCATCCCATCCGAAACAAAAATATTCCCATCCCAGAGGTCCCAATGCACCAGCCTTGGCTCCGTTACCTCCGCAAAAATATCCTGATCCCACTCCAGATATCGAAGCAGCTCATCCACAGGTATTTTCAGGTCAACGTTCCCTTGTCCGGCATCACTGATCCCTGCCTCCAGCATCCCACGAAAGACCAGATACCAGTCCGTACCCTGGAATTCCGGCTGCCCCGGATAACCGAAACAGGGGCAGCCGATTCGGTTAATCTCCCTGCATATCCTTCCGGTCTCCATGTATATGGCATCAATCTGTTCCTGGGTCAGGGAACTTTTTATTTCATTCAAGCTGCTGCCATTTAGCTTTTCCATGAAGAAATACGAGGATTTGCATATCGTATGGCTGTCGTCATGACCGAACACTTTGGGGACGGGAATCCCGCCATGCTCCATAGCCTTTTCCATAGCCAGGACCTCCGCAAACATAATATTTTTCTCAGATGTCATAACCCGGACGCCCTTCGCCGGGGCAACCTTCAAAATAACTGCCTCCCCGTTGCTTAATGTCACTTCATAAGCCACATTAAAATATCCCTCAGTCAGCTCCTTAAAAGATTTTAGTCCAAGCGGGTGGAAAAAGTGCTTCACCATCTTCCTGAGCGTTTCTTCATTCTGCCTGTTCTTTGTCAAGCTTTCCATAGCCATTCTCCTTCTGAAATTTTTTGTAGCTGTAGCCGGCCAAAGCCGCCGCCGCCCAATCGCTGATTACAAATACCCACCACATGACAGAAAGTTTTTTCGTGACTAAGCCAAGCAGCAGAAGCGGCAGGCGGATCACAAAAATACTTGCCACAGACAGGGACAACACCCTTTTTCCCTGTCCCAGTGCCTGAAAAAAGGCTTGTATAACAGGTACCACTCCACCGATAGCAATAGCCCTGCATATAACCTGCAAAGCCGCCGTCCCCGCCTGCGCCGCATCTGAATTGGCGGAAAAAAAATGAATTATGTACTGTGCTCCGGCATACAGCCCCAGCGAAACCAGAATTCCATAAACCAGGACAAACCGCAGGGCGAAAAATACCGTTTTTCTTACCCGGTTCGTATTTTTCCTTCCCCAGTCAAATCCAAGCATTGGCTGTATGCCTTGCATAACACCTGTAAACGGCGTGGCAGCAAAGCTCTGGATGCGCGATATGACCGCAAACGTGCTGATTGCCTGTGTACCTCCAACTGCCCCCAATACCTGATTGCCCGCCATGGCAACAAAGCTGTTTCCCAGACTGTTGAGAAAAGACGGCATCCCAATGGATAAAATTTCTTTTAATGCCAAAAAGTCCCACCGTATATCCCTTACCCGTATTTTGCATGGCGTCGCATTGCGGATAAAGAAATAGTAAATACTGCAAATCAACGAAAACACCTGGGCGCATAGCGTTGCCAGGGCCGCACCCGCAATACCCAGCCGGAGGCCATAGATCAGCACCGGGTCCAATACCATATTAATAACGACGGGGCAGCACCATTGCAGCGTGGAATAAAGGGTGTCCCCTCCGGCACGCATGACCCCCGAAAATCCCGTGCTGCATACCGTACTGAGCAGCATTATCCTGCCGTATTCCGCAGCATATGGATAAATCTCAGCCGTACACCCCAGCAGTCCAAGCAACGGGTTTAGAAGAAGCAAGCCAACGGCCGTTATGAGTAAGGCACATAGGCACCAAACCCAAACCATACAGCCAATGACTGTTTTTCCTCCCGAAAAATCCTTTTCGCCCAGTCTCCTGGAAAGAATGGAGCCCGCACCCACACCCAAAGTGGAGCTTATACCACCTACAAAAACCAGTACCGGGGCAAACACCCCAATTGCTCCGCTGGCCGTACTGCCAACCCCTTTTGAAACGAACAGCGTATCTGTGATTGTATATATGTTGTAAAGCATGACAGAGAATGCGGCCTGGGTACACAGCTCCACCATCAGCTTCCCTATGGAGCCTGTTTCCAGTTTACCAATGCCCTTCGATGACAAAATGCCAGCCCCTTTCTATGCAGGACGCAAAATATATGGTATCTGGTTCATTTTACATGGAAAGACCGCCTTCATCCATCTATTCATTTTCAATCATCTCTCCATTCATTTTACCATAGCGCCTGCGGTACTCTGCCGGGGAGATGCCAAACTTGTCCTTTATCCCGTTATAAACAGACGTCGCATTCTGATATCCCACAATCTCCGCAATCTGCTCAATGGAATAATCAGAGCTGCCGAGCAGCATTGCCGACTTTTCAATCCGGCATTCTTTCACCAGCTCCTGAAAGCCCATCCCGCAGTTTTGTGCTATAATCCTGCTCAGATAACTCTGGTTGAAATGAAACTTGCCGGCCAATTCCTTCAGCGTGACAGAATCGCTGTGGTCATATACATACTGTTTCAGCCTGCCCATCTGGAGAGCGCTCTGAGTCATTTTGCGCCTGCATTCGTGAAACACCTTGCCCGTCCTGTCAAGCTGAAACATGAGCATCTGCAGGTAGTTCCTTATCACAGGCGTGCTGTATTTCCGGTTATGATAATATTCGATCATAATGATTTCGATCATTTTTTTGATGCCTGCACACTCCGGGAAATGCAGGTAGTGGTAATATTCCCCCTGAGCCACCTTCGTGTTTACAAAAAAGTCAAACAACGCGCTCTCATGGTCTATTTCCTGGATAAACTCATGGGACACCCAGTCTGTCGGGATAATGACCTTGATCAGGGTTGACCGCCCCTCCGTCTGTAATGCATGTGTGACGTTCTGGTTCAGGAGAAACAAATCGCCCTCCTTAAGGAGAATACACTGACTGAGATTCTCAATAAACTGCCTGCAGCGCCCTTCATACATATAAAGCATTTCGATAAATTCGTGATTGTGGAAATACACGGGTGTCCTCCGGACATGAATTTTGGCGGAAAAATACGCCTGGGTCCTTGTCAGTACCTGTTTATCCGTCCGTATTTCCGAAACATCCGGAAAATGATAACTTCCGTTACACAGCTTTTGCTCCAGTTCACGGTCCAACACGAATTCATCCTCCATGAGCGCATTCAGCTCACGATCCAGCCGCACCATCTCCAACCTCTCAGAATGAGCCAAAATTTCACAAAAGTCTGGCTTATTGTCCATACATACTCTCTCCTATGCAGTTCATCGGAAAATAAAACACAAAATATACTTTCTAAGCAGGTCTTTTCTTTTCTAATTGAATTAGGTATAATTACTATACCCTTAAACAAGGAGGAGGTCAAGGGATGGCACGGGTGCAGATAGACAAAGATATCATTGTAAGCAGAGCAGCTCAGATGGCAAATGAGGTGGGGGAGCAGGGCAGTCAGGGATTTGCCCTGCTTATCAATCATGGCGGATACGGGGACCGGCTTCCCACGGATGAAAGTTTTGAGTTTTCGCTGGACATTTTCATTGAGGCGGTAAAATCAATGGAGGGGAAATAGATGTTCCCTGTTTGATTTTCGCCGGTTATTTTCTCAGTGCTTCCACTGCCGCCCTGATGCGGTCACATGCCTCTGCCAGCTCTTCATAGCCGCATGCATAAGAAATACGAAGGTACCCCTCTCCTTCAGACCCAAAAGCAGAGCCCGGAACCAGGGCAACCTTAGCGTTTTCGAGAAGATACTCCGCAGCTTCCATGGAAGTCATACCAAGACTCTTAATATTTACAAAGATGTAGAACGCACCCTTCGGATCATTGCAGCTGATTCCATCAATCGCATTCAGTGCTTTGACAACATAATTTTTTCTGCGCTCATACTCTTTTCTCATTGCTTCCACATCATCATCACAGTCTCTCAGGGCTGTTACAGATGCTTCCTGTACAAAGGAGGAAGCACAGGTAATGGTATACTGATGCACGCGCACACATGCGGAAATGATCTCCTTCGCCGCACACATATAACCAAGTCTCCATCCTGTCATGGAATATGCTTTAGACATACCGCTCAATTTGATGGTTCTTTCTTTCATTCCAGGCAGAGAAGCAATGCTGACATGCTTTTCTCCATCGTATACGAGCTGCTCGTAAATTTCATCTGACAGAACCAGAAGGTCATTACGGATTGCAATATCAGCCAGCTTTTCCAGCGTTTCTTTGGAGAATACACCGCCTGTCGGATTGCTTGGGTCAACAATTACGATCATTTTGGTTTTATCTGTAATCTTGCTTTCCAGTTCTTCAAAATCAATCTGATAATTATTTACTTCCTTCAGACTGTAGGTTACAGGAACTGCGCCGAGAGAGCTCGGTACATGAATATAGTTTAGCCATACAGGGTTTGGAACCAGGATTTCATCTCCCTCATTCAGAAATGCGGCCATAGCAGCATAGGTTCCCTCCCCTACACCAACGGTAACGAGAATCTCCGAAGGATCATAGGCAACGTTGTTTTTTGCTTTTTCAAACTCTGCAATCGTCCGGCGAAGCTGCGGAGTTCCATAGTTAGAAGTATAAAAAACGTTTCCTTTTGCAAGGCTTGCGTTTGCTGCCGCTTTGATTTTTTCCGGTGTGTCAAAATCCGGACGGCCAATTTCCATATGAATAACTTTTTCTCCGGCCTGCTGCATTTTTGTTGCTTTTTCCATTACGGCTCTGATGCCGGAAAATGGAAGAGAGTCCATTCGTTTTGCTGGTTGATAATTCATATCGGTTTCCTCCTGAAATATAGAAGCTTCAGCGGCCGGTTTTCTCCGGCCGCCCTTTCTTCGGCACTTAGCTATTATATACGTCTTTGTTCAATTCTCCCTCTTTTGCGTTTACAATTACATTAACCGCCGCATCACCGATAACGTTCAGCGGAAGGAGTGCCATCTCCACCGGACGGTTGATTGCCACAATCAAAGCATAACCGATCAGGCAGGCTTCCGTTGCCCAGCCCATACCGGACAATACAGTAAAAATCATGGTTGTTCCTGCGATTGGGATAGCCGGCGTTCCTGCCGCAGCACAAATGGATAAGAGCGCCATAACGATCATGTTTGCCGGTGTAACCTCGATACCCGCACTTGTTGCAATAAAGGTAACTGCGAACATATGCATAACGGTTGTTCCGTTCATGTTAATGGTCATACCTGTCGGAAGTACAAAACTTGTAACCTCTTTGCTGCATCCAAGTTCATCAAGACAGGTTCTTGTATTCAGCGGAAGGCAGGCTGCTGAAGAGTTTGTGGAAAAGCCAAATATGCCGACCTTTGCAATCTTCTTTAAGAATTTCATTGGATTCAGTCTTGTAGTCACCCAAATCCCCAATGGATACAGAGTTACAACTAATACAAACAGGGTCAGCATTGCTGCTGCCACATACGCTGCTACAGGTGCCAGATACTCCACTCCGTAAATTGCAAATGTTCTGGAAATCAGACAGAAAATGGCTACTGGTCCAACTTTGTTGATAAGGAAGGACAGGTACATATTGATGACATCACTCAGATTTTCCAATACATTTTTCAACGGTGCTGCTTTATCTCCCATCTGGTTCAGACACAGGCCAAGGACAATTGCCACTACTACAATCGCAAGAATGCTGTTGTTTGTACTTGCTGCATTCACGATATTGGACGGAACTGCATTTACAACAACGGCAAGCGGGTTAAATGCGTCAATGGTTGCCGCTTCCGCAATCCCCTCAGTTGGAAGGGTAACATTAAATAGTCCAAGAGATTTTACACCATATGCAACTGCACATCCCAATGCCGCACCGCACACATAGAATCCCAGGAAGCCTAACAGCGTACGTCCCGCAATGCGTCCCAGCTTTGTGGAATTAGAAATGCTGCACATTGCAAGGCTTAAGGATACCAATACCAACGGTACAATTGCCATCTGCAGACCTTTCATGAAAATCTGCCCGATGATATAAAAGATACCGATTGCTCCAACACCTTCTGTCACAGTAATATCCTGGAAAAAAAGCTTATTCACTGTTGCCCAGCCTTCCTCAGATATTACATTCTCTCTCAGATACAGAAAAAGCAGTCCCACGACCAGACCGCCGACAAGGGCGATCATCATCTTTTTGACAACCGTCATTTCCTTTTTCTCTTTCTTTTCTCCCATTTTTACCTCCATTCCTTCTCTGTAAGAATTTTTGATTTCTATAAATAATTTTTTATACTCCAAAATTACGTACTACGATACCTTCCTGCTCAAAGGCTTCTCTGATTCGCTTTACAAAAGCAAATGCTTTCGGTCCATCACCATGTACACAGAGGGTATCTCCCTTGATCTCCAGTTCTTTTCCGTTAATGGAAGTCACCTTTCCCTCCTTTACCATACGGATGCAGCGTTCAATTGCAAAATCCTCATCTGTAATCATAGAGCCCTCCATTTTGCGCGGAACCAAAGACAAATCGTCCATATAGGCTCTGTCCACGAAAATTTCGGAAGCGGTCCCAAGCCCCATCTTCTCTGCCTCTTCGCCAAGAACCGCACCTGCACAATAAAAGATCATGATAGACGGATCAATCTCATAAACTGCCTCACAGACCGCTCTGGAAGTTTCTCTGTCATACTGGCAAAGATTCCCTAAAGCACCATGAGGCGCCACATGCTGCAGCTTCAGCCCCGATCCGGCAGTAAATGCCCAAAGCGCACCGATTTGATATTTCATATAGTTCTTGACTTCATCAAAGCTCAGAACCATCCTTCTGCGGCCAAATCCCATAAGATCCGGATATCCCGGATGTGCACCAACTGCAACGCCGCGTTCCTTCGCCATTTTTACGACCTTGTCCATAACCATTGGATCACCTGCATGATAACCGCAGGCTACGTTCGTTGATGTTACGTACTTGATCAGTTCTTCGTCTCCACCCAATTTGTAAGCGCCGAAGCTTTCTCCCATATCACTGTTTAAGTCGATCTGATACATTGCAAGTACCTCCCATACCTGATTTGATTATTTGTTTACTACGTTCACCGGTGCGCCATCCAGAAAAGCCTGAATATTGGAAACCGTAATATCCATGATTCTCTGGCGGGATGCCTGCGCAGCCCAGGAAATATGCGGTGTTATGAAGCAGTTCTTTGCTTTCAGAAGAGGATTGTCCCCCTTAATCGGCTCTGTGGATACAACATCCAGTCCTGCTGCATAAATCTTCCCGCTGTTCAGAGCATCTGCCAGGTCCTGCTCTACAACAAGCTGGCCGCGGCTGTTGTTGATAAGGATCACGCCGTCCTTCATTTTTTCAATATTCTCTTTATTGATGATGCCTTCTGTTTCCGGAAAAAGCGGACAGTGCAGAAAAATGACGTCAGAGCTTGCAAACAGCTCGTCCAGAGACACATATTCTGCAAGCTGCCTTCCTGCTTCACTCTCACAGGCATCATAGGCCACTACCTTCATATCCAGCGCGTTCAGAAGCTTTGCAGTTGCCTGTCCGATACGTCCAAGGCCAATGATTCCTGCAGTTTTTCCATAAAGCTCAATCATCGGATAATCCCAATAGCACCAGTCCGCGTTATTTTCCCATTTGCCCTCTTTTACCGTCTGGTCATGATGTCCGTAATGGGAGCAGATTTCCAGAAGAAGGCCCAGTGCATACTGTCCTACGATCTGCGTGCCGTAAGTCGGAACATTTACAACCGGAATTCCTTTTGCTTTTGCATAATTATAATCAATAACATTGTACCCGGTGGCTAATACAGCAATCAGCCTGATCTTCGAACATTTGTCAATGGTTGCTTTGGAAATCGGAGTCTTATTCAAAACTACAATTTCCGCATCCCGGATACGCTCTGCGATCAGATCAGATTCTGTATAGGAGGTTCGATCATATACGGTAACCTCTCCCAATGCCTCCAGTGCTTCCCAGCTTAAATCACCGGGATTTTCTGTATATCCATCCAGTACTACAATTTTCATTTCACCATTTCCTCCTGATTCTGCCCTAATTTTTCTTCCAATGCTTTCAATGTGTTCAGTTGTCTGATATATAAATCCTGTGCAAGGTTAAGACTTACTCTGATAAAGCGGATTTTCATTCCCGGCATACTCTGAGTGAGCAGCGGAAGATCTACGGTTACTACCGTTCCGATTTTTGCATATCCGCCGGTGCTCTGGCGGTCCGCAAGCATAATGATCGGTTTTCCGTTGGTCGGTACCTGGATAGAGCCGAGAGAAATACCATCTGTATTGATGTTCCCGTCTCCTTTGTGTTCAATCGGATCACATTCGATTCTGCATCCCATGCGGTCATACTCATTGCTGATCACACCGCTGTGCCAGAAGAAGTTTTTCAGTCCCCGCTCTGTAAATTCATCATCCTGGGGGCCTGTCACAACCCGAAGCACCACTTCTTTCGCCGGAAAAACCTCCTGTGGAATTTTTCTTTTTTCCATATCGGGAAGCATGGATTTCGGATTGACAAATCCAATCTCGTCTCCCTTCTGAAGCTTCCGTCCCTGTATGCCGCCCAGCTTATTTCTCAAAAGCGTGGATTTGCTTCCCATAACCACCGGAACATCCAGTCCGCCTGCAAATGCGATATATCCTCTGCAGCCGTTCCTCATTCCTCCAAAAGAAAGCACATCTCCCTCTGCAACTGCTACTGCCTGATACATGGGAATCTCTGCTCCGTTGATCTTTGGTGATAAATCACCGCCTGTAACGGCAATGACATTTCCCTTCCTGAAACGAAGCCTTGGTCCCATAAAAGAAATCTCCAGGCCGCCCTCACTTCTGTCATTCCCTGCCAGAATATTGGCCAGACAGAAGCTTCTGCTGTCCATGGGGCCTGCCGGTGATACGCCGTATTGCTGATATCCAAAACGCCCTGCATCCTGTACGGTGGTCAGAATGCCTCCGTTTTCTACGAAAATACCCATTCTATTTCACCGCCTTTTCATAAATTTTTACGCGGTAGGTACCATGCTCCACATCTCTGCGGATCAGCTCATATTCCTTCTCTGTCACAGGAATATGCTTTACCCAGTCGCCTGCCTGAAGCAGGAAGGGGTTCTCCCTCTCAAAATTACAGATATCCAGCGGCGTGGAGCCTATAATATTCCAGCCGCAGGGCTGCTCAAAAGGAATCAAATCCGATAAATTCTGCTGTACTACGATCGACCGTCCCGGAATCTTCATCCTGGGGGATTCTCTTCTCTTAAAGTGAAACGGTTCTTCAAATCTCGCCATGTACGGATGCCCCGGTGCAAATCCCAGCATGTATACATAATAATCATGCCCGGCGTGCATACGTATCAGTTCCTCTGTCGATACATGCTCCAGCTCAGCACAGTACTCCAGATCAGGGCCGAGACTCCCTCCATAAAGAACTGGAACCTCTTTGATGTACTCCGTACCGGCTGTTACACTGGTCATCTGTTCCATTCGCTTTTCCAGCTCCTTCACCAGCTCACGATAACGAAGAATTTCCGGCCGGTAGTGTACGATCAGCGAAGAATATGTAGGTACGGTTTCCGTAATCCCTTCTAAAGGATTGTCCTGCAATTCCTTCTGAAGCATACGCACCTTCGCATTCAGCTCCAGACTGATCTCACTGCCGAATTCTACGGAAACCGCCTTATCTCCGGCCACAAGAAATCTCACAGACATATTGCTGCCTCCTTTCCAATGCATCTTCTTTTTGTCTACTTCTCACCCATTTTGTCACTTAATAATTGAAGTATAGCATAGAGATTTTGTAATAAAAAATAAATTATTTTCCTTTAATATATTAACATTTTTTATATTTGGACGGAATCTGGCGCAATACAGAGTACAGGCCGAATTCGTTTATATTCTTCCCGAATCTCCTCCGGTACCAGACTTCCTCCGGTTGCCCATACAATATGGGCTGCCCGCTCCATTTTTTCAGAGAGATTATTTTCCGCCAGATACTTCCGCATCTCTTCACTTTGATTCAGACGGACCGGGCCCATACACCACACGACTGAGTTCAGTCCGTCCATCGCTTTTGTAAATAGCTCCATTTCATTTCCTCCTCCGCATTTGTTCATTGTGCACAGCTTTGATATGGTTATTATCGCAAATTTATTTCTTTTATACTATTACGAATCTTGATTTCCTTTTTATCAATTTTGGCAGATAATAAGAAAAGCCATCGGCTAATCCGATGGCTTTTCTTATATAAACGATTATTTTCTCTCATATTTCACAAACTCATACTCCAGATCAAAATATGTCTGCTCCTCGCTTCTGGCTGTAATCTGCCAATCCGGCATTTCATCCAGATTGGGGAAATAGCTGTCTGCCTCATAGGCAAAGTCAATCCTGGTCACATGTACGGTGTCACAGTAAGGCAGCAATTGTTTATAAATGCTGTCTCCGCCAATACAATACACCTGCTCAGGCGGGTACTTCCGAATTTCTTCCAGCAGCTCTTCCAGAGTATGGACAACGATCGCGCCTCTGGCCTCATAGCTCCTGTTTCCGGTAAGGACAATATTGGTTCTGTTTTTCAGCGGCAGCCCGCCGGGAAAGCTCTCCAGCGTCTTTCTTCCCATAACCACCACCTTGCCTGAGGTTTCCTGGCGAAACATTTTCATATCCGCCGGAATGCTTACCAGAAGCCTGTTATCCTTGCCGATCGCCCAGTTTTTATCTACAGCTACAATAATATTCATCCCATCTTCTCCTCCTGAGTTTTTTCCGAAACGGATAAAGTTAAATTGCAATTGGAATATTTTTGATCTGCGGCCATGTCTGATAATTTTCCACGATCAAATCATCTGTTGTAAAATCATAAAAATCCTTAATTTCCGGATTCAGCTTCACAGTGGGCGCCGGGTACGGCGTTCTGGAAATCAGCTCTTTCACTACCGGAACATGGCGGTCGTAAATATGACAATCTGAAATCACATGCATCAGTTCTCCCGCCTCCATACCACAGACCTGCGCAAACATCATCAGCAAAATGGAATACTGACATACATTCCAGTTATTTGCAGCCAGAATATCCTGAGAGCGCTGATTCAAAATCGCATTCAGGGTCAGCCTGTCCTTTCCGGGCTCCCTTGTCACATTAAAGGTCATGGAATATGCGCAGGGATACAGATGCATCTCGTGCAGATCCTGATGTACATAAATATTCGTCATGATCCGACGGCTGTAAGGATTATTCTTCAGGTCATACAATACTCTGTCCACCTGATCCATCCTGCCTTCCTTATATTCATGCTTCACACTCATCTGATACCCGTATGCTTTGCCGATAGAGCCGGTTTCATCGGCCCAACTGTCCCAGATATGGCTGTTCAGATCATGAATGTTGTTGGATTTCTTCTGCCATATCCATAAAATTTCATCCATAGCGCTTTTCAGAGCTGTTTTTCGAAGAGTCAGCGCCGGAAATTCCTTCCGAAGGTCATAGCGGCTGACTACCCCAAACCTTTTAATTGTATAAGCAGAAGTTCCATCTTCCCATACAGGACGTACCTTTTCCCCTTCTGTACTCGTACCATTCTCAATAACATCCCTGCACATATCTATAAAAATATGATCTGCTAAGCTCATGATTTCCTCCTTTACTCACTATCCAGTCTCTTACTCACTTATACCATAACTGACTGAAAACTTCAACATTCAATTGGCTTCTTTACAATTTTGCGGCTTCATGCTATATTATTACCCATGAAAATACTAATTACCTTATTAAAGCCTTTATCCTTTCTTCCGGCAATTCTGATGATGTACCTGATTTTTACGTTCTCTGCCCAGACCGGGGAGGTGTCCGGGAATATAAGCTATCAAATCAGCTATCAGATTGCGGAGACCAGGAATGAAGTGCTGAATCTTGGAAAAAGCTATGACGAACTTGCTTACGAAGCAGAGAACATTCACTATTATGTCAGAAAAGCAGCTCATATAACGGAATACTTTCTGCTGGCAATTGCTATCTCCCTTCCGCTGTACGTATACGGCGTAAGAGGCTTCTGGCTCATGCTGCTGGCAGGTATGATCTGTGTCGGCTTTGCCGGACTGGATGAATATCATCAATCTTTTGTGGCCGGACGCGGACCCTCTGTGAAAGACGTGGGAATTGACAGCATCGGAGCCTTAGTTGGAATCCTTCTGGTACAGGCTTTCTGCTGGTCTACCCTGCACAGTCCTGCAAGCAGCAAAAAACGTCGGAAAGCATCCAGAAAACGCCGCAGATAAATATCTGCGGCGAATCTTTTCCGACATTCTCTCATTTCCCCAATCAGTAAACAGATCACGGTCTATTCTGCAGTTTCACCATCCTCAGCCTTTTTATCCTCGGAAAGCCTGCCTGCCAGTTTGGCACGTTCGGCAATACTCATCCCTTTCGAAGACTCAGACGGAGTATTCTCCGGTACAGTTTCCGGCGGTGTATGGACAGCCTGCTCCGACGCAGCCTTCCTGTCATCCTCTTCCGCCTTCAATGCTTTGTCTCTGCGCAGCACGTCACGCACTCCGAAAAAGAGCATGCCCCCTCCGATCACAGCAAAGACAATACCCGCTGCAAAGAATCCCCAACTTGCACCTTCCACACCATCCAGCACATTTTTGCAGAGCTTATAACCGGTATACAAAAGATAAATTCCACCCAGACACATCAGCATATAGCTTCTTGTCGGAAGACCTTTGGCCTGCTCCTTTTGCGGCTTTTCTGAAACCTCTGATTTCTGCTCCGTACCTTCTGTTGCTTCCGGATTTCCCTGCATCTCATTCTTCTGTTCTTCCATAATCAACTTCTCCTCCCGTATCCGAATTTTCAGTATACTGCAAACTGACTTTCATAAAGGTGCGCGTAAAAGCCACCTTTCTTCAGCAGCTCTTCGTGTTTTCCCTGTTCTATTATATTACCATCTTTCATCACAAGAATCAAATCTGCTTCCTGTATCGTAGACAGACGATGAGCAACAATAAAGCTGGTCCTTCCTTCCATAAGCTCTGCAAAGGCTTTCTGGACTCTCACCTCTGTTCTGGTATCAATGGAGGAGGTCGCTTCATCCAGAATCAGCATGGCCGGACGCATCAGCATCACTCTGGCAATACAGAGGAGCTGTTTCTGGCCCTGCGAAATGTTTCCGCCATCCTCCGCGATCACCGTGTCATATCCCCTGGGCATACGCTTGATAAAGCTGTGTGCATGTGCATGCCTGGCGGCCTCCATAACCTCCTCAAGCGTTGCATCCGGCTTGCCGTAAGCAATATTTTCCCGAATGGTTCCTGCTTTCAGCCACGTCTCCTGAAGCACCATACCAAAATTTTTCCGAAGACTGTCTCTGGTAAGCTCACGGATCGGATAACCGCTCACTACAATCTGCCCCTTTTGTACATCGTAAAAACGCATGAGAAGATTGATCATCGTCGTTTTTCCGCAGCCGGTCGGACCTACGATTGCCGTTCTCTGGCCCGGCTTCACATCAATGGAAATGTCCTTAAGAAGCGGTACCTCCGGACGATAGGAAAAGGAGATATTCTCTACCCGGATGCTTCCATCCGCTCTTTCCAGTACATGGGCATCCGGTACATCCGGCTCCGCAGCCGGTGTATCCATAAAATCAAAAATCCTCTTTGCACAAGCGAGTGCATTTTCCAGTTCTGTTACAACCCCGGAGATTTCATTAAAAGGTTTTGTATATTGGTTTGCATAATTTAAGAAGCTGGTGAGCTGCCCTACGGACATTCCTCCGCTGATTACGGTAAATGCGCCCAAAATCCCAACTCCCGTATATACCAGACCATTCACGAATCTGGTGGAGGGATTTGTAATGGAGGAAAAGAACAGCGCTTTGATTCCGCAGAGGCGAAGCTCCTCATTCACCCTGCCGAACCGCTCTTTTGCACGCGCTTCATAAGAAAAAGCCTGGACGATCTTCTGATTTCCAACCAGTTCTTCCACCAGAGAGGTCATTTCCGCACGCTTCTCCGACTGCTCCTGAAACATCCGGAAGGTACGGCTTGCAATAAAGCTCGCTACAAACAGGGAGACAGGAGTCAGAAGAATCACCAGCAGGGAAATTCTCACACTGATAGACATCATAAAGCCAATCGTACCAAGAATCGTAATCACACCTGTAAACAGTTGGGTAAAGCCCATAAGCAGACCATCCGAAAACTGACTGACATCTGTCACTATCCTGCTCAGAATATCTCCCGGCTGGTTTGCATCAATATAAGCAACCGGTACCTTCTGCAGATGACCAAATGCCTGGCCCCGGATATCCTGGACAACACGGTAGGTCACCTGATTGGTCAGAAGATTCATCAGCCACTGTGCTGCCGCAGTGATCAATACCACAGCGGCAAGAGTCAAAAGGACCTTCAAAAGCCCGGCGGAAAATACCTCTCCTTCTCCAAGCATGGTGTCCACGCCTTCTCCAATCAGAATCGGCGTATATAAAGTAAAAGCTACCGTAATCACTGCCAGAACCAGCATCAAACCGATCTTGCCGCCATAGGGACGGATAAACTTCAGAACGCGTTTCATTGTCTCTTTATGTTTCATTACCGGTTCACCTCCTGTTCGGAAAGCTGCGACAGACATATTTCACGATAAACCTCACAGGCTTGCAGCAATTCCTGATGTGTTCCAACCCCGGCCAGACATCCATCGTCCAGAACCAGAATCTTATCTGCCTGCTTAATAGACGTCGCACGCTGGGAAACAAGAAAGACCGTCATTCCCTCCGTCTGTTCCCTGATCGCATGGCGCAGTGCAGCATCCGTTGCAAAGTCCAGAGCAGATGCACTGTCATCCATGATCAGGATTTCCGGCATTCCCACCAATGCCCTTGCAATGGTCAGTCTCTGTCTCTGACCGCCGGACAGGTTCGCTCCGCCCTGGCTCACCATAGTGTCCAGTTTCTCCGGCTTACTCTCTACAAATTCCTTTGCCTGCGCAATCGCAAGCGCCTGGTCAATTTCCTGTTCTGTGGCATCCTCCCTGCCCCATTTCATATTCTCACGTATGGTTCCCTTAAACAGAACCGCACGCTGAGGAACCATTCCAACCTTGCTGCGGAGCTGTGCAAAAGGATAATCCTGCACAGGATTTCCATCTACCAGAATTTTTCCCTCCGTAATGTCATAAAACCTGGGAATCAGATTTACGAGTGTGGATTTGCCGCAGCCGGTTCCTCCGATGATACCGATAGTCTCTCCCGGAGCCGCAGTAAAGGAAATTCCAGACAATGCCGGCTCCTGGGTTCCCGCATAAGCAAAGGTCACATTTCTGAATTCTACACGGGCTTCTGCTGCTTTTTCTGTCTGAGGTATGCTTCCCTCATCTGTCAGGGTCGGCTGTGTATCAAACACCTCATTCAATCGGGCTGCCGATGCCAGCGCCTTTGTCACTGCCACGATCAGGTTTGCAAGAGCAAGAAGCGCAAGAAGAATCTGGGACATATAGTTGACCAGTGCCACTACCTCTCCCTGGGTAAGAACGCCCACATAAACCTGACGGCTGCCGAACCAGAGAATTGCCACAATGGAAAGATTCATAATGACGTACGTTGCCGGATTCAGCAGTGCTGAAATCTTGCCTGCCGCAATCTGAATTCTCGTATATTCATCATTTGTTTCAGAAAAATCCGCATTCTCCTCGGCCTGTCTGCCGAAGGCTCTGACAACTCTCGCTCCCACATGGTTTTCCCTGGTTATCAGAGAAATCCTGTCAAGAGAGGACTGCACCTTTTTGTAAATCGGCACTGTCCACTTCATGATCAGATAAATCACGAGAGAAATCAGCGGCACTGCAGTCACAAAGATGACCGTTACCTGTAAATTAATGGTAAACGCCATAATAACAGCACCCGCTACAATAAAAGGAGAACGCAGAAACAAGCGGAGCACCAGATTAACTCCTGTCTGTGCCTGGTTGATATCACTGGTAATCCTGGTTACCAGCGTCGGCGTACCCAGCTTATCCAGCTCCCGATAAGAAAGTCGGCTGATGTGTGCAAACAAATCGTCTCTCAGAGCGGTACTGAAGCCCATAGCAGCCTTTGCGGAAAAATACTGTGCTGTCAGAGAGCATACAAGTCCAATTACCCCAAGCAGCACCATGACCGCGCACATCCGCCAGATGTACACTGTATCGTGATTTTTGATACCAACATCCACAATTCCTGCTACGACCAGAGGCACGATCAATTCAAAAGCCGCCTCCAGCATCTTAAAAAGAGGCGCCAAAATAGTCTCCTTTTCGTATCCCTTTAGATATCTCAATAATTTTTTCATGACTTTATGCTCCCAAATCTGCCATCATTTCCTATTCAGAGTATAATTCCTGAGAATCATCCGCAGCCTCTGCCGCTTCTGCGGTTTTGGCATCTGCTGCTTCTGCCTTTTCTGTTTCGTCTTCCTCTTTCCGGTTTCTGCCGTAAATCCTTGCCAATTCGCTCATATGGTAAAGGGTTGTATCCGAAATCTGATTTTTCTCAAGCCTCCACTTCCAATTATTCCCAAGTGTGGACGGAGCATTCATTCTGGCTTCATTTCCCAGACAGAGATAGTCCTGAATCGGTATAATCGCAAGGTCTGCCACACTTGCCAGCGCTGTGCGAATCAGTCCCCATACGCAATCGTTCACCGGCTTGTCATAGCAGTTGATATATTCGCGTACAAAGCTTCTTTCATGTCCCTGCAGTCTTTCCAGCCAACCCCTGGTTGTCTCATTGTCATGAGTCCCGGTATAGACTACACAGTTTTTGTCATATTTATGCGGCAGATACGCACTGTTCTCGCTGTCATCAAATGCAAACTGCAGTACCTTCATGCCCGGAAAGCCGGTTCCCTCCAGCATTTCCAACACACTGTCCGTCAAAAAGCCCAGGTCCTCCGCAATCACTTCCAGATTTTGGATTCTTGCTTTCAGTATCCGGAACAGCTCCAACCCCGGCCCCTTTTCCCATTTTCCGTTCTGCGCCGTCTCATCCCCGTATGGAATTGCATAGTATTCATCAAAACCGCGGAAATGGTCAATACGTGCCACATCATATCGTTCCATACAATGTACCATACGCTGCGTCCACCAGGTATAGCCTGTGCTTTTATGGTATTTCCAGTCATAGAGAGGATTTCCCCATAGCTGGCCTGTCGCAGAAAATGCATCCGGCGGGCATCCTGCTACTGTCTTCGGCTTGTTTTCCCCGTCAAATTGAAACAGAGAGGGATCCGACCAGGTATCTGCGCTGTCAAACGCCACATAGATTGGAACATCACCAATGATTTTGATTCCTTTTTTATTCGCATAGGTTTTCAGCTTATGCCACTGCTTTTCAAACCAATACTGCTGAACCCGATAAAACTGTATTTCATCTGCAAGCGTTTTTTGTGCTTCTTTGACCGCTTTCGGCTCCCGGTCCTTTAATTCCTTGGGCCACTCATTCCAGCCTGCGCCTCCCTGGTCATTTTTAATTGCCATATACGTACAGTAGCTGTCCAGCCAGTCAATATTATTTTTCTCAAATTCAATAAAATCCGGAGCCTGTGCACAGTCAAAACGTTCATAGGCTTTTCTCAACAGCTTGAATCTGAACCGGTATAATTTCTCATAATCCACATAGCTTCTGCTTCCTCCCCAATCGCATTCCCAGCATCCCCGGTTTGTCAGAAGTCCAGCCTTTATC
>URVB01000042.1 GCA_900551075.1 uncultured Blautia sp. | reverse complement strand
AAAAACAAAAAAAAAAACCGGGACAGAACAAAACCCCCAAACCCGCCGATGACAGACCTTGTCTGATATCCCCGTCTCGCTAATTCCTTCGCTGCCATCATGCTGGCACCGCCTCTGTCACAATAGAAGATCAGAGTTTTTGTCCGCGGAAGATCCGGGTGATCCTCCAGGTCTGCATACGGGATATTCACCGCACTTCTTACGTGACTTTCCTGATAGGCTTCTCTGTCGCGTAAATCTATAATCAAAGCATCTGAACGCCCAACATAATAGTCCAGCATTATCGCTGAAATTGTTTCTACCAGAAACATGTGGAACTCCTTTTTTATTTATCATATGCAAAAAAGGCCCCGGCGCACCGGAGCCTTTCTCACATTCATTAAGAAGGGAGATGTTCTGATCGATCCTAACTGTTCTGCTGCAGATTAGTATCTGCTGGAGAAGTCATTCTGCTCAGACTCATAGGAATTGGATGTTTTGTTTTTTGAGCTGTTTTTGCTGCTGTTTTTGGAATTCATCTCATTTTTGTTGGAAGTCTTGTTTGTGCTGTTGTTTGCATTGTTTGCGTTGTTGTTTGCATTGCTTTCCGTTTCATAATTCTTTGCCATTTGTATATTCCTCCTAATGCAATTAGATTTGCAGCTATGCAATCAGCAAAGCCGCTTTTTTTCATTACATCATATATTGTCCCAAAAACTTCGAAGAATATTCAACAAAATCATATTGCTTTTTTTTCCAATTTATATTATAATCATCATTGTAAAAAGAATTTACCCTTCAAAAATTTTTTTTACATACCCCTTATTTAATTATTTATACTCCCCTCGAAACACCCGGTAGCTCCCCTACCGGGTGTTTCACTGTATATCTATAATTTTTTAGGGTCAATCTATTGAATTATCATCTGCATTTGTTATTTTCCAGAAAATATTCCAATCAGCAAATAACTGTACGCTTTCAGAATTTCAGGAAATGTAGGATTCACATATCAAACGAATACCAAAAAGGCATTCCCGCTTCCCTCTCCGGACACGAGAATGCCTGTCTGATAAATTTAATTGCGTTCGTTATCATACTTACGGAACTCATCAACTTTGGGCTGCGATGCACAACCGGCAATAAACTCGTTAGTCAAAAATGCAGTAAGTATTTCTTCACGATTTTTGCTTCCAGTTGTAAAAGCACCCATACATGCAATATTAGCATCATTTGACAAACGTGCCCGTTCTGCCGAATAAACATCCGAAAGAATAGCCGCATATGCTCCTTTTACTTTGTTTGCAGAAATGCAAACTCCTATTCCGGTACCGCAGAGCAGGATACCTCTGTCGTATTTACCTGCCGCCACTTCTTCTGCCACCCGGATTGCAACTCTTGCATATATAGGATCTTCGCTTCCAAAGTCTGTCACTTCCCCGTAACCCTTTTTTGCAATAAAAATAATTGCCTCTTCTTTTGCCTGCTGCGCATTAGGGTCGCAGCCTATCGCTATTTTCATATAACCGTCCCCGTTTTCTCTGCGAATAATATATTCCCTCACCAAAACCTGTCACTGTCTTTGCTCCGTTTCAATCAATCCGGCAACAATGCGCCCTCAAGAAATGCCATGATGCGAACCGGGCAGGCTTCAATACCCTGAATCTTTAGTGGTTCAATTGTTACAAATGCACGTTTCCCAATTTTATCCAAATTAGTCAGGGACTCAACCATCGCACAATTATGTTTAAAAATATAATTGTGGTTCGGCTGATCATCAATACCATTTTCATCCTTATGAGTAAAGTCCTCAAGAGAGGTAGCATCCGTCCCGATAGCTTTGATCTTCTTTTCGTCTACCAGCCATTTAATAGCATCAGGTTCCACATACGGATACGGTTCCCAGTCATCCGTCCTCCATTTTGCATCCAGTCCGGTGTGCAGAAATACCATATCCCCTTCCTTAATGTGCTGTCCTCTTTCTTTGAACTCTCTCAAAGTCATCGCATCACCGGCTTTTTTATCTGTAAAATCAACTACCGCACAATCTCCAATCAGGTTCTCAATGGGATAATTTTGTGCCTGAAGCCCTTTCTTTACATGATGAAACGGAAATTCCACATGCGTTCCACAATGTGTCCAGAAAAAAACTTCTCCCGAAATGTACCAGGAGCCCTCCGGATGGGGTTCGCCTCTCTCTCCCATTACCGATACATCATAGGTTTGTGCAAGCAGCCGGAAATGTTCTTCCTTTTTCTGATCCGGCTCAAAAGGCTCCGCTTCCGGAGAGTGATCGAACGGTTTTGTCTCTTTATCCGGCATTGACGGTATCATATCATGGCTTAATTCTATAACTTTACTAAAATCAACTTTCAAGAATTTTTCCTCCATACTATTGAATTTTTCATGAAGCGCTCAGTCTCTTCGACTTAATGCAGTCAATTGCAATCGCAATCAAAATAATTGTTCCGGTAATCACCTGTTCCCAATATGCAGAAATGGCTAAAATAGTAATTGCATTTTGTACAACCCCCATAAAGCACCCACCAATCAGCGCACCGATAATCGTACCTCTTCCTCCCGCTAAGGATGTGCCGCCGATTGCCGCTGCTGTAACGGAAGGCATTACCCAATCAGCACCTACCGTAGGCTGCGCAGTACCAAGTCTACAAGTAATCAGAATGCCTGCAACAGATGCCATAACCGCCGATATTCCATACACATTAATTGTGACAGCATTCACCTTGATGCCTGCGATACAGGCAGCTTCTCTGTTTCCTCCTACTGCATAGACATAACGGCCAAACGGCAAGTATTTCATTACATATGCAAGCACAAGACATAAAATCAGCATAATAATTGTCGGATACGGAATTACACCAGACAGCATACCTTGTCCAAGTACAACAGCATTTGCGGGTATTCCAAGGATCGGATGCCCCTGGGTAATCACATAAATGATACCGGTAAAAATCTGCCCGCTCGCCAAAGTCACAATAAACGGAACCATCCCCATTTTTGTAATAAGAACCCCATTAAGGCAGCCGCAGAAATATGCAAAAATAATAACACACGGGATTACAATCACCGGTGAAATCCCGGCATTAACCATATACCACGCGGAAAGAATTCCCGACATACCAGCCATGCCGGCTACTGACAAATCAATTCCTCCCGTTAATAATACCAACGTTTGTCCAAATGCAACCATCGTCGTCCAGGAAATCGTTCGAATTAATGTTGATACATTAAACGACGAATAAAAAGCCGGTTTTAAAACACTTAGCACAATACAAAGAATTACAAGCACCACCAGCATCATATATTCTGTGGGCAGGTTCATAATGTCAAATTTCTCTTTTTTACCCATATTTCCTCCATCACGCTAAAGCTATTTTCAAAATATCCTGAGATGTCTTTATATCCGTTGAATCAACAATCCCTTTTTGTACCCCCTCATGCATGATCATGATTCGATCACACAAAAGCATCAGTTCCTCATGCTCTGAAGAAACGATAACAACAGTGATGCCGCTCTCAGTCATCTGCCTAATCAAATCATAAATCTCAGCTTTTGCATTTACATCAACGCCTCTGGTAGGCTCGTCCATAAAAATAATTTTCGCGCCCTTTGCCAGCCAGCGCGCCAGAATCACTTTCTGTTGATTTCCTCCGCTCAGGGATTTTATCTGTGTTTCCGTCGAAGGGGTCTTTATCTGAATCCGATCAATATATTTTGTTGCCGTTTCCTTTGACTTAGAGTAATTGATTTTACCACCATTAAACAGTTCATAATACATGGGCATAACCATATTCTCCTGAACTGACAAAATCGGAAAAATCCCATGTGCCCGGCGCTCTTCGGGAAGAAAGCCAATTCCCATTTTAACCGCCTCTACTGGTGATTTAATTTCTACCTCCTTGCCTTCCAGGTACAGTTTTCCATCATTTTTTTTCGTTCTCCCAAAAATCGCACTAATTAACTCGGTGCGTCCGGCACCAACTAACCCGCCTATGCCGAATATCTCACCCCGGTTGACTGAAAAACTGATATTCTTAAACTCTCTCACTCCGGAAAAATGTTCTACGCGCAAAACTTCATCTTTTGCAATGACCCGGTTCACTCTTGCCTGGGCTGCCATTTTTTTACCGGCCATCTTTTCAATTAATTCAGCTTCACTAATGCAGGATGTCTCGTCCACAGACACAACTCTTCCATCCCTCATAACTGTAATACGATCTGTTGTTGATAACAGTTCATCTAAATGATGGGTTATAAAAATAATCGTCTTGCCTTCATTTTTCAATTTTTTCATTAAAGCAAGCAATTTTGCTACTTCAACCGAGGTAAGAGAAGCAGTCGGCTCATCAAATATCAGTATCTCTGCACCCGTTGCAAGAACACGCGAAAGCTGGACCAATTGCTGCTGTGCTGAGCTAAGGCGGTTTACGATTATAGCCGGGCTGATATCTAATCCAACGGATAACATAACCCTTGCGGCTTCATCGTTCATTTTTTTCCAATTAATTCTGCCTCCAGTTTTAATTTCATTCCCAAGGAAAATATTCTCAGCCGCACTTACATATGGATTCAAATTCAATTCTTGCGGCACCATGCCAATTCCCAGCCGGATTGCTTCTGATGGATTTCCAATTTTTACGCCTTTGCCGTTGATAAGAATTTCTCCTTCATCCGCTTTGTAAATACCCATAAGAACTTTCATCAACGTACTTTTTCCGGCCCCGTTTTCACCAATAAGCCCGTGAATCTCACCGGAAATAGCCTCAATTGTCACACTATCCAGCGCCTTCACTCCCGGAAATGTCTTTGTAATTTTTTCCATTTGTAAAGCATATTTGTCCATCTGCCATTCCCCAATCTTTTTTCATCAGAGCTTGAATGCGGTTAGGCATCCAAGCTCCTGGTATTTACATTTTTAATCAGTAATAAATCACATCAGTCCCAGGTATAATTATCAACCGCATCCTGCATAATAAAATCAGCAGGGATGTCATCATTAACCGCATACGGCTCATTGCCATCTGCAATCATAATCATGTTATATACACTGTTGTAACCATAAGACGGAACATTCTGTTTTAAAGTACAGAACAGGGTGCCATCGCGAAGAAACTCTGCTGCTTCTTTATCCTCAGTCATACCTGCTACAAGAATTTCTCCGGATCTCCCGGCATCTTTGATCGCCCGGCACGCACCGTTCGGAGCTGCTCCATTACAGCCGAATATTCCCTTTAAATCCGGATATGTAGAAAGATAGCCCTCCGTAATGGCAAGCGCATCTTCAACGGAATCATTGTCCGGCTGCTCATCTACAATTTCAATGTCTGTATTCTCAGTTATATAGTCTTTAAATCCCTGTACACGATCAATGTGATTCTTGGCGCTCAGAGAACCTGAAAGAATTGCGACCTGTCCCTCATTGCCAAGCTCATCTGCAAGAATCTTAGCCATGTCATATCCGTCCTGATAGTTGGTTGAATGCCCACAATAATACTCTCTGTCGGAATCAGGGGCATCTACATCAAATGTAGATACAGGAATGCCTCCTGCAATTATTTCATTGATTACAGAAGTCTCTGCTGATGGATCAATGATAGCAACGGAAATGCCGTCCGGCTGCGTGGATGCATTGGCTTCCATTTTAGCGGTCTGATCGGTTACAACCGCATCTGCAGGAGCATCCCATACATAGTCAACGGCAATACCCTGATCTGCCAATTCTTTAACCGCTTCATCAATACCTGTCTTAACTCCCTCATACCACGTATGAACAAGTTTTGGAATAAATACCAGCTTATATTCATCTTTTTTCGGTTTGTAATCACTGTAATCATGCTTCGCTTCCACTTCTTCTGTACCGGTTTCAGCAGCGGATACACTGTAATTTGCAATCATGCTTACCGCCATTGCTGATGTCAACATAATTCCCAATACTTTTTTTCTCATCTTAATTCCTCCTAAAATTTAAATAATTTTTATACTAATCCCGGCCGAGGATTGTTATCTTTCATAATCTGGCTGCGGAGCGCCATAAGCTCCTTTAACTGGAGATATAGTCGCTTGTATATCTCATAATATCTTTCATAGTTTTCGTGCATTTTCAAATCCGGAAGGGTCGGCTCATTAAATTCAATCCAATCTTCAATATCGTCAAAATGTTCGACGCTCCCATTTGCATACGCTGCCATAAACGCATCACCCAGAGGTGCTTCTACCGGGTTTACCGGAGTATACACAGGCAATCCCGTCACATTTGCAAAGACCTGTTTCCAGATCAACGATCTTGAGCCTCCGCCCACCAATACCAGCCTTTGAATCTTCTCATCGCTGAATTCCATAGATTCCATAATATGACGCAGAGAATACGCTACAGATTCAAGCAATGCAAAATACAAATGTGACTTTTTGTGGGCCAGGGTCATTCCAAAGAAAACTCCTGTTGCATTTTGATCCCATATCGGTGTTCGTTCTCCCATAAAATAAGGCAGAACAACTAATCCATTGCTTCCGGAAGGAATTTTCTCTTTTAAGATAAGCTCCTCAATCTCAGCATACTCCTTGGATGATTCACTGCCTAAAAATGTACTTACAAACCAACGCGGTAATGCCCCGGCAGTGGATGATCCACCGTATGAATAGCTGATTTTTTCTGCTTCAATTGCATATGGCATAGAAATCATATTTGCATTCCGGGACAGACCTTTATGAATCACACCCCAGTTTAAGGAAGTTCCCAAAACCACTGCATTATCGCCAGGATGCACTGCATTTGCACTCAACATGGAAGAAATACAGTCGATTGTACCCGCACACAATTGCACTTCATGTTTCAATCCCAGCATTTCGCAATATTCCTCCGAAATATTCCCAACCAAATCGTACGGCTTACAGAATCTTTGCGGCATAAGGAACGATGGAATTCCCAAAAGTTCACACATCTCTTCGGACCAGCAATGCTTGTTATAGTCATATATACCTCCGAAGTTCCCTGCAGAACTGTAATCAACCATCAGTTCGCCGGTCATCCGATAAACAATGTAGCTGTTCGCGGGTAAAACCCAGCGGATTTTCTGCCAATTTTCCGGTTCATGATTCTTTACCCATAAAAGTTTTGTATATCCGAAATAGGAATCTGTTCCATTATTTGTTATATCAAAGATTTTCTTCTCACCTATCTGTTTTTGGATCCATTCTCTCTCCGCTTCCGCCCTGCGATCCATCCAGATCAATGCCGGTCTCACCGGATTCATATTTTGATCCAGCATTGCTCCAGTCCCGCCATATAGTGCGCTAATACATATGGTTGAAATATTTTCTTCTCCAACCTGAGCAATTACATCACGGATCGAAGAAATTGCTCCATCAAGCCAAGTATCCGGGCTTTGCTCCGCCCAATTGTTATATTTCTGAAACAAGCCGTAGCGTTTCGATCCTTCGGCAAGAATCGTGCCTTTTTCATCTACTGCTACTGCTTTGGTACTAGATGTTCCAACATCACAGCCAATATAAATTTTCATATTTTTATCCCTTATAGAAGTTCTCTTCGCGCTTTCAGGTACTCTTCTTCAGACGGCGTCTTTCCGTGCCATACCACGACATTTTCCATGAAAGAAACGCCCCTGCCTTTGATCGTATGCGCCAGAATAACCGATGGCTTTCCTTTCATTGCCCGTGCATGATCAAGCGCTGCAAATATTTCATTAAAATCATGTCCATCAATTTCCTGTACATACCAGCCAAAAGCATTCCATTTTGCCGCAATATCACCCATATCTTTTACATCTTTTGTCGGTGCATCGTTCTGCAGCCCATTTACATCTACAAAAGCACACAGATTATCCACACTATAATTAGCTGCAGTTGCTGCCGCCTCCCATATTTGCCCCTCATTAATTTCTCCGTCACCCATAATACAATAAATTCGTCCTTCATAATCCTGGTACCTGTTTCCAATTGCCATACCAGTCGCAACAGAAAGCCCAATCCCCAAAGAGCCCCCGGCAATTTCAACACCGGGTGTTTTCATACTTGGATGCCCCTGTAAAAGTCCATCTACGCGACGGTAGGAATCAAAAAGCCGTTCTCTTGGAAAGCATCCTACATCTGCAAGATTCACATACAATGCCGGAGCAGTGTGGCCTTTCGACAAAACCAGTCTGTCTCGGTTTGGATCATTTTTATTATTACCGGAAAAGTTCATTTCATTATGAAAAAGGGCAACCATAATTTCCATTTCCGACAAAGAACCGCCCAAGTGACCGGAGCGCGCACTATAAATCATATCCAGAACATCTCTGCGGAGTTCTTTTGCCTTTATCTGAAGTGCCGTAATATCCCGTGACATCATTTCCCCTCCTTTAACCTAACTGCAATCCGCGCTTCCTCTGCGATGTGTTCTGAAGTCAAACCATATTTCCGAAACAACTCTTCCTGAAGCCCGGATTCACCAAATGTATCATTCACACCAATCGTCCTCACAACCGCCGGACAGTTTGCTGCTGTATACTGAGCTACAGCCGCTCCAAGGCCGCCGATCACAGAATGATCCTCAGCGGTAACAATGGCACCGGTTCTGATTGCATACTCACGTATACGATCTTCATCAAGAGGCTTAATACAATATGCATTAATAACTGCTGCATGAATTCCTTCTTTTGCTAATGCATCGGCAGCCTTCATCGCCTGCTCAACCATCAGACCACAGGCAACAAGAGCAACATCTTCTCCATCTCTTAATAAATCTGAGCCACCAATCTGATTCACTTTTCCATCCGAAAAAATGTCATTTGCCTTATCCCTTCCCAATCGCAGATATGCCGGACCAGCATATTCCATCATTGCGGAGAATGCTGCTTTTTCATCCGCAATGTCTGCCGCCACGAAAACTTTAAAATTCGGAAGAGTTCTCATAATAGAAATATCTTCAAGACATTGGTGCGAAGCCCCATCCTGCCCCACGCATAGTCCGGCATGCGTTGCAACAACTTTCACATTAAGATTCGGGTATGCAACTGCCTGTCGAAGCTGTTCATATGGCTTTTCCGAAACAAACATCGAAAACCCGACAATCACCGGTTTCAATCCTGTTGTAGCCAATCCGGCAGCAGTTCCCACCAGATCTGTTTCACTTATTCCGACATTCAGCATTCGTTCCGGATAAGTCTCAGTAAATTTTGTTAAACTCAATGCTCTGGCAGAATCCGCATTAAGAACTACTACCTTCGGATCCTTCTTTGCTATCTCCATGATTGCATCGATTAAATTCGACCTAAATGATCGTTCCATTTTCATCACCCTTTACTCATTTTATAAAGTTTATATTACAGAGCATAAACCATTGTATATATGTTGTCAATTGTCAATTAATACAACATTAATTATTGTTTTTTATTCATATTACACAATAATATTCCATTTTTTATATTTTATGCTCAATAATAATATTCATTTTTATTGAGTTTTCGTCTCGTTATTCCAATTGTTTTGTTCTATTTTTGGAGTTTTTTTACTGAGATAACAAACTTTAATCGAAGATATTTCCCCAAACTTGAATGATGTGTGCTATAATGTATTTCAAAAGTTATAATATTTTTGCACAAAGGAGTTCCCATGACCACAACTAAAATAACCTCTGCCGCACCCCGCAATATTTTTTCCGCCATAAACTTGTGGATGCCCACATTATCCAATACTGAAATGAGGATCGCACAGTATTTTTATCATCACTATGATGATGCTGCAGTTATGCCCATGCTGAAAGTTGCCCAAAAATGCAATTGCAGCGAAGGTTCTATTGACCGCTTTTGCAAAAAACTGGGCTGTTCCGGCTTTGCCCAGGCAAAAGAAATGCTTGCTACGCATCCCTTCCCCTCAGAAAATACGATAAATACGGTACAGATTGAAAAGCAGGCATCTATTGAAGATCTTACGCAAAATATTAGTGAGCTTTACATCAATACTCTGCAACGTACCATGGAATTAAACTCGTCTGAGAACTTTCAGACTGCTATAAATTATATAGCAAAAGCAAAACGTCTTTTCCTTTTCGGTATTGGCGATGCGCTTATCCCATGTCTGTGTGCCTACTATCGATTCCGCCGTATCGGTATCGTCTGTATTTTTGATGCCGATGCTGACATGCAGATGATTAATGCGTCACTCATACAGCCAGATGATGTTGTCATTGCTATTTCCCATTCCGGAAGAACCCGCCATGTCAACAAAGCAGTATGCATTGCTCATGCTTCAAAGGCCTTTACGATTGGAATTACACAATCTGTAAAATCCTCAATGACACAATATTGCGATTTGCTGTTCTTCAATGCAGTCTCTGACATAACCGTTGGCAAGACAATTGTTGCACACCGTCTTGCTGAGAGCACAATTATCGAAATCCTTTATGCCGGCGTAATTAATCTCATCCCCGATCAGGCTAATGCATTTCTTAAGAAATCAGCAGATATACTGACCATAAATAAGGATTATTAGTTTTATCTAAGCTGACAGGATAAGGATTGGCCTTCCCCAAAAATTAAATACGGGGCTGTCGGTTAATTCCGATTTTTAAGGCCCCTACTACAAAACAGGCATACCCCGCAGAATTTCGCACCTTTCAGGACGCGATTTTCTGTGGGATATGCTTGTTTTTTCTTTGGACTGTTTATTTTTGGCGCAAAACCCCTTCCCGCTGTCTGGGGATGCGATCTTTTTTCAGGTTGTCTTCTGTTCGGTTTTCCCTCAAATTTCTCGATTTCATGATGCTTTCCGGAAAAGAAATGGCAGCTTCCTCCAGATTAGGCAGCGCTCCCAGCCATATTGCTTTCTGGCGCAGGAACATCCTTTTCCGGTCGTAGAGGGTGGCGGGGAGATTCCAAAGGATTTGCAGAGCGCGGCAACCGTCTTCCGGTGCAGGAAATAACCGTGCAGGACATGCAGGATGAAGCGCAGGGAAATGGTGTGTGACAGGCCTCCTCCGTCACAGGTGCGAAAACCGGCCAGATCCTGCTTAAGCCACTGACGGTCAGAAAAAGATATCTCATTGAGCTTGCAAAAAACAGTAAATACCCGTATCATAAAAGTGATGGCTGCCCCGTTCTGCAGGACAGTGCTTTGGAGAAGGAGAAGGTCACTTTGGACGGTGGGGCTTCTCCTTTTTTATCGTTGCAATACCATCTTACACGAAAAACAGCAAAGAAAAAAGTGTGCCGTACCCGGATGCACACTCTCGTAAACACTTTATTTGATATGAAGATACTGATTTGCGGCGACTGCGTCGCCGCTGAGTAATATAATATGCCGCTCTACACCCAAGGTCATATTTCAGGCCATACCCGTTATCATGCAGGAGGGTATTGTACTTTGCATAAAGGGCATCTATCGTATCCAGCAGGCTGGTAAGATGGTAGTTGATGCTGCCGCGCCAGACAAACGTATAACGGAATGCCAGGTTCCTCCTGCACAGTTCCACGATGCGGTCTACGGCACGCACCCAGCGCATGTCACCCTTCCCTGCTTGAGGCTGCCTATTTCCCGACAGCCCCTTTTTGGTCTTACATTTTTGACCGCTTCCGCCATACGGCGGCTGCAGCCAGGGCTGATAGTACAAAAAGAACTACATACATTGAAACAGGTGTCTCATCCCCTGTCTTAACACTCTCCGTCTTCTTTCCGCTTCCTTTCGGTATCACGGACACCTCCGTCCTGTCCGCAGGCTTCGTTGTAACTGTAGGTTCTGGTGTAACCGTAGGCTTCGGTGTGACAGTGATATCCGGTGCCTTATATTCGTTTTCAAAGCGAATCTCGTCCGATTTATCCTCAGTACCATTCCTGACCGCCCAGACTTCTGCTGCCAGTGTGCCATCGTTTTGATTTACGACCCTCACCGTAACCCGGTAAGCAGAGCTGTCGTATATATAGTCTTCTTCCCCGGCTTCCTGTGAGATCACATAACGGTAATCGCCGGGAGTCAGATATGTAATTGGTCCAAACCCGGCAGCCCCTCCGCCTTCAAGCATCAATGACGTCACCTGGGGCATCGGTGTACCCGGTTCCTCCGCCGTTATAACAATCTGCGTCATTATGGCGGCATTTTCCGGGGCATTTTTTACTTCCATGGATACGGGGATAGAAACCGTGCATTCTCTCCCCTCTGCCATGACCCGGCCCGGAAAGATCAGCGCGCCCGCCAGCATAAGAATACCCATAAGGCCACTTAACCGTTTCCAACTTTTCATCTCTCATGCACCTCCTTCCTGTCCTCTGGGATATCCCTTTTGGATTGCATTCCTAATCATTTCTTTTCAGCCGCCCGAATAATATCACGCGGCCATTTGTCTCCGCCTCCGCACATGTGGACAGGGCAACCAGCTTATCCTGTGCCGTAAGCCCGATATCCCGGTACTGTACAGCTTTTTCCCGGACATAGCCCAGCAGCGGACTTAAATCCGCCTCCTTCCAGGAGTCTGTCAGATAAACCATCTCATCAAAGGCATCTGTCTCTATGCAGGCAAAAAAGGAAATGGCATACGTACTGCCATCCGGCAGGTACAGGCTTCCCGTTCCGTGCTTCCCGAAATAGTCCTTTTTTGTAAAATCCACAATATTCCCGAACATTGCCCCGTTCGCCATATGATGACCATATATAAGATTATAGCCGTCGGAGAAATCCGCAGTATTCCGGCTGTCCAGAAAGATAGACCCGGACAGGGAAAACTCTCCGTACACGTCTTTATTAATATAGTCCATATCCGTTTTTCCCTGTACCACAGGATAATCAATATTGGTTTCGTCTACCGTAAGCCATCCGCATACCTCCGGGTTGATCTCCTTAAGCCGGGCCAGCGTCAATCCATCCGAGCCGTCCTGGTCAGGCTTATATTTCAGCAGATCGCCGGAGGTGAAGGCGCCCTTATACAGCATGGCTGTGTCCCAAAGAGAATACCCACCGTACAGCAGCATAACCACAATCAATAAACCTGCCGTCAAACTGATGATTTTATTTCCCAGCCGTGCCAGAAATACAGCCGCCTTCATCCTTCCTGCCTCCTATTCCGGATTTTTAGCTAAGTTTACTATTTTGTGCAGCTTCTTTTGCGGAGAAATACGAATGCCAGAACAACTGCCGCAAGGATCATCACAAGATATGGTGCAATATCCATTACGATACCCGTCGGTGTTGTCGCATTCTTTGTATTTACGACACTTACCGTTGTATCGCCGGAAATAGTTCCGCTCTTGGTATTTGTCTTCTCATTGTCAAATTTTGTCAGATATCCATCTCTGCTGTAATCATCCTCGGTGACTGTATATGTGTCAGTTCCTGATAAACCATGGATGGTTGCAGTCTGACCGTTTGCCAGCGTAATTGTCATTGATGTGCCATTCAGAGTGACTGCCTCACGGTTATCGCTGAATGTCACATAATACTGCTCTCCGTCTGCGCCGGACACTTGAATGGTAAAGCTGAATGCCTTAGTCTTATCACCCTGGTTTCCTTCCACAGTTTTACTGATCGTCAAATCCTTTACATCATAACTATTTGTAAATACTCCGTCATCTTTTCCCCCTTCTGCTGACGGATCAACGAATGCATATGCATAAACCTGCTTCTCACTGTTCACGTACACATCAAAATTCTTTGACACACCTGTATATGTAACGCCTTCATAGGTGCCGGCACTTTCCGTCACCATATAACGGTAGATGCCGGGCCCCGGGAACATGGATGCATCAATTGATATCTGGGTTGAACCCACCTCTGTCGTGGTTTCGCCAATATCGCTGCTGTCCGGAACCGAACTTATGGTTCCCGCACCCTCTGCAAAATACACACCGCCTGCAGGTCCTGCATAGATGGCATCCTGACCCTCCCCGGCATCCACTGCCGTTCCTGGTGCGACTGAGAATGTGAATGTCGTATTCGGAGCATAATCATTTGCCTCTTTGGTAATTTTCTTTGTAATTGTTGCCTGCTGCGGATCCGCCATGGCGCTTGTGCTCATTCCCGCCATCATACTTCCTGCCAATATAATAGCTGCCATACGTTTGATTGTTTTTGCTTTCATTGTCATATCCTCCTGATTATTAAAATTATAAATTTTATATTCCCGAACGCCGAAGAACGGTAATAATTTTTCCTTTTATCTCTCTTCTTCCTACCGGGCCAAAATAGCGGCTGTCCTTTGCCCCCTCCCGGTAATCGCACAGAAGGAAATATTCATTATCGTCCAGCGTCAATGGATAAGTGATATCCGTCTCATATTTCGGGGTGGTATAAAAGATATCATTTTCCACCACAATGCTGCCGTTCACCTTTAATTCGGACTGTGCGGTGATTTCTACAGTGTCGCCGCCCTGTGCCACGATTCGCGCGGTGTATTCCGAACCATCCTTTTTCACCATTACGGCATCTCCTATATGAAACGTCTTTTCCAGGCGATAATACAGCATCACGTCACCTGCATGGATACTTGGTTCCATATCTGCATTTGCCAGGGGGGCAATCCCAAATACAAATCCAAAAAGCACCCACAAAAGCACCGCCAGTGCTGTAAATCGCTGTAAAAAGGATTTAATGATAAATATTTGCTGCTTCTGCCTGTGTTTTCTTCCCTTCCGGTTCCATATCCCCGCAGTCTGTCCGGTCCGCCCGGGACCGGCCTGTGTCTGCGCGGCACATATGTTTTGCGGTCTGGCCGACTTTTTGTTCCCGGCCTCTGGTCTTATCTTTTTCATATTTTAAAATTTTCTGCGGCGCGGGGCAAAGAAGAACACTGCTGCAGCCAGCGCCGAAAGTACCATAGCTGCAAAAGGCACGGCATTGTCTGATAGTCCTGTCGGCGGGTTTACGTGTTTCGTATTAGTAAATGCAAACGTAATATCACCGGTAAGGTTGTCTACGGTATGTGTATTACTGTTATAAGAAGCTTCTCCTACCATGACCTTTGTTATATATCCCTCTGCGGCAGCACTTGTCTCTGTAACCGTAATGCGGCTGCCCGGAAGCACGTTCGGAATTGTTGCGGACTGGCCGTGACTCAACTGCAGTGTACCTGTCTGTGCGCTGTCCTGCTGTTTTCGGCTCTCAGGGGGCTCTACGCTATATTCAAAATTGAATACTCTGTTTGTATCACCCATATTTCCTTCAACCCTTTTGCTCACTGTCACCGTTATAAGCTTCTGCCATATTGCATACAAGACGTTTGCACCTACTGCCCCGAGCGTATCCACCTGGATACTATCTCCCTGCTGCAGCAGTCCTGCGCTTCCGTCTGCAGAGACAGACCAGCCTGTAAATACATAACCATCACGTATCAGACCCGTGCCATCCTTCTGAATAACATACTTATCATTCGGTACATCAATAGGAACCGTTGCAGACGCCTGCCCTCCGGCATCGGCTCCCCCGTTATAATCATACGTCAGGGTGGTCTTGCGGCAGGGAGCCCATTTTGCGTACAATACCACATCCGCATCCGGCATGGTGTAGGTACCTCCCGGATAACAGTCGTTTCCGCTACCGTCCTCTTCTGTATTCCAGCAGATAAACCCATCCTCCTGGTCTGGTGCATTCCAGCCCTCCGGCACTGGAAGAAGCTTTGCTTCTGCACCGCCTGCATACGTTTCAGAATCTGTATGATTATCTGAGACAGGTGTGCCGGAAGCATCTACAGCGCCGTTCGGATGGTAGCTTACCGTGTACCTTGCTTCACTGAGCCACTGTGCCGTCAGTGTCGTGTCCTCAAAGATTTCTGTAGCAAAATTAAACGGCTGACCGTTTCTTGTCCATCCGGCAAAGATGTATCCGCCTTCCCGTGTGGGATTTTCCGGCTTTGTCACAGGCAGTCCTGCATCAAATGTCTGCCCCGGAATCGTCGTGCCTCCCGCCGTATCAAAGCTGACCGTCACCATCTGCGGTGCCCACTTTGCATAAACTACCAGGTTGTTAGCAGGCATGGTCTGTGTAAAATCAAATCGCTCAGTGCATTCCTTGTCCTTATACCAGCCTGAGAACAGGAAGTGCGCCGGCACGCCATCCGGGCGATTCTCCGGCTGGTAACTGCCGTATTGCGCAAGTGACTGCTCATACTTCACGCTCTCTGTCCTGACAATCCCGGCGCTTCCATTCATATAGTCCAGGCTGTAGCTGTTTCGCTTATGGCGGATTTCCAGTTTACTCCATTCCGAACCAGTTTCCTGGTTTACTGTACATTCCTTCCATTGGCTCCAGCTACCCCATTTGTGCATTCTCCATGCGCTGACAGTAAAGCCGACAAATTTATTCGTTAATAAAAAACCTCCGTTGGGTCCATAGGTTTGGACACCATTCTCGTATTGGTTATCCGTCAGAGACTCCTTATAATGTATAATTACATTGCTGCTTTGCCTGTTACCGAAAAAATATACCTCTGAAGCATTTTTATCAGTGACCACCTGGTCTATCAGAAACGCATCCAGATATGTCATTGTCCGAGTTGTGTTATTCGGTGTATTTGCACCGGAATTACTATTATAACTCCAGCTCATGTCCGTAGGCCATGTATACTCATTCGCAGCCAAAGTCGAACCATACAGTCCGGAATAGCTTTCCCTCTCGCTCCAGCTCCGCCCGCTTTGGGTCATAAACCTGAAGGTTATCAGCTTCCGATCGTAATAAACGTTCAGCACAGTGCTGCCATCAGCAGCCACCTCCGCAGACAACTGTTTTGCCGCATTATACTGAAAGCCCACATAATCCTTCTTTTTGTCCGCATCCTGCACATTTACAGTAGTCCCCGTATACGCCGTCCTTATTTCACTGGACTCATAATCGTACTTTTTCTCTTCATCCCCGGCGTTCCTGGAATCTGTAACCTGCTGCTTCCAGAAGATGACCGTATAGCTGGTATTTGCGGGTTTCCACTTCGCATATAAGGTGATATCCTCCGACAGCGGCTCCCCGAAACTAAATAAAGCCGTACACACAGCCTCCGTATACCATCCGTCAAATTCATAGCCCTTGCGAACCGGTGCTTCCTCCGGCATCTCAGTCACTTTACCTACCTCTACGTATGATGGCTCCACAGACGAGCCGCCCTGGGAGTCGTAGGTTATCCAGTGAGCATCCTTGACAACCGGATATAACGTTACATCCGCACCGTCTATCATCAGCCCCGTCATAGGCTGCTCAGCATTCGGCTCAGTCGACCAGCCAACAAGTGCCTTTCCCGTTTCCACCAGAAACGGTACGTCACTTGTCACAATCGCTGCCTTGTCCCCATACTTTTGAGTATAAAGTACTTTACTGTTCTCCCCGCTCCCGTCTTTATAGAATACGTAGTAGGCATATTCATATCCGGCGTAAAGGTTTATAACACTGTTCTCCGTCACAGCTTCCTCTGTTTTTCCAAAGTCGGTGAACCTATTGCCTTCTTCATCATACCAGCCCAAAAACACCTGATTAGCTGTATTCTCTGGACTCTTTGGCTCCTGGAGTGCTTCCCCCTGGGAAAGAATCTGTGTATTCAGGGGCTCGCCCGCATCCCAAGCTGCATAAAAATTGTATGTAACCGTAAAGTGCGTTTCCGGCATTGTCACCACATAAATAGAAAACCCTTCGGCATCAAACGTTACTCCCGAAGCGGTCGGCTGCACACCCGCAACCTCCTGAGGTACTGCACCGGCAGTTTCCATATGGTACACAGAAATCTCCTCGTCAGAATTCACGGCCTGTGCCACCTCTGTATTAACGATCTCTACAGTTATTACGCCTTCCTGCGGCTGAAACTCCTTTCCCGCAGAATCATAAATCGTAATATCATACGCTGCCAGCACCACCTGACCCTCGATTTCTACAGGAACAGGCACTGCCGTAGCATAAGCGCCTTCGGGCATTTGTCCATGAAGGACAACAAAGGCTCCTGATGCAGTGATTGACTGCTCCTTCAGAACAAGCTCTGAAATTTCATCCTGCCCTTCATTTGTTTCCTGTGCTTCAGCCTCCGTTTCTGCCTTTTGCTCCTCAGGCAGCGGCATCTCATCATCCTCCGGCTGCTGTCCCTCATTCGTTTCCCCGGCAGTCTGCCCGGACTGGGGATCCCATTCCTCTTCGGGATCATGGCCCCCTCCATTATCGCCCGGACTACTGTCAGAGCCTTCATCAGCTTCATGGCCTTCGCCCTCCGCAGCCTGATCCCCCGGATGCACAGATTCACTTTCCTCCTGTTTCTCCGGCCCGGGCTGCCGGGGCTCTGACAGCTCTTCATCCGTTAAGCCTTGTCCTGTGGCAACCATATCCTCCGCCAGGATCAGATAACCACTGCTGCATGTAAGGGACACCATCATAGCCAGTGCTGTCAGGATTGCCAAAACTCTTTTTCTTTTTTTAAGCATTCGACATTCTCCCCCTTTGTTTATTTGCATCTGCATTTGCTAATTCCAGATACATTTGATGACAGAATGCATACTTTCAAAACGGCCTCCGCACACAGCAGCTATTCCGCTACCACATAATGTTTGTTATGTGGTAAAAAACCACATAATGTTTGTTATGTGGTAATACACTCCCTGCCCAAAACAAAAGGACCGCCCACAGCAGTCCTTTTATCACAATAACCGATTGAAACGATATTTTATCCGAATGAATGCATCCGGATTTTCAACAGAAACATCCAGCATTCTTTTTAGGCCGGAAAAACCCTCCTTCCGGTCTTTTTGTCTTGTATTTTATAAAAATCCTCTCCGAAAACCGGATAAAATTGCATCAAAAATAGTGCACCAAAAAGTGCACGATAAAGCTTGCATTTAAAACAGCAGTCTGTTATAATAAATTTTGTTACCTACAGATACATATGTATGAATCATTTACCACATAACAAACATTATGTGGTTTTTATATTACCATATCAGATCACAAGCCCCAATACGTTGATCTGACGAGCATGCTCCTCACCGCTTTCAAGGGTGTAAATCCTGGTCGTGTTGATATTTGAATGTCCCAGCAGGTCAGCCAGGTGCGTAATATCCTTTTTCTTACGGTAATAAGTGGTTGCAAAGAGATGGCGCAGATTATGAGGGAAAATTTTCTCCCTGGGAACCCCTGCCTCCTCGCAGAGCTTTTTCATATCATGAACAATATTACTTCTGTCCACCGCATTTCCACTTCTTGTAACAAAAATCATCCCCTCCTTTTTTTGCTGCTCTTTCACATACTTTCGCAATTTCCGGCAGAGCACTGAAGGCAGAAGAATGGTTCGCCGCTTTCCTTTGCTGCACGCCGTCGCATATCCGGCCCGGACAGCCTCCACCGTAATACAGCGCAGCTCACTGATGCGGATTCCCGTTGCACACAGGGTCTCCATCATCAGATACAGCCTCATATTTCCTTTACGCTTTGCAGCCTCCAGCAGATTGTAATATTCTTCCTTAGTCAGCTCCTTTTTTTGGCTTCTGAACGCTTCCTTCTGTATTTTCAGGGCCTTAACTGTACATTCATGCCATCCCATTCTCCTCAGGAACGTATTCACAGCGGCCAGCATGGAATTGACGCTTGAGGGTGCGTATTTTCCGGTGATATATTCTTTATAGGAAATCATCACTTCCTTTGTGACATTTCCGCCCTCTCCCATAAATCTGTAAAATGCCTCCAGATCGCGGATATACTTTTCCACAGTTGCTCCGGACTTCTCCTCCTCCCATAATTTTTTCCGAAACTCTTCAAGCATTTCCTGTCTAATGAAATGTTCCATCACAATTCTCCTTTCAACTATCATTATTATCATCTATACAATAGTATTTACTTTTCCTGATTTTTCATTTATGGAGAATAATTATATAGAAAAAAGTACCCCGGCATTCCTGCCGGGGCATCTCATTGACATATCAAATTTTACCAGATTTTGGAATCTACTGCTGCTCTCTCGATCGGGATTCCCTTCAGATACCTCTCCATAAATACATGGAATCCTTCCACACCCTCCGCTTTTGGCTCCAGAGTGCTTCCTTCATTTCCGGCAAATACCTTTTCATCCAGGAAATGCTCAAGAGTTTCACCTTCCTCTTTATTTACCATATAAGAAGCAAGGACGGCAATTCCCCATGCACCGCCTTCGCCTGCGGTGGACATCACGGACACCGGAGCATTTACCGCATCCGCCAGAATCTGCTGGCCCACACCTTCGGTCCTGAACAGACCTCCGTGACCTAACAGCTTGTCAATTTTCACATTTTCTTTTTCTGTCAGGATATTCAGCCCTACGCGCATTGCGCCAAGGCAGGTATACAGATTATTTCTCATAAAGTTTGCAAGTGTGAATTTGCTTTTGGGAGAGCGTACAAACAACGGACAGCCCTCTTCAAAGCCGGTCATATGCTCACCGGAGAAATAGCAGTAGGACAAAAGCCCGCCGCAGTCTGCATCGCCTTCCATTGCCTTATTATACAGGGTACCAAACAGCTTGTCCATATCCACTTCCATACCCATTGCCTCTGCAAATTCCTTAAATACATTCACCCATGCATTCAGATCAGAGGTACAGTTATTGGAATGCGCCATTGCTGCCGGATCACCTGCGGGTGTCGCAACCATATCGATTTCCGTATATGCCCTGGACAGCTCCTTTTCCAAAACAATTGTTGCAAATACAGAGGTTCCCGCAGATACATTTCCGGTTCGCTGTTTCACGCTGTTGGTCGCTACCATTCCGGTTCCCGCATCACCTTCCGGCGGGCACATAGGAATTCCGGCTTTCAGCCTGCCGGTCACATCCAGAAGCTTTGCGCCTTCCTCTGTCAGACAGCCGGCCTCCTGTCCTGCCACCATAACCTCCGGCAGAATTTCACGCAGCTTCCACGGAAATCCGTATGGCGCCACCAGCCCGTCAAATTTCTGCAGCATTTCTTCATTGTAATCCTTCGTCGCACTGTTGATCGGGAACATACCCGCTGCGTCTCCGATTCCAAGGATTCTTCTTCCTGTCAGCTTCCAGTGTATGTAAGCTTCCAGTGTTGTAATATAATCAATATCCTTTACATGCTCTTCTCCGTTCAGAATTGCCTGGTAAAGATGAGCGATGCTCCATCTCTGCGGAATATTGTAATGAAAAAGCTCCATTAATTTCCCGGAAGCTTCGCCTGTGATATTGTTTCTCCAGGTACGGAAAGGAACCATAAGCTCACCGTCTTTATTAAACGGCATATAGCCATGCATCATGGCACTGACGCCAAATGCCCCTATACTGGTAAGCTCAACTCCGTATTTGTCCTCAACATCCTCAGCCATATTCCGGTAGCTGCCCTGCAGACCTTTCCAGATATCCTCCAGATCATAAGTCCAAACACCGTTTACGTATTTATTTTCCCAATCATAGCTTCCTGATGCAATCGGCTCATTTTTGTCATTGACCAGAACCGCTTTGATTCTGGTAGAACCAAATTCAATACCGAGTGCAGTTTTATTGTTCTGTATTGCTGCTTTTGCTTCGTTTACACCCATTGTAAATCCTCCAACATTTTCTGTGATATCCGGCTTTGCCGGATACAATTCCGCATCCGCCCGCTTATCTGTAAGCGATACTGTTCCATCTCAGCTCGTTTTTCAGATTGCGGATCGTTGTGTCTTTGTCAATGTAAACAGCTTCGATTCCCATGGCATTTGCCCAGTCTCCCATCTGTTCGGCAGTCAGGTCATAAGAGAATGCAGTATGGTGTGCACCGCCTGCCAGAATCCATGCTTCCGCACCTGTTGCCAGATCCGGCTGCGGAGTCCAGAATGCAGTACCTACCGGAAGCTTCGGCATCGGTTTTTCTACCTTCTTACACTCTACTTCATTGATGATCAGACGGAAACGGTCTCCCAGATCCACAAGAGATGCGGCGATTGCCGGACCTGTCTTAGATGTAAATACAAGTCTTGCCGGGTCTTCTCTGTCACCCATGGAAAGCGGGCATACTTTGATGCCGATTTTGCCTTCGGAAACGGACGGGCATACCTCAAGCATATGGGCCTGCAGAATTCCCTCTTTCCCGGGAACGAGATTATATGTATAGTCTTCCATAAAGGATGTTCCTTTTGCATCCTTCACACCGGCTGTCATGATTTTCATCAGACGCACCATAGCGGCAGTCTTCCAGTCGCCTTCACCTCCGAAACCATAGCCTTTTTCCATCAATCTCTGGATTGCAAGGCCGGGAAGCTGCTGAAGCGCTCCTAAATCACCAAAATGTGTAACAATTGCCTGGTAATTCTTTTCTTCCAGGAATTTCTCAAAGCCAATTTCGATTCCTGCCTGAACTGCTACATGACGTTTAAATTCCTCCGGGTCACGTCCCTCAAGAAGAATTTCATATTTATTATAATATTCTTCGACCAAAACATCAATATCGCTTTTTTTCACATCCTGTACATATTCTGCAATTTCATTTACCGGATAAGCATCAATTTCCCAGCCGAACTTGATCTGTGCTTCCACTTTATCGCCTTCGGTAACTGCTACGTTTCTCATGTTATCCGCAACACGGCATACACGGATATGGCTGCTTTCCATAATACCAATGGCCGTGCGCATCCAGGACGCCAGTCTCATCTGTACCTTTCTGTCTGCCCAGTGTCCTACAATGACTTTTCTTTCAATACCCATGCGGGTCACAATATGTCCATACTCTCTTCCGCCGTGCGCAGACTGGTTTTCATTCATGAAATCCATATCAATGGTGTCATACGGAATCTCCTCATTGAACTGTGTATGCAGATGGCACAGAGGCTTTCTGTACTCTTTTAAGCCCAAAATCCAGGATTTTGCCGGGGAGAAGGTGTGCATCCAGGTGATAATGCCTGCACAATCCTCATCTGCATTTGCTTCATTGAAGGTCTTACGGATCAGTTCGTTTGTGATCAGTGTTGGCTTCCATACAACTTCAAATGGGAGCACGCCGGATTTGTTCAGCTCCTCCACAATAATTCCGGAATGCTCCGCAACCTTTCTCAGGCACTCATCTCCATACAGATCCTGAGAGCCTGTACAGAACCAAAACTTGTAATCTCTTCCTGTTTTCATGTTGTAATCCTCCTAAAATTTATAATAATGTTAATTACCTACTATTTCACCAGCCGCAATTCTGTTCTTATTCTACAGCCGGCTTCTGCAGGAGCCGCGGACGATCAGCTCCGGCCGGATCAGCCGTTCCACATGACTGTCGTTTTCCGAAACACCGTTCAGCTTCTCCAGTATCAGCTCCGCCGCCATTTCTCCCAGCTTCTCCTGCGGATGTGCAATCGTTGTAATTCCATTGCCTCTCTGTGCATAGAGGGAATTGTCATATCCGGTCACTGATATTTCTTCCGGAATCCGAATCCCCTGACTTTCCAGTTCCTCCATAACCAGCACTGCAATCTGGTCATTGTAGCATACAATTCCCTCCGGCAGCTTCCCGCTCTCTGCCATAAACCTCGCCATCATGGCCGGCTTATGTTTGCGGTCTTCGGTATGGAACCATACCACATCATCCGGGTTATAGGGTACTCCTGCTTCCTGCAAGGCCCATACATAGCCCTTATGCCGTTCGATCCCCTGAATATCATCCGCCTTAAAAAAACCTGCAATTCTCCGGTGGCCCGTATCCAGCAGATACTTTGTAACCAGATATCCCCCTCTTGCATCATCCATAAGAATATGCGGATGCTCCTTCATTTCCATATAAATTCCCTGAATAAAAATATAGGGGATTCCATATTTCTCAAAGTTCCGGTATATGCTCCTGTGGCGGCAGATCAACTGGCTTTTGCTTGGCTCAATGATCAGGCCGTCGATATCCTTCTTAAGCAGCTCCTCCAGACATTTTGCTTCCTTCTGTCGGCTGTTTCCGGTATTTTTCAGAATAATACTATACCCGTTCCGGGACAATACCTTATCCATCCCCTGAATCAGCCTCGGAAAGATATAATCGGAAATATAAGTCGTAACAACCGCAATGTTTTTTGACTTTCGCATATGGCGTATGTTTTCGGAGCAGAAGGTACCTTTTCCATGAAATGCTTCCACATAGCCTTCCTGTGCCAGAATATTAAGGGCCTTCCGCACCGTATGCCGGCTCAGCGAATATTGGGAAGAAAGCTCATTTTCTGAAGGAAGCTTCTGTCCGGGCCGAATATCTCCGGACAAAATATCGCTTTTTAACTGTTCCATTAATGTAAAATATTTTGGTTTTCCCGCTTCAGTCATCTCTCTTCCCTCCTTTCTTTATGCTACAACTTGTACGTACGTATGTACAAGTTGTTTTTACAAAAATCACCCGGAGAAAACCCCCGGGTGATCAAATTCTGCTTAATGCTTTCCCTTTTCTTTAATAGCTGCAAAAATACTCTGAAGAACGATGAAGAAGCACAGAAGTACGGCGATCGTAATTCTGGTCCACCAGGAGGACAAAGTACCCTGGAATGTAATAAATGCTTCAATGGTACCCTTGATCAATACACCGAACAGGGAACCAAATACATTTCCGACACCGCCTGTCAGCAGCGTACCGCCGATAACCGCGGATGCAATCGCATCCATTTCCAAACCCTTTGCCTGCTCTACGAAACCTGCACAGGTGTTCAGACAGAACAGAAAGCCTCCCAGACCGCAGAGAGTACTGCTCAGAACGTATGCCTTCAGTTTTGTTCTCTTAACGTTCAGACCCATTAAAAGCGCAGACTGTTCATTTCCGCCCACTGCATAAATGGAACGTCCGAATTTGGTATAACGCAGCATTACAAAAACCAATACCAGAACGATCATTGCGACCACTACACTGGGATAGATGTACGGATAGATCATAACGCCTTTTCTGTTCATATATCCGCCAAACGGGAAATAAATTTTATATTTTGCCCATGCAAGAAAGGTTTCATTGGTAATACTGATCATATCTGTAGAAACGATCGCCGTCATACCTCTTGCAAAGAACATGCCGGCCAGGGTTACGATAAACGGCTGGATATTCAGGTAGGCAACCAAAAAGCCCTGTACCAGTCCGAACACAACACCCATGAGCAATACCAGAATGGTTGCGGCAATTGCACCCATTCCCTTCATTTCCATAGTCCATGCAAGCACCATACAGGTAAGGGCAACTAAAGAACCTACTGAAATATCAATGCCGCCTGTAATCATGACTACCGTCATACCGGAAGCAATAACAATCAGCCCGGCATTGGAAATAAAGAGATTCAAAAAGTTCTGTACTTTCCCGAAGCCCTGCTCATTAAAAATGATAACGCCTGCTATGTACATAACAAAAAATAAGACAATCGTAATCAAAAGCAGGAAGGAATTTCCATTAATTTTTCTTTTTACTTTCTGTGATTTTGCTCCCATCTTATGCCACCCCATTTCCGCTTACTGCTTTTTTGCCCAGCTTCCTTTTACTGATCCATTTCTTCAGTTGAGGAGACTGTAAGGACACAATGATAACAACTACGATCGCTTTATAAACAGGCACCTGGTCTGAGGATACATGCATTGCATACAGAGTCGTTGTCAAAGCCTGAATCGTATAAGCGCCGATTACAGAGCCCATAAGAGAAAATTTCCCGCCGCCCAGGGAGTTGCCGCCCAGAGCAACTGCAAGAATCGCATCCAGCTCCATGTTCAAACCAATGTTATTGGCATCTGCCGAGTAAATACGGGAGCTGGCTACCAGCCCTGCAATGCCGGCCATAATTCCGCCGAACAGATAGGTCAGGAAAATAATCTTGGATGATTTCAGGCCTACCAGACGGGAAGCCCTGGAGTTAATTCCAACTGCCTCAATATACATTCCAAGAGCCGTACGTTTCAAAATTACCATAGTCAGTACCACTACGATCAAAGCCACAAAAAACGGCACCGGAAGAGGCAGTCCCTGAATACTGGAGCCCAGCACCTTATAATGGTCCACACGCACATACGTAATCTGGCCGTTTGTAATTAACTGTGCAATACCTCTGCCTGCCGTAAACAGTATCAGGGTTGCGATCATCGGCTGTATCTTCAGCCTGGCAACCAGAAATCCGTTAAAGCACCCGCAGACTGCCGCTACCGCGATTCCGGCAAGAACACCAAGAATATAGGGATTGCTGTACTCTGTTACAGACTGCTGTCCGCCGGAAAGTACATTGCAGACAATCGCTGCTGCCACTGCCATAACCGCGCCTACGGAAATATCGGTACCGCCGGAAGCCGCAACCATAAGTGTCATGCCGACTGCCAGAATTACCAGCTCGCTGGCACGGTTGATAACGTCAATAATGTATCCGTAAAGCATTCCGTCACGTACACTGATTGCAAAAAAGTCAGGTGTTGTAACCAGATTGACCAAAAGCACCAGCACCAGACACAGCAGCGGCAGGAACAGACGGAACTGTGTGATTTTTTTCAGCTTATTCATTATTCTACACCTCCCGCAATTGCCTTCATAATCGAGGACTGGTTCAGCTCAGATTCTTCAAGCTCGCCAACCTTGCTTCCGTCCCTGAGAACTGCCATACGGCTGCAGGTACGTATCATTTCCTCTACCTCCGAGGAAATAAATACCACGCTCATTCCTTTTTCCGCCAGCTCCAGAACCAGCTTCTGAATCTCTGTCTTTGTACCGATATCAATCCCGCGGGTAGGCTCATCCAGAATCAGGAAATCCGGATTTGTCAGAAGCCATCTTCCCAGAATTACCTTCTGCTGATTACCGCCGGAAAGCTGTTTGACCGGCGTTCCACGATCTGCTGTCTTTATCTGCAGAACCTTGATGTAATTATCTGTGAATTCTTCCTGTTCCTTCCTGCTCAGAAGCCTGAACATACCGCGTTTTGCCTGCAAGGCAATAATGATATTCTCACGCACGGACAAGTCTGCAATGATTCCTTCTTCCTTTCGGTTTTCCGGAAGGTAAGCCATGCCGCTCATCATCGCCTCGATAGGCGCATTTACCTGAAGCTTCTTTCCTTTTACAAATAACTCGCCCTCATCCGGCTTATCCGCACCGTAGACAGCACGAACCAGTTCAGAACGCCCGGAGCCGAGAAGACCGGTAAGACCGATCACCTCCCCTTTATGAACCGTAAGGTCAAACGGACGAATCGTACCCTTATGGCCCAGCTTTTTCGCCTCAATAACCACCTCTTCGCTGACCCTCGTCGCTTCGCCTTCTTTTTTCAGGGATGCCAGATCATCAAAATCCTTCCCCATCATCTTCGCAACCAGTTGTACACGAGGAAGCTCCTCTACTCTATACTCACCCACCAGCGTACCGTTTCTGAGGACCGTAATCCTGTCGCAGACTGCATATACCTGCTCCAGGAAATGTGTCACAAAAATGATGCCCACGCCCTGCTCTTTCAGACGTCTCATCAATACAAACAATTTTTCCACTTCATCATCATCCAGTGAAGAAGTCGGCTCATCCAGGATGAGAACCTTTGCAGACATATCCATTGCACGGGCAATGGCAAGCATCTGCTGGACAGCAATTGAATAATTTTCAACTGCCGAAGATACATCTACATGAATATCCAGGCCTTCCAGCAGCTCGGAGGCCTGCCTTTTCATTGCTGTCCAGTCAATCAAACCGCCCTTCCTCGGCTCGCGTCCAATAAAAAGATTTTCTGCCACAGACAGATTCGGACACAGGTTTACCTCCTGGTAAACTGTGCTGATTCCGTTGATCTGGGCTTCCTGCGGAGATCTGTTCACAATCACTCCGTCTTTTCCCTCAATTTTAATTTCGCCTGTTTCAAATTCCTCCACACCCGTCAAAACCTTGATCAATGTAGATTTGCCGGCTCCGTTTTCTCCCATCAGAGCGTGAATTTCTCCCTTCCGAAGAGTAAAATCCACATTCTGCAGAGCTTTTACGCCCGGGAACGTCTTACAGATATTCCTCATGGTAAGAACTACGCCTGATTCCATATGCTCCCGCCTCTCTTTCTGATTTCCCGCCAGGCGCGATTCTGCCCGGCTTAAATAAAAAGAGGGAGGACAGAGGTCTTTGCCGCCTCTGCCCTCCCTGTCTTTTTTTCTTCACGCTGTTATTCGTTTCTGGTTATGAAGCTGATTAATATGCACGTTCTGCCATAATGCTTTCAAGATCCATAGAAGTATCAAAATATGCTTCATCAACATACTGAATCTTATCAACCTCTTCGCCAGCTTCCAGTTTCCGGATGATTTCGTCTACACGTGGTCCATGAAGCGGGTTGCACTCAAATGCCGCGTTTAAGTCACCTGCGATCATAGCTTCAAAAGCAGCTTTCACAGCGTCAAAGGAAATAACAATGATGTCGCCTTCCGGTCCGCAGGTCTTTCCGGCAGCCTTGATCGCGTCGATCGCACCAAATGCTTCGTTGTCATTCTCACAAACAACTACATCAATATCATCATAGGATTTCAGGAAGGATTCCATAACTTCCTGGCCCTTTGCCTGTGTAAATTCACCGGACTGCATATCCAGCATATTCCAGTTTTCGTGCTCTGCCAAAATATTTCCAAAGCCCTCTGTACGTCCAACCTGAGCGGATGCACCAATGGTTCCCTGAATGGTAACAAGATTGATGTCTTCGTCGCCGCGTCCCTGTGCTTCCAGGTAGTCAGCCAGCCATTTACCTGCATCTTCACCTTCTTTAACGAAGTTTCCTCCTACCCAGCACTCATACAGAGAATCGTCAGATACCTGCATCTGTCTGTCAGAGAGGATAACCGGGATTCCGGCTTCTTTGGCTTCTTCCAGAACAGTTTCCCAGCCAGTCTCTACTACAGGAGCAACTACGATATAATCAACATCCTGCTGAATAAAGGAACGGATTGCTTTGATCTGGTTTTCCTGCTTCTGCTGTGCATCATCGAAGATCAGCTTGTAGCCGTTCTCTTCAGTGAAGGTGGATTTAAAGGATTCTGTGTTTGCGGTTCTCCAGTCGGACTCTGCACCAACCTGTGCATAACCAACAACGATGAGATCATCATCTGCTGCCTGAACACTCATTGCAGATGCCATGGATGCAACCATAGCTGCGGATAATGCTACTGATAAAACTCTCTTCTTCATTAAAAAATCCTCCTTTTCTTTGCCCGGGTGCTCTCCCGTAGCTGATACCTATATTCTAGCAAAATCTCCAACAGAAGCTACGGAATAATCCGAAAAGATGGTTAATTATTTTTAGGATTTTTCGTCTGTCTGTGATTTTTGTGCGTTTTCTTTAGATAAAGGATGGATTTTTTTCGGTATGCGGACCGTAACCTTGGTCCCCATACCCTTCTCACTTTCAAATTCCAATCCATACCTGTATCCGTAATTCATGCGGATACGTTCCTCCACATTGATCAGGCCGAAGCCCTGTCTTCCATAGCTGGACTTTTCTTTTACCTTGCGTTTCAGGGCCGCAAGCTCCTCCAGTGTCATGCCGATACCGTTATCGCACACCTCAAAAACTATATCGGCACCGTCTACATAGCCATAAATACAGATTTTCCCCATTCCGCGCTTATTCTTAATCCCATGATACAGAGCGTTTTCCACCAGCGGCTGCAGCGTCAGCTTCAGAATGCTGTATTCATACAGCTCCGGTTCCATCGATATTTCATATTCCAAAATGTCCTGGTAACGGAACTGCTGAATGCTTAAATAGCTATGGATATGGGCCTCTTCCTCCCGAATGGTGATATAATCCCTTCCCCCGCTTAATACTGTACGGAAAAATTCTGACAGAGAGGTCGTGACCGCAATAACCTCCTTGTCCTGCCCGTCTTCTGCCAGCCAGACAATCGTATCCAGTGTATTATAGAGAAAATGCGGATTAATCTGCTCCTGAAGAAGCTTCAGTTCTGTATCCTTCAGCTTCATCTGCTCAATCTTGATGTCCTCCACAAGAGCTGCAATTTTATCCCTCATCCTGTCAAAGCGATGTACCAGTATCTGAATTTCATCATCAGAGGGAATGGGCTGTTCCGCAGAAAAATCGCCTTTCTCCATCTGCCTTGCAGCATCACAGAGTGCGTTAATCGGAACCGTAACGCTCCTTGTGATCCTTCCCGAAAAAAACATAACCAATCCGAGAATGACTCCCAGCAGCACCACGCTTCCTGTAATAGCACTGGCGGTCCGCCGTTCAATCGTATTTTTCAGGCTCTCCAGACTGAGCGTTTCATAATAGATATATTTCTGTATGTAATTCTGAATCAGGGATGTTACCCCATGCACATCGTTTTCCCACATGGGCATGTTATTGGAATAATTGGAGGGCTTGTCCAGATTTTCCTCAATCTTTTCCAGAACATTTTCCAGCGTATCCAGACAGGAAAGAATTCCCTTGATCTGAAAGGTACTGTCATCTGCAGTGACATTTCTCCTCATATCCTGAAAATCCTCTCTGGCAGAATGAATCAGATTATAGGGATTCCTGACAATCGTCGCATATCTGGCATCCTTTCCTTCCATAATGTCCCCGTCCTTGAGGTCATCCATAGAAATAGAACCGATCACAATACGGTATACACTGTAGTTTACTTCCTTTTCAAAATTAATATTATACTCATTCGCATCTGTAATGTTGGTCACGATCTGCCTGTAAGAATCCGTAAAATTCCGAAGCAGCACCAGCACACTGATAACCATGATCAAAAGGGGAATGATGATCACCGCTGACAGCATGGCAAGCCGCTTTTTCAGGGAAACACTCCTTTTTACTTTCACTGTCCGGCCCCCTCTTTCCGTTCTCCCCGGTAATCCTTTGGAGTCAGGCCCTGGGTTTTCTTAAATATGTAGCTGAAATAATGGGAATCCTTATATCCCACCTCATACGCAATCTCCGCTGTTTTCTTATTGGTACAGCGGAGAAGCTCCTTTGCCTTTTCCATGCGGAGCCCGGTCAGATATTCCACAAAAGTGCTGCCCGTCTCCTGACGGAAAATCGTACTGAAATAGCTGGGACTGATACCGACGTGGGATGCTACCATATTCAGGGATATCTCATTGTTGGAATAATGCTTCTCCACATAGTGCTGCGCCTCCTTTAACAGGCGGCTGTATTTATCCCGCGACAGACTATCCCGCATTTTCAGGGCTTCCGTAAACACTTCCTTCATGTATTCACGTACCCGGTCCGTAGAATGAATGCGCATCTTGATTTCTTCTACATCTCCGAACTTGTCCATAAGCGCCTGGGATCTGCCGCCCAGATCCTCCAGGAACTTTGAAACGCTGATATACATATCTACCATCAGATACTGCCGGAACATCAGGGAGGTATAGCTGCCGACACCAATCTTGTCAAAATAGGCATCCAAAAAGATAGGTGCCTCTTCGATATTGCCTACTTTCAGAAAATCCTCCAGCATACGCCTGTCAATATTGGATATATTAATATCCTTCAGATCATCTGTTTCCCGCTGCTCCGATTCACTGTGCTTCAATTCGTCCTCTGTAAGAATCTGATTCAAATTCGCAAAAAACCGTGCTGCAAAGGCACGATTCGCAGACAGAAAAGACTGCCGCACATCCCCCAGTCTCTGTACCGTACTGCCAATTCCGCCAAAATAGTGAAGGCTGCCGGACTTCCCATCCGGTATCAGCTCCGAAAGATAGTTCTTAAGGCCATGCAGCAAATCACCGAACACCTCTTCATCCTCACTGCGTACAAGCAGAAACCAGCCCTCTCCCCAGCGTTTAAAATAATAAATACACTCCTGTGTCCCCAAAAACTCTTCCATTTTTCTTTCTGCTTCCACCAGTTGCTCATGGTAGCTGTTCTCTTCCACAGAAGAAATGATTTTCAAAAGAATCACCGTATAACAGGAAGCAGTCAGATCTAATCCCAGTTGTCTGCCCCATTCCAGAATTTCAGCCGGAGACATGGCATTATCTGCCAGTGCATAAAAAAGCTTCGCCTTATCCAGCTCCAGGCTCTCTTTATTATCCCGCTCGTATTCCTCCAAAAGCGCCTTCTGCGCCCGCTCCTCCCGTATGATATCGGCCACTCGTTTAATCGTTTCCAAAAGCCTTTCCGAACTGATCGGTTTCAGTTCATAATCTGTCACTCCAATGGAAATCGCCGTTTTTGCATATTCAAATTCGTTGTACCCGCTCAAAATAATAATCTTTGTGTCCGGCATCTCTTTTTTTATAATAGCTGCCAATTCAAGGCCATCCATAAAAGGCATTTTAATGTCCGTAATCACAATATCCGGTTTTGTCTTCTTGATCATCGGATAAGCCAATTCTCCATCAGAAGCTTCCCCAACAAACTCAAATCCTTCCGTTTCCCAGGGAATCTTATTCTTAATTCCTCTTCTTATGATTGCCTCATCTTCCACCAAAAAGACTTTTATCATGGCTTTCCCCTCCCTCATCTCAGCACCATTTACGAAGTCTCACTGTTTTCTGCGCACTTTCCTGCTATTACTGTAATACTTGTCAGAATTATAAACAAGATGTTTTTCTAATAAATGTATCCTCGAAAATCCATCCACCTCTTTCGTCTCTTTCCGGCACATTTCCCCGCAAAACAAAAATAACGGCAGGGATTTCTCTCTGCCGTCCGTTCTGCTATGATTTCCAGAAACGCGAAATGATAAAGATCAACGCACCAACAACGATCATGATCGGCAAAATCGTACCAATCACGATCACCAATCCGATAATCACAAGAGCTGCTGCCATAATTACGATCAGCCTTCCGTACCATGTGGACAGGTCCAGCTTATAGCTGCGCTTTTTTACATATCCGCTCTGATAGCTCCCGCTGTCCGAATAGCCCTGATAGTTCTGCCTGTCCCCCTGTATCTCCTGCCCTGCATCCGCATTCGTATCCATAAGTGTCTTTGCAATCAGCCTCGGGTCCCCCAATTCTGCAAGTACATCAGCTTCGCCCCGTCCGTTCCTCACCTGTTCTTCTATATAATCCTGATAATACCGGACATGTGCGGCCAATTTTCCTTCCTGCATCTGTCCGGATAGCTGTTCTCTCAATATTTCAAGAAATTCGGATTTGTCCATTGTCGTTCCTTTCTTATTACAGGTGCCTTTCGGCACACCACATTTCCAGCCCTGCCGCCGTATCTTCTGCTTATGCGCTCATTGTATCATACCTGTCAAATATAGCAATGTCCCAAATCATAAAATTTTTATAAAACGCAACACGCGGCCATAAAAATAATTGACATTCTGCTCAGAAAATGATAAAATCTTAACATCAATTAAGAAATCTTTGATGACTGACGGAATAGTGGAGATTACCACATGGGAATCAAAGATTTGCTGCAGCCGACCGTCTGGGCAGTATTTGAATACATTCAGGTACTGTCCTTTTTTGTACCCTTTTTCAGGGTTAACGGCTGTGAAACATCAAACCACCTTAGAACATCTTTAAAAATGTTCCAAACAGCGCCGGGATGGTAAATCCGGTGCACGAAAGGAGAAGAATTATGGGATTCAAAAGTGACATCGAAATTGCACAGGAGTGCGAAATGCTGCCAATC
>URVB01000041.1 GCA_900551075.1 uncultured Blautia sp. | reverse complement strand
GTTGCGTGTGCGTAGTAGTTCAGCGTCATGGTGATATTGGAGTGTCCCATGATATGAAATTCTGGCGAAATACCTGCAAACTAATACAAGTAACCATGCTCATTTATATACAGACAAAGCAGAACTGAAAGATTTCCGTAATTTAGACGAACTTATTAGTACATACAATAGCCGGGTTTATTATAAGCATACGGGAAGAATAATAGAACAGTTCGGAAATTATCTCTGTATTCGAGAGTATTTTGATGATACGAAGGCAGTCTTGCAGAAGCTTTTGGAATTGTCCCAAAGCGGCGTAAATGGTTATAAGGATTCGGTGGATTCCTGGATGCAGATAAATCCTGAAATTGTGAATTGCGTAGAGAAGAAAAAGATCTTATTAAATATGTTTGCATCTACGCATGTTTCTATGACTTATGGAGCGGCAGGAACAGGGAAAACATATTTACTAAATCATGTTGCACAGTTTTTTGATGATAAAGATAAATTGTTTTTGGCTAATACCAACCCAGCAGTAGATAATTTAAGGAGAAAGGTAGAAGCTCAGAACTGTGAATTTATGACTATTGACAAGTTTATCAGGAACTCTCGGGTACAGGCGAAGTACGATATTCTCTTTATGGATGAGTGCAGTATGGTCTCAAATTCAGATATGAGATCGGTTTTGAAAAAGGCAGAGTATAAGCTGTTGGTTCTTGTTGGTGATACCTATCAGATAGAATCAATCACGTTTGGAAATTGGTTTTTGCTGGCAAGATACTTTCTCCCGAAGAAAACATGGAATGAGCTGTTGAATCCATATCGTGCGCAAAATCAGGAACTTTTGGAACTGTGGACGAAGGTTCGGAAGGTGAAGGATGATATTACAGAACACATTGTTTTCAATAGATATTCGTCGGTGTTGGATGAGACAATCTTTCAGAGAGAAGCTGAAGATGAGATAATTCCTTGCCTAAATTACAACGGATTGTACGGAATTAATAATGTAAACCGTTTTTTACAGAACAGCAATCCGAATCCGAGTGTAAAGTGGGGGTTATGGAATTATAAGATTGGAGATCCGGTACTTTTTAATGAAAATGAACGGTTTTCTCCAGTATTGTATAACAATCTGAAAGGTACTATTGTAGACATTGAAGTAGATGAAGCGGAAGATCGAATCTGGTTCTCTATTGAATTTGAAAAAGCGTTGAATGAGCTGGATATTGAAGATATTACCTTAGAATTGATTCCGGGTAGGACTCCGGGTAAAGCAATAATAAAATTCTATGTGGACAATAGTCATGATTTTGACGGGGATGATGATACTGAAATTTCAACAGTAGTTCCGTTTCAAATTGCCTATGCGGTGTCTATTCATAAGGCGCAGGGATTGGAGTATAATTCTGTAAAAGTTGTGATCACGGAAGATATTGATCAGATGATTACACACAATATCTTCTATACGGCTATTACACGGGCGAAGAATAAGTTGAAGATATACTGGAGTCCTGAATCACAACAGCGTGTGGTTAGTAGGTTTGCCATGGAGAATACACTGAATGATGGTTCTATCTTTCCAGCTCATTTGAAAAAAACAAAATTTAGAGAATAAAAAGAAGGAGTCGGAGTAGCCAATGTCATGATGCTGGGGTCGAAACATTGATTAACCGACAGCCCTTTGTCAAAAATTATGAATATGTATGCTACGAATATTTAAGCTTATCCGCAAATACAGTTCATAATCACGCTTATCATCATTTCTTTTTCATCTGGTTTTGATTCCGCAATCATAATCGTTAACGCCACAAGTGTATGGTCATCAATCAGTTTATTTCCATCGGTAAACAGTATTCCGTTCTTATCAAGGAAATACAGGAACATCGTTGCTGCGATTCGCTTGTTGCCATCTGAAAAACTGTGATTTTTTGTTATGAAATATAAGAGATTGGCAGCTTTTTCTTCCAAGGTTGGGTAAATGTCCTGACCCGCAAAGCTCTGGTAGATATTACCGATGCTGCCTTTAAAGGAATCATCTTTTTCATTCCCAAACAAATCAGAATCGGATGCAAATTTCATACTGTCAATAACTTGTCTGCATTCTTCATAGGATAATATATAGACGGTTTTGTTTCCATCCGGACGCTTCATTGTCTGATGGTCATAATCGTCCAGCAGGTCTAAGGCAAGACTGTATTTTTCTATTACAGAAAGTACCTGCTTAGCATCCAAACTGTTCTCTGTCCGTTTCATAATCCGTATCACCTCACCGAGTTGGTTTATACGGTTAGCATTTACAGCATATCCTTGGATTATGTATTGCTTTATGATGGAGTTTGCCCATTTTCGAAAAGCGATGCCCTGTTTTGAATTGACACGGTATCCAACAGATATGATTACATCAAGATTGTAAAAGGCAACCGGCTGACTGACACCAGCAACACGCATTTTTTGCGTGTTGCTCTCACGATCCAGTTCTTTATCAGCAAAAATCTTATTGACATGCTTTCGAATGGTTTTTTCGTCTCTGCCATAAAGAAGTGCCATTTGATTGGAGGACAGCCATACGGTTTCCAGTTGAGGAGATACATTTACTTCCAAAGCCAATTCTCCATTTTCAAATAAAACTATTTCATCTTTCTTATTGTTCATTCGGAATCTTCCTTCTTCGCCCGGATCTTGTACACATTATGCCGATTTTTACATTGTGGAGAACAGAACTGCACATTGGATCTGCTGGCTGCAAATATCCTGCCGCAGTGTTTACACAGCTTCAATGTGGAGTTTTCATCTGTTATCATAAATGAAAACATCATCTCCACATCATTTTGAATAACGACGGCGGGTCTGTCTTTTTGCATTTCACTTCCGATACCACATCCAAAATTGCATCTTATACTTGTCCACGTTTGATTGCTCTTGTCTTTGCGCTAGTGGACAAAGCATCGAGGTACAGTTTTGTTTTTAGCTATTCTAACATTTTTTTGGCTTGCCCTAACTCAATTTTCATTCTATCGCCGCCTCATACGAATTTATCCTATCATAAAATTCGGCAGGCTACAATCCTGAAAATTACATATAGTTGGAAAATATGTGAAGAATAGGTATTGAATGTGGTTGGAACAAGCGATAAAATTTAGGTGGGACAGTGACTGCAGAATAATATTTTGTAAAAACGGAAATAGGAATTGCAGGTGACAGAGGTGAACATAGAAGCATATGATGTAGATTTGTTGAGAAAGATGGTTAGGATGCTTGAATATGAAAACAGATTATTAAAAGATAAATTGAAGAAAGCAAGTATTCCATATGATGAGGTAAATCCCTTCGAAGAAAAAATAGAAAATGTAGAAGAATATGACCTGGATCAGGGGGAACGTATTGTGAATCCTCCGTTTATTACAGAAGAGATGGCAATACGTTTCTTTTCGATGTTTTGGGGAAGGGAAGATGTATATGCCAGGCGAGGTAAGAACGGCGGTTATTTTCCGCAATGTGATAATCGTTGGAATGACAGGCTTTGCCCTAAGCAACGTAAAGAGAAAGTATTTTGTGATGAGTGTGAAAATACCAAATGGACAAGGCTAGATGTAAAAAAAATAATTGCTCATTTGTTGGGGATTAAAGAGGATGGTTCAGATGTAATAGGTGTATATCCACTATTGCCAAATGGTACATGCAGATTTATTGTATTTGATTTTGATAATCACGAGAAGGGAGCTGAAGCTACAGATTTTGCCAATACGGATAATGAGTGGCATATAGAAGTGGATGCTCTTAGAAAAATGTGTGAGCTTAATGGTATCAGACCTTTAGTTGAGAGATCCCGATCCGGAAAAGGCGCACATGTATGGATTTTCTTAAAAAAGGCAATACCGGCGGCAATAGCAAGAAATTTCGGATTCCTATTATTGGATAAAGGTTCGACTTCCATTAATCTGAAATCATTTCATTATTATGACAGAATGTATCCGTCACAGGATGTGACAAGCAGCATAGGTAATCTGATTGCACTGCCGTTACAGGGACAGGCACTAAAAAATGGAAATAGTGCTTTTGTAGATGAAAATTGGAATGCATATCCTGATCAGTGGGATATTCTTTTTAATAAAACGGAGAAGCTGGGTATAGAAGATATTGAACAATGTATGGCGAAGTGGCAGGGAGAATTAGCAGAAACCAGGGGAATGCTTGCCAATGTTGATAAAAGCGTCAGACCAAAACCATGGAAAAAGAAATGCGAGTTTTTTAAAGATGATGTTGTGGGCAAGCTGCACATGGTATTGAGTAATGGAGTTTATATTGATACTTTGAACCTTATGCCGAGAATACAAAATCAGATTCGTAGCCTTGCAGCATTTGATAATCCGGAGTTTTATAAAAATAAAAGGCTTGGATATTCAAATTATTATAATTTCAGTGCCGTATATTTAGGAAAAGATATAGATGGATATGTACAGGTTCCAAGGGGACTGAGAGAGAAAATGATAGAAGAATGTGAAAAGGCAGGGATTGCTGTTGACATTTCTGATCAGAGAGAAACAGGACATCCGATTCGAGTTTCTTTTAAGGGAGATTTGCGAACGCAGCAGGAACTGGCGGCAGAAAAGTTACTTTCGCATTCAGATGGTGTTCTGAGTGCAGCAACTGCATTTGGTAAGACGGTAGTATGTAGTTATCTTATTGCAGAGCGAAAAGTAAACACGCTTATTCTGTTGCAAAGTAAAGATTTACTTAATCAGTGGGTTGATGAACTGAATAAATTTTTGGAAATAAAAGAAGAACCACCAGATTACGAAACAAAAACTGGAAGAAAGAAAAAGAGAGACAGTGTGATAGGAATTTTGCACGGCAGTAAAAATACATTAACGGGCATCTTAGACGTTGCAATGGTTGGTTCCATGTATAGCAGGGGAAAGTTTAATGAACGGATTAATTCTTACGGAATGGTAATCATGGATGAATGTCATCACGCAGCATCTAATACATCCATGGAATTATTGCAGAAAATCAATGCAAAGTATGTGTATGGTGTTTCAGCTACACCAAAACGTGGAGACAGTCTTGACAGGATTATCTATATGTTGCTGGGACCACTGAGACACAGATTTACTGCATTGGAGAGGGCACAGGAGCAGGGAGTAGGACATTATTTTGTTCCGAGATATACAAGGGTGGTCGACAATACAGTAAGTAAAGATGATATCAATAAGGCATACAGTCTGATTAGTACCAGCCGGGTACGTAATGAGATGATTGTACACGATGTAATAACTTGTGTTGCAAAAAAACAAACTCCTGTAATTCTGACGAGAGTTAAGGAACACGCAAAACTTTTATATGATGCCTTGAAAGACGAAGCAGATCATGTATTTCTTCTATATGGTGATAATTCCGATAAGGAAAACGCAGAAATACGAGTAAGGTTAAAGCAGGTTCCTGAAAATGAATCACTTATTTTAGTTGCAACCGGCCAGAAGATAGGAGAAGGGTTTGACTTTCCAAGACTGGATGTATTATTGCTTGCAGCTCCTGTGTCTTTTGAAGGACGTCTTGAACAGTATGTAGGAAGACTGAATCGAGACTATGCGGGAAAAGAAGCAGTTTATGTGTATGATTACATTGATTCGCATGTCTGTTTCTTTGATAAAATGTATGCAAAAAGGTTAAGAACATATAAAAAGATAGGGTTTTCTATATGGACGGGAGAGCTGCAGTCTAAACAGATGATAAATGCAATATTCGATTCCGGAAATTACACCGAAAAGTTTGAGCGGGATATTGTGGAGGCAGAAAAAATGGTGGTAATTTCCAGTCCGGATATCAGACAGGACAAGATTGAGCGATTCCTGTTTCTGATGAAGGGAAGACAGGAAGCAGGCGTAAAGGCAACTATCATCACAACAGATCCAGAAGAAGTTGTTTATGGCAGTTCGGATATATGCCATGAGTTAATCAGAACAATGCAAGTGGTAGGGATAAATGTAGTAACAAAAACAGAAGTGGAAGAACGGTTTGCTGTCATTGATGATGAATTAGTATGGCATGGTGGCATGAATCTCCTTGGAAAAGTTGATGTCTGGGATAACTTGATGCGCATCAGGAATCATCGGGTTGCAGCGGAACTGTTGGAAATTGCACTGGGTTCTTTATCAGAAAAATAGGAGGTACCTATGAAAAAACAGATAAAATGCTATAGCTATATCCGTGTATCCACTACTATGCAGGTGGATGGATACAGCTTGGACGCCCAGAGAGAAACTTAGAAAGCATGCTGAGTACCAGAACACGGAAATTGTGAAAGAGTATAGGGATGAAGGAATATCCGGTAAAAGTGTAGAAGGCAGGCCGGAATTTCAGCGGATGTTAGACAGTATTGAAGATGGTACGGACGATGTACAGTTTGTGCTGGTATTTAAGCTTTTCCGTTTTGGACGTAATGCTGCTGACATTTTAAATTTACTACAGAGAATGCAGGACTTTGGAGTGAATTTGATATGCGTAAAGGATGGTATTGACAGTTCCAAAGATAGTGGTAAGCTGATGGTGGCAGAAATCGAACGTGAAAATATTATGGTACAGACTATGGAAGGTCGGAAACAGAAAGCAAGGGAGGGCAAATGGAACGGTGGCTTTGTTCCCTATGGTTATAAGCTGGTGAATGGAGAGCTTCAAATTGCAGAAGACGAAGCAGAGGTGATCCGCCTGATCTTTGATAAATTTATTCACACTAATATGGGAATGAGTGCGATTGCGCCATGGTTGAACCAGCATGGATATAAAAAGAAAAAGTGACAGAATAATACACTGGATGCTTTTGCCGCTTCATTCCTCAAAGGTGTTCTGGATAATCCAATCTACTGTGGTAAACTGGCATTTGGTCGCAGAAAGAATGAAAAAGCTCCCGGAACAGGAAATGAATATCGAATCGTGAAACAGGAAGAATATATGCTGAACGATGGTATTCATGAAGGAATTATTTCATAAGAGGATTGGGAACTGGCACATCAGAAACGGCAGAAAACAGGAGTATCATACGAATAGACACATAGTTTGGACCATGAGCATATTTTATCCAGCATTTTGAAGTGTCCTCTGTGTGGCAGCGGAATGTATGGGAATGTCAATCGGAAAAAACGAAAAGACGGTACGGCATATAAGGACTATTTCTATTATGCCTGCAAGCTGTACCGTCTCTATGATGAAATTGAGGGTGTGGAGAACAGTATCAGTGAGGTAAAGAACCGATTACTGAACATTAAACAGAAGAGGATTTCGGAAGATAACGTATATCAATTTTTACTGTATTTTGATAAACTGTATGATAAGTTCACCGACTTGGAGAAAAAAGAGTTTTTGAGCAGTTCCGTAGAGCAGGTGGACATTTATAAGCAGGAGAAGCCGGATGGCAGATTCCTGAAATACATTAAGGTCCATTTTCCGATGTATTTCAACGGTGTGGAAACAGAAGGACTTAGTTGGGACAATGAAAGTACCGTTGAGACAGTTGTGCTTCTCGTGCGGAAATCTTAATTTTATGCGGGGCTGCGGGATTATTTGATGGAAATGTAGTTGTGTTTTTTTGAAACTTGTAATGGATAAGTTACCGTGGAAGTGGGGATAGGGTAACGCCGTGTGAGTTTAATATGTGGTTTATTATGGGTTTTGCCGGGGAGTTTGCACACCTTGGCAAAACCCATACTTTTTGGCAAAAAGAAATAATTTAGCAAAACTTTTTAAAAACAGATGGCATATGTCTGTGTTCATGTTATACTGAAATTATCATACAGAGCGGAGGTAGAAATTTATGGGAATCTGGATGTTAAAACACTAAGCAGGGCTTATGTGTTTGGCAAGCCCTGCTGATCAGGATGAAGATAAAGGAATATCAAAATTCGATTAGGAGGCATGAAATGTCATATTTTATTTATCAGTCAAAGAAAATTTATTATTCGGAGCAGGGCTTGGGAAAGCCAGTTGTATTTCTTCATGGTGACACCGCTTCATCGAAAATGTTTGAACTTCTTTTGCCGCTATATACAGATAATTTCAAGGTGATTCTGATTGATTTTCTTGGAAATGGGAAATCGGACAGAGTGGAGGAATTTCCCGTGGACTTATGGCAGGAGCAAGCAAGGCAGACCATTGCTTTGTTGGAGCATTTACGGTATGGAAAGGTAAATCTTGTGGGAACCAGCGGAGGAGCGTGGGTAGCAATCAATGCTGCTTTGGAACGTCCGGATCTGGTTGAACGGGTTGTTGCGGATAGTTTTGATGGCAGAACGCTGGCAGAAGATTTTGCTGACAATCTGGTAAAGGAACGAAGTGCGGCAAAAAAGGATGAGCAGGCAGCAGGGTTCTATGAATGGTGTCAGGGAGAAGATTGGGAAAGGGTTGTAGATAAGAATACGGAAGCGCTTCTTCGGTGCGCTAAGGAAAAGAAACCGTTATTTTGGAAACCACTGGAACAGTTAAAAAATCCCATGCTTCTGATGGGAAGCAAAGGGGACGAAATGGTGCGGAAAGATTTTCGGGCAGAATATGAAACAATCGCAGGATTAACCGGAGCTGAAATCTGTATTTTTGAATCAGGGTTTCATCCGGCTATTGCGTCCAACGGAGAAAGGGCAGCAGTAGTGATTGGTCGGTTTTTAGAGTGTAATTATAAGAGGTAGACTGAAACATATACAAAAGCAAGGGCAGGACGCTGATGGACTGGCGGCTGTCCATGTTTTTTCAGGGGAAGGTGAATGAAGATGACGATGGATAAAGGAATGAGCTGCTGCTGTGTGCTCTGTCAGGAGCGTGAATATTATCCGGAAGAGTGTCGGGGCTGTACGGAAATAGAAGGGAAGGTATTCTGGCCGGAATATACCGGGGAACCGTTTGCGATATTTATGATTGCTGCATAAATAAGAAAAAATATGCCCATTGCGGGCAGTGTGAGGCACTGCCGTGCAGTTATTATGATCAGGATGATCCTACAAAATCAGAAGAAGAAAATGCCAGGGATTACCGCAACCAGTTAAAAATGCTCCGGGAACAAGCCGCCATGGATACAAAAATCTGTGATATACAAAATATCCCGGGTTTGGGTAAAAATATAGAGCATGAAAAACACGAGCCAGAGAAATTAAAATGGTGGTATTGGAAGAATAAAGAGTATCTGGAGAAGGAGCAGAAATGATACGATTTGTAGAAAAAGAAGATATCGGACAGGTACTGTCTATGATGGAGGAAGTAAAAGAGGATTTTGCCGGGTACAAGGAAGAGGAGTTTTTGGATGCATTGGAGAAAGCAATTCGGAACAGAGAGGCATTTTTAGAGGAAGAAGAGGGGAAACTGGCTGGAATGATCAGTTTTTCCTATGAAGAAAAGGAACTTACCTTTCTGGCAGTACGGCCGGAGTTTCGGAAGTGTGGAATTGGAAGAAAATTAGTTGAGCAGGTAAAAAGCTGTTTTCACAGAGGTGAGAAGCTTTCGGTTGTCACATTCCGGGAGGGAGATGAGAAAGGCATTGCGGCACGCCGCTGTTACCATGCTTGTGGTTTCAAGGACGAGGAGGAACTGACAGTTTTTGATTATCCATGCCAGAAGATGGACGTGACGATTCCTTAAGCGTGCAATTTTCCAAGAGGAATCATTTGTGAGGAAGGTGAAGAAAATGAATAGCTTTATCCTGTTAGTACCATTTTTTCTAGTCAGGTTTGGTTTACTGTGGTGTCGGGACAGGGAGTCAGTTCGGCGTGCGGCTCACTTTGCTCCAATGATTGGAAATGAAATGGCAGCGTATTGGCTTTATCAAATTTCCAATACGGCAATAATTATCTATCTGTGTTTTTTAAAAGTACAGATAAAATTTTCAGGTTTGTTTTTGGCTGGAACAACATGCTATCTGTTGGGGTTGATGCTGTGTGTGATCTCCATTATTGGTTTTTCATCTCCTTCTGCCGAGGGGCTGAACACGAAAGGAATTTATAGATTTTCCCGTCATCCTATGTATGTGTCGTATTTTATATGTTTTATGGGATGTGCTTTACTGACAGAATCATGGATTCTCGGAGGAATTATTTTGGTGTTTCAGATATCTTCCCATTGGATTGTCCTTGCAGAGGAAAGAGAATGTGAGAAACAGTTCGGTGAGGATTACAGGCGTTATAGAAAAGAAGTAAGAAGATATATTTAAGCGAAAAAGGGAATCTCAGTGTTTCTGATTTGGAGGTTACAGATGTTTCATTCAACTATAGAGTTAAGGCAGACAGAGGATTCTGCTACGGTAGCAAGAATCGTAGAAGAAACTGTACGAGCCATCTACCCTCGGTATTATCTGGCGGGAGCTGTGGAGTTTTTTGCAGAACTGCATAGTGAGATGCAAATTGAAAAAGTAAAGAATAAAGAAGATATCTATTTTGCGGTGGTACAAGGAAAGATTGTAGGAGCAGAGCGCATCAGGAAAAATGAAATCTGCAGATTGTTTATCCTGCCTGAGCATCAGGGCAAGGGATATGGGAGCAGGCTAATGGATATATTGGAAAAAAGAATTCATTGCTTTTAAAAAATTGAAACAGAAAACGGAGATTATCTTTGTTACCATATTATGGAGAAAATAGGATTATGAAAGATTTTATCTGAGAAGACCAGTTGTTTTCTCTCTGCAGCTTGAATTGCGGATTATGTCCCATGCACTTGGGTGGATACTGTCCCGGCTGTGGAGGCGGAGTGGGAAATCAGCCTTGTAAAATAGCAAAATGCAGTATGGAGCATGGAAAAATAGCATATTGCAATCAGTGTGAGAACTTTCCGTGTGAAAAGTATCCGAAGAAAGAAGAATATGATTCTTTTATTACATACTGCAACAGATACCGGGATTTTGGAAAATTGAAAGAAATCGGTGTAAAAGCATATCAGGCGGAGCAGAGGGAAAATGTTACTATTCTGAATGAGCTACTTGAGGATTATAATGACGGACGCAAGAAAACGCTCTTTTGTCTTGCGGTGAACCTTCTGGAACTGGATGATTTACGAAGAGTGATGGAGCGAATAAAAGAAAAGAAAACGGGGCTTTCCGTAAAAGAAAAAGCTGTTCACATGGCGGGGCTGCTTCAAGAGGTATCCGATCGAAGGGGATATGTTTAAAACTGAGGAAGAAGCCTGCAAAAGGCAAAGAAATGTAGGAGAGAGGAGAGATGCGGCCATGAAAATGCCGATAGAAGGAATTAGTTCAGATATGTTTGCACCTTGTGGAATGAACTGCATGGTGTGCTATAAACATTGCTATCACAAGAAACCGTGTGCCGGCTGTATCCCAGGGGATGAAGGAAAGCCGGAACATTGCCGGAAATGTAAAATTAAAGATTGCGTGATAGAAAAAGAATGGTCTTACTGCTATGAATGCCCGGAATATCCCTGCAGGCAGATGAAGTCCTTGGAGAAGAGCTACAATACCAGATATCATGCAAGTCTTTTAGAAAACAGCCGTATGGTACAGGCACAGGGAATGGAAATATTCATGGAGAAGCAAAAAGAGAAATTTACCTGTTCAAAGTGCGGCGGTATTATTTCTATCCATGATGCGGAGTGCAGTGAGTGTCAGGGGAAAATGCAGAGAAGTGAGAGGAATGAACGGATATGAAAAGAGAATTAGGGATTGCAAGGTGCGGACTTGCCTGTTGCCTTTGTTCTGAAAATGAGACATGCTCTGGTTGTGATTCGGGAGAATGTCCGGATAAAGACCGATGTGAAAATCGTACCTGCTCTCTGGAAAGAGACTTGAAGCATTGCTTTGAATGTGAAGAAAATTGCCGAAGAGGTTTATTAAGTAAGATAAAACCATATGCATTTACGTTATTTATAAAAAAATACGGGGAAGAAGCGCTGCTGGATTGTCTGGAAAGAAATGAACGCAATGGGGCTATTTACCACAGACAGGGGATTCATGGAGATTATGATGATTTTGAGGATGTAGAAATGCTGATGGAGTTTATAAAAACAGGCAGGCGGTGATAAATGATGAACACAGAGGAAATCAAAAATTATTGCCTGGGCAAATGGAGAGCCTATGAGGACAGTCCTTTTGGAGATGTCCCCATTTGCTATCGGCTGAATAAAAAGATTTTTGCGCAGATTTATCCCAATCCACATGACTATAAGATTACTTTAAAATGTACGCCGGATTTCGGACAGTTTTATCGTCAGGACTATCCGGGCGTGGTAGTTCGGGGATATCATTGTCCTCCGGTACAGCAGCCGTATTGGAACACCATTTATCTGAAGAATTTTCTGGAGGATGAGCTGCTGAATATTTTTCCAGATAATTATGTACCTGATTTTCTTGATGTTCCGGATACTGTTTCAGAGCGTGATTTACAGAAATCTATTATACGAAATCTTAAAGATTTTATTCTTGAAGTCAGTAAAGACTTCACTTTCATCGGAGAAGAATATCGTGTGCAGGTTGGAAAGCATGATTATTATATTGATCTGCTGTTTTACCATAGAGGACTTTCATGCCTTGTGGCATTTGAACTAAAAATCGGAGAATTCAAGCCAGAGTATGTTGATAAGATAAATCTCTATTTTGAAGCCCTTGACCGTGAAGTAAAAAAGAAAATGAAAATCCGAGTGTAGGCGTTATCCTCTGTGCAAGCAAGGATGATAAGGTTGTAGAATTTGCTCTCAGCCGTAGTTTTTCTCCAACTATGGTTTCTGAATATAACCTGAAGCTGATCGATAAGAAACTGCTACAGAAAAAGTTGAAGGAATATATCGAATTAGCAGGAACGGTTTCAGATGAGGATTAAAAAACAGATATAACGATAATTAAGATTGGAGGTGTACCACAGTGGCTGATATGAAACAGATACATGATTTTGCTGTGAAGTGGTGCGATAAATTCAGAGACCAGAACATCAATTATATAGAATTAGTTGGCCATTATATGGCTGATGACTGTGCAGCACTGGGTTTTGAAATGGACTGTGGTCACGCCTTTTCGGAAAAGTACGGTAATGCCGTAAACAACCATGAGACATTGGACAGGATTATTGACGATGTAACAGATATTCCGTTGCTCGGTTCTGCGATTTATTCTTAATGGCGTTGGGTACAAGGGCAGATTTGAAATTATTGCTATCAGAGGAGGAAAAGATACCCTCCCAAAAGCGTGGAGGACTGAACGGGAACAGCTTGAAAAGGAAATGCCATTGCTTAGAAATGAGCGTGCAAGGACGTGCCACGACCTTGCCTTTGCGGAAGTAACAGGCTATAACAAATCCAACCTTGAGCGTGTGGAGCAGAATGAGAGCCGACAGCAGAACAGAATTAAGCGGAGGGAGAAAGAATTATAATGAAAATTTAAGAGTAATATGATAGTATTGACAGTACTTTTGTGATAGTATTGTATTCAAGAAATATAAATTTGGAGGGATTAGACAATGCGGTTTGATGTTAATGAGTTGGAATGGGAGAGAACACCTAAAAATTATAGTATTTCCCCAGATAGAATTGAAATAACGACAAAACCCCATACAGATTTGTGGCAGCGTACATACTATCATTTTCGTAATGATAATGCACCTGTTTTACAAATGAAAACTAATGAGAAATACTTCTCTTTTGTGGTAAAAACAGATTTTGCAGGGAGCAGCCACCGTTTTGACCAATGTGGAATTGTTTTGTATCTTGACAGCGAAAATTGGTTAAAAGGTTCAGTTGAGTATGAAAATGAGAAGTTTCAACATTTGGGAAGTGTTGTAACAAACAATGGATATTCTGATTGGGCAACAACAGAAATAAGTGCGGATACAAAAACTATGTGGTACAGACTGAGCCGCAGGGAAGATGATTTTTGCATAGAATGTTCTTTAGACGGCAACGTTTTTCAGCAAATGCGAATATGCCATATGTGGAAGGCGGCGGGTGTAGTTAAATTTGGCGTTTATGCATGTAGTCCTGAGGACTCTTCTTTTAAAGCCATATTTAGCCATATGGAGGTTACTGAGTGTAAATGGTTACCACACGATGGACAAGCACCTGATGAGGAATAGGGGATATATAAATGACAAATAAAGACATAGTTACAGAATTTTTTATAGAGGGTTATGTTAATCATAATTATAATCGTCTTTTGGAAATTATATCAGATAAATATTACGATAACAGCCCTTGTGCGGCAAGAAGTAACAAGGAGTGTGTAAATGTGCTTAAAAATACAGAAAAGTCGTTTCCAGATATGCAAGTGGATATACAGGATTTGATTGAGGAAAATAATAAAGTGACGGTTAGGGTATTATTTTCTGGTACATACAGCGGCAGGATGTATGATGTTTCCACACAAAGCAAAAAAATAACTTTTGAGGCATTAGAAATTTTCCGCATGGAAAATGGCTTGATTGTAGAATCATGGGGATATTGGCCAGATACACAAATTAAGGAACTTTTAACAAGGGAATAGCGTAAAATGGCTATTTGTCTTGTAACAAAATAAATAACACAGCGTCAAAGCGTATAGTAAACAAAACTATGCGCTTTTTTTTGCGGCTAAAAGGAGGAACATGGACGACAATATTCAGACAACAACAGGGCGATTAACGCCCTGTATTCAAAAGAAAATTGGTAAGACAACATAGATTGCGCTACAACTTCCGGTTTGCAGAGGAAGATTTATAATAAAAAAACCGGATAAGGAGTAAAAATGATAAACGATAAGGGGGGCTGCTGGATATGGTCTTTGTTTGTTTGCTGAAGAAATGTCAAAGATAGGATTGCTCTGTCTGAAAAAGGGTGTTATAATAGGCATATTGTTTCTGAAAAATGGCTTGAAGAAAGCACAATGGTCAGGTTGTGTTGCGGCCAAAAATTTCGTGATATGAAGTATGGTTATTTGTGGTGGATTATTGATGAAAATGAGGGAAGCTATGCGGCGATCGGCAATAGCGGAAATGTTATTTATATCAATCCCCGAAAGGAATTGGAGCAGCGGTTTCCGGCTATTTTAAACCGACAGTGTTTGACCGAATTGATTTTCAGAAATTTGTCCGACAGACTTATAACTTCCAGTTTATCAGAATTTATCGGGAAGTTACGCAAAAGGAAAAACAAAATGTAAGGAGATACATATATGGGGAATTATTCAATCGAAACAGCGATAAAGAAATCTATAAACATTCCACCAGTAGCTTATCCATATCATGGTGAAGAATTCCTTATAATTAAGAATGATATTCCTTATTGCATTAACAATTCGACAGCACAGACTTTTGATATTTATTACCCGAAAGACTTTGAAGCATTTCACCATAAGACAGTTTTATTCGTTAATGGCGGTGGAGCAATAAAACGAAATTATAAGTCCTACCCTTGCTTCACATCTTGGGGCGAATTGGTGGCAGTAAATAATTTGATTGGAATTACGTTTAACTGGCGTTCGGGCAAAAGCGAAGATATTTTTGCAATGATGGATTATTTGTTCGTTCATGCCAAAGAACTTGGAATTGCTGTTAATGAAATATGTGTGTTTCCGCTTTGCAGAGCTGTAAAGAATACAATAAATTGTGTGTTAAAATATCCACAGATTAGAAAATTGGTGTTGTATTATGGAAAAATCAGTGAAAATACAAAACTTGATAAATGTGAGAATATGAAGTTTTTAATCCCATTGGGAAATCTTGATAAAATGTTTCCTGCTTCATGCAATAACTGGTTTTTAGAAAATGCCTCCAAATATAATTATACGGCTGAACTCTTAATCCACCCTCAAGGCGTTCATGGTTTTGATTATGCTAATGATGATGAATATACAAGGGAAATTATCGAAAGGACATTGGATTTTATTAGACATTAAAACTTCTTCACATACAACTTCTGGTTTGTAAAACTGCAGCTACATAAAAACTGAATAACCGCCGCCAATAACAGGCAGCACCCTGAACAGGAAATCATAAAAGGTCTCCTGTTTTTTTGCGCTCATTTTTGGCATTTTGAAAAATCGCCAGTATTATGCCGTGCAAATGGGGATAGAAAGAAATTCCCTCTCCCGTTTGGCAAATCCGCAAATCACCGTCCATTCTGCCTTGTGTGGTGTTGTAGGTATTAGAGGGAGAATTATCGCCGCTGCTTTGGCAAAATCCTTTTTCCCGGTACTAAAGGTATTGACAAAAGCCCACACAGAGGAAGCCGCCGATTTTTAAGAGCAAGATTCTGCCACAGTACCAAATTTCGCTTACCGCTCATTTTGTACCGTGGGAATCTTGTTGGGGCTGCCACCCCAGGCCAGCCTTTTTGCGGCTCCAGCCGCTTTAAAATATCCACCTATGATAGGAGGTTTACGACCATGAAAAGATACAACACGCCCTACCGAAGCCGAATAATCAAAACACGCATGACCGAGGAAGAGTACACCGAGTTTTCCGAGCGTGTTTCCCTCTGCCAAATGAGCCAAGCCGAATATATCCGGCAAGCTCTAACCAAGTCGAGGATATGCCCGGTCATTACCGTTTCCCCGGTCAATGATGAACTTCTGCCGTTGGAAAACTCACAGCAGAATACGGGAAAATCAGAAACAATCTCAATCAGATTGCCCGCTGTTTGAACCAGTACGGCGCACCCTATCACACACTTTCCGGGGAAGTGCGAGCCGCCCTGTCCTCTGCCGTTTCCTTTGAGGACTTTTCCGGGAAACTGTTACAACAGGACGAAGCCCATCACCGCCCGGAAATTGGGTGATGATTTTGACCGTGCCGCCGTACTGGAAACACTTACCCAAAACGCACAGAACGCCGCAGGAGCCGCCGAAAAGCCCCTACCCCAACAGGGACACCTCCGCAGCCTAAAAGACTGCTTAGAGCGGGCAAAAGCCACCGTAAATGCTCTCAAACAGGACGCTGCCCAACGGGAAGCTGTTCAAACGGATTACCCGCAGTACCGGGCAGACAGGAAACGCTGTATCGAGTATGGCGGGTATTTTCTCCCCAAATCCAACCGTGGGAAATCCGGCCCGGAATGTGCCGGACGCATGAAAAGAACCAAAGCCGCACAGCGCAAGCGGAAACAAAGGCTTATATGTCACGCTTTAGGAACTCTCCCCCGTAAACAAGGGATCTCCGGGAGTTGAGACTGGTTGGATGGCAGTTTCAATTCCCGGATTTTTTGCGCTTTGGAAGTCTGTGGAAACTGGTCTGCTGTAAAATATGGGGGAGAGCTGAGTAGACAGGTTGGATATAGGGGTGTGGAGATAAGATTGCTAAAAGGTTTGGAGTAGATAGCGTTGTTAAATCAGAAAGAACTTGAAATTTATTCCATATTCGATTAATATGCTACTACCTTGAAGCGAAGCATGAAAAGTGCCGTTGACTTTTCCCCTGGGGCAAAGTTTATACTGGTACCAGAAGGAGGTCTGTTATATGTTGACGATTGGAGAATTTTCGAGTATATGCCGGGTATCCACAAAAACACTTCGATATTATGCGGAAATAGGATTGATACTTCCAGAAGAAATCAATCCGGAAAATGGTTATCGCTATTATTCTATGAAACAGTTGGAGACGATGCTGTTCATTAACCGGCTGAAAGCATATCATTTTTCGTTGGAAGAGATTAAGGCAATTCTTGAGTCAGAGGAGCGAATGGATGACAAACTATATGCGGCTCTTAATAAAAAGAAAAAAGAGATTTCAATGCAGATGAGGATGTATAGGAATACGTTGGAACAGATAGATGCTGATATGTCCACCTTAAGAAAGGGAAAATCGATCATGTCGTATATGGAAGATATAGGTATTGAACTGGTAGAGGTACCAAAGATGTATCTTCTGTCAATCCGAAAGATGATTCGGGAACAGGATTTTCCTGATGAGTATGGGTATTGTTTTGGAAAGCTGTTTAAGAAAACGAAGGAAAGGCGCCTGACAGCATCTGCTCCTCCAATGGTTTTGTTCCATAGTGATGAATATAGTCCATTTGGGTTGGATACAGAATTTGCTGTTCCGGTCAAAGAGTATGTAACGGGAACAAGGGACTTTTACCCTGGACTTTGCCTGAAAACCGTTGTGTATGGTTCCTACTCGCAGCTATCCTCCGTTTATGCGAAACAAATTGAGTGGGCAGAAAAAGAGGGGTATGAAAATTGTAATGCTCTTTATGAGGTTTATGTAACAAGTCCTTCGGAGGTTTTGCAGGAGAGCGAACTCATTACAGAGGTTTACTATCCAGTAAAAAAGATATTAAAAAAATAAGACAGGAAATAAATGCGTTTGCAAATTTACTAAAGTAAAGGAGATACTATGGATCAGAAAAGAATTAGGGAACTTGAACATAAGATCAACACTGATTACGGAAATACCACAGGTGTGGTGGTATTAAAAGAAGGAAAATTGGTATATGAAAAATATTTCAAGGGATGCACAAGAGAAAGCCAGGTTCATGTTTATTCTGTAACGAAAAGTATTATTTCAATACTGATTGGGATTGCAGTAGATAAAGGCTATATCCAAAGTATTGATCAGAAAGTGCTGGATTTTTTCCCGGAATACATAGTAAGGAAGAGAGAAAATACCATCCAATATATCACAGTCAAGGATATGCTGACAATGACAGCACCTTATAAGTATCGTTTTTTTGCTCCGTATGTGAAATACTTCACTAGTGAGGATTGGGTGAAATTCTCTCTGGACCTGCTAGGGGGCCGGGGGAAGATCGGAACATTCCGATACGCGCCTCTGATTGGCCCGGATATTTTTTCGGGAATATTAGTAAAAGCAACAGGGCAGTCGGTATTTGAATTTGCAGATGAAAATTTATTTTTTCCATTAGAAATTCATATAGAAGGAGATTTGATGTTCAAAAGCAAGGAGGATCAAATGGCATTTAATGAATCTATAGATACCAGCGGATGGGTCCGGGACTCATTGGGGATTCATACAGCAGGCTGGGGGCTTACACTTTCCCCTATGGATATGGCAAAAATCGGTCAGTTATATTTGAATAGAGGCCTATGGAACGGAAAACGAATTGTATCAGAAAAGTGGGTGGGAGAAAGTACGAGAGAGCATAGCCGATGGAAGAAACTTGATTTACCGTATGGGTATTTATGGTGGGTAAATGAAGGCGGTTATGCAGCGATGGGGGATGGAGGAAATGTCATTTATGTGAATACAAGAGATAAAATGGTTGTGTCATCTGCTGCACTTTTTGTACCAAGGGCAAGGGATAGGATAGATTTGATCAAAACCTATATAGAACCAATATTTAGATAGCTTGGGAATAAACTTGCTATTCAGAACATTCTACGGTAAACTAAAACCCTACACTTTAACACCAGACTTTAAACATATTCCATAATGAGGGATGGAGGTGCGTTGAATGAGTACATATAAGACAATAGATGTAGCAAGGATTATCGGTATACATGTAAATACAGTGCGTTTATATGAAAAGGGCAGTCTAATTCCAAAACCAGAACGGCTAAGTAACGGTTACCGGGTATTTACTGATCTGCATATAGAGCAATTCAAATTAGCACGGGCAGCTCTGCGGGTGGAAGTTCTTCAAAATGGACTTCGTAAACAGGCAGTTGATATTATTAAAGTTGCTGCCTTGGGTAATTACGAAAAAGCTTTGGGATTGACCAGGCGATACATTGCTCAGTTAGACATTGAAAAAGCCAATGCAGAAGAAGCGATACGGATCACTCGAAGTATTTTGTCGGGTGTGAGTGAAAGAAGTGCCAAAATGCAGAGGACATATAGAAGAAAGGAAGCAGCAGATGTATTAGGGGTAACGATTGATACCTTAAGAAATTGGGAGTTAAATGGTCTGTTTACGATAAAACGAACGGAAAACAGATACCGGGTGTACACAGAAGAAGATATGCTGAAACTGAAGATCATATGTTCTCTTCGTTGCGCCAACTATTCCCTCTCTGCTATTTTGAGAATGCTGCGGGCCTTATCAGATGATCCTCAGACCAATATCCGGGAAGCCATTGATACACCTAAGGAGGAAGACGATATCATAAGGGCCTGTGATAAGTTATTGACCTCATTGAATGAGGCAAAAAAGAATGCTTTTTATGTGGTTTGCCAGATTGAAAAAATGAAAAAATTATCAGAATAAAACCCTACAGTTACCCACCACAGTTGGATTGGATGCTAATCTTTATTTACGCGGGCAACAAGCCAAGCGGACATACTTGTATGTCCATTTGGCGACTGCCGCGAGAGTCAAATACACTGTTGCATGCACCAGGTATTTGACCGCAGAATAGCAATAAGGAGGCATTCGAAATGGAAAAAACAATCCAAATTAAGGGATTAAGCAAATCTTATGACGGAAAGAAAGTAATTGAGAATCTCAGCTTCTCAGTCGCGGTGGGTGAGGTGTATGGCCTGCTTGGGGCAAATGGCGCGGGCAAGAGTACAACAATAGAATGTATTCTTGGGACAAAGAAAGCGGATTCAGGAACGGTTCGTATTTTGGGGTTAGATCCGAGGACGGAGCGAAAGGAGCTTTTTAAGCAGGTTGGGGTACAGTTTCAGGAAGCAAATTATCCAGATAAAATTAAGGTAAAAGAATTGTGCGAGGAAACGGCCTGCCTTTACAGACATCCAATGGCATATGAAAAATTGTTGCACAAATTTGGTTTGTCAGATAAGGAAAACGCTTTTGTAAACGAGTTATCCGGAGGACAGAAGCAAAAATTATTTATTGTGCTGTCCCTCATCCCTAATCCCAGGGTGGTCTTTTTGGATGAGCTTACCACAGGGCTTGACACAAAAGCGAGAAGGGGTGTCTGGAAAAGCCTGCAGGAGTTAAAGAAACATGGCTTGACAATATTTCTGTCCTCTCATTTCATGGATGAGGTAGAAATTCTCTGTGACCGGATTGGTATCCTAAAGAATGGCGGATTTGTCTTTGAAGGAACCGTGAAAGAAGCGGTAGCATTAAGCCCCTATGAGAAATTGGAAGATGCGTATTTATGGTTTACCGGAGAGGAGGAAGAAGACAATGAATAAATTTTTTACCATGTTGAAAACAGAACTGAAGTTATCCTTCCGGGGAATGGACATGGTTATTTTTGCTCTCTGTATGCCGGTAGTGGTTGCTGTAATTTTGGGCGCTATTTATGGAAGCAAAACAGCGGCTTCAGGAGTAGAATATACCTTCTTGGAACAGTCTTTCGGGGCATTATCGACCATTGCGATTTGTGCAGGAGGTGTAATGGGACTTCCACTGTTGATTTCCGATTACCGCCAGAAAAAGATACTAAAAAGATATAAAGTTACGCCGACAAGTCCGGCATTTCTGCTGGCAGTGTGGGTGACGATTTATGCGATCTACTCGCTGCTGTCCTTATGCTTTGTTTTTGGAGTTTTATCCATATTTTTTGGATGCAGGTTCGACGGGTCGATTGGGATTTTCTTGTTCATGTATCTTCTGGTGATGCTTTCGATGTTCAGCATCGGACTTATGGTGGGAGGTGTTGCTCCTGATACGAAAACAGCCAGTGTGGCTGCCAGCATCCTGTATTTTCCGATGCTGATTTTTTCAGGAGCAACCTTACCCTATGAAGTGATGCCGTCCGCATTGCAGAAGATTGCGGATATTTTGCCTTTGACACAAGGGATTAAATTGCTGAAAGCAACTTCGCTGGGGCTACCGTTAGAATCAGTCTGGTTTCCAATTGCCATCATGGCGGTGGTGTCAGTCGTCTGTGGAGGCTTAGCCATCCGTTTCTTCAAATGGGAATAGATGCGGAATTTTTAGCAATAACATATTGAAAAAATAGTCTTGACAAATAAAAGAAAATTTAATATCATATAACAGTGATATATAACGGTGTTATGGAGAGGAGGGAGGAGATAAAGTGAGTGAAGCAGAACAGACCACATTGGAACTGATTCACAAAGCGGCCATGAAAGAGTTTCTTGAAAAAGGCTACAAATCTGCCTCCCTGAGAAATATTGTGAAAACGGCGGGCGTTACTACGGGGGCATTTTACGGCTATTACGACAGCAAAGAGGAGTTGTTTACGGCGCTGGTAAAGGAACCGTATGATTGGGTTTTGGATTGTTTCCGCAAAGCCCAGCAGGAGTTTGCCGGCTTACCGAAACGGGAGCAGACGGAGAATCTTGGCACGGTTTCCGGTGCATGTATGCACGAGATGCTGCTGTATGCCTTTGCCCATCTGGATGAGTTTCAACTGATTCTCTGTCAGGCGGAGGGAACCCGCTTTTCAAAGCTGATTGATGAGATGGCGGAAATCGAGACAAAGGGAACCCATGACTATCTGCAAGTACTGACAGAGCTGGGCAGGCCGGCACCGGAGATCGATGAGCATCTGGAGCATATTCTGATTACAGGAATGTTCAATACCTTTTTTGAAATGATCATACATAAGATGCCGCTTGCAAAAGCCGAACATTATCTGAAAGAGATGCGGGCGTTCTACACGGCAGGCTGGATGAAAATTATGGGGCAGTAAGCCCTATAATTTTTAATTAGCAGTTAGTAAGAACTAACTAGCGCCGGATAATTGGGAATGGTTCACCCATTTTCTTTATCATAAAAATTTTAAGGTTCTCCATGAAGAAACAATCAAATTTATCAAGGCTTATGGGTTACGCCGGAAAACATAAAATCCTGACGTATCTTTCCTGGATTTTATCGGCAGCAAGCGCATGGATTGCCCTTGTGCCATTCTTGTATATCTGGCGGATCGTTCATGACATTCTGGAAGTTGATTCCGGTAACTGGCAGGCACGGCGGCTTATGCACTACGGCTGGATGGCTGTTGGGTTTGCAGTGCTGTCGGTGGTCGTTTACATCAGTGCCCTGATGTGTTCCCATTTGAGTGCATTTAGAGTTGCATCCAATATCCGCAAGGAATTGATGCGGCATATTACGGCGCTTCCATTGGGAGTGACGGAAAAATACGGAAGTGGGAAGCTTAGGAGGATCGTCAACGATTCCAGCACTGCTACGGAAACCTACCTTGCCCACCGGCTGCCGGACAAGGCAGGAGCGATTGCAACGCCTGTGGGACTCTTGGTTTTGCTGCTTGCCTTTGACTGGCGTCTGGGGCTTTTAAGCCTGATTCCTGTGGTTCTGGGATTTCTGATTATGATGAAGATGACCGGTGCAGGCATGGAAGAAAAGATGAGGGAATATCAGAATGCCCTTGCAGAGATGTCCAATGAAGCGGTGGAGTATGTCCGGGGGGTTCCGGTGGTAAAGACCTTCGGGCAGACGGTGTTTTCCTTTAAACTCTTTAAGGCATCCATTGACAACTATGAAAAATGGGTGATCGCTTATACGAAGCAGCTTCGTCTGCCCATGATGTTTTATACCACAGCCATCAACGGTGTGTTTGCATTTCTCATCGCCGGAGGGGCTCTGCTCACAAGAAACGGCGTGACCAGTGAAATGCTGCTTAACCTGATTTTCTACATTGTCATTACCCCGGTCATCGGTACGACACTGACCAAAATCATGTTTATGAGTGAAGATTCCATGATTGTCAGCGATGCCATAAGCAGGATTGACCGTGTGCTGGGGGAAGCGCCCCTTGCAGAAACGTCCTCTCCGGAGGTGCCGTCCGGGTATTCCGTTGCAGTGGAACATGTCAGCTACAGCTATGACGGGACAAAGAACGCACTGCATGATGTTTCGCTGTCCATCCGGCAGGGACAGACAGTGGCGCTGGTCGGGGAATCCGGTGGTGGAAAAACCACCCTTGCAAACCTTGTGACACGGTTTTTTGATCCGCAGGAAGGGCGTGTCCTCATTGGAAATACAGATATTCGTAATATCCCCAAAGAAACATTGATGGAGCAGGTATCTTTTGTGTTCCAGAACAGCCGCCTGATTAAAGCATCTGTTTTGGAAAATGTGCGCATGGCAAAGCCAGAAGCCACAAGGGAGGAAGTGATGAAAGCTCTTGAAGCCGCACAGTGCGGGGACATCATTGAAAAGCTGCCGAAGGGCATTGACACGGTGGTAGGAACAAAAGGAACTTATCTTTCCGGCGGGGAGCAGCAGCGAGTCGCCATTGCCAGGGCGATCCTGAAAAATGCACCGATCCTTATCTTAGATGAGGCTACCGCATTTGCCGATCCCGACAATGAGGTGCGTGTACAGCAGGCACTGTCCGCACTGTCTGAGGGAAAGACGGTGATTATGATCGCACACAGGCTTTCCTCTATCGTGGGTGCGGACTGCATCTATGTGCTGCAGAACGGGGAAATCGCTGAGAGCGGCGCCCATACAGAGCTGGTGAAGAAAAACGGCATTTTTGCCCGTATGTGGAAAAACTATTCCAAAGCGGCGGAATGGAAAATTGCAAAGGAGGTGCGAGCATGATCGGACTGTTACAAAGGCGTTTTGCCTTATCAAGACGGGGTGCCGCTGATTTGATCAAAGGGTGCCTGCCTGGTTCTTATTTTTGTTGTGACCCGCTTCCAGTACAACGCCACCTATTTGGCCACTTATGTGGAGAGCGGTGTGCGGAGGATTTCTCTGGCAGAAAAGCTTAGGAAGATCCCGCTTTCCTTTTTCGGGAAGAAAGACCTTGCGGATCTGACTAATTCCATTATGGGAGACTGTGCCACATTGGAAACTGCATTTTCACACTTTGTGCCTGCGCTGGTTGGTTCTATGATTTCAACGACCTTGATTTCAGTCAGCTTATTTGTTTATGACTGGCGGATGGCGCTTGCAGCCATCTGGGTGCTTCCGGTGGCGTTTGCCATTACACTGTTTTCCGCACGCATACAGGAATATTTCAATAAAAAAGCAGTGGCCGCAAATGTGGCGCTGGAAAACGGCGTGCAGGAGTGCATCGAAAGCCTGCAGGATTTAAAGGCAAATAATGCGGAAAAATCTTACTTAAAAGGACTGGAGAAAAAGATTGATCACGTAGAAAAACGGTATATTTTTACAGAACTGGGAACCGCATTGTTTGTGGTATCTTCCACCCTGATCTTAAAGTTTGGAATCGCTACGGTTGCTTTGGTTGGCTCCGGGCTGCTCATCCGGGGAGAGATTGATATCCCATTGTTTTTTATGTTTTTACTTGTGGCATCAAGGCTCTATGCACCGTTTGAGGGGGCTTTGCAGAACCTGGCAGCGATCATTGCCACCAAAAACAAACATTAACCGTATGAACGAGATTCTGGATCATCCGGTACAGACGGGAAGCACCACTCTGACCAATCAGGGCTGCGACATTGTATTTGACCATGTGGGATTTTCCTATAATAGCGGAGAAACCGTTCTGAAAGATGTGTCCTTTACGGCAAAGCAGGGAGAAGTTACGGCATTGGTCGGACCCTCCGGCGGCGGAAAAACAACGGTTTCCCGTCTGGCAGCGAGGTTCTGGGATATAAACAAAGGCAGGATAACCGTGGGAGGCATGGATGTGACGAAGATCGATCCGGAAACCCTGCTGTCCCTGTATTCCATTGTGTTCCAGGATGTGACATTGTTTAATAACACGATTATGGAAAATATCCGGATCGGCAGAAAGGACGCCACAGATGAAGAAGTCATTGCGGCGGCAAGGCTTGCCAATTGTGAAGAATTTGCCATGAAGCTCCCGGGCGGCTACCAGAGCATGATCGGAGAGAATGGCTGTGAGCTTTCCGGCGGTGAGAGGCAGCGGATTTCCATTGCCCGTGCGTTCCTGAAGAATGCCCCGATCATTTTGCTGGACGAAGCCACGGCAAGCCTTGATGTGGAAAATGAAACTCTGATTCAGGCGGCGCTGTCAAGACTGATCCGGGACAAAACGGTTCTTGTAATCGCCCATCGTATGCGCACCGTAAGCGGAGCAGATAAAGTGGTTGTGCTTGCAGATGGCGTGGTGGCAGAACAGGGAACCCCATCGAAATTGATGAATACAGGAAAAATTTATCCGCACATGGTAGAACTGCAGGCCATGAGTCAAGAGTGGGGAATTTAAGCAATGTAAAATCTTATAAAACGAGCCGCTTATCAGTTATGATAACAGGGTAGGAAGTTTTTTCTGGTTATAGGAGGAATGAATAATGAAGAGAGAAGGACATCTGCCGTTTGTGGGCGTGGGCCCGATTAGATAGGGGGATTTTATGGTACTGGCAATGGAATGTGTTATCTTATGCGTTTTGTTTACCATGATGGTGTTGGCGACATCTAAAAAGAGTAATGGATATGCAATGCTGAACGATTATCCCCCGGAGGTGGGCAGACGGGTGAGGAAAATGGGGCTGTTAACAGAAGGGAACATACCAACAAGAAAGCGGGACATGAAACGAAAATTGCTGGCAGTAATTTTATACAGTCTGCTGTTTTCGCTGCTGCTTTACTTTGCGAACGGGTGTCGGAGCTTTTGGGAGGGAGCGTTTTACAGCTATCTTATATGGCTGGCGGTGGACTGGTATGATTTCCTGGTTGTTGACATCGCATTTGCCCCCTTTGACAAGCTGATGAAAAAGGTAAATTATAAAACAGATTTTGAAGCCGTCAAATTCCATTTCATGGGGAGCGTTAAGGGGATGGTGATAGGCATTCCTTTTGCACTGGTTGTAGGCCTGCTTGTGCTTTTGCTAAATCAGATTTTTTAGGAGGCTGCCGGGGCTAAAATTACAATCAAAGCAGAGGGAACGATGTGCCGAATGTGCGGGCCGCATATCGACGATGCTGTAAGGTCGGCGTTTTCCATAAGGACAGTTCTTCTTCACCCGTTTAGTACGCTGGAATATGCAATTGTCCCTATGGTTTTCAGAGACCTGAAAATAGCAGATGAGCTGGCATCTTCTGCCATAGTCGTACCGTCATTGCAGGCATTTGCTGCCTGGTTTAAATAAATGGGAGTTGGCGGCGGGTTAGTCTGAATTCAGGAGAGAAGATGGTATACAACGGAAAATTGATTAAGAATTCGGAAGGTATTTACCCAAAAAGTACAATGATGTTCTGCTTTCCTAATGCAGGAGGAGCCGCCGCATTCTATGTTAAATGGATTCAACATTTTGGCAAATAACTTGTGGTTTGCCCCATACAGTTACCGGGAAGGGAAGAACGTATTGGTGAGAAGCCATATCTGAATCTGCACTCGCTTGTAAAAGACGCTGCGGACACTGTCATGAGGCTTGACAATGATTTTGTTTTATTTGGCCCAGTATGGGCGGCAAAATAGCTTTTGAGGTGAAAAAGAACTTGAGAGTAGCAATAGGATAGCAAAGCTGGCTATATTCTCCGGGAGCAGAGTTCCCCACATTCCAGAGTCACAACCGATATCTCATCTGCCAGAACCGGAGTTTATGGTGGGTTTGGAGCGGTATAAGACATGGTGAGAGGTGCATTTGGGCGAATTGCTGTGAAAAGGGTGTGGGCTTTACAAAGATTTCGCTTCTTTTTTCTGTGAAATCTGGCGGAACCAGCAATGAAAGATACGGTAATCAGTTTTGGCGGATTTGTCAAATTGCTGTAGACAAATGACATGAGGCTTGTTTGGCATATGGAATGGAGAAAATACGCTGAAGAATCAAGTTCCATAAAAAGGCGTGTAGAGGGTATTTACGGGTTCTGCCCGTTGATGCATAGAAATGGTTCCTGAAGAAACCGGAATAATTTCGTCAATGTCGATATGAGTTTCTAATAGAGAAAGAAAAGCTGGTTTGTCTTTATCTGATTTATCTTGGCAATCCCCAAAATATCATTTAAAGAAAGCTGTTTATATGGTATCATAGGTATCAGAATAACTCCTTTCCTGGCTGAATGGTTTATAGTTTATAGACAACTCTATTATACCATATCCAGTGAGGAGTTATTTGTTTTTAGTAATAAAAGTTGTATTGAAAATATAGAAGAATCAGGATAATTTATTCTCGGACTCCTAAAAATAATAGAGCTTTTTCCATATGAATTTAATGTTAGATGAAGAGCATAGAGTGAAACAAAACGTAATTGGACTTTTTATAAATATATTGTAATATAAAACAATGAAGAACACAACATTATAGATATGCTCTCAGACTGCAGATGCAGATAAAAAAATAGGAATAGATGTTGATGTTCTGCATGGATGACATAGTTCCTAAAGATTATATGATCCGATTGATGGACAAGGCAATCGACTGGAGTTCGCCTGTGTCAACAACAAAAAATGAGGAAAAGGGTTGCTCGGGAACAGGTCTTATGGTATAACGACAAACTATAAAAAGAAAAAGCAAAAGACTGGGAGAACATGGGAAGAAATCGCTTAAAGACGAGGCTGACAATCAGTCTCAAAAATCCGAAGGAGGTAAGGCTGGTACTCCTGAAGACGAAATACCGGAAGGAGTAAAGAAATGCAATGTCAGTGATCCGGATAAAGGATGGTTTCAGAAAAAATATGTTTTTGCATATGCAATAGAGACGGCCTGTGACAGGCACAGATAGGTTCTATGATACAGCGTACATCCGGGAAACGAAAATGATAGCCGTACTTTTAAAGCATTATATGACAAGCTGAGATAATACAAACCGGAAATGGTTATTGCGGATGCAGGATACCGTGCACCGGCGATAGCGCATGAATTGATAAAAGATGGAGGAAAGGCTGATAACCAAGAAAGGCTTTTTCTGAAAATATGAGTATCATGATTGTTATCTGTGTCCGGAAAACCATGTTTTGGAATATTATACAGCAAAACCGGGAAGAAAATAAAAAATTTAAGAGCTGTGGAGGACATTACGCATCATGTCCGAGTCTGAAATAATGCGCAGACAGTAGGGAACATGTGAAAGTGGTGACACGGCATGTATATGCAGAGGAGATCCGTCATACGTCAGGGAACAGGGGACTATACAATTGAAGAAAAGAAACGATAGAAAGGATATTGAGGACAGCCAAAGGCATCATGGCTTTCGTTATACGCAGCACATAAGAAAAGCTCGGATGGAGATGAAAGCGGGGCTGACTTACGCATGTATGAATATAATGAAGTTGAAAAAATGAGGTAAAAAGGAGGATGTATTTGAGAGGAGTATGAACTTCTTCCTACGATTTATAACATTTTATTATAAGAAAGAAAAGTGGTGCCTGGGTTGATTTCCAATACCAACTTTGTCCACAGTCTGAGAGCATATCATTATAGATATGCTCTTCTATTTTCAACTTGTATAAAAAGTTTTTGCTTGATTAAAGCACACAATGTTCGAAAAAGAAATTCTCCAATTCTGTGATATTCTGGCTATTTTCCAGTGATAATAGTTTTCTGTTTTTATCAATCAAGATAATAGTGTCACTAAAATTTGAAACTAAATCTAAGTTGTGTACTGAAAATAATAACATATTATGCTCATGGTAACAATATTCCTGAAGTAATTTTTTGATAATCACACAGCTTTCAGGATCTAAACCATTAAATGGTTCATCAAGTATCAGATTAGAGGCTTCTGAAACTAATGCCCCTGTGAGATAGAGTTTTTGTTTCATACCTAATGAATAGGAAGAAATCAATTCCGGCTGCTTTTGCCCAAGCTGGAGGAGTCTGCCTGACAGAGAATTCCACGCGGAGCCCCAAGAACAGCAGATACAAAATTTTATTCCGCCAGGACAAGCGGATGATGAAACGAATCCGGCACAATACATATTCCCGTTTGGAATGCCGGATAGGGGCTGGAGAAGGTTCAGGGGGACCCCGGCCGGTACTGCGGTTCTCCTGGATGTGATGATGCCGGAGAAGGACGGCATGGAGATGCTGCGGCGTCTTTAATCCGCGTTTGTTGGAGACTTCTGCTCGGTGGAAGCAGAACTCTCCAAGATGTACCGGCAATAACAAAGGAGGTTTGAGACATGGATGCGATTAAAAAGGAACGACTGACAGCAGCAGGGATTGACGTGGACAGTGTGCTGGCAAGGTTTATGGGCAACGAGGTGTTGCTGGAACAAATGTTACATAAGCTTGCAAAGGATACCAATTTTCAAAAGCTGCTGGACGCGACATGGCGCAACCTCTGGATACGCGGGAATTGCTGAAGATTCTGCAAAAGGTTGTGGCCCATGAATAAGGCGACGAAGGAGCAGGCGCCGAAAGGCGATAGATTGGCAAGATAACAGGGTATTAAGGCTGAGGCTATGGGAAAGGGTTTGCTGCAGTGGTATCTCAAGGGTTAAGCAGGTTTTCAGCGCTTTTTTTCTGATAACCGGATATCTTTTCATTACTGTTGGTTGCATTCTTCCGGTGAAAGAAATATAATAAGTTCCACAGAAGGCGCATCATGGATTATATAACGCTCAAAGAAGCAAGCGAAAGGCAGGTGTATAAATGGAGAATAGAATTTTGCTGGTTGACGATGAAAAAGACATTGTTGACCTGATGGAAGAGGTGCTGCAAAAAGAGGGCTTTCATGCAATCCGAAAAGCCTGCGCCGGCAAGGAGGCCGTTAGGATTTGCAGGGAGTTTCAGCCGGACGTGATTGTGCTGGATATTATGCTGCCGGATATAGATGGGTTGGAGGTATGCAGACAAATTCGTGCGTTTTCCTATTGTTCCGTCCTCTTCTTATCCTCAAAAAACGATGATATAGATAAAATACTCGGCCTGTCCTGCGGAGGCGATGACTACATTACAAAACCGTTCAGTCCCCGCGAAGTGGTGTTCCGTATCAAAGCCCAGCTACGCCGCCAGCAGTATCAGATGGCTCCGTCACCTGATGACAGGACCCGGCTGACTGCGGGGCCCCTTTCGATTGACGTAGAGAGCTGCCGGGCTTACAAAGCCGGGCAGGAAATCGGATTGACCGGCCGCGAATTTATGCTTTTATCCTATCTTATGGAAAATGCAGACAAAATTGTCAGCAAAGAAAGGATATACGAGCAGGTGTGGGGTGAGTACAGCAGCATTTGTGATAATACCATCATGGTGCATATCCGGCACTTACGGGAAAAAATCGAAGATGCGCCGTCTGCTCCCCGGCAGCTTATCACCGTGAAAGGACTGGGCTATAAGCTCAAAAAGAGGACTGACTAAATGAAACGTTCAGGTTATCGCACCATATTTCATATTTACCTGATCTTTTTTCTGGCTTTATTGGGAACGGTTCTGCTGGCAGGTTACTTTTTCTTCCAGACGGTTTCTGTTCGGACACCGGCTGGCACGAATATCAGAAGTGATTGGCCAAAAGTATTTGCGGCGGATTTTTGGGAGCAGATTATCTTTATCAATGATGTGCCGCAGGTAAAGCAGGCTGGCATGGCATTGCTGCAGGAGCATGAAGTTGGTATTCAGATATTAGATGCTTCGGGCAGCGAGGTGTTCAGCTATCAAAAGCCGGAGCAGGCAGGCACAGCATATTCCAGTGCGGAATTATTGCAGCTTGTTCAAAGCGGAAAATCAGCAGATGGAGAAATGACGGTATGTGCAGGGATAGCCGCTGATGCCGGAACAGAGTATGCCTGTCTTCTCTATTTCCCTGTGAATGTTTCCAGGGTGACGATGTATGTCAATGGGGAGCGGTTTGCAGGCGGTAAAACGATGATTGTGCCGGTGCTTGCCGCCCTGTTTTTGCTGGTTCTGGTTTCAGGCGTTCTATATGGATTGCTGACAACAAGAGCAATCAAACGGCTGACGACCGCTATTCGGGAAATTTCCGTCCGCCGTTATCTCCCGGTTCAGGAACAGGGGGTATTCCATGATTTATATGACAGCCTGAACACGCTGGATGCCGAAATCAGGGCCAGTGATCACCTGCGCGCGCAAACAGAAAAGACGCGGGAGGAATGGATTGCGAACATCACCCACGACCTCAAAACACCGCTTTCTCCAATTAGGGGGTATGCAGAGATTTTGCAGGAAACGGATGGGAGTGACCGGGAACACCGCAGGCATTATGCAGGTGTCATGCTGAAAAATGTTTCTTATATGGAAAAGCTGATTGACGATCTGAAGCTGACCTATCAATTAGAAAACGGGATGCTCCCCATTCACCGTGAACAACAAAATATCGTCCGTTTCCTCAAAGAACTGGCGATTGATATTTTGAACACCCCGGAATATGAAAACCGCATCATCCATTTTGAAAGTGCAGAGGAAACGGTCGCTTTTCCATTCGACCAGATGCTTTTTACAAGGGCATTTCGGAATTTAATTATCAATGCCTTTGTGCATGGTAAGGAACACACCGAAGTTGCAGTAAGCATAGTGTCGTCCCGGGCTGCATTAAAAATCAGGGTTGCCGATAATGGAAACGGTATGAAGCCGGAGGAAGCCCAGCGGCTTTTTGACCGCTATTATCGAGGGACAAATACGGAGCAAAAGTCGGAAGGAACCGGGCTGGGCCTTGCAATTGCAAAAGGGATTATTGACCTGCACGGCGGCACAATTTCTGTTTCCAGTATTCCGGGTGCCGGCATGACGTTTGAGATTGATTTTTTTACCTGTTAAGGTTAATTAAGGTTGCCTGAAAATTAGATTAAGGTTGGCAGACTATCATGGTTTTTGTGATAGCTGCCAACCTTTTTTGCTGAAAGGAGGTGACGGGTTGAAGAAGAAATGGAGAAAGGTGGTTCCTTATCTGTTAACGGCTGCTGTTACGATCTGTGTCTGCTTCGCTGTTGTTGCTGTTATACTGCGTCCGCAGACTTTGCAGATCGGCACAGTTGATCTTAGCACAGCAGCAGATGGTGAGTTTATCGGCGTATGCCAAAACAAGCTGCTCTTTGCTGTGGTTCAGGTTGAAGTGCAGGACCATGAGATTACCAATATCGAAGTGATTGAACATAAAGCTTCCTATATGGAGCAGGCAGAACAAATTGCCGGGGCGGTTTTCTCCGCGCAATCATTGGAGGTGGACGCCATTTCAGGCGCTACGCTCACCAGCGACACGGTATTAAAAGCAATCGAAAACGCATTAGAACAGGACGGTAGGTCGTCCGATGGAAAGTAGGTGCTGTCTTGAAAATTATTTTGAAATATATTTTTACGAATGTCAAAGAGAGAAAGACGAGAACGGCGGTCATGCTGCTGTCCATTTTGCTCTCTACAACTTTATTGTTTGTATCGTTTTCTATCGGCGCATCGTATGAAAGTGCCCAGCGGAAGATGGCGCGGGGGATGGCTGGCAGCGCAACTCTGTCCGTGACTGCCATAGAGGGAGAGATTTCAGAAAACGCCCTGCCGGAGCTGTCCTCTATCCGATCCAGCGTTCCCATGCTGGAGGGCATGGCCCTTTACCATGAAAACGGATATTATGAAACGGTTGACTTAATTGGAGCGGACTTATCCAAGCTGGATGCCATCAATCCGCCCCGGTTGGCGGATGGCGGCGAGATTGCGGACTTTACCGGCAATCAGGTAATCCTGCCTGACCGCTTCACTTCGAAATATGGAATTGAGGCGGGTGACACCATTACGCTGCAAATCGGAGGAAAACCGGTCTCTTTGGAAGTGGCCGCAGTGGCCGCTTATGATACGGTTTTTCTCCGGCATACCAGAGGTGCAACGGCTCTTTTGCCGCTGCCCACTTTGTTTGAGGTGTTGGGCCGCACAGATGGCTATACTGAAATTTTAGTGGAGCCTGCCGAGGGGGTTTCCAATGCCATGCTGAAGAATGAACTGTCCGCAGCCTTGCCGGATGGCGCTTATCGGGTGTCGGAAGTGGTAAATGAAGCGCAAATTGCCGCTGACGGAAGGCAGAAATCCATGCCCTTTTTCCTGATTAGCTTTTTCTCCCTGACCATGAGCGTCTTTATCATTTACAGCAGCTACAAGGTCATTACCTTAGACCGGCTGCCGGTGATCGGCACATTCCGCAGCATCGGCGCAACGCAAAAGGCTGTGACCCGGATTCTTCTGCTGGAAAGCGGGCTGTATGGGATTTTGGGTGGCCTGATTGGTATTCCGGCCGGCACATTGGTTTTGAAACTGATTTTACAGGGAATGGGCCAGTCGCTTTCACAGGGAATTGAAATTCCTGTTGTAATTTCTCCGTTCAGCATTATTTTTTCCTTTGCCGTTGCGGCGGTTATGTCCATATCTTCTCCTAAAACTCAAGATCTGAGGCAGTT
>URVB01000040.1 GCA_900551075.1 uncultured Blautia sp. | reverse complement strand
ATAAAGAAGTAATAGAAGTGTAAAAAATTTTGCCGTTCCTATCCGGCTGACTGCCGGACAGGGCGGGCTTTAGTCGGGCAATTCTACTTTGCCGACAAAAGAGTAATAGATTTCGATTTCCTGTCTGCGGAGCTTCCCCCGGCGTTTCCCGTCAAGGGCTTCGGTTTCATGGACGACTATCTTCTCCACAAACTCCCGCAACAGGGTAGGGGTGAGTTCCTCAAAGCTGGTGTACTTGCGGACGACTTTCATAAACTTTTCGGCGTTTTGGGTTGCTTCCAGCGCCCTTGAAAGTTCGCCCTGCAGAACGGCGGCTTTTTCTTTCAGTTCCTTTTGCTCGGCTTCATAGTCTGCCGAAAGTTCCGTAAAACGCTCGTCCGATATGCGCCCGGTCACACTGTCCTCATACAACCGCTTGAAGATAGCGGAGAGTTCCGCAATCCGTTTTTCTGTCGCTTCCAGTTCTTTCTTTTTGGCGGCGTTCCGGCGTTTGCCCCCGTCCTCGTTCTGCTCGATTAGGTGCTTCATAAACCGGGCTTCATGCTTGGCGGCGTACTGTGTGATTTTCCGTAAATTCTCGGTCACGCCCTCGGTCAACAGGTCGGTGCGGATAAAGTGCGCCGTACAGTCACGGGTTCGTTTCTTGTAGCTGCCGCAGATGTAACAGTCCTGCCGCCTTTTATCGGTCTGATACCTCTGCTGGTACATGACGCTTCCGCAGTCCGCACAAAAGACTATGCCGGAGAACAAGCCCACTTCATCATAGCGGTTGGGGCGTTTTCTCTGCTTGCGTAGCTCCTGCACACGCTCCCATGTTTCCCGGTCAATGATTGGTTCGTGGTGGTTCTCAAAGATTACCTGTTTCTCTGCCGGGTTCTCCTTGCTCTGCTTCACCTTGTAGGACACTTTCTCGGTCTTGAAGTTCACAAGGCAGCCCGTGTATTCCCGGTTTTCAAGGATATGCGCCACGGTGTTTGTCGCCCATTTGCACTCATAGCCGGGGTGGTAGCGGCGTGTGCTTCCCGTCCGGCGGTATTCCAGCGTTCCCGGCGTGGGTGTCTGCTGTTCGGTCAAGACACGGGCTATCTTGGTCGGACCGTTCCCGGCAAGGCATAAGCTGTATATCTGCTTCACTACCGGGGCGGCTTCCTCGTCAATGATGAAATTTTCGTCCTCGTCCATGAGGTAGCCATACACGGGCTTGCTTGTGACGGGCTTCCCGCTCATGCCTTTTGACCTCTTGACTGCTCTGATTTTCTTGCTCGTATCTCTCACCAGCCATTCGTTAAAAATGTTACGCAAGGGGGCAAAATCGTTGTCGCCCTGTGCGCTGTCAACGCCGTCATTGATGGCAATGAAACGGACGTTTTTCTGTGGGAAAATCATTTCTGTGTACATTCCCACTTGTAAGTAGTTGCGCCCTAACCGTGACATATCCTTTACTATGACCGTTCCCACAAGCCCCGCTTCAATGTCTGCAAGCATGGCTTGAAAACCGGGTCTTTGGAAGTTTGCGCCGGAGAAACCGTCGTCCGTGTACCATTTCAGATTGCGGAAGCCGTTCTGTTTGGCGTAGGCTTCAAGGATTCGCTTCTGGTTGCTTATGGAATTGGATTCCCCGGAAAGCTCGTCCTCATGGGATAATCTCGGATATAGGGCGGTAATGAGTTGCTGGGTGGTCTGTCTTGTCATAATGTCCTCCGTTTCCGACAGCCAGCCCACTATTCCGTAGGTTTATTATACCATAGGGCGGGGCTGGCTGTACAGCCTTTTTTGCTACTTTATGTCACATAATGTCGCATATCTTTTTAACAGGGAGTATCGCTTTACATGGCGTGGGCGGCTCGTTCCTCGGCTGCGCTTTCCGCTTCCAGCACTTTCAGCATTTTGTCGGCGGCGGTGGCGGTAGCTCCCTGTTTGAAATAGCCGGAAACTACAAGGACGGTGTTCCCCCGGCGTACCTCGGTGACGCAATCCGGGCGGCGGGCAGTAGTGGCGGCGTTCCTGTTTGGGGTGTCGGTCATAGGCTCTCCTTTCTGTTCAGCAGCGTTTTCAAGCGTTCCATTTTCGCCTGTGCGGTGGCTTTTCTGAAATTCTCCCCGGTAAAACAGACGGGGCGGCACATTTCCGTTAAGCGGTCATAAAGCCGGGCATGGGCGGTGTCCTCCGGGTGCTGCAATTCCTCCAGCGTGAGGTTCGTTGTCACGATTAACGGCTTTCCGCTTCGGTATCGGCTGTCAATCACGTTATAGACCTGTTCAAGCCCGTATTCCGTTCCCCGCTCCATGCCGAAATCGTCAAGGATAAGCAGGGAAAAGCTGCAAAGGCGGGCTATGTATTCGTTGCGGTCTTTGAAGCTGGCGGCAAGGTCGCCCAGTATCGCCGCAAAGTTCGTCATGCACACGGAAACTTCACGCTCCATAAGGGCATTGGCGATACACCCGGCAAAATAGCTTTTGCCTGTGCCGACATTCCCCCACAAAATCAGTCCGTGGTTCTCGTCTTTCATCTGCTCCCATAGCTCCACATAGGAGTGCGCCATTCCCATTTGGGGGCATTTGCCGTTGTCATTGTCAAAAGTCCATTTTTTCATGGCGGGGTCTGTAAAGCCCTTTCTTTTCAGCCGTTCCACTTCCTCCCGGTGCTTCTGTTCCCGGTCTGCGGCTTCCCGTTTCTCCCGGTCTGCCCGCTGGCAGTCACATTCCTTTGGGTGGCGGTCACGTCCGAAAAGATTCTTGCCCTCCGGGAAGTAGGCTTCTTTTGGCTGGCGGCACTTCCCGCAATATAAAAGCCCGTCCTCCCTGGTGAAGTCCTCCGGCTCTGCTTCCTGTGCTGTGGCAAGCCGGAAAATAGCGTTATCGTAATCACACATAAAATCGTTCCTCCTTGTTCATGGTCTTTCACGCCCTGTTTACGGGGCGTTGTTTCTATGCTGTAAAGGCTCTCGCCCTCTTTGTAGGAATAATCGGGGATTCCCTTTTTCGGTTTCTCTTTTTTCTCCCGGTTTAACCAGCGGCGCAATGCGGCGGCATGGTACACATAATCATTCCCGCTGGCGGCTATGTACTCGCTCATTTCCTCGATAAGCCGTTCCAGCCTGTCCGGGTATTCCTCTTTCAGTTCCGCATACTCGGATTCAGAGAGGAAAATATTTTTATATCTGCCAAACGGGGCGGGCGGCTCCCCACTCGCTCCTTTTTGTTGGTTCTCTTTTAGTTGGTTTATAGTAAGTTGGTTAGGGGTCGGTTTTCCGGCTATCGCAATGGTCGGTTTTCCGCCCCTATGAGGGTCGCTTTTCCGGCTATCAGAGGGTCGGTTTTCCGGCTGTATGGGGGTCATATGGTCGGAAAACTGTACCACTGGCACTTGCGGTATTTTCACATAAAGGCGGTTCGGTGCGGAAAATCCCCGGCGTTCCCTCACCAGAAGCCCGGCAGCGTCCAGCTCGTTCAGTGCGGATTTTATGGCGGTTCTGCCTTTATCCAGCGTTTCCGCTATCTCCGAAACAGGATAGAAAATATACGTCCTGCCCTCGCTGTCCTGCCAGCCGTTCTTCTGTGAGAGGGTGGTACGGTCTAACAGCAGCGCATAGAGCAGCCTTGCGGTATATGACAAGTCCATTTTCAGCAGAAAACAGGGATAAGGGAAAAACTGCGGCATGGTGGTGTCGGCTGTGATGTAATCGGTTATGGTTCTCACCTCCTGTCTGTAGCTTCTGTTACGCAATTAAAGCGGCTTTTCCGGGGGTAAAGGATAAATGTACCGCCTACCCGTTGAGGGCGGTCTGAAAAGCCTTGATTTACGGGGGTTTGGAATATCCTAAAGCGTGACATTTATCCCTCTGTTTCCGCTTGCGCTGTGCGGCTCTGATTCTTTTCATGCGTCCGGCGCAATCCGGGCAGTATTTCCCACGGTTTGATTTGGGGAGAAAATACCCGCCGCACTCGGTACAGCGTTTCCTGTCTGCCCGGTGGAGTAAGGCGGCTTCCAGTTTTCCGTCTAACGGCAGCACCGCAACCCGGAACCAGCGGCAAAGGAGCGAATAGCTGATACTCTGCACACACACGCAAGGCTCGCCGTCGTCCAGTAAAATACAGTTGCCGCCGTCATAGTTACAGCACTCATGCACAAGTCGGCGGGCGGCTCTGTGCTGCTGGTAGTCCATTTGCGGTATCTTTGCGCCCATGCCCTTAACGCTCCCTTTCCGGCTTCCTGTCTGGATACAGCTTCCCGGCGGCTACGGCGGCATGGCTCGTTATCTTGATTTCCCCACGCTTTTCACTGGCTCTTGCGTTTTTGTAGCCCTCATCAGAGAGGAAATAGCGGTGGCGTTCCCCCGGATAACCAACGGGGCTGTCGCTGGTCTTTACGTCAAGCACAATCATGTGGCGGGTTTCCGGGTGGAAACGCTCCATGCCTGTCAAGTCATGCCCCTGCATTACTGGCTGTTTCGTCTGTGCCTTTGCTTCAGCAAGCCGCCGCCGGATAGAGTTTTCATGCCCCGCAAGGAAACGGGCTTTGTTGTCGGCTATGAACTGGCTGCACTCCGGCTCTGGTATCTTTTGCAGTTTTTCTATGGTGTTCTCCATGATTACTTTTGTCAATAAATCCTGAATCACGGGTATGGTTTCTTTCATGCCGCCTATGGTTTCCGCTTTGGTAGGTGCGGCGTACTGGTAAATCATTTCAAGCTCGCTGTTCGTAAATCTCATTGTGTTACCTCCTGTGGTCGTTTTATTATCGTTCCTGTTCCTGTTTTTTCTGCTGGCTCGGTGCGCCCCTCAAAATCTGCTCGATATTTCTTTTTACGGTCTGCAATTCTGTGGTGCGTTCCCTCTTTTCCCGGTACTCGTTGTAAAGGGCGTTTTTCTCCCTCGTTAGCTGCTCAATCTCTGCTTGCAGGGCTTTGGACGCTGGCAGCTTGGAAATGCCTTTCGCCTTGAAATACCGGGCGGCAGATTCGGCTATGATAAAATCGCTTTCGTGCTGTTCACGGTAGGCTCTCCGGGCTTTCTCTGTTTTCTGTGCTTTCAGTCCGTCACGGGCGGTCTTGGTCTTGATGTACGCCAATAGCTGTTTCTGCAAGTCCTTTTTCTCCCGTAAAGTGCTTTCTACCGCTTTCAGTTTTGCATGGACGCTGTTCAGCTCCACACTGGCGGCGGCAAGGGCGGCTTCCAGTTCCTCCGGGGAAGAAAAGCCGGATTCCTCGTAAATGCTCATGGTCGCCGCCATTTGCTTTAGGTTGTGGACTGCCGCCCAGCGGTCATATCCTGCGCCCTTTCCCTCTGCCCGTTTTGCTTCCCGGTCTACCATGCGTTGCACTCCGTCATTTTTCGGGGCATTTATGGCGGCTTTATTTCGCTGTAAGCGGTCTTTTAAGCTGCGGGGGTATTCCTGTTTGGGTAAGGGCTTTTCGGCGGCTCTTGCGGCGTTCTGTGCGTTTTGGGTGAGTGTTTCCAGTACGGCGGCACGGTCAAAATCATCACCCAGCTTCCGGGCGGTGATTGGCTTCGTTCTGTCCGGCGTGAGATAGCTCAATCTTCCCCGGCTCTCCTTGACGGTTATTCCCTGTTGTAACAGCTTCCCGGAAAAGTCCTCAAAAGAAATAGCAGAGGAAAGGGCGGTGCGGATCGTGCTGCGTAACCGTTCCTTGTCGGTTTCAAACTTGCTTTGTTTGGGCGGTTCTCCATTGGCGGCAAGGGAAGCATTTTCTTTATCCAGTGCGGCTTGTCCTTTCCGCTTCGCCCAATATTCCCTCTCGGTGACACGGTTCTTGCTCCCATGTAACAAATCAATCTGATAGAGGTTTTCCCGGTGGCACATCTCCATGACTTCCGCTTTCAGATATTCCATAGCTGCGTCCGTACAGCGGTGCTTACAGCCCGCCTTTGTGTCCGCTGGTCTGTCCATGTAAGGCAATAGCGGTACTTCCTCAATCCGCAAGCTGTTTATCACGATATGCACATGGATATTGCCGCTGTGGTTGTGTCCGTCCGGGTGGGTGCATACCAACGCTTGGTGTCCGGGGAAATGCTCTTTACAATACCGCTCGCCTAACTCCTGCGCCCTGTCTACCGTCAAGCCGTTGTCGGTTGCGTCACGGGGGTCAAAGCTGATAATGTAATGGTGGCTCTTTACGTCCTCCCGTTTTTGGTTCTTGCCGTATTTCAGATTGGAACGCATACAGGCTATGGCGAAATCTTCCCCGCCGCAATTCAGAGAAGAAATGCGGTAATCGTCACGGGGGATAAGCCGCCTATTTTCATCAAGAGTGGGCTTCATGGTAAATTCGTCATGCTCAAAGGTTAGGTACTGCTCGGCAGCTCCATAGTCGGCATTTTTAGAGCTGATATGTTTGAATGTTGCCAACAGCGTCACCTACTTTCTGCAAGACTTCAAACTTCAAGGCGGCAAGCTCCGCTATGGCGGCTCGTACCTCATTGGAGAGGGCGTTATAAGGTGCGCCATACTCATTCAGACAGCGGGCAATCTGATTCAAGTTGCCGCCGATTTTCCCGTATTCTGCTGTGAGTTTCCCAACGGCAGAAAGCAATTCATCATTGACCGGGGAAACGGTAATGACGGGCTGTATTCTCGACTTGGTAAGGGCTTGCCGGATAAACTCGGCTTGGCTCATTTGGCAGAGTGTGACACGCTCGGAAAACTCGGCGTATTCTTCCTCGGTCAAGCGTGTCTTGATTACCCGGCGGCGGTGGGGCGTGTTGTATCTTTTCATGGTCTGCTGACCTCCTTTCTTTTTGCTCTATATCCCCTCACCAATAGGAGAAAAACAGGGGATAAAGCGGAAGTGTTTTTGAAAAAATCTGAAAGAATTTTTTCAAGCGGCGCAAGCCGCAAAAAGGCGGGCTTGGGGTGGCAACCCCAACAAGATTCCCATAGGACAAAATGAGCGGTTAGCGAAATTTGGTACTATGGTAGAATCTTGCTCTTAAAAAGTGGCGGCTTCCTCTGTGTGGGCTTTCTGCTGATACCATTGGCGGAGAGGGCGGGGCTTTTGCCAACTCTGCGGCAAAATTTACCCCTCTATTACCTACTACGCACGGAAATGAAAATCTGGCAATGTTTAGCGGAATTTCTTTTCGTCTTTTCCTAACAGGAATTGACAAAACGGGCAGAAATTTCTTTTTATCCCCTTTCCACGGCATAATACTGACGATTTTCAAAAATGCCAAAAATGGGCGCAAAAAAACAGGAAACCTTTTCTTGATTTCCTGCTTCGGTGTGCTACTTTTTGTGGGTAGCGGTTATTCAGTTTTTCTGTGACTACAGTTCTGTAAACCGGAATTTACAGCCTAAATAATTCTATATCAATCCTTTCTTAAGAACTCAATAATCCGCTCTTTTTCCGTTTGCGGTAAAATGTGCATATGCCCGCTTTCTTTTAATTCGACTGTTTTACAATCTGAAATAATCTTCCTCGCTCGATATAAAACTTTTCTTGCAGGAAAAAGGCAATCCTTTTCACTGGCAATTATCAATGTTGGTGAACAGTAATTGCTTAGTTTTCTCTTCTCAATATTGGTCGGCATGGCGGCTTTAATTTTTACATTGTCAAAACTGTCTTTCAGAATATCTATCGTATCTTCATCAAGAACTTCTTCCCTTAATGCCATATATAAAGCAGTCCTCACCAAATATTTTTTCTGCTTTGTAATTCTATATTGCAAAAGGGGTATTATCATTGCCATAGAGGAAATAGGGACAGCATTACTTATTCCCGCCGGAACGATTAAAACAGCCTTATCAATTTTTTTTGGAGCAACACACATCAGTTTAGCTAAAATCCCACCTCCAAACGAACCTCCTAAACAAGCAATACTGTCATATCCAATTTTGTCAATTACTTCACTCGCCCATTTTCCATAATTGTATCCTTTATGTGATAAGCATACTTCGTCACTTTTACCGGGGTGTCCGATTGTATCAACTGCATATATATGAAAATCATTTAGCAGGAATTGACACATCAATAAATTATAGGCAGTTGTAGCGTTTCCACCATGAAAGACCAACAATGGTTTTCCTGTTTTATTACCAATTTCGACTAAATGGGTTTTGCCAAATGATGTTTTTACATAAATATCCGAAAACGGCATATTTAATTTTGAGAGTTGTTTGTCATATAACGCAATTGACTTTTCTTTTCCAGCTTTTGAATTATATATGCTCATAGTAATTTCACTTCCATATTTTGACTTTTTACAATTCCCCGATAAATTCCGATTTATCGCTGAGTTTATTATATTGTATTTATCCAGCAATAACAATATATATTTGATTTTTATTCCCCGGAAGCAAACTTATATCCGATTCCTAAAACGGTCTTTATGTAGGTGGGATTTTGGCTGTCCGGCTCTATCTTTTTCCGCAAGTTGCATATCACGTTGGTAACATTTGACTGGCAGCTTTCGCTATCCATGCTCCACACGGCTTCAAAGATTTGCGCTCTTGTGAATACCCTCCCCGGACTGGCGGCAAGGTAGCAGAGTGCGCCGTATTCTAAGCGGGTAAGGCTTATGTCTGCACCGTCTTTTAATACCCGGCGTTGGTGCAGTCTGATTTCCAGTCCCGGAAAAATCAGAGCATGAGAATGTGGCGGCGGTATGGCTTCCAGCGGTATCATATCGGCAAGAACTGATATAGCTCTCTCAACAGCTTTTTCTTCCGTGTCTTTGAATGTGAGTATAATTATTTTACCGACAAACCTCACCTCCCGTTATATGGTTTTTCGTCAAAACGGAACTGGAACAGGGCAGAGATAAGCCGCCCCTTTATGCTGTCCTCGGTGTCTTTGTTGATATGCCCGTTTTCAAGGGCGGCAAGCCGGATTTGTCTGCTGTAATGCCGTAAAACCTCGTCCACGGCTTCCGGCTCTCCGTTGGTCGCTTTGACAATGGTTTCATACGGCACAAGGCTAGGTTTCCCCATGTGAAAGCACCTCCATTTCTTTCTGTAACATCTGCAAGGCACTGTGTATGTGATGCCACGCCGTACTCCGGCAGCTCCCGTATATTTCCCCGATTTCCTGTTGTGTGTACCGTCCAAAAAAGTAAAGGTAGATGATTTCCCTCTTTTTCTCCGGCAAGGATAACAGGGCGGTGGCAAGATTCCCATTTGTGAGAATGATTGTCTGACCGCATATAGTGATACGGTATTCTTTGTAGGGGTCTGCGAAATATTCATCTGATGTACTGAATGGATAAAATTTTTCTTCTGTGAGGTATTCAAAGGATATTTCCTTTTTCCGCCGTCTGCTCCGTTCCCGCCATGCGTTGATAGCGGCATAGCGTATCACAACTTTGCAGAAACCGTTGAAAGTATACATGATGTGTTCTTTGTATGCTTCTGTGCAAGGCATAAATGATTCCTCCTTTCTCCCACATGGGCGGTGCATGATTTACAATTCATTTTAATTTTCAAAAAAATTTTTAGTTACGCAAAGGGCAATAATCGGAAGATACATACATAAAAGTGACAGCCGTTGCCAAAGCCCCCCAAATGCAATGATACTTCCTTGATACTCCGGTTTGTCCGCCATTACAAAAAGAACAAAACATAACAATGCAAAAGCAAAGCAAGCCAAAGAGAAAATTCCCCAAAATCCTTTAGAGATTTTGAAAAAATATAATCCAATAAACATTGGTGCAAATACTAAAAGCATAAACCCTATAACCGAACCATATCCATGTATCTTTGCGGAAATTGTTTTTAACTCTTTAGTTTCTCCGACTGGAAAAAAGCCGGATAAAATACAAGCACCAATAGCATAAAAACAGATTATAACAAAAAGTGTTATAGCTATTAAATTGGACTTTTCTGCAATAATTGGATATAGCTTGAAATCGCAAAAAAGTAGGACAATGCCCAATACAATCAGCCAAATACTATAGAGAATATGCAATGGTGCTTTTGGATTTCCTAAAGCACTCATTACTTGTGTTAAATGGTTATATCCTTGATATGTTGGTGCTAATAAAAATGGCAATATTAAATCTCCCATTAGAAAAAATGGTAATACATCTAAGATTCTATTTTTCATCATCTGCTTTACTCTTAAAATGTCCTAATCCTTTCAAAATTTTTACGGCAACTTCTTTCATCACATCAGCTTTTACAACGGCAATGCCTTGTTCTTCATCGCCTAATACAAGCAAAGTATCGCCGGGGTTAATATTAAATATTTCTCTGGCTTCTTTAGGAATTACGATTTGCCCTCGTTCCCCAACCTTTACTGTTCCAAATATGTGTTTTCCCTTTGGCATTGACATTTGTTCTACCTCCAAAAATCATATTTTTCATATCGACATGAAAAGTATATATCAGCAGAATAAAAATGTCAATGCGCTATTCTGTAGACTTACTGAGTTTTCAAAACAATTTTGTGATAAATTTTATCTGAATTTTCAAAAAAAGGGAAAGGGAATGAGTGGGATTCCGCCGTAGTCGGCATTGTGGGAATGTGTATAACTGGCTATTTCATGGAATTGTGGGTAACTCTGTTTGCAGGACGTGGGAAAGCTGCATTTTAGCTTTTCCATGTGCTGTGAATAGAGTTATCCATGATTCCATAGCCTGTTATGCACATTTCCATAATGCTTGTCTTTTGCTCTTGTTCTTTGGTTCGGAATAGTGTGGTGCTGGCAGTCTATCTCTTGTTTTTGGTTGCTTGCTTCTTTACCGAACATGAGCATTTGCACCTGGGTTATCATTTCCGTAACCTTCGAGAAGGTTGATAACACCCCACGCACCGAGACCGGCGCCCAGAGCGATAACCAGGATTTTCAGGGTATCAATCGCACTTGTAAAAAAAGCCATAAATTTGTTCCTCCTTTATGTTCATAAAATGTAGTTGTGTTGGCCGTCTGGCCGGAAACGAAAAAAGCCGCCCTTGTGTTTTCAGTAATTTGCATAAAACACAAAGACGGCAGAGGGGGCAGGACAAAGCCTGCGGGGATATTCAGTTTTCCAGTCATACAGGAGAATCGCGGATTCTCAGAATAGCACCTCCTTTCCAAAAGGCAAAAGAAAAGCCGGCCACAGCAAAATGCGTAACTGGCTGCTTCACTTATTCCGGCTGCGCTGCCAGATCCTCCGGTGTGATCTCATAATTGCGGTACAGCTCACCGGGGCGGATCGGCAACTTGGTAGACAGGAATTTTTCAATGTCAAAGGTATTCTTCTTGTCATAATCTGAAAGATATTTGTACCGCGGATGTTTAGTAATATCATATTTCCGGGAAAGGAAAGGCCGCACGCCCCTGATCTGCAGGAGGCACTTGCCGCCGTCCATAACTGCCAGCTCGTCTACCGACATCAGATCCTTGCCTAACTTCTGGAAATTCTGGCCGTGGGATTCCTGGGTGCCTTTGGTGACGCTGGTGTTATACATATCAATGGTCTCTTTTCCCAAAAGGGAGCTCCAGCTTTTCAGGGTGGTTTCTTCCTTGCCTCCTAAAAATAAGCTGGCGTCACAATTCCCGATAATGGTGTCCATGTTGTCCTTATACAAGGCTTTTAACTGGCTCTGTGCCTGCAGCACCAGACAGGCTGAAATTTCCCTGGAACGGATGGTTGCCATCAGGCGCTCCAGGTTGGGAATCTGTCCGATATTGGCCGCCTCGTCAATCAGGCAGCGTACATGGATCGGAAGCCTGCCTCCATAGACATCATCCGCACGCTCGCACAGGCGGTTGAAAAGGATTGAATAGATCAGGCTGATAAGGAAGGCAAAGGTTCCGTCCGTATCGCTCATAATGAGGAACAGGGCAGTCTTTTCATCCCCCAGCATATCCAGATCCAGCTCGTCATACATGGTAATTTCCCGCACCTCTTTAATGTCGAAGGGAGCCAAGCGGGAAGCGCAGGAAATCAGGATTGACTTCGCCGTTTTGCCCGCCGCCAGCTTATATTTCTTATACTGCCTTACGGCAAAGTGGTCCGGGTCTTTCTGTTCCAGAGCGTCAAAGAGCAGGTCAACCGCATTTTTGAAACTTTCGTCATCTTCCCGCACCTCCATAGCGTTCAGCATTTCTACCAGCGTGGCAAAATTCTGTTCATTGGTCGGGGCCTCGTAGTAGATATAGCCGATCAGCGCCGTATAGAGAAGCGTTTCCGCTTTGACCCAGAAATCGTCACCGGCCTTGCCTTCCCCTTTGGTATTGGCAATCAGCGTGGTGACGATTTTTAATATGTCCTTTTCGGAATGGATATAGGCGAAAGGGTTAAAGTGCATACTTTTCTGAAAGTTGATCGTATTGAACACCCTTATTTTATAAGGTTCATATACGATTTTTCCATTTTTGTTCCGCACCGGTTTTCCATCCTTGTCCAGCTTTGGCGTGCCTCTCTGCAGCATTTTTCCTACCTCACACAAGACAGTACCTTTCGGATCGGTAACAACGTAAGAGCTGTGCATCTGCATGAGGTTCGGTTTAATAAAAAATCTTGTCTTACCGCTGCCCGAACCGCCGACAACCAGAACATTCTTATTGCGGGCATGTGCCGGATTCTTCGGCCTGCCGCTAAGCATCAGCCCCTCACTTTGGGTCAGGATAATATTGTTTTCCGGCTTTGGGTCCATAAAAGGGGCAATATCCGTTTTGTTTCCCCACCGGGCAGAACCGTATTCCACATTTTTGCGGTATTTCTTGGCATCCTTTCCTTTGAGATAGACAATCAGCCGCACAAGCGCGGCCCCGCAGATTCCCACCAGCCAGTCAAGGGCAGCTCCCGGCCACCAACTCTGAAACGCCATTGTAAAGCCGTCGCTAAGCCCTAAGAGCTTTGCCGAAGCATCCGCACCGGGGGCAAGACGGACAGCCTCGCCCAGATTGGCGAATACCAGGACAAACATAAGATAAGGAAGGTTCGGGAGCAGATATTTTTTCAGGGTATCGGTATTTATCTTCAACGCTCCGGCCCTCCGTGTTCTTTGTTCTTTACCCGGTCACGGCCAAGAGACTGTGCCAGCTCCTTAAACTTATGAAGCTGGGAAAGCAGCGACGGCCTGGTATCACGGGTAAGGTCTTTCTTGGTGTATTCCTTAAATGCCGCCGTCAGCGCACCTGCCTGGTTTGCCTTGAAATAGACCGTCCAGGTAGGCGGCGACGTATCGGGATTTTTCTCAATGTGATAGCGGACCTGGTGTTTTCTTGCGTACCGCTCAAAAGAACGAATCCGCCCGGTCACTTCGATATTTTCCGAACCGCCGTCCCTGCCGGCCAGCCGTTTCATGCTGTTGCGCCCGACTTTCGGGGTATTGCGTTCCTGTTCCATCTTCCGAAGCGCTGCGGCAATGGCGGCACGCAGCAGACGCCCGGACAGCTTTGCCGCCTGTACCGAGACGGACACGGTTCTTTGTTCCAAATCTTCCTGCATGGGTTCCTCCTTTCTTTGAAAATAGGGGCATTAACTTTTAGCGTGCCTCACTAAGCACCTGCTGGCGCGGCTGTCTGTCATGGGCTTTGGCTGCCTGCTCCACCTGAATTTTGGCATGGTGCAGAAGCGTCTTTATAATGGAAGCGGGGTGATCCCGTTCCTCCAGATGTTCCACCATGCCTTTGCACTCATTGGGGAGATAATCGGCCATTGCCTTGCACGCCTCCTGCAAATCGCCGATGAAGCCCCAGCAGCTATCGGAGAGCACGCCGTTTTTATATAATTCAAATCCGTAGCACTCACCGCGGAGATAGGCGTCATAAACGGCAACTTCACTCCGCATAAGATCCTCGGCCTGTTTACGGACAGCGCCGGTCATTTTCTCCCCGCCAAATTCCTTTAGGGCGTCCTCCTTGGAAACATAGATCCAGCCGACCTGCCCGCTGTCCCATTCTGCATGAACCGCCTTTCCGGCAAAACTCTCCGTACTCATGGCAAGGCCGGAATGATCGTAAAGATACAACGGCAGCATGAGATATTTTTCCGATATGACACGGAGCATCCGGTCATCCACCGCATGGGGGTCCGGGTGCTCCCCGGTCATGTGCCGGCTCCATGCCATATTTACCATGCGTTCATACCGCTGCATTCCGCGTTCATCGTTGCCAACCGTGTTTAAGTACATTTCCCGCAGGAAATCGTCTTTGTCAATGTAATTGTGACCGTCGCCCAACTGGTAGCGTCTGTGAAAGCAGACCATTGTTCCGAAATGCTCGTCTACTTCCCGCGGGCTGATTAACATATCATCCGGCTGCACCATTAAGGCATAGGGTTCCTGTTCTGCCATCAGCATAAGTCATCAGCTCCTTTCCGGTTCCCGCTTTTTATCCGGTGTTTTCGGTTCTGCCTGTGCCGCCTGTTTCCTTGCATTGTCAAGCTGTTCCCGCAGCGAGACATCCCGCTTAGCCTCCGGCGCTCCTGCACCAAAGAAGCCCGGCAGCTCCTTAAAGCCGATACTGTCCACATAATAGGCGGTATCAGCGCCATTCCCATGCAGGACTACCACATCGGAAACGGAAAGGGAATGGCCCGTAAAATCTTCCGGGTGGTCGATATTGAACCGCCTGTAAATGTCCTCCAGCGTTTCGCCCGGTTCCTGCTGCATTGCATAGACCATCCGGTAATTATCCCGGTCCACGGAAAGCCCTTTGCTTTCCAGCCAGTCCAGGGACATAAAACGGAAGTTGTCTGTATGGTCCGATAAATCAAGCTGGTAAATGGAATAAGCGCTGATCCCATACTCTTTTTCATAGGCAGAAATACGTTCCAGAAGCGGCGCCGTTTCTCCCTCCATGTGTTCCTCACGTTCAAAAGCTGCCAGCCTCATTCGGATTTTACCGGTATCTCCTGAAAGCAGATCGTCCGCCATGCGTTCCTTTTCTGCATGGGAATCCGGGTACAGGTCTGCATAGTCCCCGCTGTTCTGCCTGAAAAATTCATCCAGGTCGAAAGCCAGGTCCGTGGATTCGTCAAGCCTTACATCATCCCCGCCCGGTTCCTCCATGACAGGGGCCGGCTGCTGTTTTTCCTCCGGTGGGAGAGGCTGCTTCACCGCAACAATCTCACCCGCCAGCCGGAAAAATTTCTCCGGGTATTTGAACTGTTCCTTATACTGTTCCATAAAGTGATCGGGGAGGTCAGCAAAACTTTCCTCGCCGAGACCGGCTATGAAAAAGGTGCCTGCCATAATCTCAATCATTTCGCCGTCCTGGTTGTAGATTGCCCGGTTCAGGGGAAGCCCGTTTATTTTCCCTTCATCATTGCAGACAATCGCGACAGGCTCCGCATAAGGGTAGTAGCCTTCTATGCTGCCGCCGACTGCCTCCTGCATGGACTTTAAGCTGCCGTCAAGTTCAGCCTCATAAGGGGCTTTCCCTGGTTCCACCATTAAAACTTTCATCGGCTCATTTCCTCCTTGTTTTTTGTTTTTTCTCCTGTATGGGGAACTGCCTTTTCCTGTGTTTTTGCAGCCGATAACTTCCCTAGTACAGAAGTCTTTTCCGTTTTTCCGGGCACAGATATACCGCCCTTTGAAATATCAGCGGCGGTATGTTCTGCTTTGACCGGCTCTTTGCCTTCCACTGTATAACCGGGAAGGAGGGCACCGTGAACGGAGAAATGATTCTCATATTGCTGGGGGATCGGCGGGGAAACTTCGGTAAATAAATGGGCGTAGGCTTTCTTGCGCCCCTCCAGGTATTTCATGGCCGCGGCTTTGTCCGTATAGCGTTTATCCCGCTGTCCGGCAATCTGTTTTCCATATCCTTTCTTTGGAGATTTCAGATATACATCCCAGCTCACATACCAGGCAACCGGCACGCTTTCTTTCGTTTCCCGGTTATATTGGGTTTTCTCCCATACGCTGCATGACATGCTGTAAACACGGTTGCTGATTTCTTCCCCATCCCGATAACCGCCATTTTTCTGCCACTGGTTATTGCTGTGCGTAACCTCCGGGGTACGCAGATATTCCAGCGCATGGTTCAGTTTCTGCGTTTCCGCCGCCTGCTTTTCCCATTGCTTTGCCGCTGCCTGCACGATTTCAAAGGCTTTCTGCTCGCTGTTCATGCTGTCTTGAAGCAGCGCCTCCAGTGCATCCGGCCCCTGCACAATCAGAGAAGAAATATCCACGTCCTCGCAATGTACGCTGTGGTCCATTTTTAGCTCGCTGCCTTCTGTCAGATAGTCGAAACGGTAAACTTTATAATCCTTGTTTTCTTCCAATGTTCCACCTCCTTAAATTTCCGGCGCATGGGACTTCTTAGGAACCGCCTGCGCCGGCGTGCTTTTTTCTGTTGGTCTTACCGCCGCAAGCTGTCCAATCACCGAAGGGCGGTTGTCCGTGAACATGGAAATCTGTTCATTTTCTGCCAGCGGGATATTTTTTACCGGGAGCGGCTGGGTGATGTCCTCATGGGTGAGAATATGCTGCAATTTCAAATCCGCCACGATTTCATCAAAGACGGCGTTGATCGCTTTTCGTTCCTCGCCCTGGGGATAGGCCCTTAAAAGCTCCATGTTCCCGGATTTATCGGCAACAAGGGTCAGCGCACACTCGGCGTGTCCTGCCAGATAATCCGAAGTATAAGGCAGCTTATCCTTGACATAGCAGGCAAAGGCCCTGGCGGTCATTTCCACGTTGCTGTCCCAATAGCCGCCGTCTTTTTCACATTCCTTTCCCATTTTTACGGAATTGCGGTAGTAGTCCGTTTCGGTCCGCCCGATCTGCGGTGTTTCCTGTTCCTGCATCCCGTGAAGAATCCGCTCAAAAGATTCCAGGCGTTCACGCTCGCTTTTTGGAATTACCCTCCCAGCAGTCTGCTTTTTCAAGGCGCTGATTTTCTCCACCGTGCCCGGCTCCCCGGAGAGGAAAGCGGTCTTTAAGGCAGCATATTGTTCCAGAGTGCTTTCGTCTCCATAATGTTTCAGAGAACCAAGCACCGCAGAATCCAACCAGCTTTCCGCATTTTTCTGTATACGTGCGTTCTGTATCTCGGTACGCCTTGCCGCCTGTTCCTGGCTTTCCGGCTTATACTTCATGGTATCGACCAGCTTTTTGAACAGCGGGTAAATGTGGGGCTGTTCGGAGAGAAGCCCCCTTGCCCCCATCTTCGTACCCAGGTAATCATCAAAACCATGCCACCATTCATGCGCCAGGGAACCGGCGCCGTGCATTTTCGTAAGGTTAATCACTTTCCGAAGCGGTTCATAATGAGCCGCCGCGTTGCCGCTGCCCCTGGCACCAAAAGCGATTGCAAGCACACCCTGATAGGCAATGTCCTTGTCACTGATCTTCAATGCCGACGCCAGATCCTTTAATGCCTCAAATCCCATGTTAAGGGAAGCCTGCCGGTCATTCTGGTTCATCCAGTTTCCAAATTCACCTCCCCGGAAACCGAAAGTATCAAGGTAATCCTGGCCGTTTATTTCCTGGCCGCTCCGGTAATCCGGCCCATCCCGGCGCACATGTTCAAGCTGTCTGGGCACAAACCGGATCTTTCCGCTTTTGCTGCGTTGTCCGGCAAATTCTTTCGCCCAGCGGAGGGCTGCCTCATGGGATTCTAAATTTGTCTGCAAAATTGAATATCCCTTTGTAACATAATAGGTATTCGGTTTCCAGTCGCCGGTTCTGGAATAGCCGTTCTTCCCGTCATAGAAATGGATCGCATAGCCTGCCGGCACTTTCTGGTCTTTGGGAACACCGAACTGCTCCTTTTTTGCTTTCTGTGTGAAATCCCGTTCAAAATATGCCGCAGAGCGGATATGAAGGGTACGCGCCAGCTTGTCGGTAATGACCTGGTTATTCCGGCCTTTTTCCGTAGCGGAGTAGTGGATTCCGCTGCCCCAGCCCTGGACCATCTCCACATAGCCATTTCCTGCAAGGAAGCGGTCATAGACGCCCATAGCGTCTGCCACGGTCTGAATATCCTCCACCGCGGTCTGTAGCTGCCGGACCGTATCAATATATTCTTTCTGCCTGGCAAGCCGTTTTTCCGGCGTGTCGTCACTGTACCGGTACTGCGGGGAAGCCCCCAGGCTGTCGCGTGCTTTCTTCACAAAGTAAACAACGCCGAGAGGAATCCCGGCGTCAAGCATGGCCTGATAGTCTGGTTTCTTCCAGACATTATCCTTTTTCACAAATTTTTCTGCTTCACGCTCATTCATGCTGCTAAGGTCATCCGCATAGAGGCCGCGGTCTTTCCAAAGGTCTTTTTTCGCGCCGCCGATCTTTTCCCCGAAATCTTCATGCTGTATGGTATTTGCCAATCTGCATCACCTCCAGTCTGTCCATACAGTTACCGCTCCGGGGCAGGAGCGGTTTTCTCTTTGTTCTGCTGTGGCCTGTTTCCCAGAAACCTTTCCACCTCCCGCCCGCAAAGCCGGTCCAATGCCCCCAGATCCTCCGGCGCAACGGCAAATTCCCGGTAATTCTCATACCAGAGCCCGGTAGCGACTGCCGCAATGGGCGGTATCTTTTCCGCACCGGAGGGGAGAAGCCGGTAAACCGGCGCCTCGTCATAAAGGAGCATCTGCCTGGCAGTTCCCAGCGGTATGCGGTATTTATCTGTGTCCGGGTTCTGCGCCCGTTCCATGTACTCAACATTAAGGCGTTCTTCTAAAAATTCATCAGAAACCGTAAATGCCTGGCTTTTCCAACGGTCAAAGACTTCCGCATAATGTTCCCGCAGGGCCGTCATTGTCTCCGGCGCATACTGGAAACCCCAGCTTTTCAGGGCTGATTTTTCGTAGGGCTCCATTGCGTGCCATTTTTCAAGGCTGATGACCGTTTCCTGCCCGTCCTTCTCCTGGACGCTGACGCCGGAAGGGAGCTGTGAAAAGGCTTTGACATCCTTTCGCAGCGTGTCCAGATCCATCATCAGAATATCACCGTACTGGTGACGGTCCTCGGTTTTGTCTGCATGGAACAGGAAAGCCCTTGCCCCGATATATTCCGTGGTGAAAATCATCTGGTGCAGGTCTGCGGTAGTGCGGTATGCTGCCAGGGCAGCACACAGCCACATGTGGTTTTTCCCCATAATGGCAATGGCGTCCGGCTGGACTTCTGTGGCAAGGGTACGCATATTAAATTCACTTTCCCGGAGGAAGTCACCGGCAAGCACATGGAGCATGTAGGCAAACCTCGTGATGTCCGTATCTTTGACATAATGGATTTGCGGTAAAAGTTCCTGCTTCATTACGGTGCCTGCCTTTCTTCCGGTTCGTGGTACCCGACGATCTTCCCGATGATTTCCGGCCCGGTCTCATAAATCTGCATGAGGCGCCTTGCCGTTCCGCATGGCAGCGCTGCCCCGGTAGTCCAAAGGCGCACCGTGGAAGGCGACACATTCATCAGAAGGGCAAAGGCCCTTTCGTTCATATCCAGTTTCTTCATCAGCCCCTTTACCATAGCGGGGTCATATTCCGGGCACCTGGCGGCTCCGGCAATCATCTGTAATACGGTCTGTTCTGTATTCATTTTGTTCCTCCTGTTAAATTGAAATAGCCGCCTGTTTCCGGCGGCCTGGTAGTTGGCGGTCTGTATGCTGCTCCCTGAAAATCAGCAGTTTTTCGTTGTAGTCCTTTCCGGTGCGGGGTGGGTTGATCCCTACCCGGATATGCTTAAAACGCTTATCATTTCGCAGAAGCGCTTTGATCTTCCGGGCATTGACAAGGCCGGCAAGGTCATTGTCCATGTAAAGCGTTACCCGGCTGATCTTTGGGTGCCGTTCCAGAAAAGAAACCAGGGCTACGGGGGAAGTGCCGCCTAAAGATAAGCGGTAGCCATCCCATTTCCAGCCTTCCAGTTCTTGAAGGGCAGCATGGGAAAGGGCGTCTATGGGAGCCTCGAATACCGCAAGCTGGCGGCTGTCCGGATTTTGGGGAGGATAGCAGAAGCTAAAACGTTTGTCGCTGCCGCCCACATCCTTTTTCAGATTCCCGCCGATACTGCGCATACAGGCAAACCGGGCTTTCCCGGCATCGTCTTTTCCCACAAACACGCACACTGCTTCGCCCTTATAGTTCGCCTCATATAAAAGCCCCAGCTTGAAGCACCGGCTGATTACTTCGTTGCTGATCCCTCGCCGCTGCAGGTAGGACACCATGAAGGTGGCACACCGTTTCGCCCAGGGAAGGGAGAACGGCTTTCTTTCCGGTTCCTGATATGCCCGGTTTTGAATTTCCGGTTTCCTGGACGGCTGGGTATTTTGAATTTCTCCGCCGGTAAGCCGGTTTACCGCGTCCACCAGGCCATATCCCCGAATCTCAATCAGGTAGTCCAAAGCGTTCAGGCTCCGCCCCCGGCTGTTCCAGTACCAGTATCTTTTTCCGGTGACATAGACCAGGCTGTCATGTTCCTTATGCCGGTAATTTGGCCCGTCGCGTTTTAACACCGTTGGCTCATAGGATTGCAGATAGGCAAACAGGTCAGCATTCCGGGCCTGCTCGATCAGCTCCTTGCTTACGCCGGCCATATATCCGGCACATTGTTTTCTTTCATTGTGCTTCGCCCCCTTTCTGGATAAAAATTAAGCGCCGTACAGGTCATGGTTGACCTCCGCCCGGTAGTAACTGTCCATTGTTACAGGGGCGTTGTACAGCGCTGCCAGCAGGTATGCCTTGATGTTATTGACTTTCGTGGTATTCTTGTCGATACAGTCAAAGACATACTCCAAGTGCCCGGAATTGATTTTTAAGAACCGGCTTTTGACGATCTCCCGTGGGAAGTCATCCCCGGCAATACGGATAAAAGGACGTTTGGAGAGCACGGTTTCCAGCATAAGCTCCACAGCCTCGTCAAGCCGTTCTTTTCCGTAACGGCCAATCAGGAAGTCATACTCGATATTGTCCTGGATAATATTCCGGTATGCGTTTACCAGATCAATCCTATCCATCCAATCCTCACGGGCTGCCGATTCCGGCACTCCCGGATAGATTGATTGATGTGTCCTTGATCCATCTTTATTTAATTTTTCTGTATTTGTTGGATTAGTATTTAATTGTGCGGGATTTTCCTGTCCAGGTTTTCCCAGAACAGGTTTTGCCTGTCTTGGATTTACCTGTCTTGGATTTTCCCGTTTAGGTGGAAAGCCCTCTGTTTCAGCGTCCACAGGTTTTTCATGGATGGTGTACTCTATATCCCCCAACTGCCCGTTTTCATAGCGGAGGCGCTGCCTTGTGAGATAGCCGTGCTGCTCCAGCTCTTTTAAGGCGGTGGTAATGGAATCCACGCCGTCCTTGCAGATACAGGCCAACCCCTTCGTGGTATAATCCCAATCTTCCGGCAGCGACAGCATGAGGGAGAGAAGCCCTTTTGCCTTTAAGGACAGTCTGGCATTGCGCAGGTGGTGGTTGCTCATTACCGTAAAATCCTTTGTTTTTTCCACTCGGAATACAGCCATTTCAAAGCCTCCTTTCTCAAAATTTATTACAGGGCGTGATCCCTGCGGTCATAATGGAGATAGCCGCCCTGTGAAACCTTTGCGTGGTTTTGGAGCCTGACTTCTCCTTTTTCCTGGCTTTCAAGGAAACGCTGATAGCCCGCGTCCGTAAGGAACAGGCGCATCCGATCTCCTTTATCCCCGACAGGGGCATCGGGGGATAGCACATCAAAGATAATCATGTGGCGTGTGGTTTCGTCAAAGCGTTCCAGCGCCATGATGTCATGCCCCTTTAGACGCTCCGCACCGGATTTCTGCCTGGCCTCTGCAAGCAGTTCACCGATTGTTTTTGCGCCTCCGGGAACACGGTAGTTTTTCCGTATATCCTGAATCAGCTCCAGGCATTCTTTTTCCGGCAGGCTTTCCAGCTTGTGGATCAGACTTTTAGCCGCCTCCCGCTGTTCCGGTTTTGGCATATAGGGGAGACCGAAGCGGAGCTCGGATAGCACTTCTGATTTGCCGTAACCATCGGCCTGATACAATATCCTTTTTTCTGAATCTGATAAAATCATGGGGTCCTCCTCTCCTTTTTGCAGCATAAAAAAATAGACATCCTATTGTGAATGTCTATTTTTTCGCCATAAATATTATAAATCGCTTATGGTTTTATTAAGTTGTTGGAAGTTTATATAACTTTTGGTCGTAATAATTTTTCATGCCGTCCAAAATACCTGTTAAAAATAGTACAACTTCATCTTTGATATTTTCTAAATCACCAATCGTTAAATCTCTTGCACAATCACTAAAAGAAACATCTCCATGGGCTAAACTATTTCTTTCTCTTTTAACACGTTCCAAAGATTCTCCAGGAGTTGCAAGACGATACCGAATTCTATGCTTATCACAAATATCCTTTATTTTTTTGGCGTTTAGATTACCACTTATCCCAAGTGCATCTTTTGATAAGATGATAGGAGAGTTAGTAGTAATATCCTCAATGATTTGTTGGACACGATTTTCATAAGCAACTCGTTCCGTTGCAGGCCCATATATCTCATTTATTTTATATTTCGACCAAATTTCTTGAATTTCTCGGATCACCTGATTATAAGAACAATTATCATTTTTTAAATCTTCATAGATTTCCATCATGCCACTAACAATACAGGCCTCTACTAAATTATATAGCATTAACAAAAAATTTGATTTCATAATCTTATAGAAACGTGTATTATCAACCGTATGTATATCTGGACTTCCGTTATCAATTTCGACCATAATAGAAAAATAGAATTCTATTTCTTGTTTTCTATCGGTAAAAATACTTAATGTGTTTTGCATAGTCCTATCCTTTTAGTAATTGATCTCTTACGTATTCAACACGTAACTTTAATTTTCCTTCATTATTGCTGGCATCAGAAGTTGTATATTCTTTAAATTCATCAGAGTTAATCCAATCAATATTTTCGACTTTTAAATCAGGTTTTTCTCTTAATGCTAAAGCAACACCTACAGAAATTGCCTCAAAACGAACCCGAGGTGTGGCTTTTGCCTTTTCTGTTTTGGCAAAACCGTAAGGAAAATTCTCCTGTACGAAAGAAATCATATTTTGAAAGTCTGTATAAAATGCAGTTTCATCAAAATCTGTTAAGTTATTGATAAGATATTCATCTAAAAACTCATTAACAGTGTGCCCAAAATTTTCATAATTGTTTAGATAGGCAAAGAAACGGAGAACAAATTCAAAGCGTTCATGTCTCTTAACCCGATTATCACTCATTGGGCATAAAGATATAAATGTTTCATCTTTGGAGCATTTTTCAATAAAATCTGTAAATGGACCGGGGTAAGAACCTCTGCGGACTTCTGAATCATTGGCTCTGATTCCAGTTGTATTGATTCGATAAAATAAATCTTGTCTCGCGGCTGTAGGTGTATCTTCTTCTAAAATAATTATTCTCAAAGCCTTGTTCAAAAATTTGCGTTGTTGGGTATCAGATAAATCTTTGAAATAAAAACCATTAAGCCTTGTTAGTTTCTTCAAGCCAGTGAGTTGCAACTTATTATTGTGAAACTCAACAAGTGTTTGCATACGTTGAGCTCCATCAATTACCTCTTGTTTTCCATTATCGCAATCTGCAAAAAACATAAATGGAATAGGTAAACCAAGAAAGACTGATTCCAAAAATAAAGTCTTATTTTTAGGTTGCCATACAAAATCTCTTTGATAGGGAGGAATGAAAAAATCTTCCTTTTCAAACTTAGCAATCAAAAGCTCAATAGTAAAATCTCTTGTATCATAATCAATTTGTTTCTGCATTTCTTTGATTTGCAAATCAGCAGCTTGTTTTTCATCCGTAGAAATGATATGTTCTTTTTTAGTTCGCGGCATTTTCATTTACCTCCTGTAAATGTTGTTGGATGCTTATCCCGATTGCTCTTCCTAATTCAACAGGAACTGCGTTTCCTATGTGTATTCCAATTTCTCGACGATTAGATGGATGCTCATCATCAATAAATATGTAATCAGGAGGAAACGATTGTAAAATGGCACCTTCTCTTAATGATAAAGCTCGATCTTGCTCTGGATGTCCAAATCGCCCATTTCCATAACCATAAAATTGGGTTGTTATGGTTGGAGAAGGTTCATCCCAGCACATTCGTCCATACACGGAAGGATATGTTTGTCCACTTGCCTTTTTGTGGCACTTTAATTGTAATTCTTCGTCCCAATCACGCCATGTACCACCAGGAGTTGATTGTTTTATTCTTTTCAAATTAAGTGAAGAGAGACGACAAGCACGATGAAGAGAGTCCTTAGAATCCTGCTGACCATTTTTCAACTTAGGTAATTTACCTATAGCTTGCCGTACAGTTGGATAATTTTTTGAATCATATATTGGTGCAATCAGTTTGATTTCACCTAAACGAGAAGCCAATAAAACTAATCTTTTCCGGTTTTGTGGAACTCCATATTCTGGACAATATACAATTTTCCAATCTACATAATAATTCAAGTTTTTTAAAGCGGCAACAAAATCTGAAAACACAGTTTCCTTTTCTAATTCAGGTACATTTTCCATAGAAATGATCTCAGGATTTACATCTTGAACCAAACGTGCGAATGAATAAAGCAATTTCCATTTATCATCAGTTGGTCCATCTTTTCGATAACGGTTAGTATATTTGGAAAATGGCTGACAAGGAGCACACCCAACAAGTATTTTTGTTGTATTGTCAGGATATAATGCCTCTAATTGTTCACCAGTTAATGAAGTAATATCACAATTTATAAATTGTGCATTATTATTTTTTTCATAAGCAAAACGGCACGTTTCATCTATATCTATACCAGCTTGCACACAAATACCTGAAAGAGATAACCCTTTCGTTAATCCGCCAATTCCACAAAATAAATCTATTGCAGTAGAAGGCATTAAACCTCACCTCCCTTTTGATTTGAGTGTTCTTGATCAATAAAAAGTAAATAAGTATCTATCTGTAATGCGTCAGCAATCTTTTGTATGTTGTCCAAAGAAATACTTCTTTTTCCACATTCTATGGCACTAATGTATGTCCTATGCAACCCCGCTTTTTCTGCAAAATGTTCTTGAGATAGACCTAATTGCATACGGTATGCTTTTACATTTTTTGAAAATACTCTAATAACGTCCATGTTAAAATCACCCATTATCAGTATAAACAGGTGAATACAATAAGTCAACATACAATAAGTCACAAAATGAATTCTTATTACGTTAATCAAGCTGCTCTCTTTTATTTTTGATTAAGTTCATGGCTTGACTTCTTTCCAAAATAATGGACGTAAAAAACACCATAGGAAGGTGAACACCTATGGCGCTGGAGATGTATTCTATTATTCGCTAAAATCATCCAGTCAATTATCAAAAGACTCTCTTTTATAAGATTGTAAGTTAATTAATTTTTATCACAGTGCCTTCGAGGTATGTACTTGGCTATTACATTAGTAAGAAGTTATTGCTAATAATTTGCTAATTGGACAATACGAAATTAGCAAAAACGCTTCTGAACGAGATAGTACCGGGGAACAGGTTAATCGCTTGAAAAGCCTTTGTTTTCAAGGATTTTCTGATATAGGAAGTTATTTGAGGGTATGGTGTACGGACTGGTATGCCATACTCCTAAGCGGAACGTCGCAGGTTCGACTCCTGTCTGGGACGCCAGCAAACACCGCTGAAAGCCTTGATTTTTCTAGGTTTTCAGCTTTTTTTGTCTGTGGCTTTCTATCCTTGCTGAAATAAAATATACATTGATTGAGGTTTCATATTTAGCTTTTCATTAAGACTTCGATTTCAGATATTCTTGCTAACACTTTTTTATTTTTTTCTAAAAAATGTCGATTTTTTAATTTTTTGCTAACACTTTTTGAAAATGCCTTTTCTGACTAACCTTGAAGCGTTTGTTTTAATAACTGCTCTTTGACTTCTGGAGAAAGAGATTTGAGCAATTCCAATAATGCTAAATCACTTTCAGAAATACTTTTATCCTGCTTTTCTTCCACATCATCATTAAGGGTTGAATAAAAATCTTTATCCATTTTTTGAGCGTTGAAACGTCTGTCCTCGTCTATGATTTCAGAATATACATCTGTAACTATTTCTGCTTCGGCGTGTCCAGTGTCGCCCTGTACTGATTTTACATCTCCGTTTGTCAGCTTTAATTTGTAACCAGTACTCAAATGGCGTAAGCTGTGAAATACAACTTTTTCAAAGTTATTAACTTCGCATAGAGTATTAAATCTTCCTCTGACAATACGGCTTTCAGTAGGGTTTCCATTGTCCAAAGCTACAACAAGGTTGTAATCGTTGTAGGCATTTCCTAAGAAATCTTTTAATTCCTGCTGTTCCTGTTTATACTTTACCAGTATTTCAGCAACAGTTTTTGGTAACCAGACGGTACGATTACTTGTTTCAGTTTTTGGTGTTTTTAAAACAAGCCTTGTTGTAGCAAGAGGTTTTTGAGTGGGAAAGATTTTGATAATGTCTTTTTCTTTCAGCTTTTGCATGGCTTCAAAATTTACTCTTGCCAATTCTTTGTTGATGATAACTTTTGTGTTGTTGGTTACGATAGCTTCCTCGTCAATAATCACATCTTCCCATGTAAGACCTGTGATTTCTCCAATACGGAGAGAGCAGGAAAAAGCTAAGTGCATACACACAATCAATAAATCATCATCTGCGACTTTTACCGCTTCACGGAATGTCTGAATATTCCAGACCTTTCGTTTGTTTTTGGGTATTTTAGGCAATATTGCCAAAGACGCAGGGTTTCTTTTGGTTGTATCGAGATATTCCCAGCGGATAGCCTGATTTAAAGCACAGCGGATAATATCATGTATCTTTTTGATGTTAGCAGGCTGTACACAGTGTCCAGTAGCTTTACAATTTGCTTTTGGAACTTCTGGCACACTCAGTAAATCATTGTAATACTTTGATAGCTTCTTTGTTGTGATTTCATTGAGCTTCCAGTCGCCAATTATAGGATTGATATAATTGTTAATGGAACTGACTTTATGGCTAAAAGTCGTTGCCGACCATTTAGATGTTCCATAAAGTACGACGAAGATTTCTAAAAAGTCATGAAGTGTAATATCTTTCTCTACGACCTCTAAATCTTCTTTCGTTGATTGAATAAGATGTGCGAATTGTTCTTCTAAAGGGACTAACACACAACCATTCTTTTCTTGATAATACTCAATGAATGCTTTTCGCTGTTTTGCTTCTTTTCGGGTTTCCAAAGTATCCCATTTTTGTTTTCTTTCCCCAGCGTCGTTTAAATACCAATAAATTACAGAAAAACTATTTTTTCTTTGCTTGATAGTAGCCATAATATTTTCTCCTTAATAGTTAAATTTGATTTAACCATTTATCAAAAGAGACTTTTGATACTCGTATAGCTCTACCAACTCTGACATAATTAAACTGTTCAGTTTTCACCAGCAAATAAGCGGACTTTTTACTGATGTTCAATAGTGTAGCAATTTCGTCTACTGTATAAGTCTTTTTTTCTTTTATCGGAGTGTGTGTATCTTGCATATCACTTATCACGAATAAAACTCCTTTCACTGTGATAGTAACAAAATACACTCGTCTAATAAGGTCATTATAACACAACCATTAAAAATGAGAAGATGTATTCTGTTACATCAAATATTTTCATAAGCAGACAGACGGCTTTGGAAAGCTCCATTAGTATCTCAACTATTCCCATTCTTGTGGGCAGAACCGCACCATGCGGACGTATCATTATTCTGTGATAACAGGTCATGGCAAAACGACCATTCCACAAGTCGCTCTCGGATCACTGCGTGGGTCGCTCGCTTTCTTGTCGGAAAGGTCATGGCGTACAGTCCCCGTGGCTCACTGTATCACAAACGTATCTGTCTGCTTTATTCAGTTTTCAAAGAACATTCGGCAATTCAGCCTATAAAAATCAATAACTCTTTATCTAACTTTTATAGAATGATAAACGAAGCAGTAGGAAAGGGAAGATACCAGCTCCGCTTATATGTATTACATCACTACAATTTCAAAATTCATCAGCATATCAAGCAGTGCTGTTTGAACTCGATTTTTCAAATCAGCGTCTACTACCATGCAGACGTTGCCGTATTCGTCATACAGCTTACGCAAGCATAATTTAGAGATGTAACCGTCATAGAAGCTCATTACAGTTTCAATCGCTTCTGGGTCGCCTTCTGTGGCTGATAAAATCACTTCAAAAGGTAAGTGCTTACGCTTCATCATTTGCGTTCCTCCATATATTTTCTCATTGTTTCCAATGTCTTTGTTCTGTGATACTGGACGTTTGAGCGTGGGATTTTGATAAATTCGCTGATTTCACTGTCAGACATATCCATGAAGTAGGACAACAATATAATATTGCGTTTCTTCTCTGTAAGAGATTTGAGAGCGTTGCTTAACTGGTCGTCCTCAACCCACACTTCAATGCCTAAAATGTTAAATACCGTGTAATCACTTGCGTATTCATCATTTTTTCCAAAGCGTTCCTGCTCATAATCTGGTATATCAGAAAATGAACATTCTCGCTTTTCTCGTCGTTTCATATCACGATAGCCCTTTTTAACCGCACGCTTGATAACTTTCTTTGAAAGACAATCAAACTGTGCTTCAATGGCTTGTTTGAAAGAAGATGTTTCCATTTGCTCACCTCCTTTCTGTGCAGGATTTGAAATGAACAGAAGTTCATTTCCCCCTTTCCGCACCCTAACTTCCCAGAGAGGTGGCAAACTACCAAGATTTCAAAAAATTTCTTACAGAAATAGTCAACAACAATTTGAATATCTTCATAGGAAGCAGGCATATTTCCGCTTGCTATTTTCAATACACATGAGGGGATATGGTCTGGCGATAGCTGATAAAGAAGTTCAGAAAATACAAAAAAGCCCAAGAAGTTATGAAAACCTCATTGAGCTTTTATGAAACGCATAGATGTTGAGGAAGTAGTGAAATTGCCATAAAGTCCCTTAACATGATTAGATACTGTCTGCTGTTCCTATTTTCTTCTGTACTGCCACTCGTATTCCTCCCCGTGAGGAAATTTCCGTTCTATACAAGGTATATTTCCACAAGGTAATGATAGAAGATAAATCCGTCCTAATTCCGTTTGTATTACTGTTTTTTGGCAGGAAATAAAAAAGGCTACTGCACCAGTTTTTTTCGCTGGTATGCAATAACCTTAAAGACTAAAATTCATCAATATTTTGTTCGATAAGCTGGCGATAGTGAGTCTGCTTATTCGGTGGTATTTGATTAAGAAAATCCTCTACCCATTGATTTTGCTTTTCGTCGATTTCTTCGTCCTCATAATAGTTAGGATATTCTTTAATGATTTCTAACTCTCTGTCAAACTGTTCTTCTTCATGCAGAGCAAAATCTAAATATCTTGCTATCAATGTTTGTGTATAATTGATAAATCCTAATGATACCGTAATATGCGTAATACGTTCATAATCCGATTGTGTCATTTCTTCTTTTTCTGTGAGTAAAGCATAGTCGTGTTTTCCACACACTGATAAAAATTCTTCTCTTTCCTTTTCCGATTGCTTCATAGTCACCACTCCCGTAACTTACTTAAATAATTTCTTGCTGGTAACGCAGATAAATTCTTCTGGTATCGGTGTCCGATTTCCAAAGAGCCGTTGAAATTCTGCCTGCTTCTCTGGGTCTGGATTGTTTCTTGCTTCATCAATGGCAACCTGCATTTGTTCCTTGACTTCTGAAACAGAAATACCATGAATACGGGCAACCTCTTTGAACATTTTTCTGCTATCCCTTTTACTGAATTTCATCATAGGAGATTAACACACCTCATTTCGTAAATTCTATGATAATTCAAAATAATTTGTTCAAAATATACTGTGTATATGTTTCATTTATACAAGCTATTAAATTACACTGCGTGAATGGTTACAATATAAAAAAGCAAGAAAGGAGAGGAAAACTGTGGAAATTGATTATAAAGCAATCGGACAGCGTATCAAGATAGCACGAATTAAAAAAGGCATAACTCAAGAAACTGTTGCAGATGTTATAGATATAACGCCAGCACACATGAGTAATGTTGAAACTGGTAAAACAAAAGTCAGCCTGCCTACATTGATTGAAATTGCAAATGCACTTTCTGTATCAGTTGATACTCTCTTATGTGATAACATACGTCATTCTAAAGTTATATTCGAGGGAGAAGCAAAGGAACTATTCAAAGATTGTGATGAATATGAAATCAGATTACTTGTAGATTTATTGAAATCTGCAAAAACAGCAATCCGAAAAGACAGAGAAGCAAGAAATCAGCTCAAACAATAAAACCGTAGTTTGTAGATCACATGATTGTGTATTACAAGCTACGGTTTTTCTTCGCTGAATTTGTACCCTACACCCCAGACAGTGATAATGTATATCGGAGTGTCTGGGTCGGGTTCAACTTTCTTTCTTAGCTTTCGTATAAATGATGTAAGATTGCTGGAAGCTGGCATATCATCATATCCCCATACATTTTCATAGAGCTGTTCCTTTGAGAATACCTGCCCTCTATGTGAATACAGAAAAAATAATAGGTCAAATTCTTTGGCAGTCAGATATATTGTTTTTCCTCTTTCATTGCTAAAAGTTCTTGTAATAGGGTCTATATAGAATTTTGAAATTTGTTGTTTATAATGAATGGGGCAACAAGAGAGTTTAGAAGTTAGCCACTCAATACTTTGTTTCAAAATTTCTTCTTCGTTTTCGACAAATTCAACAATTAAGATTTTCCCATAATATCACCTTCTTTTTGATACTATTTATATATTTGTTTATACAGTTGTTTCACTAACAATATCACTTAATGAATTAAATAGAGCTTTCTCGATTTCATAAATTTGAAAAATAGATGTAGACATTTGAGAGAGTAGCTCTAAATTTCCATTCAATGATAATTGCCATAAAGTATCTGCAATATTATCCCAAAGTTTTGAAGTATTGATAAACTCTTTCCCTAGTTCATAAAATCTCATATCATCCAGTATAGAAGAAGCTTCAACAAGAAATTCTCCGTACATGTTTCTAAAAATTCCCCCTCCAGTTCCTCCGTCTCTGCTTATTTGAAAATAATTTGTTGCACAGACTGAACGGAGTTTTTGGGGATTAAATTGTTTCCATTTCACTATTTCTTTAGAAAATTTTAAAATGCCGTTCACCCCTAAAAGTTGTGCTGGTGGATTAAGCATACTTTTACAAGTTTCACTAATAGCTTCAAATAAAATTTTCTTACTAACTGGCGTATATCCTTGAAAGTCAAATACTAAATATTTATTATTAGCTGGAAAAGGAGGATATGTACTACTTCGTGCCTTTTGAATTTCATCATAATCAACTAAATGATAATCTTGGGCTAATAATCCAGTAGGAACTTTTATTTGATAATCTGAATTATCTCTATCACTTACCCAAAATTTTTTTGAGCTGTCATCATAACCAAATAATACAACAGCATGTCCGCCAAAATGACTGTTTTTATTTAAATGAAGATAGTTCAAATACGGCATATCAACATAAATTAGCACAGGATTATTATTATCTATCATATTTTTCGTAATATCAAAAATACGTGAATACACTTTTCCTGCTCTACATCGGATTTTTATATTTAGACGCTCCGCTAATTTCTTTTCAAATTCAAACACCTTTATTCTCCCATTAATCATAGGATAATTTGATTGATTTATATAAATAAAGGATAAACCAGAAGCTAAACCAAACATCATTTCCTCCGATAGCGAATAACCATAATAGGAAAAAATCTGTTTTAATGAATTTGTAATACAATGCTTACCACCTTGTGTAGTAAAGTTTTCTATGATTTTTTGCATTTTACTCCTTTCGATCAATTTCAATAGGCATAAAAATTTCTGTAACATAATTTTCAGGATTACCTCTGAAAATCATTCCTGGTTTTTTTACATATACCTCTCTAATAGGCAACAAAATATTCAATTTATGGCTATTAGCATATTCAAACAAAGTTTTGTAAGCAATATATAATGTTTCATAACTGCCGTAATGTATTGTGTGTATAGCTGTTACTTTAGGTAAACATTTACATAATACAGCATTATCATAAATTTCTTTCTTTATCGGAATACACAGTTCCATTTCTGCATTTTCGGCATATTCGTTGTCATAATAACAGTTAAAATGATTGCCAGATTTATTGTCCTTAACAGCATTATAGAGAAGTGGAACGTATTTATTGAGGTCACTATATTTTCCTTTAAATTGAATAGACGCTACAAATAACTCATCAATATCAACAGTGTCAATAATATATTCAGTTTTTGCTTGATTGTTCTCCAACGATAAAGCTATGTTATTTATTCTCTGTATCAATTCTTTTTCCTTTGAAATATTTTTTTCAATATAATTTACCTTTTCTTGTAAAATATATTTCAAATCGTCTTCACTATTATTTTCTATAATATCTCGAATTTCCATTATTGAAAAATCTAATGTTCGTAAGAGTTTAATCAACAGAGCCTTTTTTAAATCTTTATCATTATAATATCTATACTGGTTTTCTTCACTTCTAAATGAAGGCTTTAAAATGTTTTCTTCATCATAGTAGCGTAGAGCCTTTACTGTTAATCCAGAAATTTTAGAAAATTGACTAATCTTATACATAATTGCCTCCTCTAAAACAAGTGTAAACTATCCTCTGCACTGGAGTGTCAAGAAAATTATAACAGATTTAAAAACTGTACCCAATGTAAAAAGATAATATAAAACTATTTATATATTGATTATGGCGTGAAAATCCTATTTAAGAAAATCACGCCATAATTATTATCCTACAATCTTCCAGTTGCTATCCTTATGTAACACAAGCTCAAACTGTGATACCTGCGTTGCCTTTGTCTGATTATCAATAAATTTCACGGCAACCTTGACTTTCACATTGTCCCCGTCCGCCGTAAACACGGGATTGACTAATTCAGAATAGAGATAGTCCCTGCCGATAGGTTCAAGCACATTGCCAGCTACATAGTAAGCAAGTTCCTTTTCTGTTGCTGTTGGGTAGAGCTTAAAGAATGTTTCTAAAAATGCCGTAGCGTCATTGACGGTATCAGCGTCCATGCTTGCGTCGGCTTCTTGTGCCTTTGGTTCATAGTCGGATTTTTCAATCGCTGGTGCAAGGGTTGGGTTCTGAACGATAACCATATCGCCGTCTTTATCCACATGGACTTTGACCGTATAGGTTGCTTTGACATCTGTTGTCTGTTCTCCCTCTTTTATCTGCTGATCTACTTCGTAGGTAGCGATAAAATCGTCCGTTCCAGACTGTTTTATCTCCCAAATCAGCACATTTGTAACGGCGGAGCTGGTCGGTATATCCGTTCTTATGGTATCAAGGTTCAAGTCCTGCAATTCCTTTGTCAGATAGTTGCTGATTGCCTGTGTCCTTGCTTCGATAGCTTCTTTGCTGTTATCCCATGTGTAGTAAGACTTACAGAAGTTCTTCACGAAATTTTCAATCCCGTTGGTGTCATTTAATCTAAGCTGAATGGTTTCTGTTTCATGTACCGTGTGCATATCAATAGCGGTAAAGTTTTTATAGACACCAAAACTTACACTTGCGATAAGCACTACCCACAATGCAATCACTGATTTCTTATGTGTGCCTACTTTGACAGTACGCACCTTTTTTTCTTTTACTGGTTTTTCTTTCTTTTTAAACATGGTTTCCAATCCTTTCTACTGTTTTATTCTTCCAGCACATATTAAGTGCTGTTGCCAATATGGAATATTGAGGTCGGTATATCCTATCGGGTTGCCTGCATGATACATCTGATTATTTCCTACATAGATACCGACATGGGTTACATAGCTTCCAGCATTATAGGTACTGTGGAAAAAGACCAAATCGCCAGCTTTTGCCTGCGATAGTGGAATATGCTGTGTTGCGTCATACTGCATTTGTGCCGTTCTCGGTAAAGAGATACCAGCCTTGCCATAGCACCACTGGGTCAGTCCGCTACAATCAAAAGAAGTGTTCGGGTTACTGCCACCATACACATATTTCCAGCCTTGATACTTCAACGCTTCATTCATTATCTTTTGTGCCAATTCACCCGATACTTGATTGACAACAAGGTACTGGTTCACAAGCTCCACATAGAACATATTTCCATAACCATAACGCCAGCCCCCGTTCTTCGCCACAGCGATAGGGTTCGTATAGGTTACTTTCTGACCGCCCGATTTATCCTTTGCGAAATTTTCCGCAAGATTGAATGTATGCTTTTTCCCGTTTCCTGCCACATATCCCACATAGCCACCGCCATAGTTATAGCTTTG
>URVB01000039.1 GCA_900551075.1 uncultured Blautia sp. | reverse complement strand
ACCTGCCATAGTAAGGACTTCCTGTCCGTATTTTTCTGCCAGCTCTTTTACCGTTCCTGTTACTACCTCATCCGGATTTGTCAGAAGCTGTTCATAAATGCCCTTTTCGATATTGAAATAATTTGCCCAGAATCTCTGAAGCTTATTACGATCTGCCTGCTGGTCGTAGGCAATGGTGCGCCACTGCTCTAAGATTGTTTTATCGCTCATTTCTTTAATCCTCTTTTCCAAATATTTCATTTTATACTCCGGCGGCTATGCCGAAATCCACCGGAATCCCCAGTCCCCGGCAGTTCTGAAATATTATATCACCTTTTTATACAAATGACAAATCCTATTCACAGAATTTTCATCAAAAGCAGTTATGGAATTTTCATCAAAAATTTTTAAAAAAATGGGATTATCCTGTATAAATCCTGCTGCTGGCGGTCATACTATAAATGTTCATTGGAACCCCCTTCAATAGAACAAGCTTACAAAAGACAAATTCAGAAATACTTATATATCCTCCCCTTAACCCCCGCGGGTGCGCAGTACATGCGTATTTGCGGGGAGTTTTATTTGAATGCCGTTCTATTTCACACCAAGCTTTTCCAGCTCCCTGACCGCCTGCTTAAAATCTTTAAACCGGATGGCATGAATCCCGCATGCTCCGGCGCCCTCACAATTCTCCGCACGGTCGTCCAGGAACACGGACTTCTCCGGCTCAAGCTGATACATTTTTAAAAGCTTCCTGTAAATTCCTTCCTCCGGCTTCAGCTCCTGCACCTCACAGGAAAATACAATTCCATCCATATACTTCAAAAAATCCATCAGATTTTTTGTCTGTTCCAGCATATACCGACTGTAGTTAGACAGAATATACAGATGATAGCCCTGGCTTTTTAAATATTTTACCCAGGTTTCAGAATAGGGAAGCTTATGAAGGGTCTCCGGACTTCTGCGCAGCACCTCACGAATATCTGCCTCATATTCCGGCGCCTCTGCAACAAACTGACGGATGTACTCCTCTTCCTCATACAATCCCCGGTCCCGTTCATTCCAAATCTGATTTCGGAAGGTCGCATCCGCAATCTTCTCATATTCATCTTCCGGAAAACCAAAGCTTTTCAGATAGGTTTCCCAATCAAATTCCAGCAACACATTTCCTACATCGAAAATAACATTTTTTATCATGCGGTTATCCTCCTTGTTTGGGTTTTTCTCCTGTAATATCCGATAGACCATAATGATCACAAATGCCATCACCGGCACAAAGAATGCGCCCAGCAAAGATGCCTGAAACAGTCCCTGCGAAAAGCTGCCTTCGTCCCGGCCCTTAAGGGCGAACACCATAGGAAGTCCGAACGCTGCAAGCAGCAATACGACTGCCAGAAGTGCCGCATATCTTTTAAATTTTTTCATATAGCTCCTTTATACTTTCTGGTATCCCTATATAAAGAGGTTCCCCAAAACCAGCACTATATCTGTCCGGTTCCTTTTTTGAATTTTGCATCATACGCCTGATAAAGCCTGTCCAAAATTTCCGGAGCCTTTCCTCCCACTGCTTTTCCGTCAATACTCTCCGCTGCGTGGCACAATGCCCCGGAACGGCTGACGATCACCTCATCCGCATCAAATAATTCCTCCACAGTAAAGGGTTCCTCAATTACCGGAATTTCCAATTCATGAGCCAGTTCTATCATATGCTTTCTGGTGATGCCCGGCAAAATCAGATTGTCACACGGAGCAGTCCGAAGCACACCATCTTTGATGATAGACACATTGCTGTGCGCACACTCCGTTACTCTCTCTCCTCTGTGGAAGACTGTCTCATCACACCCCATAGACTCTGCCTTCTGAGCCGCCATAACATTCGGAATCAAATTCAGAGTCTTAATATTGCAGTGGTAATATCTGGTATCCTCCATTGTGAGCAATCTGACCTTCTGAGACATAGGCGTCGGGTGGATTGGATTCAGCATGATCGTCAGATTTGGCCTTACATCTCCTTCCGGAAATTTATGTCCCCGGTAATCAGTCCCTCTGGAAGCCTGCCAATACAACAGGCCATGCGCTCCGTCAAATCTTTCCACTACCTTCATCAGTTCTTTGCTTAATTCTTCCCGGGACATGGAAAAAGGAATCTCCAAAAGACGACAGCTATTATAAAATCTGTCCAAATGCTCCTCCAATGCAAAAGGCTGCCCGTTTGCTACGGAAGTCGCATCATAAACCCCATCCCCAAAATAATATGCTCTGTCCAGAACAGGTACCTTCAGTTCTTCCACCGGAGCAATCTCTCCATTATAGTATCCTACACGTTCCATTTTTCTTCCTCCTTGTATACAGCATACGCCGGAGACATTTCCCCGGCGTATCACACAGCAGGGCAGCCTGCCGCAGCCCTTACTTGTTTCTGTAAATAATATCATCTCTTCCCGGACCGTTGGAGATCATTGTAATCGGGAATCCAATCTGCTTCTCTACAAATTCCACATATTTTCTGCAGTTATCAGGAAGCTCATCATAATTCCTGATACCGCGGATATCTGTTTTCCAGCCCGGGAGTACCTCCAGAACCGGTTTTGCCTTTTCTAAAAGTACGGTAGTCGGGAAATCAGTCGTTACTTTGCCAGCGATCTCATATCCTGTGCAAACCGGAATCTCATCCAGATAACCCAGAACATCCAGAACTGTAAAAGCCACATCCGTAGTCCCCTGCATGCGGCAGCCATATTTGGATGCCACACAGTCAAACCAGCCCATACGTCTCGGACGTCCTGTTGTTGCTCCGTACTCTCCGCCATCTCCGCCTCTCCTGCGAAGCTCGTCCGCTTCCTCTCCGAAAATCTCGGAGACAAAAGCACCTGCGCCGACAGCACTGGAATAAGCCTTGCATACGGTAATGATCTTCTTAATCTCATACGGAGGCACACCTGCACCGATAGCACCGTAAGCGGCCAGTGTAGAGGAGGAAGTAACCATTGGATAAATTCCATGATCGGGGTCCTTCAGCGAACCAAGCTGCCCTTCCAGAAGGATTTCCCTGCCCTCCTTCAGCGCATTCCACAGATACAGGGAAACATCTCCCACATACGGCTCTGCCATCTTCCTGTATTCCATAAGCTCCGCCATAATTTCATCCGGCTTTAAGAGTGGTTTGTGATACAGGTGCTCCAGAAGAACGTTCTTTGTCTCACAGACACGAACTACCTTTTCGCGAAGTGTATCCTCATCAAAAAGCTCACTTACCTGAAATCCAATCTTTGCATATTTGTCTGAATAGAACGGTGCAATACCGGATTTTGTGGAACCAAAGGATCTGCCGGCCAAACGTTCTTCCTCATACTGATCGAACAAAATATGATACGGCATTACCATCTGCGCTCTGTCGGAAATCATAATCTTCGGAGCCGGAACGCCTCTTTCCACAACTTCATTATATTCTTTAAAAAACACCGGAATATTCAGTGCAACGCCATTGCCGATAATACTGGTGGTGTGATCATAAAACACACCTGACGGCAGGGTATGCAGCGCAAACTTGCCATAGTCATTGACGATGGTATGTCCTGCATTGGCACCTCCCTGGAATCTTACGATAATATCAGCCTCCCGGGCAAGCATATCAGTAATTTTTCCTTTTCCCTCATCTCCCCAGTTTGCTCCAACTACTGCTTTGATCATAACACTTTCTTCCTCCTCGTGTTTTGTATAAGCTGGTCTTACAGGCGTCCATCAAACGTTAATCTCCGCTTTGACACCCAGTAATTCTTTGTGTTCGTCCAGAATCGGCTGAACCACATTTGCAAGAAATGCCTCTGTCTGCTCTTTGGCCCGTCCTACGTATTTGGAAGGTTCCATTGTCTTCTGAAGCTCTTCCAGAGTCAGATTAAATGCCGGATCCGCAGCAATCAGCTCCAGCAGATTATTTTCTTTTCCTTCCACTTTCACATTGCGGCCGGCCTCCATGGACAGCTCGCGGATACGCTCATGAAGCTCCTGACGGTCACCGCCTGCTTTTACCGCATCCATCATGATATTCTCTGTCGCCATAAACGGCAGCTCAGACATCAGTCTCTTTTCAATAACCTTGGGGTACACCACAAGACCATCCACCACATTCAGGCAAAGGTCCAGAATCCCATCAATTGCCAAAAATCCCTCCGGAATACTCAGTCTCTTATTTGCAGAGTCATCCAGAGTCCTCTCAAACCACTGTGTTGCAGAGGTAATTGCCGGATTCAGGGCATCCGCCATAACAAATCTGGACAGAGAAGCAATTCTCTCACTTCTCATCGGGTTTCTCTTATACGCCATTGCGGAGGAACCAATCTGAGATTTTTCAAATGGCTCTTCCACTTCCTTCAAATGCTGCAGAAGGCGGATATCATTGGACATCTTGTGCGCGCTTGCAGCAATCCCGGCAAGTACGTTCAGTACACGGGTATCCACCTTACGGGAATAAGTCTGCCCGGATACCGGATAACACTCCCTGAAGCCCATCTTCTGTGCGATCATCGGATCGATCTTATCAATGGTTTCCTGGTCTCCATCAAACAGTTCCAAAAAGCTTGCCTGTGTTCCGGTAGTCCCCTTGGAACCAAGCAGCTTCATTGTGCTGATGACATATTCCAGATCCTCTAAATCCAAAAGGAACTCCTGTGTCCAGAGCGTTGCACGCTTCCCCACCGTTGTCGGCTGTGCAGGCTGAAAATGGGTAAACGCCAAGGTCGGCTGTTCCTTATATTTGCCGGCAAATTCAGACAGCTCGGCAATGACATTCACCAACTTCCTGCGCACCAGCTTCAATGCCTCTGTCATTACTATAATATCGGTATTATCTCCCACATAACAGGAGGTTGCACCCAGATGAATGATGCCTTTTGCCTTCGGACACTGCACACCGTATGCATACACGTGAGACATTACGTCATGGCGTACCTGACGTTCCCGCTCTTTTGCCACTTCATAGTTGATGTCCTCCGCATGGGCCTTCAGTTCATCGATCTGTTCCTGTGTAATATTCAGGCCCAGCTCTTTCTCTGTTTCTGCAAGGGCGATCCACAGTCTTCTCCAAGTACGGAATTTCATATCCGGAGAAAAAATATACTGCATCTCCCTGCTGGCATAACGCTCTGATAACGGGCTTACATACCTGTCTGTGCCTCCCCCATAAAGCTGTTCCTTTTTCTCCATCGCACAATCACCTTTCTTTATTTCATTTACATTTGCAGTATATAACAAGGACTTAAGAAAAGCAAGCGTTAAGAAAAGAATTCCACTCTTGCTTTTGTCTGCTATTACCTCTCTGAATATCTGGCCAAAAACTGTTTTGTCCTCTCGTGCTGCGGATGCTCGATCACCTGATGCGCATCTCCCTGCTCCAGAATCAGCCCATTATCCATAAAGATCACCTGGTTTGCCACATCTCTGGCAAAAGCCATTTCATGAGTCACGATCACCATGGTAATGTTCTGTTCTGCCAATCCGCGGATAACCTTCAGCACCTCTCCTGTAAGCTCCGGATCCAAAGCCGAGGTTGGTTCATCAAAGCAAAGAATGTCCGGCTTCAGTGCAAGTGCACGTGCAATGGCCACCCTCTGCTGCTGTCCCCCGGAAAGCTGATGGGGATAATGCCCTGCCCGGTCCAGCAGCCCCATTTGATTCAGAAGCGACCGGCTGTGTTCCTCTATTTCATCAAATATTGCTTTTTTATTTTCTTTGAAATCCGGACGTTCCTTTGCCAGAAGCTGTCCTGCCAGCATGACATTCTGCAATGCTGTATACTGCGGGAACAAATTAAAAGATTGAAAAACCATGCCGAAATGAAGCCTTTTTCTGCGGACATCCCTCTCATTCTCCGAAGCTGAAGCAGCCGCGTCAAACAACGTCTTCCCCTGTACCACGATCTTTCCTCCATCAGGAGTCTCCAAAAAATTCAGACATCTCAGCAGGGTCGTTTTACCGGAGCCGGAGGAGCCGATTATTGCAAGCGCCTGTCCCTGTTCCAGAGAAAAACTGATATCATTCAGCACCTTGGTTTCCCCGAAATGCTTCTCTATATGCTCTACTTCCAAAATTGCCATTTCAGGCTTCCTCCTTATTTAAAATAATCCAGCTTTCGTTCCAGCCATCCGAATAACAGGGTCAGAATACCGCTGAACAGCAGGTAATAAAACGCCGTAAAGAACAACGGCCAGATTGCACCTGAAATCCCCTGAGAGCCTTTCAAAAAGGCCTGTCCTGCCCAAATAATTTCCTGAAGTGCAATAATTCTTGCCAGAGACGTATCCTTGACCAGCGTAATGATCTCATTGGAAATGGGCGGTACGATCCGCTTGATCATCTGCAGCAGCGTCACCCTGAAAAATATCTGGACTTTTGTCATGCCCAGTACAAGCCCTGCCTCCTGCTGCCCCTTTGGTACACTCTGAATACCGCCGCGGTAAATTTCAGAAAAATAGCAGGCATAATTGAGTATAAAGGAAACAGATGCTGCCATAAAACGGCCTGCCTCTCCGCCTCCCCAAATCGAATTTCCAAGCACCAGTCCCGGGAAATAGTATATGATCAAAAGCTGAATCATCAACGGCGTGCCGCGGATAATCCAGACAAGTGTTCTGCTCAGCCAGCGTACCGGCAGAAACCGGGTCATGGAGCCAAATGCAATAATCAGTCCCAGGGGCAGCGCACCGGTCAGCGTCACAAAAAACAACTTCAGTGTCTGCAAAAATCCTACATTTAATGCCCCAAAAACGATAGGCATCTGTTCTATTATCAATGACATATGCATTTCCTGCCTTTTTTATTTTTAGACATAGAACAAGACTGCTGCAAAAAGCATCTGCCTCTGTGCAGCAGTCCCTGTCTTATTCATGTTTCCTATTATTTCTGCTCAATCACTGCAGCCTGTACCCCGTACTTTTCTGCGGTCTCCATCATGCTTCCATCTTCATAGCTCTCTTTGAAGAATGTATTCAGCTCTTCTGCCAGATCAGAACCCTTACGGAAACCAACTCCGTATTCCTCACTGTTCAGATTCACGGTATAGGTCAGATCTTCATAGCCTGTCCCTTCACCCACCATAGCAGCAGCCATCAGAGAGTCAATCACTGCAGCGTCAGAAGTTCCTGCTTCTACTTCCATCAGCGCATCAGACTGTGCCTTCACAGGGGTGCACTCATAACCAAGCGCCGTAATTTCTGCCTCACCTGCGGAACCAGCCTCAACTGCAAAGCTCAGATCTGCCAGATCCTCAACCGTCTTATATTCATCAGCCTGATCTGCCTTTAAGATTACTACCTGTGCATTGTTGCAGTAAGCATTGGAGCACTCCATAGCGCTTGTCACTTCATCTGTCAATGTCATTCCGTTCCATACGCAATCAATAGATTTTGCATCAAGCTCCAGAACCTTGTTGTCCCAGTCAATTTCCACGAACTCTACGTCAACGCCCAGCTTTTCACCGAAGGCCTTAGCCATATCCGCGTCAAATCCGATCCAATCACCATTATCATCCTTATAATCCATAGGTTCAAAATCAGTGATTCCCACTACCAGCTTGTTATTTTCCTTTACATAAGCCATATCAGAATCAGCATTATCCTCTGCCCATACAACCGCAGACGTCATCATACCTGCGGTCATCATTGCCGCCATCATTACTGCAAGTGTTCTTTTTTTCATCATATATTCTCCTCTTTTAACCGTTTTATTATTTATCACGCAGTCACTCTACCGCGTGAAAGCGTATAGTTATCCTAACATAAGCTTTGCTGCCTGTCAATAGGTGTATGTAAATTTTTATAACCCGGTTAAAATCAGGACCCGGTACTTCTGTGGTACTCCCTTGTAAATTCCTCCAGCATTGCATCCACATGCTGGGAATATACCTGCTTCTCCGGACGCTTTGAGAAATGATCCAGAGCCTCCTTCAGTTCTTTGCGTACCTCTTCATCTGCCTCAAGCTCTGTAAGCTTACTTTCATATTCAATAGGCGTACGTACACTGCGGTAAGCCAGAAGATAGCATTTCAGCGCCTCTTTTTTTCCGCTGCATTCATATGCCTTCCAGAAGCATTCCAGTGCTTTTTCCATTTGAAACAGGTAGCTGTAAGCGCATCCCAGATTATGATAAATACGCTCTGTCAGACCCTCTCTGATCTGTTCCAATTCTTCATTCTCCAAGAGCTTTTGGTAAACGTGTATGGCATTGACATACATGCCATTCTCTATGAGAGAATCGCCCTTTCTCTTATCCCTCACTGCCGGCATCTCGTTATCCAGCTTCTGAATCCGGCTGTTCAGTACTTTTAGTTCCTCATATGTGAGATAATTGATTTCCTTAAAAATCGGGTACAAAATATCCTCCGCGCCGGAAAATTTCCCCATACAGGGCCGCAGCTTTGCCGCAAGCTTCGGAAGCTCCAGTTCCTCCTGAATCCATGCACACAGGCCTTCATTAATAATTGTCTTATCCACCAGATAGAGATTGTGATACAGATAATAACACAGTTCCTCCAGTGAATAAATATTCGTGCTGATATTCTCAATGAAATAGGGAACCTCCGCCTTTTTTGTCTGACATAAAATATATCCGCTCATTTACGCTTCCTCCCTTACCACTGTGCCGTTTCCCTCCATACTTTTCCGCTGGCCGGAAACATATCCCCGAATCCCAGATCCCTTACCGTTATGCTGCATTCATTTGCGGATACATATGCAAGCTCCACCGACAGTCTTGTGGTCTTATTCGGACGTTTCGGCAAGCCCGGAAGTCCCATGGCCACGCGCTTCTTTTCGGGGTTCTCAAAAGTACTGACAACAAACACAAGTTCTTCCGTATTATCCAGAATCAGCTCACACTGTGCCTTGCATTCATACCAGTTATTCCCTGCTTCAATCAACGGATAATATGCCGGTGCGCCCATCACACGCATATCCATTCCAATATCTGTCATAACCAGGGCATCCCCTAAATATCTGTAGCCCTTCAGCCTTTTGTTTTCCAGCCTTTCTACCGCTGCAGCGCAGGCCCCCTTCGCAAACAGGTTATTTCCAAAAAAAACCTTACGTTTCTGGTAACAGAGAAGCCTTACGGACTCCTGTGCCCACTCCTGGTCAAATCCCCTTCCTGTGATCTGGATGCTGGAAAACAAATCCGTACCCAGAGTTTCCCGGATAAACCCGCAGAATTCCTCGTCCCTTTGTTCGCTCTCCTCACTCAGTTTCTTTTCTGCCGGAGGCTCCAGCTTCACCAAAACCGGTCTTGTACAGGAATTCATGGAAAGCTTGCGGAAGGTTACACCATCCGGTGTAAATGCATACCATGCCACGCTTCTGTTCCATGTTTCCCGCTTCTGGGTAAGTGCATAATAATAGAAGCTTTCTTCATAATCCAGCAGCATATATTTTTCTTCCGGAAATCCCAAAAAGGCACAGGCCCTCTGAAAATTCGCCACCTGTATCCGGTTCAGGGCCGGAGCTGTCACAACCAGACATTTGGTATGCTTTGCTACATCCATAACGCCCAGAAATTTTAACATCCCCTTGAAAAAATACGCCAGAAGCTCCCAGGGCTCCTTTTTCTCTCCTGCTACCTGTACCTCATCCTCAGTTTTGCTCAGCTCATAAAGACTGTCCAGCAAAAGGCCGCCTTTTTCTCCGGCAAAATATTCTGCTTCCAGTCCCACACAGTAATCTCCATGCTCCATTCTGTAGCACAGACAGGTGGGAGCCTCATACTGAGTGCTTCCCACCTTCATGGACATAGAACGTGGTTCCCCCGCTTTTCTGTCATAATAGCATATCTGTGAATATTCTTTGCCAAAATCTATTCCAATCATCAAGTCACGGATTTCATTCATCATTCGTTTTCCTTCTCTATGGTAAACATTTCCTTCACATACTGTTCCTGCCGCAGGTATTTTTTCAGACCGGATACAACCTCCTTTTCTTTGTCCAAACGCCTTGCGGAAAGAATTTGGTTCAGAAACTGGTATTTGCTCACCGGTGTCCCCTCTATTCTGTTCATAGTGATTACCCTCTCCGTTGTTTTCTTCGATTTTCCATCTTTTTCAATGCGGAAATAATAACGAAGCGTTTCTCCATAAAACAGTGTGAAGGTTTTCGTAAAGATTCCTTCGTACATATTTCTCAACGGCTCGCTCCTGTACTCCGGCTCCAGTCCAAGCCCCGTATCCAGCGCATAGAACAAAATAACCTTTGCATCCGGATGTGCATGACACTCAACATAGGTTTTGTCATCCAGTTGATAGGGACTCAGAAGCTGCGGAGAAAGTTTACGGAAGAACGCAAATACCATATGCTCCTTAGTACATTCCTCAAGCAGCTCCTTCTCCATTTCCCAATACCTGCCCTTCTTCACCTTTTCCCTGGACAGCGCCTTCAACAGCGCCATTCTGCAGATACGGTTCACCGGCCACCTGCGCTCATAAGCATGCTCCAGTCCTTTCCTGACAAAACGGCTCATAGGATATTCCCTGACAAAAACCCCATATGCAATCTGAGTCAGATATGCTCCAATCAGTCGTTCTTTACCGGACTGTTTCATATAAGACTCCAGAATGGTTTCCCCTTCCTTCCGGTAATCGGAGGTGAACATCAACAGGCCCAATATTTTTTCTTCCAGGTCATAGGTATCCATCTCAAAGCCGCAAGCACTTTTCCAAATGGAAAGCAGCTCCTCAACAGGCCCAAAACGGTATTTCATCAAATAATGGAGAATCACTTCATCATATTTCCCGGCTCTGTATATCTCCGATGCCAGCGCAAGCAATTCGCCATCCTCTGCCATATCGCTTCGGAGGATCATACGGCTGGTCAGCTTCAGCAGACTCCCCCAATCCACGCCCTCATAGCCAAATTCCTCAACCAGGCTCATGGCCTGAAGGAAAAGCCTCCTGGAAATCAGCACTTCCAGGAGTGTCCTTTTGTCTACCAGAGCATATTTCCGGTAATCCATTTTTTTCAGATAATCATCCAGATCTTCTCCCCGGACATGTGCGGCATAGTAATCCAGGATTTGTTTTCGGACAGAACGTTTATAGACGTCTGTATAAGCATCTGATTCCACAAGCATCTGGAAAGTCTCAAGATTCTCACGTCCAAGCTCCGCGCTTTCACAATAGTGAAGCAAAAGTCCCGGTTCTGAGACACCCATTTCAAGTACCCTTGGAATCATTTCCCGCTCATCCAGCAGCTTGCTCAGATTATAGGCCACTGTAGAAGCATATCTTCTCTGCTTATCATCCTGGAAAAGAACCACCGCGTCATCCGTATAAATGCGCGGATATGCCACTCCCTGCACACATGGGTAGATTTCCTCCCGCTCAATCTGGTTATGACGGACGATCACCTGACGCACCTTCGGATCATCGCAGTATAAACGGCAGGTAAACATTTTACGCGCAAGAGCCTTTGCTTCTTCCGCATTTTGAAGTTTCCCGGCAAATTCCTGATAAAGTACCGCATAGTTTTCGTTGATTTTTCCCTCAAAAAGCTTACGCCGTGTAAAATCCCGTATATTTTCCAGGTAATTCTCATAAGTCTTCGGCTCTTTTTCTTTATGTCCGATCACACTGGCATATAAATATGCTTTTCTGGTGTCCCCGAGGGTATTGTCATTATAATTAAAATACATCAGCAAAGCCTTTGGCAGCTCTCTCTGATAAGAAATATCCATAGTCTCTATATAATATTCATAAAGCCTTGTTAGGCGCAGTCCCTGCTCCACTGCCAGGGAAAACCAGCGAAAATACTCCGGCTTTCTCGGATTTCCCTTCATAATATATTTGCAGACAGCCTCCAGCACATCATCTGAGGGAAATGCCTCATATCCCATAGCGAGACTGCGGTATAGACTGGGATTAAAGTTTTTCTCATATCCCGACAAATATGCAAAACGCATCACAAGCTCTTCCGTTAAAAGGCCGGCACGCCCTGCATACAGGAACACCTGAACCCAGAAGCCGCTGAGCCGGTGCAGTACGGACATATCCTCACATACACACTGCCAGGCCTCAAGATACAGCAGAGGACTCCTGCATCCCCGTTCAAACTGCTCCTCCATAAGGAACAGGGCTCTGGAGGACCTGTTTTTACAGTCCGGATCTATCTGCAGAAGAATCCAAAAAAGCCATAAGCTGTCTTCCTTCTGCATATAGAAATTCTGTATTTTTCGAAGCGCCTGCCCGGAATCCGTATAAAGTCCCGTAAGATTACAGAGATAGAGATAAATCCCGGCAAATTCCAAATCATCCTTAGAAAAAGACTTATCCTGATATTTCTTCAGGATTTCTCTGGCAGCCTCCGTATTTTCTTCCTGATGAAGCAGATACGCCTCATACATCTGATATTCCGGGTAATCACAGCCGGCTTCCCGAAGCTGGTTTAAGATAAAGCGGCTGCTTCCCACCCAGGTTTTAAATTCCATTTTTCCATTGCGGTAATCCAGATAATCCCGAAGCAGCGACAGCCTGTGACGCTTTTCCCCGATATTCATGTTCACTTGGATGGCGGAGCCTTTGGATGCCAAAACATGATATACCAGCGTCTGATAGGGGCTTTTGATGATAATTTCTCCGAATTGATTACCGTTTCCAAGCTTTTCACTGTGGATAACATACTCCACCCGATAGCTGCTTCCGATAAAATCTTCCTCTGTAACTACCTTTTTGGCAGCTTCCAGAAATTCCCCTCTTGCTTCAATATCCAGGCGCAGATGTCCCCAGCCGCTTCTTTGGATATCGAAAGATTCCTGTATGGATTCCCGAATATCATAAAACTTCACTTCCTGTTTTTTAAGAGAAATGGATACCTGTTCCTTTTCTCCCATACCAATCAAAAATTCTTCCAGATGCTGATATGTCACCGGCTGCCGGGAAAGCCCCGCATATAACGCTCTTTCCTTCTGCTTTGCATCCGGCAGAATTGTGGAAAAATATTTATCCGTAAAAAGGCGGTATGCCTCCCTGAAATCATCCCCTGCAATTTTACGAAAGGCGTCCATAGTCTTTACTTCACCCACGGAGCTTTTCATCTGCTCCTTCTCCGTCTCAATCACAAACGGGATTTTATGTTCACCGATATTCGTCGTAAAGCTCAGCCAGCCGCTGCACACTTCTCCCGGCTTCATCCCGGTTCCGTCCGCTCCATAGGGAAGACAAACCGTAGTGCCGGAGAATTTTCCGATTCCGGGTACCAGACGCCTGTTTGACGACGTGACGTATCCGCGGATTCTCTCATTATCCTCCGTTCCAAAATACAATTCACCTCTTCCGGTCTCCCCGGCCTTCAGCGTAACTGAAATTTTTTCCTGTGAAAACAACAGTGCCGGCTGCTCATACTCAAATTTTCCGTTTAACAATTGTTCTATCTTTTTCTTCAAAGCTGCTCCCCTTATCCTGCTTCCTAAAATGTACCATGAACGCGCAGACAATGACCGATAAGCGTCTCGCCTCAATTCGTTCCGCTTCATTATACACCAGAAACCATAATTCGTCCATTTATTTGCAAAATATTCATTTTTCTTGTATAATGTTGACATATGGACAATTACAGTCCTGTTTCCCTGATGCATGATTGTAAGTGTACAAAAAATAAAAAGAAAGAAGATGATAAAATGGATTGGAGATCGGAACTAAGAAACAATGTCACGCAGGCTGAGGAATTAAAAAACACGCTTCACCTGACAGATACACAGGAAAAGCATCTCAGTGAAATACTTGAACTATTTCCTATGAGTATTCCGCAATACTATCTGTCACTGATCAATTGGGATGATTATAAAAATGACCCGATTTATAAAATGTGTATTCCATCTATAGAAGAAACAGATCTGTCAGGAACCTTTGATACCAGCGGAGAAGGCGATAACACCGTGCTTGTGGGACTTCAGCACAAATACCGCCAGACTGCACTGATACTTTCCACTCATGAATGCGCAATGTACTGCAGGCATTGCTTCCGTAAGAGACTGGTCGGGCTTTCCTCGGAAGAGACAACGGACAACATTGACATTATGGCAGACTATGTACGCAGCCATGAAGAAATTACCAATGTTCTAATTTCCGGAGGAGACGCCTTCCTCAACAGCAACCGTACTCTTGAGCATTATCTGAATCTTTTCACACAAATCCCGCATCTGGACCTTATACGTTTCGGCACACGTACTCCGGTGGTATTTCCGATGAGAGTTTATGATGATCCGGAGCTTCTTCATTTGCTGAAAAGTTACAATAAGAAAAAACAGATTTACGTTGTCACCCAATTCAATCATCCCAATGAGCTTACACCGGATTCCAAAAAGGCAATCAAAGCTTTGACAAACACCGGCATCATTGTGAAAAATCAGACCGTGTTATTAAGAGGCATCAACGACAGCCCGGAAACTCTTGGAGCTTTGCTTAAGGAATTAACCGCTTCCGGAGTTGTTCCTTATTATATATTCCAATGCCGCCCTGTCACCGGAGTGAAACACCAGTTTCAGGTTCCGCTGCTGGAAGGCTGTGAAATCATCGAAAAAGCAAAGAACATGCAGAATGGACAAGGAAAATGCATTCGCTATATCATGTCTCATAAAACAGGCAAGATCGAAATCGTGGGAGCTTTAAAAGAAGGGGAGCTTTTGATGAAATATCACCAGGCAAAATATGATGATGACAGAGGACGGATTTTCACACTCCCCGTGACCAAAGAACAGACCTGGCTTGAAAGAGATTAATCCGCAGAAAGGAAGAGAGGCACTGCCCGGCGGACACTGTGCCTCTCTTCTATGTATACAGCTCATTTCTTACAATTCACAGTTCACCACTTCCTCCCGAAGCGGAATGGACGCAGTTGCACCCGGACGGGAAACCGCAATGGCAGATGCTTTCGCTGCCATCTCCAGCCCCTCCTGTACCGGCATCCCATCAATAATGGAAGAGATAAAATATCCGGTAAAAGTATCTCCTGCCGCTGTCGTATCTACTGCCCTTACTTTAAAAATCCCCTGACGGTAAATCCCCGTTTCATCCTGATAAACGGCACCATCTCCCCCTAAAGTCAGAACAATCCTCGCATGAGGATACACTTTCTTAATCCTCGCCAGAATCTTCTCGGGTTCCTTTTCACCTGTGATTTGGAAGCCCTCAATCTCATTTACGAGGAATAGGCTCACCTTGGACAAATCGCAGGATTCTAATGCACTGTCATAAGGAGAAGGATTCAGAATGATCATCATACCTTTCTCATAAGCAGCATCAATGATATAATCCAGCTCATTCACTTCATTCTGGAGAAGAATAACGTCGCCCTTATCAAAGGACGCTAATACGGAATCTACAAATTCTCTTGTAATGCTTCTGTTCGAACCGCCAAACAAAAGAATACTGTTTTGGCCGTTTTTATCCACCTGAATGACCGTATGCCCGCACGGCCCCGGAATTTGTTTAATAAAATCCGTATTTACTCCATTCTCTTTACAGGCAGCAAGCAGCACCTCTCCGCCCTCACCGATCATGCCTGCATGATACACCGGAATCCCGGCTTTTGCCAAAGCAATGGACTGGTTCAGTCCTTTTCCGCCGCAAAAGGTATTTCTGCCTTTCGATGCCTGTGTTTCTCCGGGAATCAGAATACTCTCCACCTGATACACATAATCCAGATTCAAAGAACCAAAATTCAATACTTTCATGCCTTACGCGCCTCCTTTTTATGCGGAAAAAGCAGCCCCTGCCCTCAGAATGATATTCGGATACGGCGTGAATTCCCCCGTACAGGACGCGGACCTCATAATTTCCTCAGCAATAGTATACTGCTCAATTTCGGCCTCGTCAAGCACGGCATCCAGCCTCCGCCGGACTGCAGGCACACCTTTGCATGCCGGGAGCCATGTAAACCATTATTTGTTTTCATTACGCGCCTGAAGCGCCATTTTGGCCTGCAGGTTTCTCTGGAACTGGTCAATAATAACCGCTACAATAATCACAAGTCCGCGGATGATCTTCTGCCAGAACTCAGTCACACCACACATCGTCATGCCGTCATTGATAACACCGATAACAAATGCGCCGACAATCGTTCCTCCTATGCTTCCGACACCGCCTGCCATGGAGGTCCCTCCAAGAACAGATGCAGCAATCGCATTCATCTCCCAGGACTCACCGGTCTTTGGAGTAGCGGAAACAAGCTGTGAGGTTGCAATAATACCAACAATTGCGGAACATAATCCGGAGAATGCATATACCCAGATTTTTACACGGTCAACCTTGATACCGGACAGCTTGGAAGCCTTTTCATTACCGCCGATCGCCTGTACATGCCAGCCAAACGGAGTTTTTTTCAGGATGACTCCTGCAATAACGGCCACAATCGCCAGAATGATAACGCCAACCGGAATCATCGTTCCCATAAAGTTTCTTCCAAAAAACTCAAACCCTGTGTTTCCAAGGCCCTCATAACCTGCCAATTCTGAGAAGGTCGCGCCATTGGAACGGATATTTGCAAGACCCCGGCAGATATACATGGAACCAAGGGTTGCAATAAACGGAGCAACCTTAAACTTCGTAATTACCACGCCATTCAGGGCGCCTACCAGCGCACCGATCAAAACAGTAACCAATACTACCAGCGGAACACAGAAATAAACTGTCACGCCGGCAAATTTTAAAGTAAGGCCTTCCTGGATCAGACCTCCTGCGATCATGCCGGCCAGGCCGGCCACAGAGCCGACAGAAAGGTCAATTCCTCCGGTAATGATGACATAGGTCATGCCGATTGCCAGAATACCATACAGCGCCACATGCTTTGCAACCGTCAGAAGGGCACCCACGGTAAGAAAGTTATTTGCCGTAATACTGAAGAAAATAAGTAATACAACCAAAACGATGAAGGTTCTTCCCCTTAGCAGGGTCATCATCAAAGCATTGTTGGATGATTTTTTTTCTGCCATTATTCATTCTCCTTTTCTTTATTCCGGGTATGATGTCCTTTATAGGACGCCAATACCAGAGTATCTTCCTGAATTTCGTCACCTCTGAATTCGCCGGTTTTCAGACCATTGGAGAGCACCATCACACGGTCCGCAATGGCCACGATTTCCTGCAATTCAGAAGAAATTACGATGATGGATAAGCCCCGTTTCGCGTATTGATTGATAATATCAAAAACTTCTGTTTTTGCACCGATATCAATCCCGCGGCTCGGCTCATCCATAAGCATAATCTTCGGCTCCGTAAGAATGCCCTTACCAATGACTACCTTCTGCTGGTTGCCGCCTGATAAGGATAAAATCGGCAGCTTCTTATCCGCAACCTTTATATGAATATCTTTGATCTGTTCGTCAACCTTCTGCCCTTCCAATTTATCATTCAGAAGCATACCGGCCTTTTTATAATTTTTCATAGCGGAAAGGGAACAGTTTTTCTCAATATCCATGGTCTGCACAAGTCCCTGCGCCTGGCGGTCCTCCGGAATCAAAGCAAATCCCCTGTCAATCTGGCCGGAAATCGACTTAATATCCAGTTTTTCACCTTCCAGGTAAACCTCTCCCGTATGCTCCGGATGAAGCCCCATGATACATTCGAAAATCTCACTTCTTCCGGCTCCCATTAGGCCATAAATACCAAGGATTTCACCTTTTTTCAGTTCAAAGCTCACATGATCAACCAGGTATCCGCCTCCGGCCTTGGGAAGACAGAGATTCTTCACCTCCAGTACCTTGTCTGCCTTAGTCCAATCTACAATTGTTTCTCTCTTTGGATAGGATTTTGCACCGCCGGTCATCTCATGGACGATCCACGGAACGTCAATATCCTTTACGTCTGCATCAGAAACATATTTTCCATCCCGGAGGATTGTCACATGATCACCGATCTGCATAATTTCTTCCAGACGATGAGAAATATATACGATGGAAATCCCCTGCGCGGTAAGCTCGCGCATAATTTTAAACAGGACCTGAACCTCCTGCTGACTCAGGGAAGAGGTCGGCTCATCCATGATCAGCACCTTCAGATCATCCGCAACCAGATTACGTGCAATTTCAATCATCTGCTGCTGCCCGACACGAAGCTCTCCAACCAAAGTTTCCGGAGCTATCTCATGCTCCAGCCGCTCCAGAATTTTCTTCGTTGCTTCAATATGCGCTTTATTATCCAGTTTAACCTTTCCGATTGTTTTTTCACGCGCCATAAAAATATTCTGGTATACGTTCAGATTCGGGAATAAACTTAATTCCTGATGAATAATACCGATACCATGCCTTCTGGCATCCGTCGTATTACGGAAAGAAACCTCTTTGTCACCAATGTATATTTTGCCTTTGCTGGGATGCTCAATACCTGCGATCATCTTCATCAGAGTAGATTTTCCGGCGCCGTTTTCTCCAATCAAAACGTTTACCCTGCCTTTCAGCAGATCAAAGGAAACATCATCAAGAGCTTTTGTACCGGGATAAATCTTACTGATATGGTCCGCATGCAGGAAGACATGTTCCGGACATTTATAAGCCATATCTGTACCTCCTATTTCACTTCCATCTCAACCGGAGTGATCAATATTTTTGTATTATCATTTGCAGTGAAGCACCCGGTGAAGGAAATCGTCTTATCTTTTAAGGATGCCGGGTCTGCCGGCCGCACAACCTGCTCGTCCACAACTTTATTAATACTCTGGGAAACCGCCGCCCAATCCTGCTGGTTGGTATAATCACCAAACTTAATAATATCCAGAGAATCCCGAATAGAGGAGCCCTTATAAACTGAACCAATCTGGATTGAGATTTCTAAAGTCCCATCATATCCCTCCAGCTTCACAGTCATATATCCTGCTTTTTTCTCCTGATTAACTTCTGTGACGGTTCCGGTGCCCTTTACTACATAATTAATTTCTCCGCTGGTTCCCATAGAATATTTGCCATACTGGTCAACCAGGGATTTCAAATCTCCATTTGCCTCTTTCAGGAAATCTGCAAGCTCCACTGCTTTTTCCTGCAGCTCCGGGACTGCCTGGGATTCCCAGATTTCTGCCACATTGTCCCCTGCATTAAATTCTGTCTTGCCTGTATATTGTGCTTCCTCGCCTATTTTTACTACTTTCACACATCCGGTCATCGTGAATGCAGTCATGGCCGCAGCGAGTCCTAAGGCTAACATACGTTTTTTCATAGCCGTTCTCCTTTAACTGTTTCTCTATGGAATCTCCGGTGTCTGTTTCCGGATAGAATTATTCTGCTCCAAAAAACCTCTCTTTTCAAAGACAGGAAGGCTGTTATCGCCTTCCCGCCCGGTTGCTGCTTCCAAAATCAGTTTTTTATCTGTGGACAGCAGCCAATATTTATTCTGCCTCTTCTGCCGTTTCTTCAGTTGTTTCCGTCTCTTCCGCTTCTTCTGCCTCGCCGCCTTCGGAGTAATTAAAGGTCTTCAAATTGTCAACATTGTCTGCTGTGATTGCAATACAGTCAACTAACTGTTTTTCTTCTTTGCCTGTAGAACCCTCTTTCAGATACTGATCAGCCTGCTCAACTGCCATCTGTGCGATCAGTGCAGCCTGCTGCAGTGCGGTACCTGTTGCTTTTCCTGCCTTGATCAAAGCTGCCGCTTCATCAGAGCCGTCTACGCCGATAACCGGAATAGTCAATCCAGCCGCTTCACAGGCTGCTACGGCGCCCTCTAACATCGTATCATTTCCGCAGATGATGCCATCCAGATCCGGGTTTGCCTGAAGAATTGCTTCTGTCTTATCAAATGCTTCTGTTTTCTCCCAGTTTGCAGTCTGCTGAGCTACCATTTCCAAATCCGGATACTGGTCAATTACTTCATGGAATGCAGAGGAACGAACGCCTGCATTGGTATCGGATTCTTTACCAAGTAATTCTGCGTATTTTCCTTCCTCTCCCATAGCTTCTACCCAAACCTCCGCAATCGCTTTGGCGCCCTGATAGTTATTGGCTACAATCTGAGAAATTGCAACACCGTCCTCATTGATCTCGCGATCGATCAGAAATGTCGGGATACCTGCATCTTTTGCTTTTTTTACAGCTTCGATGGTTGCATCTGCACCTGCATTGTCACAAATGATCGCGGCTGCCTTATCAGCAATCGCACTGTCGAACAGCTCTGTCTGTTTGGTCGGGTCATCATCATGGGATGCCGCTTTTACTTCGTAGCCAAGACCTTCTGCTGTCTCGGCAGCAATGTCAGCTTCCGTCTTAAAGAAAGGATTGGAAACAGATGGCGTAATAACATAAATAATGTTGGAGCCGCCTCCCGGCAATACTTCTTCACTCTCTGCCGCCATTACAGACACACTGCCCATTGTGGACACGATCATTGCTGCACCTAACAGCACGCTCAGTAATCTTCTCTTCATTCTTTTACCCTCCTGATAAATGTAGTGTTTTATATTAACGGCCTTGCCATTAATATCGGGTTTATGGAATTCTTTTCCAATTGCTTTTTTATATTTTAAATGATTATATAAAATTTTCAATATTTCTTTTATATTTTGTTCGCATCCATCTGCATTTTCGTGAATTTATAAGAATTATTTTTTTGTATTTTGTATATATTTACTACTGTTTTTGTCATTTCTTTCAATTCATTTATGGTTTTAGCCCTTTCTTACATAAACGTTTATATAAACATTTATTAAGATATTTTTATGCAACAGGCCTTATAAAGGTGTAGGATCGCAGAGCATTGATTCCTCCTGATAAAATGATGGGAAAAGCACGAAGAGCCAGTCCCCGACATAAACTATAAAGAAATCCCCTTTGAGGTGAAGATTTGAAGACCTTTTTAAAACCTTTGACAGCAGCCGAGGAAAAATTCTATCTTCAACGTTACCAGGGGGGCGATTTAGAAGCAAAAAATATCCTGATTGAACGGAATCTCCGTCTTGTCGCCCATGTTGTCAAAAAATATCAGGGCACTGACGAAGAACTGGATGATTTGATTTCCATCGGAACCATAGGACTCATCAAAGCAATCTCCACCTTTGACGTCTCCAAGTCCACCCGGCTCTCCACTTATGCCGCCCGATGTATTGATAATGAGCTTCTGATGATGCTTCGTTCCAAGAAGAAATACTCCAAAGAAGTCTCTCTCTATGAACCCATCGGAACTGACAAGGAAGGAAATGAAATCAGTCTTCTGGACATTATTGAGAGCCCACCCATAGATATCGTAGAAAATTATTCCACTCGTGAGGATGTCAAACTTCTGATGCAGTCCTTAGAAACTCTCCTCTCTCCCAAGGAATATCAGGTCATTTGCTGCCGCTACGGTCTGGGCGGGGAAGAAGAAAAAACCCAGAGAGAAATTGCAGGCAGACTTCACATCAGCCGATCTTATGTTTCACGGATCGAAAAAAATGCACTCAGGAAGCTCCAGGCCCTATTTACAGATATCTAATTTCCATTCTCCAAAAAAGCGGATAAAAAAACAGGCGGTACCCAACGGTACCGCCCATTAATTTTGTCACTGTTTATTCCGCTCTTCGAAGAAGATCATAGACCTCCACCCCTGCGCCCAAGTCCACATACAATTTCCGCTGCGGATGCGGAGCACTCTCTATCGCATTTCCCTCTTCGTCATAGATTGCACGGACAATCACATGCACATCTCTGCCATCCGGCTTCATCACCTCAATATGCTCACCCACTGTAAATTTATTTCTCTGGGTAACCTGCACCAAACCGCGTTCATCCACAGACTCCGCATACCCTAGATACGTATATTCCCTGACATAGGTATTGCTGTCATATATCTGTGCATTCTGATCAGGCTTTCCGTAAAAAAATCCCGTTGTAAACTGCCGGTATGTGCAGTTTGATATCTGCTCCTGATACCACGCCATATGCTCCCTATATTTCTGAGGACTCTCCAGATAATCATCCATCGCTCTGCGATAGGTCCTGGCAACTGTCGCCACATAAAGAGCCGTTTTCATCCGCCCTTCGATTTTCAGACTGCTGATGCCGCTGTTCAAAATATCATCCATATGCTCAATCATACACAGGTCCCTGGAATTAAAAATATAAGTTCCGCGCTCGTTTTCATATACAGGCATATATTCTCCCGGCCGGGTCTCTTCCACAATAGAATACTTCCAACGGCATGGATGCGTGCAGGCACCCTGGTTTGCATCTCTCCCTGCCAGAAAGTTACTCAACAGACATCTTCCCGAATAGGAAATACACATGGCTCCATGCACAAAAGTCTCAATCTCCATATCCTCCGGAATATGCGCCCGAATTTCCTGAATCTCTTCAAGAGAAAGCTCTCTTGCCGTTACTACCCGCTTCGCACCCAGCCGGTACCAGAAACGGCAGGTCTCATAATTCGTATTGTTGGCCTGTGTACTGATGTGACATTCTATTTCCGGACAAATTTCTCTTGCACAGGCAAAAACCCCCGGGTCCGCAATAATCAGCGCATCCGGCTTCAGTTCCTTAAGCTCTTCCAGATATACACGCACTCCCGGCAGATCGGCGTTATGCGCCAGAATATTGACTGTCACATAGACCTTTACCCCATGCTCATGAGCAAATGCAATGCCCTCTGCCATATCCTCACGGGAAAAATTTTTTGCTTTTGCGCGAAGGCCAAACGCTGCTCCTCCAATATACACAGCATCTGCGCCAAAGATAACTGCAATCTTCAAAACCTCAAGACTGCCTGCCGGCACCAGTAATTCCGGTTTTCTCATCATTTCCTCCTATCGCCGCAGTCATTGCGGCACTTGCTATGACCGGCATCCGCCGTTTTTTACTGCTTCACACTGACCGCCACGCCATCACCCAGGGGCAGTATCGCAGTCAGAAGCTGGGGGTTATGCTTAAGCTCATACAGGTACTCCCGCATTCTTTTATATATCGTACGATTGCGCCGCTCCACCAGATAATGGGATTCTATGATATCCCCCTGCTGCAGTACATTATCCGACACCAGAATACTTCCCGGATACATCAGCCGCAGCACATCCGGGAGCCAGTGAATATACTGCCCCTTTGCCGCATCCATAAAAATCATGTCAAACGGCTCTGTCAGAATTTTTAAAATTTCACCTGCATCTCCTTCCAGAAACGTAATCTGAGATTCTCTTTCCGCTTTTTTGAAATTTTCTTTTGCCAGCGGAATTCTCTTCTCATAATTTTCTATCGTTGTCATCTGAAGATCCGGTTTTCCGTATTCACACATAAGAAGTGTGGAGAAGCCAACGGCTGTCCCCACCTCTAAAATCCGCTTTGGCTGATGCACAGCTAAAAGCACCTTTATGAAGCTCTGCATTTCCCTGCGGATGATGGGGACGCCATCTGCCAGCGCAGTCCGCTCCAATTCCTCCAAAAATGGGGTGTTTCCCATATCCAGAGAATTGATATAAGACCTCATCCTCTCATCCACAATCACGAACCCGTCCCCTCCTGTTCCGTATCACCTGCCAAAATTCCCATGATTCTGGTAGGTGTGTAAGCTGTACTCAGCAAATATGTACCAGGTCTTAACCGACCCCTGTAATTAGACAGCTTCTCCTGCACATAAAAGACCTTTGCATCCTTTACAAGGCCCTTACTCTCCAGGGTTTTGGCAACTTGATACACGGAAGTATCCTGTTTGATTACCACTGTCACTTCCTGCCCTTCTCCCGGGCTCATCGGCTGCTGGTTAAAAATATCATAGCCGAACTGATATGTACTCTTGCCGATCCAGAATATCAAAACAACAACACAGATGTACAGGACAATCCTGAAAAAGCCTCCTGCCACAACCACACCGGCTGCTCCTACTCTCTCTCTCGTATTTCCCATAATCCCCTTCCTTTCGGTGTACTGATTCACAAATACTAAAGGGGCACAGCAATGCCCCTATAGATTCGGAACATGCATATCAATTCCTTCTGTCAACTCCCGGCAGATTCTCTGCATCATTTTGCAGAGTGCAAGCTCTGCATCCAGATAAGCATTTACCTCCGGAATCCGCCGTAATTCGGCGGATTCCCTGGAAAGCTGCTCTGCAACAAGGAACAAATCCTCTCTTCCCGCCTCATTCTGAAGGCGGAAATTATCTGCACGGAACTGATCAACCCTTTCCCGAAGCTGCGGATTTTTATTTAAGATATCTTCCTGTTTTTTGTATTCTCTGTATACTTCGCTCCGCTTCACCACAGAAAGAAGTATCCGAATATTTCTGCTGACCGCATCCATTTTTATGCCTCCATGATGATCGGAAGTATCATCGGGCTTCTCTTTGTACGTTTCCAGAGGAAATCACTCAAAGCATCCTTCACTACCGTCTTAATCCTGCCCCAGTCCGTAATATTGCGGTCCAGGCAGGAATCCAGCGCATTTTCCACGACCTCTCTTGCATGATCCATGAGATCCTCGGATTCACGGACATAAACAAAGCCTCTGGACACAATATCCGGTCCTGACAGAACCACATTGCTGTGGCGTTCCAATGTCATAACTACGATCATTATGCCATCCTCTGCCAGATGCTGTCTGTCACGAAGTACGATATTTCCTACATCGCCAACACCCAGACCATCTACCAGGATCGCACCTGTATGAACCATTCCGGTCACTTCTGCGCTCTGGTCATCCAGCTCCAGGACATTTCCGGAGGAAAGAATGAAAATGTTTTCCTTCGGAATCCCCAAATCCTCCACTATGTGCTTCTGCGCTGTCAGATGACGGTATTCGCCGTGAACAGGAATCGCATATCTCGGACGAACCAGTGAATAGATCAGCTTAATCTCTTCCTGACAGGCATGTCCGGATACATGCGCGTCCTGGAAAATAACCTTTGCACCTTTCATAGACAGCTCATTAATGACCTTAGAAACTGCTTTTTCGTTTCCCGGAATCGGATTGGAGCTGAAAATAATCGTATCATTCGGCTTGATGGTAATCTTCTTATGAATATTGGCTGCCATACGGGAAAGCGCCGCCATAGATTCACCCTGGCTTCCCGTAGTGATCAGCACCACCTTCTCATCCGGATAGTTCTTCACCTGATCAATTTCGATCAGTGTATTCTCCGGAATTCTCAGATACCCCAGCTCAGATGCCGTAGAAATGACATTTACCATACTGCGGCCCTCCACTGCCACCTTGCGTCCGAAACGATAAGCAGTATTGATGATCTGCTGTACACGATCCACATTCGAGGCAAAGGTTGCAATGATGATCCTGGTATTCTTGTGCTCGTTAAATAAATTATCGAAAACTCTTCCCACTGTGCGCTCTGACATCGTAAATCCGGGACGCTCGGCATTGGTACTGTCGCACATCAATGCAAGCACGCCCTTTTTTCCGATTTCCGCAAAGCGCTGCAGATCAATTGCATCTCCGAAAACAGGCGTATAATCCACCTTAAAGTCACCGGTATGCACCACGATTCCTGCCGGAGAATACACAGCAAGGGCCGATGCATCCTGAATACTGTGATTGGTCTTGATGAATTCAATGGAAAAATCACCCAAATTAATGACCTGCCCGTGTCTGACCTCCTTTAATTTTGTGGTACGCACCAGATTGTGCTCCTTTAGTTTGTTGGTAATCAACCCCAATGTCAGTTTTGTGGAATAAATCGGAACATTCACGTCCTTCAGCACATAGGGCAGCGCCCCGATATGGTCTTCATGTCCATGAGTGATGACAAATCCCTTGACCTTGGAAAGATTGTCCTTCAGATATGTGACATCCGGAATCACAAGGTCGATCCCCAGCATATCATCCTCCGGGAAAGATAATCCACAGTCTACCACTACTATACTATCTTCATATTCAAAAGCTGTAATATTCATTCCGATCTGTTCCAGGCCGCCCAACGGAATGATCTTCAGTCTGGAAGATGCCTTGCGTCCGCGCCTTCCGGGATTCTTTACCGGATTTTTGAATACTGCTTTGTTTGTCTTTTCCGCACGGTTACTATTTGACCGCTGCTGCTGTTTGTATCGGTTATTTATTTGTTTTGTCACTTGCTTTTTCGTTTTGTCGGCAGCACCCTGTCCGTATCCGCTGCCCTTTCTATAATTATTACTGCTATTTTCGCTTTTCAATAATTGCCCCTCCATTTTGGCACACAAAATACACCTGCCTTGCAGGATACTATTAATTTTATTCTGTTACATCTCCAAATCCACGTCTTCCATCATCTGCTCAAAAACCTTAAAAACTGCCTGAAGCTCATTTTCGTCCTCTACCATCTCGTAGCATGCCTCCAGACTTGCATCTTCCGATATATCCCTTAAAATATAAGCAGATGCCTCATCCTCCAGAGAATCAGATACCAACAGGTACGCAGTCCCTCCGATCCTGGTCTGTTCCTCTATATAAAATTCCGTAACTGTCCCGTCTTCCGACCGAAATCTGATTTTCTCCATTTATATTCTTCCTTATCTGTTTGTCAGAGAATCTAAATATCCCTGCAGAATAAAAATGGCAGCCAATTCGTCCATATGCTCCTTCCGGTTCTCCCGGCGCACTCCGGCTTCCATTAGTGTACGATTGGCCGCCACACTCGTCAGCCGTTCGTCCCACATCTCAATCGGCAGGCCTGTCCTCTTCTCCAGCATCGCTTTAAATTCCAGAGATTTATCTGCCCGCTCTCCAATCGTATTATTCATGTTTTTCGGAAATCCAACCACAATCCGTTCTACCTGATACTCCGAAACAAGTTCCTCGATCCGCGCCAGGGTACGGCGAAGCTTATTCTCCTGTTTTCTACAAATAGTCTCCAATCCCTGCGCAGTCAGGCCCAGAGGGTCGCTGACAGCTACCCCCACCGTTTTTGATCCGTAATCCAATCCGAGAATCCGCATAATTTATCGTTCCCAGGATTTATTCTTAATATATTCGTTCAAAAGCTCTTCTACCAGCTCATCCCTCTCAACCTTCATGATCATACTTCTGGCGCCTTTATGACTGGTGATATAGGTAGGATCACCCGACATAATATAGCCTACGATCTGGTTGACCGGGTTGTAGCCTTTTTCATCCATTGCATTGTATACCAAATCCAAAACTTCCTTTACGTGAAGCTCCTGATCCGGCTTTGTCCTAAAATATTGGGTATTTCCCAGATTATTCTCTGCCATTTTCTCTCACGTCCTTACTATTATTTCTCTTATATTCTAATATAATTCCCTGTAAAATACAATGAAAAATTTCCTTCGGTTTTTCAAACAGGCGTCAAAGCCCCTTTTCACGCTAAAATACTGCATCTCAGCAAATTCTTTTCCAGGAAATCTTCCGCCTTTGCAAGTACGATATCATTGACATCGATACCCTCCCGCTTCTTCACGGCAGCCTTCACATACTCCCTGCTGTGTCCAACCAGATAGGCTTCGCCATGAATCGTCATTTCCTCTTCCAGAAGAAGCTCCAGTTGTTTCCCGAGCATGGAATTTTCATATTCCTTTGCACGCCTATCGTGAAGCTCCAGCATCTTTTCACTGCGTTTTGCTTTTACTGTTTCTGTCAGCTGGCCTTCCATAGCTGCTGCTTTTGTACCCCGGCGTCTGGAATATTTAAAAATATGTGTTTCATAAAAATGGATCCCTGATACAAAATCATAAGACGCCTGAAAATCCTCTTCTGTTTCCATCGGAAAACCGACAATCACATCTGTAGTCAAAGCCGGATTTTCATAATATCGGCGCAGCAGCGCACATCTCTCTGCATATTCGCCGGAATGATAGCGCCGGTTCATATTGGCAAGAGTCCTGTCACAGCCGCTTTGCAGAGACAGGTGAAAATGCGGGCATACTTTCGGCAGCGCCGCAATTCCTGCCGCAAACTCTTCAGTCACAATTTGCGGCTCCAAAGAGCCAAGACGGATTCTTTGAATTCCCTCCACCTGATGTACTGCCCGTATAAGCGTCAGAAGCGTCTCCTTCTCTGAATCAGCAAAGTCCACTCCATAGGAGCTCAGATGGATTCCTGTCAGTACGAGCTCTTTATATCCATTGTCTGCCAGCGCATGAACCTCCTTTAGTATGTCTCCCATCTTCCGGCTGCGCACCCTGCCCCTTGCATAAGGAATCACACAGTACGTACAGAACTGATTGCATCCGTCCTGTACTTTCATATATGCGCGCACATGCTCGGCAGTCTGTGCAATCGCAAGTGTTTCGTATTCCTTCGTTTGGTTGATTTTAATAATATGGGCCTTTTTACAGTGCTTTTCTTCATACTCTGACAACGCTTCCACAATATTTTTCTTCTGGTTATTTCCCAGGATCAGATCAACTGCGCCATCCTCCTTAAGCTTCGCTGTATCTGTCTGTGCATAACAGCCGGTTGCCACTACTACGGCATCCGGATTCATTTTTTTTGCTTTATGAAGCATCTGCCGGGATTTCCGGTCAGCAATATTTGTCACCGTACATGTATTCACAACATAAACATCTGCGCCCGTATCAAACGGCACGATCTCATAACCTGCCTGCTTAAGAAGCTGCTGCATGGCTTCTGCCTCATAGGCGTTCACTTTACAGCCCAAATTGTGAAGTGCAACTTTTTTCTTCATGCAATCCCTCTATTTTCCATATGTTTTATATACCGGCCTTGATGCAGCCAGTGCATCATATAAAATGTTAGCTTTTCACAAATTCTTTCCACAAATTTTATTTCTTTTTACCTTGACTTTTGATAGGGGTACGGGTAAGATGAAAGCTGTAAGACATAAAATTAAGGGAGGTTCTCATAATGAAAACAGCTAAAATCTCACTGAACTCTATCGATAAAGTGAAAGCATTTGTAAATGAAATCAGCAAATTTGACTGCGATTTTGATCTGGTATCCGGAAGATATGTTATCGACGCAAAATCTATCATGGGTATTTTCAGCTTAGATTTATCCAAATCCATTGACCTGAACATCCATGCAGAAGGCGCTACTCTTGATGCTGTTATGAAGATCATCGAGCCATACCTGATCGCTGAATAAATTACCTGATTCCATGCCGAGGAACTGAAAACAGTTCCTCTTTTTTCTGCAGATTTTTACCGGATTTCGATTACCTCTGCAGTCCGCAATGCCTCTTCCAGCAACTGGTCGATTTTTTCTTCCAGCCTGCGCTCCGAACGATGAATCACATTCAGGTTCGGCTTTGTCACCGGATGCTTTGCAACAAAAATTGTGCAGCAGTCCTCAAAGGGCTGGATAGAGGTCTCAAATGTATGAATATTTCTGGAAATCTCCACAATCTCCTGCTTATCAAAACCAATCACCGGACGATAGACCGGAAGCGTGCAGACCTCATTGGTTGCGGCAAGACTCTGTAAGGTCTGGCTGGCCACCTGACCGATGCTCTCACCGGTGATCAGCCCAAGACAATTGCTCTGCTTTGCAAAATACTCTGCAATCCGCATCATGTAGCGGCGCATGATGATGGTCAGTTCCTCATGCGGGCACTGATCATAAATATAAAGCTGGATATCCGTAAAATTTACTACATGCAGACGAATCGGCCCACTGTATCTTGCGACCAATCGGGCAAGCTCCACGACCTTCTGCTTTGCGCGCTCACTGGTGTAGGGCGGCGCATGAAAATAAACGGCATCAATCTTCACGCCTCTTTTCGCGATCATATAGCCTGCTACAGGGCTGTCAATCCCGCCGGAAAGAAGAAGCATGGCTTTCCCGTTCGTACCTACCGGCATTCCTTTGGGACCTGGAATCGTTTCGGAATATACATAAATCTTTTCACGGATTTCCACAGATAACGTCAGCTTCGGATGCTGTACATCCACAGAAGCCTCCGGAAAAGCATCCAGAATCCTTCCTCCAAGCTCCGCGCTTACTTCCATTGAGGTCATTGGATAGGACTTCTTAGCCCTCCTTGTATAAACCTTAAAGCTGTCCCCATAACCAGGATAACGGGCACGCATATAGGCAAGCACATCCTCTGCCATCTGCGCAAAGCCCCGGTCTTCATAAATAACCACCGGACAGATTCCCACAATGCCGAAAACCCTCTGCAACGCTTCCACTGTCTCATCAAAATCGTATTCTTCCGGGCAGAAAACATATACTCTGCCCTGTTCCTTTGTCACCTGAAATTCGCCCTCAACCTTTGAAAGTGCAATCCGCATCTGTTTGACAAGAGCATCTTCAAACAGATATCTGTTTTTTCCTTTGATTGCAATCTCTGCGTATTTGATTAAAAATGCATGAAATAACATATCTATTCTCCTTTAACCGCCAAATTCCGCCGGGTTTCTTCCGCTTCTGTCAATGCCTGGAATACCTTCGCAGCACCGGCACCACCTCAGTTAAGACATCCAGACAGTAATCAACCTCTTCGAATGTATTCTCTTCGGAAAAGCTGATGCGCACCGTACTCTCGATCTGATCCTTCGGCATTCCCATAGCCGTCAATGTGCCGCTGGCCCTTCGTTTATGGCTGGAACAGGCACTGCCGGCAGATACGTACACGCCCCGTTCTTCCAGCGTATGCAGCAGAACCTCGCTGCGTATCCCAAGAACGCTGATGCTCAATATCTGTGGCGCACCTTCTCTGAGCGCCATTCCATTAAGCTTCACATTTTCTATTTTAGAAAGACCCTCAGCCATACGTTCCTTTAACTGATACAGATGTTGAATGTTCTCATCGAAATTTTGGTATATCTCCTGTGCTGCCGCACCGAGCCCGGCAATTCCCGGCACATTATCCGTTCCCGAGCGCATACCGCCCTGCTGACCGCCGCCCAGAATCTGCGGCTGTACTCTGGCTTTTTCATTGATGTACAAAAATCCTGCCCCCTTTGGGCCATGGATCTTATGGGCGCTGACGGACATCAGGTCTATTCCGAGTTTTTTTGGATAAATGCGGTACTTGCCGAATGCCTGAATGGCATCCACATGATACAGAGCTTTCGGACTTTTTTCATGTACCAGTTTGGCAATCCGTTCTACCGGCATAACTGCCCCTACCTCGTTGTTTACATACATAGTGGAAACCAGAATCGTATCCGGACGCAGAGCCTCCTCCAATTCCTTAAGCTTCACAACGCCCCGCGCATCTACCGGAAGATAAGTTACTTCAAAGCCCTGGTCCTTAAGATATGCTGCCGGCTGTCCCACTGCCGCATGCTCCACCGCAGTGGTAATAATATGGTTTCCCCCTCTTTTGTTTGCCATTGCCCCGCCGATCAAAGCCAGATTATTGGACTCTGTTCCTCCTGAAGTAAATAAAATTTCTTTTTCCTGAACCTTCAAAAGGCGTGCCAGAATCTGTGCGGAGTTCTTCACATACCGCTCTGCTTCCATTCCCTTTTTATGCATTGCAGACGGATTGCCAAAGTCCTCTGTCATGGTCTTTATAACAATCTCCTTCACGGCATCATAGCATCTGGTCGTGGCGGAATTATCAAAATATGCTTCCATAGTTCCTCTTCCTTTATTTTTTTCTGCCGCATTTGCCGCGGCGACAGCAAAGCGCCCCCATATCAATCACTTTCCTTTTCTAACTGAAACATCAATATGGACAAAACCGCAAGCCCTGCTGTCTCTGTACGCAGGATTCTTCTGCCCAGGGTAATCGGCTTCGCCCCTTTCGAAACGGCAGCTTCCACCTCTGCCTCCTCAAATCCCCCCTCAGGACCGATAAAAATCCCCAGCGACTGTCCCGGAGCAATTTCTTCCAGGATTCTCCGGGTCTCCTTCATTCCCTTTGCAAGCTCATAGGGAATCAGCAAAACATCAAGCTCCTCCGCATATGCAAGAGCCTCTCCATAAGTCATCACAGAATGTATCTCCGGTACAAGCATCCGTTTTGACTGCTTTGCCGCACTCTCTGCAATCTGCTGCCAGCGGGAAACCTTTTTTTCTGCTTTTTTTGCATCCAGCTTTACCACACAGCGTTTCGTCTCTACCGGAATCACCTGATAAGCTCCAAGCTCTACTGCTTTTTGAATGATCATCTCCATTTTATCTGCCTTGGGAAGCCCCTGAAACAAATAAATCCGGTTAGGAAGCTCATAATCCGGCTCCTGCACATAGAGAATGCGCAGAAATACCTCCTCTGCTTCCAGCTTCTCTATGGTGCAGTGATATTCCTTACCTGCCCCGTCGCTGATCCAAAGCTCCTCTCCGCCCTTCATACGAAGGACATTTTTGATATGATTGACATCCGTTCCCACGATACGGATGCAATGCTTCTCCACGTCAACCTGCCAGGGGTCCACAAAAAAACGCTGCATGAATCAATCCTTTCTGGCAGTCACAGATACCCATTCTCCCTGTCTGGTCACCTCTACCAGGGTAAGTCCGGCATTCCTCACTGCATCTACAACAACCTTTTCCTTCACATCCAAAATTCCCGAAGTGATATAGTATGCCCCCGTCTTCATCTGATTGACAATAACCGGAGTCAGAGGAAGCAGTACATCCGCCAGAATATTGGCAGCAACAATATCGTATTTCTCATATCCTGCCTTATCCTGCACCTCCTTATCATCAATGATATTTCCGATCATCATGGTAAAGGCTTCCCCGGGAATCCCATTTGCTTCCTTGTTCTCAGAAACAGCCGGAACTGCGCAGGGATCCAAATCCGTTCCTACTACATGCTTTGCCCCCAACTTCAGCGCTACAATACCAAGAATACCGCTTCCGGTTCCCACATCCAAAAGCTCCGTATCCTTTGTTACGTATTTTTTGAGCTGACGGATAACCAACTGCGTTGTTTCGTGCATACCTGTTCCAAATGCAGTTCCAGGATCAATATGCAGGATCATCTTATCCTTATCTTCCGCCTTTACCTCTTCCCAGGACGGTACGATCAGAATATCATCCACATAAAACTGGTGGAAATACTCTTTCCAGTTATTGATCCAGTCCTTGTCCTCTGTCTGTGATTCCTCAATTGTAGCCTCCCCAATATCCATAAAGCCTTTCAGCTCATCAAGCGCTGCCCTCACGTTTTTGAGGATTTCCTCTTTATCCGCATCCTCCTCCAAATAAAAATTCAGATAAGCAATCCCATCATCCTCCGGTCCTTCCGGCATGATATCCACAAACATCTGTGCTTTATCCTCATCGGTCAGCCCCTGCTTGTCCTGTATCTCCACACCTTCAATTCCGATTTCTGCCAAAGTACAGATGACCATATCCTCCGCCTCCGTCTTTGTCTTAACCGTAAAACGATTCCATTTCATAAACTTTCTCCCGTTTTTCCTCTTATTTTCTGCAAACTTTTTGATTGATCCTTTCATAAAACTGCATAAGCTTTTCGTGACGCTGCCCCCTATGGCAAATCCTCCAGGCAATTTCCACCAGCAAAATACCGGCTGCCGCATCTACAATGTAGTGCTGCTTCAATACCTGCGTAGATATGATGACCAGAACAGCAAACACCAGAGAAAAATTCTGATACCATTTCGGAATTTTTTCGGCTCCCTTAACTCCTTTCCAGCACAGCCAGCTTACATAGCAGTGAATAGAAGGAAACAGGTTAGCGGGACTCTGCCCTCCATCCAGGGCATAAATAATCCGCAGCATCACCTCAGAAATTGTATTGCCCGGAATTTCCGGTCTTATATTTGTCGTAGGCAGCAAAAGAAATATCAAAAAGCATGCGGCATGCACTGTCAGATCAGTTGCCACAAAGCGGTAAAACATATCCTTTCCCCGCTGCGCCGCCAAAATATAATTACAGGCCCAAAACGGAAATGCCAGAATATAAATCCATACAAACTCCGGAAGCAAGGGCACTGCTCTGTCAAATCCAAATGTAAAGTCATAGTGATAACGGCCGGCAGTCATCATTCCGCTTCCCCAGTATACCAGACAATTAACCGCCAGAATAGACAAAAGCGGAATAACAGTCCAGGCCGGAAGATAAGTTTCTGCAAATTGTTTGATTCTTCCTTTCAAATCTCTTCCCCTTCTATCACACAAATGCTGTCACAATCGGAATCGTCACCAGAGATAAAATCGTGCTCAAAATAATCCCCTTTGACAAAAGTGTCCCATCTCCGCCAGTCTCTTCCACCCTCATAAGAGGCAGATTTGCTATCGGAACTGCTGCCATAAGAACAATCGTTCCATACACAAGGGCATCCTTAATAAACATGCGCAGCAGAAAGCCGGTAAAAACAGGAATCACCAAAAAGCGCAGCACGATAAACACATACAGTCTTTTTTCTGTAAAAATATCCAACAGTCTCGTTCTTGCCAATGAAATTCCAATCACTACCATTGCAAGGAACGTTGTGGTATTTGCGATATAATCGATGGTACTGGTAATTACCACAGGCAGCTTCACATTCCACAGAAAAAGCACAATCGTTACAGCTATGGAGAGATTTCCGATATTTAAAAAATTCTTCCAGGAAAATCCACTCTGGCTCCCATCTGCCAGCCAGATCCCAAAGGTATAAAAAAGAAGGTTAAAATAAGCATTGACGATCGCAACATATATCAGCGCCTGACTGCCAAGTACCGCGGACACCAGCGGAATGCCTATAAACCCCGTATTTCCGAAAATACTCATAAGCGCATAATGATTTCTCCATTTTGGTTCTACACGAAGGACTCCGGGCAATATCCGGGAAGCAGCAAGAAGAATCACATACATCAGTGCACAGCCCAGCATTGCCAGCAGCAGATTCTCATTCGTTATGGAAGCATCTCTTTCAAACGCACTCCGAATCAGAATAGCAGGATTACATACATTCACTACAAGAGCCGAAATCCCCTTGGATATCTCTGCCTTTACAATCCCCTTCCTATAAACAATGTATCCAGTCAAAATCAGCAGAAAGATAATCACCATCTGCTGAAATACAATTCCGGCACTCATAAGCTGCTCTCCTTTAAACTCCTGCGCCACTTTCCGCATTATCCTCTATCATACACGAAGGAGAAAAAAAAGAAAAGAGGATTTCCCTCTTTTCTCAAAAGAATCTATCTTTTTCAGATATCACTTTTATTCCTCAAACGTCTCTTTCAGTTTATCCATGAAGCTTTTTTTCTTTTTTTCCGTCTTTTCAGACGCAGTATTCTTCGTAACGGAGGACGTATTTCCACATGCCTCATCAAATCTCCGCAGCGCCTCCTTGGCTTCTTCGTTCAGATTTGTCGGCACCTGTACCACCAGAGTCACATAATGATCTCCTCTGACATTTTTATTGCGCAGAGATGGGATTCCTTTTCCTTTCAGACGAATGCGTGTATCTGTCTGAGTACGTTTTCCTATGTACTGGCCTATGTGGGTCGGGCGTCGATCATCGACTTGGTCAATATGAAAATGTCCGATTC
>URVB01000038.1 GCA_900551075.1 uncultured Blautia sp. | reverse complement strand
GGGATTTTTTCTCTGGCATACTGATGGATGACAGCCGGATGAGGCGGAACATAAACACCGCCGTACTTTTTCGCACAGGTAAGCCCGAACATGTGGTCATCTTCATTGATCGTACCGCCCACTGCACAAAGAGAATTGTGGCAATTGGTCAAAACATACGGCACAGGGAATTTCTCAAGTCCTGACGCACGGGCAGTCTGAATGATGCCTACGAACGTAATATCGTGAGACGTCAGTTTGTCAAATTTGATCTGCAGCTTTTCCATGTTTCCGGAAGTATTGTGCGCTTCCAGGATTCCATAGGCCATCGTATTCTTCGCTGCGTCTTCCCTGGATACGGACAGAGAAGCCTGTCCTTCTTCTACGATATCCCGACCGTTTACCAGATAAATACCGCCATCGTATAATTTCATCGTTATCTCCTCCATTCTCATCCTGTTTCCACTGCAAACAGCAGCACCGGTACTTTTGCAGTTATTTTCCTTAAACGTAAGACAACGGTGCCAAAACCGTATTAACATTGGCACCGCTGCTCAATATGAACTGTATTATAGTAGTTTTATATAAAATAATCAAGTCAAAAACCTGTTATGTACGAAAACAAATACACTTTTTTGTATGAAATGGCTTATCCCGGATAACATATCACATCCATCCTATTCCTTTACCCCGCCAAGAGTAACACCTGAAATAATGTATTTTGACAATAATAAATATATGATAATAATCGGAACAATGGCAACCATGATCATCATATATATTTTTCCCATATCAAAATTCATATAGTCCGCGCCTCGGAGCGTTGCAATCAAAATCGGTACTGTCATCTTATCCTTTGACTGGATAACCAGAGCAGGAACGAAGTAATTATTCCAGGAACCCACGAATGTAAAGATTGCCTGTACTGCGACTGCCGGTTTCATAATCGGCAGCACGATGCGGTTAAAGGTCATGAATTCTCCGGAACCATCAATCCTCGCCGCCTCCACAAGCGACAGAGGAAGAGAAGACTGCAGATAGCTATACATAAAATAGAATACTGCCGGAGAAGCAATTGAGGGAATAATCAGCGGGAGCAGGGAATCATACATTCCCATATTTGTAATCAACCGCAGAAAGCCCATAGCCGTAACCTGTGTAGGCATTACAAGAATCGCCATAATAAATGTAAATGCCGCTTTCTTAAGCTTAAAGTTATATGCGTATAGACCATATGCCGTCAGAGCTGAAAAATATGTACAGATCGCCGCACTACAGGATGAAACGATCAGGCTGTTTATAATACCTTTGAGCATCGGGAAAGTTCCGTTATTCGCCACATTCTTAAAATTATCCAGAAAAGCATTTCCCGGAAGTGCTGAGAATCCTTTTTGCAGATCCGCATGGGAGCGGGTGGAATTAATAATCAGTATATAAAAGAAAAACAAGCACATAAACGCTAAAATAATCAGTACAATATGTGCCAGAAGGCTCTTCACGTGTTTTTGTGATTTCGATTTCATATCTTATCTCCTCCTTGCCGCTTTCTTCGCTTCTTTTACCTGTCTTTTTGCGGCAGCTTTAGAGCCGTCCGGATCATCATCGTTTGTTATCTTGTATACAAAGAAACATAAGATTCCGCTGACGATGAACAGAAATACTGATAAAGCCCCGGCCATACCATAGTTTTTGCTCTTCAGATGACTGTTAAGGAACATGATTAAGGTCATGGACGTACGGTCCGGGCTTCCTTGTCCGTTTGTCAAAATCTGCGGAACATCAAACATCTGCAGACCTCCGATAATGGAAGTAATCAATGTATAAGCGAGTATAGGACGTATGAGTGGCAGGGTGATACGGAAAAACCTCTGGGTTCCATTGCAGCCGTCTATCTCAGCCGCCTCAAAAACGTCCGGGCTGATACCCATGATTGCCGCCATCAGCATAATTGTTGAATTTCCAAACCACATAAGGAAATTCATCAGGCCGACCAGCGACCTCGTGCCAAGCACTGTTCCCATAAAATCAATCGGATTTTTTATCAATCCCATAGACATCAGAATGGAGTTAATCGGTCCGTTTGTAGAAAACATCGTGAAAAATAACATGGCAAATGCAGATGCCATTATCAGGTTTGGAAGATAAATAATCACCTTAAAGAACTGCTGACAATGGATTTTCATACGGACATCTACGAACCACTGAGCAAGAAGCAGTGCAATAACTATCTGTGGTATAAATCCGATGAGCCACAAAATCATCGTATTTCCCGCATATTTCAGCATATCAGATGCCAGCAGGCTGCTGTAGTTTTCCATTCCTATAAAATTGGGCCCGATTTCCTTGAGTCCTGAGCGGTAATATTCAAAAAAGCTGTACCGAATCGTGTCCACGAGAGGAATCAAAGAAAAAATGAAAAAGCTTGCAAAAAAGGGAAGAATAAATATATACCCCCATTTTGCATAGCTAATACTTTTACGCTTTGTGTTCATAAAGATACCATTCCTTTCTCCTTATGGACTGCCGCCATAACTGAATTACGGTTACGAAGCGGCAGCCCTTTCGTCATAATCCTGTACTTTTAGCTTATTCCGGCCACTGAACTTCGGTGATATCCGGATAACGCTCCAGAATTGCTGTCTCAAAATTAGATTTTGCTTTGTCAAAGTCAATCTGCCCCTGGAAATAATCATTGAAAGAATTCTGGATCAATTCAACACATCCCTGGTCATAAGCGGAAAGTGGGGCAATTTCAATGTTTTCTGCAACGGGTGCAAAATATTCAAATGCATTTTGTCCCCCCAGAAACTCAGAGCTGAAGCTGTCATCTGTTGCTGCCTCCTGCATGCCGCTCTTTGTATTTGTAAAGTCAGAATAATCTTTTGAAATCTTCAGCAGGTTGCCCTTGTCGGCCGTAACTGCAAGGATAATCTCTTTTACATGCTGCGGATTATCCGTACCTGTGCAGGCATGTACATAGCTTCCGCCCCAGTTGTATTCCTGCGGCGGATTTGTAACCGCCCATGCACCGTCTTCGCCATCCCAGTTCGGCTTCAGCGTAAAGTCAATGCCCCATGCCGGAAAAAGGAACGCAAATACCTTAGAGGAAGAGCTCATCGCCTTATTCCAGTCATCATTCCACTGTCCCTTGATGGTCTTATCAAAATAGCCTGTGTCAAGCCATTCCTTAGAATCATTGACCCAATCCATGATCTTCTGGTCGATCTTAATAACGGTCTCACCCGGACTTACCCAGGGCTCTGCAATACTATTGCCGTACAGACGAAATGTGTCCGCATAAGAGGAAAACGTATAGTAGCCTTTTGCTTTCAGCTCTTCCGCAGTCGCTTTCAAAGTACCCCAATCTTTTACTTTTTCACCGACTTCCTTCGGGTCGTCCGTGCCAAATACTTCTTTTGCAATGTCACGGCGATATACAAGAAGTCCGGGGCAGCACTGCCATGTGGAACCTCTCTGTACGCCCTCCTGGTCAGAAGCAGTCACCTTTGTAAAGTCATACTGATCAGCAAGGTCGGTATCCGGGTCAATACCAAGCTCTGTAAGTGCCATAGCTGCGCCTGCGTCTGCATCCGTGTACTTATTTACATAATCTGTTTCAGATAAAAAAATATCGACTTTCTCATCCGCTGCTGCATCAAGCTGTTTCATTAGGGCCTCGTCCAGCTTCTGCTGATATACGCCATCCTGATTCGGATTGATAACCCAGTGAATCTCCGTTCCGTCCTTCAGATATGTAATCGTTCCGTCTGATGAAGTCTCCTTTACCTCCGGGTAAACAGCCGCAAGACGCTGGCTGAATTCCTCATTCCAACAAAAGATATTGATGATGCTGCCTTCTTCACCTGCTATTTCACTGGAGCCTGGATCTGAGCCTGATCCTTTATCCGGCGAGCCACCGCAGCCTCCCAAGGCACCTGCCATCGCGGCTGCCAGCAAAATACTTACTAATTTCTTTGTCATTTAAAAACCTCCTCCTTTTTCTTTATTGATTTCTTTGTCCCATGCCTGTTTATGAAACTAACAGAATTGTAACTTGATTTTCTTTGATGTTATATTACAGAACTTAACAAAATATCAGATTTTTGACATGATTTATCCGTTTTTTTTATTTCCTGTCATAATTCTGATATTTCCTACGTTTATTTGATATTTATCAAATAGATTATTTTATAAGATGTTATTCACAGTTACTGAAATAGTAACGAATCTATAAAAACGGCGCGATTGGATGCCACGCCGTATAAAGATAGGAGAGGATAAATTGAAACATCTGAATTTTATTGATGCACACGGCAGTTTTACAATCAAACAGCCGGAAAATACAAATTACCTGTATTTTCCCCTCGCTTCGGAAAAAGGATTAAAAAGCGCCATCACACCATCCCTTAACGGCGACGCCAAAATCAATCAGGAAACTTTTCTTTTAGAGCCCGTCAGTTCAGAGAATTTACACAACAACCGCTCTTCCAGAAACTTCTGGTTCACGAGAGAAAACGCCGATGCTTACTCTGTCACTGGTATTTCCTCAGAGCAGGAAGCGGCAAAATTTTCTGCAAAGCAGGATGATAGTGAACTGACAGCAGGATTCATGTGGCAGACTCTTGAAAGAACCTCCACATCCTTTCAGATAACATCCACTGTCACTTCCTTTATTCCGAAAGACAACAATGTGGAAATCATGTATGTATCTGTCCGGAACCAGGCAAAGTCCACGCAGCTCCTGACTCCCTATGTTGCCGTCCCCATCTACGGGCGTAGTGCCGATAGCATACGAGACCACCGAAATGTCACTTCTATGCTGCATAAAATAGAAACAACCAAAAACGGCGTACTTGTCTGCCCAACCATGTCCTTTGACGAAAGAGGGCACCAGCCAAACAGAAAAACATACTATGTCACCGGCTATACGGAAAACGGCGGCGCACCCGAATGCTTTTATCCCACCGTGGAAGATTTCATTGGGGAAGGCGGTACCTACACTCACCCCCGTGCCGTATATGAACACTTCCCGGGATGCCCGGCTTTCACAAAAACAGGTGGAAAAGAAGCAATGGGTGCCTTCCGGTTCGGACAAATATCTCTTGCGCCCGGAGAGGAAAAAAAATTTATTGTTCTTATTGGTGCTGAAGACAACGCCGCTGATATTTACAATATCACCCGGAAATATAATACCTCCGAAAAGGTACGGGAATCTCTGGCAGAAACGAAATCTTACTGGCAAAATAAGGTAAATGTAAGTTTTTATACAAAGGATACACAGTTTAATTCTTTTATGAAATGGGTCTGCTTTCAGCCGCTCCTGAGGCGCCTGTTCGGCTGCTCATTCCTGCCGCACCACGATTATGGACGTGGCGGCCGCGGATGGCGGGATCTGTGGCAGGACTGCCTCTCCCTTTTACTGATGGATCCACAGGGCGTAGGGATGATGATTGCAAATAACTACAGCGGTGTTCGCATCGACGGTACAAATGCAACAATTATCGGGGATGGGAACGGTAATTTTCTTGCAGACCGAAACGGTATCTCCCGCGTCTGGATGGATCATGCGCTCTGGCCGCTGATGACAACAAAACTTTACATTGACCAGACAGGGAATGCCGAAATACTAAACAGACAGGTTCCTTATTTTAAAGATGCACAAATCATGCGGGGCTTTGAGATCGATACTCAGTGGAAGGAACGCGATGGCTGCTGCCAGCAAACAAGTGACAATACGGTCTATAACGGAAGTATTTTAGAACACCTTTTAATACAGCAGCTCACCGCCTTTTATGAGGTCGGAACCCACAATATTTACCGACTTCGCAATGCGGACTGGAACGACGCTCTGGATATGGCTCCGGAATACGGGGAGAGTGTGGCTTTCACCTGTGCCTATGCAGGCAATTTACTGGAGCTTGCATCGATGCTTCGCCTTCTGGATAACATATCTCCCAACCATACGGTTCCTCTTATGGAGGAACTTAAATTACTGCTTTGCAATGACTCCGGTCTCTATGACAGTGTCTGCCGGAAACACGAAATTCTGTCCTGCTATCTCGCCCGCTGCAAGCATCACATCAGCGGCAGGCGCACAGATTTCTCACTTCCGCTTCTTGCCGATAATCTGGAACAAAAAGCGGACTGGCTGATGAATCACATAAGAAAGCAAGAATGGATCACAGGACCCGGCGGGGAAGGCTGGTTCAACAGCTACTATGATAATCACGGGCAGGCTGTCGAAGGATTTCATAACGGCCATATCCGTATGATGCTGACCGGGCAGGTCTTTTCCATTATGAGTCATGTAGCAACGGAAGCACAGATTCAAAAAATCATCAAAAGTGCAGACCGTTACTTATATAAAAAAGAAATTGGCGGATACTGCCTGAATACAGATTTTCATGAATTAAAGCTGGATATGGGACGCATGTTCGGATTTGCATATGGTGAAAAAGAGAACGGATCTGTCTTCTCCCACATGGCTGTCATGTATGCAAATGCCCTGTACCGCCGGGGCTTTGTAAAAGAAGGGTTTAAAGCATTAAAAACGCTTGCCGATACTGCTTTAGATTTCGACACCAGCCATATTTATCCGGGCATTCCGGAATATTTCCGCTCTGATGGCCGTGGAATGTACCATTATCTGACCGGGGCAGCGAGCTGGTTTATGATGACTATGATTACGCAAGTATTCGGCATCCGCGGGAAAGCAGGAGACCTTATCTGCTGTCCAAAGCTTCTGGCTGACCAGTTTGATACAGAGGGATATGCTTCTGTATCTGTCTCCTTTGCCGGCAAACACTTTATCATTATTTATCATAATAAAAATAACAAGGATTATGGTGCATATGTCGTTGACTCCGCTGTCTGCGGAGAGACAAAACTGGAAGTATGCGAAACCTCCCATGCGGTTTTCCCACGTAAACAAATTGCTGCGCTTCCAGAAAAAATACACACTATAAACGTCACTTTGGTATAACACAATAATATTAAGAAAGGAATTCTAAAATGAGATATGGATTTTTTGATGATGAAAACCGCGAATATGTAATTGACCGGCCGGATACTCCCACTCCATGGGTGAATTATCTGGGTTCTCCGGAATATGGCGCAATTATCTCCAACAATGCCGGAGGCTACAGCTTTGCAAAATCCGGTGCCAATGGACGAATCCTGCGCTATATCTTCAACCACTTTGACCAGCCCGGGCGGTATCTTTACCTTCGTGATAATGCTTCAGGGGATTACTGGTCTGCGTCCTGGCAGCCTGTAGGCAAAGATCTGTCAGCCTACAAAAGCAAATGCCGCCACGGTATGGGTTACACAAAAATATCCGCCGATTACGATGGAATCCATTCCGAAGCCTTATACTATGTCCCTCTGGGGAAATCTTATGAAGTATGGTCGATGACCGTAACAAATATTTCAGAAAGACACCGGAATCTTACATTGACAGGCTATGCGGAATTTACAAACCATAACAACTACGAGCAGGATCAAGTAAATCTACAGTATTCCCTCTTTATCGGCAGAACCCTGTTTGAAAAAAATCGAGTCATACAGCAGATTCACGGCAATCTGAACGATCTTCGTGAAAACGAACAGATCGATGAGAAAAAAGTAGTTGAACGCTTTTTCGGTCTTGCCGGTGCTGATGTCACCTCCTACTGCGGCGACAAAGAACATTTCCTCGGAAAATACCATGAATATGGCAATCCACAGGGTATTATATCAGGTCATCTCGGCAATGTGACCGGTTATAATGAAAATTCCTGCGGCGCACTAGCATGCACCCTCTCCTTAGCGCCACAGGAGACAAAAACTGTTGTCTTTCTTCTGGGAATGAAAAGCTCAAAGGAAGCTGCGGCCATCATTGACACATACACAAAAAACCCGGCAAAAACTATCAAAGGGGAGCTCCATGATCTGAAATCAGACTGGAACGGGAAGCTGAATCATCTCAGAGTGAATACACCCAGCCCGGAATTCAATACAATGATTAATACATGGAATGCTTACAATTGCTTTATGACTTTTATATGGTCCCGCGCCGCTTCCTTCATTTACTGTGGGCTGCGTAACGGTTATGGCTACCGGGACACGGTACAGGATATCCAGGGAATCATCCACCTGGCTCCCGAAATGGCGGAAGAAAAAATCCATTTCATGCTCTCTGCCCAGGTGAGCAAAGGGGGCGGACTTCCGCTCGTAAAGTTCACGCACAATCCAGGGCACGAAGACACGCCAGATGATATGTCTTATGTACAGGAAACGGGTCATCCTGCCTACCGGGCGGATGACGCGCTATGGCTGTTCCCAACAGTTTACAAATATATCGCGGAGACTGGAAACACAAAGTTTCTGGACAAGGTCATTCCATTTGCTGACAAAGATGAAGGGACTGTTTATGAGCATCTGCGGCGTGCAATCCGGTTCTCCCTTGAACATCTGGGTCCCCACGGTCTGCCTGCCGGACTGTACGCAGACTGGAATGACTGCCTGCGCCTGGGTGTAAACGGAGAATCTACATTTGTCGCAATGCAGTTTTATTATGCGCTAACGATTATGAGAACATTTGCCGGACACAAACAGGATGCGGACTATATAAAATATCTGGATAGAAAACTTTCTGAAACAGAAACGAAAATTCAAGAATTATGCTGGGACAAAGACAGATTTATCCGAGGCTATACAGAAAAGGGAGAACGCATCGGCACATCGGGGGATGCCGAAGCCAACATATGGCTCAATCCACAGAGCTGGGCAGTCATCAGCGGACTTTCGGACAAAAACCAGACAAATACCGTGCTCACCTCTGTCTTTGAGCGATTGAATACAGAATACGGTGCTCTCCTTATGGATCCCCCCTACCATGCACATGCCTTTGATGGCGCTCTGGCAGTCATCTACAATCAGGGGACAAAGGAAAACTCCGGCATCTTTTCTCAATCCCAGGGATGGCTGATTCTTGCCGAGGCTCTGTGCGGACACGGAGAACGGGCTTTCACCTATTTTATGGAAAATGCCCCTGCCGCCCAAAATGACCGTGCAGATATCCGTCGTCTGGAGCCCTATTGTTATGGGCAATTCACAGAGGGCAAAGCCAGTAAACATCCCGGGCGCTCTCATGTACATTGGCTGACCGGGACTGCTTCGACGGTCATGGTTGGATGCGTAGAGGGCATCTTAGGACTCCGTCCCGATTTAAATGGAATAAAAATATCTCCGTCTGTTCCTAAAAACTGGACCCACTTTGAAATTGAGAAAGACTTCCGCGGAAAACATCTGCATATCCTTGTAGACAACCCAGAAGGGCGGGAATCCGGCTGCAGAAAACTAACTGTAAACGGAACGGAGATTTCCGGGAATTACATATCGGACACCCAGCTCCTCGAAGAAAATAAAATAACACTTCTCCTCTAGAGATATTTTTTGAGCGCGGCACTTTCTAATATGCCGCGCTTCATCTTTTACTCCTATATTTCCTTCTTCACATCCCACTGAGCCATATAGTTTAGATTGCGGTATTTTTTAGGTGTCATACCAACTGTCTCACGGAACTGCTGTATAAAATGACTCTGGGATGAAAATGACAGGCGGTTAGCTATATCAATTATAGAACAGTCACTGTACCGCAGCAGATTCTTTGCCATCTCGATCTTCTGCTCCCGTATATATGTACTGATCGCGCTCCCTGTCTCCTTCTTAAATAACCGGGAAAGATAACTGCTGGATACCCCAAGCTCATCCGCCAGATCCTCTATGGTAATCCGTGTTTTTATATGGGCATAGATGTATGCCTTGCAGGCGTTCACATGTTTGGAATTGGTATCATTCAAACGAAGCCTCCTCATTTTTTCTGTAAAATCCATAACCATTACATCATGCAGCTTGTGGACGTCATCAATGGCATGTACGTCATCCAGTTTCCGGATATAAAAATCACTTAGCCTGAAAGCCTGCTCAAGCTCCATGCCTTTCTGCTGGCACAAACGCGTAATCATTGCAGTTGTAATGACAAAATGATATTTCATGTTCGTGACCAGATTACGAGATAAAATACCGACCCCCTCGCTGTCCAGAAATCTTTCCTGCCTGCAATTTTCTCTGACTATATCAATATCTCCATTTGTTACCGCCTGATAAAACAAAAACTCTTCTGTCGGCGGCCTGTGTTCCATCTCATCAATATCGTCTTCTGCTTCCAAAAGCAGCCATTCATTTTGATACTTCACAGAATTCACCCCTTTTGACGTCGTCAATTTCTTCAATCTCGCTAATATTCGCTTTGAGCTTACTCCTCCTTATAAGCAAAAGAGAAACCCTTCCGCACCAAAGGTTTCTCCCAATCATTCCTTTATGTTCTGAATGCAGGAAGAAGGAACTCCTTCTTGCTATCCATCATTATACGCAAAAATCCTCCCCGAAGCAATAGCGGCTATTCACAAAAACCCAAATTACAAACCGAATACATCTTTACTTTCTTCCCAAACTCCGCTATACTTAAAAACACTTTAACACAATATTCATGTTTTGAGGCAATTTAGACATACAGGAGCAGGATTACTATGTTTCGTTTATGGGGAAAAATATGGAAAGATAATCATTTGATCAAAGATACCGTTGTCTGTGACGATTCCGAGGATACCAGAACACATAAGATCTTCCGCGGATTGGAACAGATCTGCTATGATTTTGATCTTGGAAATCCCATCTGGCTGGATTCCAATATCTCTGATTTTAAACGCCACGACAAAACCCGTTTCCGCCAGGACAGCTTTATTGAGCACATTGAATTTGATTACCTGGAAATCCAGGTGATCGAGGAGGACTGATCCGGCTTTGCACCTGATACAAAATTTAACAGCAAAAGCACCGGAGCCTTCACCTTTCCGATGCTTTTGCTCTTTATGCAGTTCTTCTACCTCTCTCTTCCCAACACGATCGCTGCCACGCCGCACAGCAGTCCTCCGGCCACATATACTACCCAGGCAGTCCTCCAGGCACCTGCCAAAAATCCCAATAACAAATATACCATTGTGGCAAGTATCATGATACATCCACAGTATGCACCAACCCTCTCATTACGGCGCTTTTGTTCTTCCGTCGGATTATTCTCCCGATTGTATTTTTCTATATCATATTTATCCCTCTGCATACCGCCGTAGATCAGAAACCACACACCGGCTGCCACAAAAATAAGAAAAACACCTCCCATAATCTCTTCTAAGGACTGCAGGCTCTCCGTCACACCGCCCCACAGAACCCCAAACAGAATGAGTCCAATACCTGTTCCAATACGTACCGGAAATTTCCGGGCTGCCATCTCCTGTTCTTCCTCTGTATAAACCACGTGCATAACCGGATACCGCCTGCAGAACTCACTGTGCTGGATTCCGGTCACCACCATAAGCACTACGGACACAATTAACACAGAAAAAAAGAGCAGAATCTGCACAGACTCACCGAAGCCAAAGCCTTCCGCTAATGCGGTCAGCCCTGCTCCCGCAATAATTGCGCAAACCGTCCCTGACATTTTACGTATAAAGTCATTCATATGAGTTTCATACAGCTCTTTATCCTCCTGGCTGAACTCCTCCACATTTCCCCGAAGCAATGCGTCCATGCTGCATCCAAACATTTCACACAAAACAAGTATCTTATCCATTTCCGGATAACTGATATCCGACTCCCATTTCGAAACCGTCTGTCTGGACACTTCCAGCCTCTCGGCAAGCTGTTCCTGAGTAATACACTCTTTCTTCCTTAAATATTGCAGATTTCCGCCAAAGCTCATTTTTATTCCTCCCGTTTACTTTCTCAGTCGACCTGCAAAAAGTATACAAGAACATCATGTAAAACTCCATACCCTTTCTGTTGCTTTTAAAAAAAGCCATGTAAACTTACGGTTGCATCCGCGTATTTACAGGCTTTTCCCGGATAGCTGCTGCAAAGGAGCTGTAAATGCCCTTGCCTGTGGCAAGGCATAAAATTGTCAGTACACCCTGTTCCGTTCTTCCCCTCTGAGAAAGGCGGAAATATTTGCCGCCGCCTCATTGATACATCGGGTACGCGTTTCCACAGGCGCCCATCCCATATGAGGCGTAATGACCAGCCTGCGGCTGTCTTTGATCCGTCCCAATGGATTGTCCTCTCTAAGCGGCTCTTCCTTCAGGACATCCAGTCCCGCCCCTCCGATCATATTTTCCGTAAGGGCTATGTACAAATCCTCCTGATTAACAATCGGGCCTCTCGCCACATTGATCAGCACAGCCTCCTTTTTCATCTTGCGGAATGCTTCCAAATTCATCAGATTCTCTGTAAAGGCATTCAGAGGTGCATGTATGGATAAAATATCCGACTCCGCCAGCAGCGTATCAAAGTCTACCTGCTCGTACCCACACAGCTCATATTTATTTCCGGAAGCGGAATAACAGATGATACGGCATCCGAATACGGATGCTATCCCGGCAACTCTCCTCCCGATGGCCCCCATTCCGATGATTCCCCAGGTCTTCCCTTTCAGCTCATAAAATCTTTCCGGAAAACAGGAAAAGGCTTTTCCTCCGGAATAAGCTCCCGACTTTACAAAATCATCGTAATACCGCAGTTTCTCCCACAGATAAAGCAATAGCGCAAAGGTATGCTGCGCCACCGCATCTGTGGAATAGCCCGCCACATTGCACGCCTGAATCCCTCTGGATTTTAAATATGTACCATCCAGATTGTTGATTCCGGTTGCGGTCAGACAGATCAATTTCAAATGCTCCGCATTTTTTAATGTTTTTTCACACATGGGCAGCTTGTTCGCCACGATAATATCCGCATCCGCGATCCTCTCCGGCATTTCATCCGCAGATGTCTCAGAATATACCGTTACCTCACCCAAATGCTGAAAAGGGGTGAAGACAATATCCTCACCCACACTTTTCCCTTCTAATATGACAATCCGCATCATGGCTGTCAAAAAATGCTCCTGCATATCCCGCTGAAGATTTACCTGCGGTTCTTACAGTCTCTTCAGCAGTTCCTCTCTTTCTTTCTCAAAGCCCGGTTTGCCAAGAAGTGCGAACATGTTCTTCTTGTAGCTCTCTACACCCGGCTGATTGAATGGGTTTACACCCAAAAGGTATCCGCTGATACCGCATGCAAACTCAAAGAAGTAGAACAACTGACCCAGATAAAATTCGCTCTGCTTTGGAATATCTACTCTTAAGTTCGGAACCTGTCCATCTGTATGAGCCAGAATCGTTCCGTTCATAGCACTCTTATTCACGAAATCTACAGTTTTGCCGGCCAGATAATTTAAGCCATCCAAATCAACCGCTTCTTCACCAATGATCAGCTCAGCCCCGGACTCCTCCACATTCATGACCGTCTCGAACATAATGCGGCTGCCATCCTGGATAAACTGTCCCATAGAATGCAGATCTGTTGTCAGATCTACGGCCGCCGGGAAAATACCCTTCTGGTCCTTGCCCTCGCTCTCTCCGTAAAGCTGTTTCCACCACTCATTGATATAGTGCAGGCTTGGCTCGTAGTTTGCCAGAATCTCAACCGTTTTGCCTTTACGCAGAAGAATGTTGCGGATGGCTGCATATTTCAGCGCATCATTCTCCTCGAACGTGCTGTTAAGAGCGATGTCCCGTCCGGAAGCAGCACCCTCCATCAACTGATCGATATCCGCACCGCTGACTGCGATTGGAAGCAGGCCTACTGCTGTCAATACGGAGAAACGGCCTCCTACATCATCCGGCACAACAAATTCCTCGTATCCCTCTTCATCAGCAACCTTCTTCAAAGCTCCTCTTGCCTTGTCAGTAGTCGCATAAATTCTCTTAGCCGCAGCCTCCTTGCCGTATTTCTTTTCCAGCATTTCCTTGAATACACGGAAAGCGATAGCCGGCTCTGTAGTAGTTCCGGATTTGGAAATCATGTTCACAGAGAAATCCCTGTCTCCGATCACATCGATCAATCCCTGAATATAGCTGCTGCTGATACTGTTTCCCACAAAATAAATTTCCGGTGTCCTGCGGATTTCTTTGGAAACATTGTTATAGAAACCATGTCTCAGAAATTCAATGGCAGCTCTCGCCCCAAGATAGGAACCGCCGATTCCGATAACCAGAAGTACCTGGGAATCCTCCTGAATTTTCTTTGCTGCTGCTTTGATACGGGCAAATTCTTCCTTGTCATAATCTACAGGAAGGTCAACCCAGCCCAGGAAATCATTTCCTGCCCCTGTTTTGGAAACAAGCGTTTCTTTGGCAGCTTCTGCCAGAACCTTCATAGCCTCTACTTCATGCTCTGCAATAAAGCAGCCTGCCTTTGAATAATCAAATGTTACTTTACTCATGGCTCTCTCTCCTTTTTAAGTAGAAAATTTCTTTCGTTAAAAATCTCAAAAGCTTATAATCCGAGTATATCAAAAATCAGCAGATTTCACAAGGTCAATTCATGAACTCTCTGATGATTTCCCTCATGATTTCTTCCTCCTCCGGAGTCAGCATTTTACTGAAATGACTGCCCGTGGCAGCCGTCTGCCGGATACTGGCAGTAATCCGCTCCACCACCTCGTCCTGCAGTACAGGGTCCGACTTCTGCGTATCCGGCACATTCTCCACCCAGGCACGCATCTGCTCCACATAATCTGCCAGCGAATTCATCACCAAATCTTCCCTGTAAGTAAAATCCAGTGCCTGACGCAGAAGCAGGAGCACAACAGGCACGGCAGCTCCCAGATACAGATATGTAAGCGGAAGTCCTTCCTCCAGTTCCAGCCTTGTGGCAAACAGCAGCGCCAGTCCAAAAAACACGGTGCTGAGCAATGAAGGAATCCACACCATGAGATTCATACGGCCCAGAAGCCTGTCCCTTGTCTTCCACAAATTCAGCCATTTCTCTTTCAGGTTCATTACAGCTTTTGTTTTTCTCAATGCTCTTCTGTAAGTAAGGTGCGTGGCCAGCATTCCGATTGCTCCGACAGCCCCGGCGACCGCCATAACATAGAGCAATATATGCAGGTGCATGATAGTTTCCAGCATAATCCCCTCCTTAAAGAATAAATGATTACTGATAAGATTATACATCTATCACACCTGACGGGAAACAAAAATCGTTCGTCAAATTCCCGTAGCAATTTACATTTCCCGCAATGCCCTTACCACATCTTCAAATCTCATAAAATGGGAGGCCTTTACCAGAATGGTATCCCCCTTCTGTACATACTGCGCCAGTTTTGCAAGGAGGCTTGCTCTATCCTTCTCATAAATCACCGTAAGAGCAGGATTCGTCTCCCTTACCTTCTCTGCCATATGATAACATAGTTCACCCACACAGATGCATACCTCGATCTTACAGTGCCCTGCATGCTCGCCTACTTCTTCATGCAGGGACACCTCGTTTTCGCCAAGCTCGCCCATATCACCCAGAATCGCCACACGGCGGCCTGCACCATCCTGCAGCACATCCAAAGATGCCTTCATAGACATAGGGTTCGCATTATAGCAGTCATCCACAATCAAAAAGTTCTCAGTCTCAATCATCTTAAAGCGGCCGCTGATGGCCTCCAGACTCTCAATCCCCCGCTTTATCTCCTCCGTTGTCAGTCCATAAACCCTGCCCACTGCCGCAGCAGCCAGAGCATTGTACACCATATGCCGTCCCGGCATGGGAACCAGCACCTCAAAGGCCTCCTCCCCCAAATGGATTCGGCAGGAAACGCCCTTCAGGCCATGGCTGACAAGCCCGTCTGCATAAATTTCTCTCTGCGTATCCAATCCGAAAAATACCGGTTTGGTACCTTCATACTCCTTTATCGTGGAAAGCTTATCGTCATCCCCGTTCAGTATAATGGCGCCTCCCGGTCTCATAAATTTGAATATCTCTGTTTTAGCCTTCAGTACGCCTTCCCGGTCCCCCAGATTTTCCAGATGACAGGTTCCGATGTTGGTAATCACACAGGTATTGGGCCTGGCCACCCTGGAAAGGCGGGTCATCTCCCCAAACTCACTGATACCCATTTCCAATACAGCGATTTCATCCTCGTCCCGCAGACGGAACACAGTCAGAGGAAGCCCCAATTCATTATTGAAATTCCCCTGCGTTTTCAGCGTACGATATTTTTCCTTCAGTACGGCTGCGATTACTTCCTTTGTGCTGGTCTTTCCAACGCTTCCTGTAATCCCCACTACCGGAATTCCAAGCTGCTCCAGATAAAACTCCGCAATATCCTTCACCGCCTGAAGTGTGGATTTTACTAATATATAAGGAAAATCCGCATACTCCAGTGTTTTTTCGGAAAGTACAAAAAGAGCCCCCTTCCGCATCACATCCGGAATAAACTTATGTGCATCTACGCGTTCCCCTACGATCGGTACAAACAGGCAGCCCTTTTCCACCTTCCGGCTGTCTGTCGTAATTGCCGTAACCTCCGCATTCCTTGCACCGGCAGAACCGAAATACTTACCGCCGCATACCTTTTCCAGATTTTCCAAAGTTAAATTTTTCATATTTTCATCCCTACTGTTTTTATATTTCATGCGGTTCCGTTTTCAATGCCATTGATTTTCCCAAAAAAGCCTGTTCATACTTCTTCATTGAAACCCGGATCAATTCTTCACAGAGACTGGGATAATCAATACCAAGCGCCTGTGCTTCCTGCGGAATCAGGCTGGTCGGCGTCATTCCGGGAAGGGTATTGGCTTCCAGACAGAACATCTCTTCATCCTCTGTCATCATAAAATCCAGTCTCGCATAGCTTTCCAGTCCAAGGGCATGATATCCCCGTACTGCATAATCCTGCATTTTCTTAGTCAATTCCGGAGAAATCGGTGCAGGACAGATTTCCCTCGTCGCACCGGGCTTATATTTATTTTCGTAATTATAGAAGCCCTCACACGGAACAATCTCCACAACCGGATAAGCCTCACCATCCACTACAGCAACCGTATATTCTGTACCATGGATACACTTCTCCACAACTACCTCATTTTCATAGGTAAATGCATCCTTAAGAGCCTTCTCATAATCCGCCTGGTTGTCCGCAATATAAACGCCGATACAGGAACCGCCGCAGCAGGTCTTCACCACCACCGGAAATTCCAGGCCAAGTACAGAAAGATCCACGGTATAATCCTTCTTTTCCATAGTTGTTCCTGCAGGAGTCGGAACATGGTGCATACGGAACATCTCCTTTGTAATTCCCTTATCCATAGCCATAGCACTGCTCAGATAACCGGTTCCTGTATATTTGATTCCCATCAGATCAAAAGCTGCCTGTACCTTTCCGTCCTCACCATTGGCGCCGTGAAGCCCCAGGAACACAATATCAGCCTGCCGGCAGAGCTCAAGCACATTCGGTCCGAAAAAGTTTCTTCTCACTTTCTGCATTTCCCGGATTTTTTCATCAAAGCTTTTCATATAAGCGGAGGCCTGTTCCACATCATATTCCTCCGGAAACGGATTCTCCCAGTCCACGACCTCTGTTCCGCAGAAAATATCGACCAAAACCGCCAGATGCCCCTTCTGCCGCAGGGCAGTACAGATTCCTGTTCCGGATACGATGGAAACCGCCCGTTCCGTGCTGGTTCCTCCAGCCAATACTACAACCTTCATGCTCTCATCTCCTTTTCATTTATACAAAACTGCTGCAAGGTTTCCCATGAAATCCCTGCAGCACCCTCGCTTACTACTTATATACCACTACCGGAGCACCGATGTCGATGTTCTCATATATGATTTTGGCCTGATCATACGGTGTATTCACACAACCGTGAGAGCCCTCCAGCATATACAGATTTCCCCCGAACTCTGTACGCCAGGTAGCATCATGGATTCCCACATTGCCACAGAAAGGCATCCAATAAGTTACTTCTGCCGCATAATTCTCTCCCTTCAAAACGGAGGGAGATTTCATGGCATCAATGGCAAAACAGCCTGTGGGCGTCTCCATTCCCTGAATATTAGGATTCCCTGTAACTACCGGAGTACTCACGATGGGACTTCCATCTTTGTAGAAAACCATCCACTGGTTCGTCAGATCGATCTCTACATATGTATATCCGATATCATTGGAGTCACGGCTCCAGCCCTTATAGGCATATATCGGCTCACGCACCTGGGTTTCTCCACTTTGGACTGCCTCAAACAGGGCATCCGTCTCTGCGGTCTGATCAATTGCCCAGCCGTAATCACCGCCTGTAATGGTAACATCTCTCCCATCATAAGTACGGAAATTCCTGGTACAGCCAAAGGTATCATATTTGTACCCAAGCTCATTAACATAGGCCGCTACCTTTGTCTTATCCAACGTATAATCGCCGTTTTCATCCCTGACCAGCCAGTCCTTGATCACACTCCTGTCTACAGTTTCCGTCCTGTCCGCAAAATCATAAGTAATGACAACATCCGTCAGCCTATTCATCTGCTCACAGTCCTTCACCAGCTCTTCATCATCTTTGTAAACCCCGGGCTTTTCATAGCAATCCTCTTCTTCCAGATTCAGGACCGTTTGGCCGGAAGACACAGCCTTGGAAATCAGCTTCTTCACCTGATCTCTCTTAAGCTGCGTTCCCTCTTCCTCCGGAATAATTTCAAAGCCGCTGTCTGTTTCCTTAATATATGCATCTGCCGGAGCTTTGTTATTCTCCTCCTGCATACAGCTCAGGCCGGCTGCTGCAGCCTCGAATTTCTCATCGTCATACGTTGTCGGCACTGTCATATCGTATGCTTCCTGCCGGCGAAATGCCAGAAACCATTTAAAACGATCCTGGACTGCAATCAGCTCCTTCACCGTATTGTCCGGCTCATATTCAAGCCCTGTCTGCTCTGCAGTAATACTCTCCTGCCCATTGCCGCGTGTTTCTATCGTAAGCACATACGCGCCTACCTGTGCAGCGATCAGATTCTCCGTTTCCTCTGCCGTCATATAAGAACAGTTGAATCCATTTATCATAGTTCCGGGCAAAAAATGATTTGCGAAATACCGCACGCCCACATAGTAGGCGCCTGCCGTTAATACCAGGAGTACAATGATGAGACCGATCACTATCTTTTTCCCCCTGCTCAGTCCTGCTCTTTCTTCTGTCATTGTATCTACCCAATCTTTCTGATATAACCCGTTTTCTTACGTACAGAATATGCCTCTCCTTTTGAAGCTTATTCCTCCTTCTTCATGATTCTGCCAAAAGCCTCTCAACACTTGCAAGCTTCACACACAGTACAAATACTTTTGCCGCCTGTTCCAGCTCCTTCAGCTCCGGATATGTAGGCGCAATACGGATATTGGAATCCTTGGGATCCTTTCCGTATGGATAGGTGGCACCTGCCCCCGTCAATACCACGCCGGCTTCTTTTGCTTTTGCAACAATCGCTTTTGCACAGCCTTCCATGGAATCAAAGGAAATAAAATATCCCCCGTGTGGTCTGGTCCATTCTCCGATGCCAAGGCCGGAGAGCTCTTTATCCAGAGTTTCCAAAACCATCTCAAATTTCGGACGAATCAAATCCGCATGCTTTCTCATGTGTGCATGCAGACCATCCAAATCCCTGAAAAATCTTACATGGCGCAGTTGATTCAGCTTATCATGTCCGATGGTCTGCATCTGCATATATCTGCGGAAATCTTCCAGATTTGCCCTGGAGGCCGCAACGGCTGCAATACCGGAGCCGGGGAAGCTGACCTTAGAGGTGGAAGTAAACTTATAAACAATATCAGGATTTCCGGCCCTTACACATTCTCCCAGGATTTCCACCAGGAAATCCTGGTTATCGTCATACAGATGATGAATGCTATAAGCATTATCCCAATAGATACGAAAATCAGGAGCTGCAGGCTTCAGGCGGGCAAAACGCTCTACGGTTTCCTTAGAATAGGTAATTCCCTGCGGATTAGAATATTTCGGCACACACCAGATACCCTTGACTGCCTCATCCCCGTTTACCAGCTTTTCTACCATATCCATATCCGGTCCGACCGGAGTCATTGGAACATTGACCATCTCGATACCGAAAAACTCCGTAATCTTGAAATGACGGTCATATCCCGGTACCGGACAGAGAAATTTCACCTTATCCAGTTTACACCATGGTGTATGGCCCAGCACACCATGCGTCATGGAACGCGCAATGGAATCAAACATAACATTCAGGCTGGAATTTCCATAAATAATGATATGCTCCGGATCTACCTCTGACATAGCGCCAAGCAGGCGTTTTGCCTCCGGAATCCCATCGATCACACCATAGTTACGGCAATCCACGCCTGTCTCACATTTCAATTCTGCCCCATTCGCCAGAACCTCCATCATCCCCATAGAAATATCCAACTGGTCTGTGCCCGGTTTACCACGAGACATATCCAGAGCCAGGCCCTGCGCCTTAATTTCAGCATACTGCTGATCCAGCTCCCTTTTCAGGGCCAAAAGTTCGTCTCTGTTCATTTCGCTGTATTTCTTCATAGTGTCCTCCTCGTGCAGCCACCGCTGCGAATCTCTGCAGCTCAGTTCTGTGCTTTACTCCTGCATTGCTGTACTGCTGTCAATTTTCATAATTTTCATAATATCGTATCCATTTTAGTATGGTAAATTCCTGCTTGTCAAGTCTTTTATATACCGTTCATCTATCTATCCCTGCATTTCATCATAGCATCACCGTACAGGCGCACTGTAACGGGCTTTTTCACCCTTTCTGAAAGAAAAACAAAAAGTATTTCCTTATTTTGCAACATCGCTTGACATTCCCCGAAATTCCCCTATACTAATGCCTGACAACAAAAAAATGAGAGGTCATCATATATGTGGATTGCAAATAATTGGAAAGAATATGAAATCATTGACACCTCCGCCGGAGAAAAGCTGGAGCGTTGGGGAAACTATCTCCTGGTACGTCCCGATCCTCAGGTCATCTGGAATACCCCCAAAAGGCACAGCGGCTGGCAGCACACGAACGCCCACTACCACAGAAGCAAAAAGGGCGGAGGGGAATGGGAATTTTATGGTCTGCCGAAACAGTGGGATATCCATTACAAAAACCTTACCTTCCATCTGAAACCCTTTAGCTTCAAACATACCGGATTGTTTCCGGAACAGGCTGCTAACTGGGACTGGTTCGGGGATAAAATCCGAAATGCCGGACGTCCCATCAGAGTACTGAACCTATTCGCCTATACCGGAGGAGCTACCCTGGCCGCAGCGGACGCAGGCGCCTTTGTTACCCATGTTGATGCATCCAAGGGCATGGTTGCCTGGGCCAAAGAAAACGCCGCCGATTCCGGTTTGAAGGATGCCCCTGTCCGCTGGCTGGTGGATGACTGTGTGAAATTTGCAGAACGGGAAATCCGTCGGGGAAGCCGTTACGATGCCGTTATCATGGATCCCCCTTCTTATGGAAGGGGTCCCAAAGGGGAAATCTGGAAAATTGAAGATGCCATTCATCCTCTTGTAAAGCTCTGCGCACAGCTCCTGAGTGACAAACCGCTGTTTTTTCTGATCAATTCCTATACAACAGGACTTGCGCCCGCCGTCCTGACTTATCTGCTTGCTACAGAATTAAGGTCTTATCATGGTAATGTGGATTCACAGGAAATCGGTCTTCCTGTTACTTCCAACGGGCTTGTGCTTCCGTGCGGCGCATCAGGACGCTGGGAAGCAACCGAAAACCAAATATAGAATACAGGATAATTCTTTAGCCGGATACACACCCTTGCCCTGCGGAATCCGGCATGGATGAGGGAGGAAAAATCTTGGAAAACATCAAATTCAAGCGAGAAACAAAACGCTACGGCTGTGCCGTTTTGGCGGCGGTTATTTTCGCCGTAAACATCAAAACCTTTGTAAGGGCAGGCGGCTTATATCCCGGCGGCTTCAACGGACTGACCCTTCTTCTGCAGAGTATTTTTGATCAGTTCATGGGAATAGAGGTCCCCTATACTCTGATCAACATCCTTTTAAATGCAATTCCGATCTCTATCGGTCTGAAATTTATCGGCAGAAAATTTACCTTAAGCGCCTGCTGCGTGATTGTGCTGTCCAGCATCCTGACAGATATCATTCCGGTTCAGCCGATTACCTATGACACTTTGCTCATCAGCATCTTCGGAGGGCTGATTAACGGCCTTGCCGCCAGTCTCTGCCTGATCGGAAATACCTGCAGCGGCGGTACAGATTTTATTGCAATTTATTTCTCCGAAAAAAGCGATCGGGATATCTGGAATTACATTTTGTGCGGAAATGCCTTCATGCTGGTTGCGGCCGGACTCCTGTTCGGCTGGGACAAGGCTCTGTATTCCATCATCTTCCAGTTTACCTCCACACAGGTGGTACAGATGCTGCACCAGAGATATAAAAAACATACGCTGTTTATTATTACCCGGAAGCCGGATGAAGTATATGAGGAAATTTCCCATTTGACAAATCACAGTGCCACACGCCTGGAAGGAAAGGGCTGTTATACGGATGAGGCTACCAGCATGCTGTATTCCGTGGTATCCAGAGATGAAGCCAAAATTCTGGTAAAAAAGGTAAGGGAAACCGATCCGACCGCATTCGTAAACATCATAAAAACCGACTATATCAACGGGCGTTTCTACCACAAAACGGATTACTAAAACCTCTGCTTTCCCTTGAAGCACTGTCGTTACGAGGGTGCATAGAACCATGAAAGCCCGGCAGCAAAAAGGAGACCATACATTCCGCAATGTACTGTCTCCTTTTTATTTACGGATTCACTTGTTATTTTTTGCCCTGCTTCTTCTGCGCCAGGATTTCTTCTGCAAGCTCCACCTCGGATTTTTCATCCGGCGGCAGAACCACGTTCAGAAGAATTGCAAGCAGCGCCGCCGGAACAATACCGGAACCGCCGAAAATCAGGCTGACACTTTCGGGAAGATGAGCCAGCACAGCCGTGTTGGCGCCAAGTCCGTATCCAAGGCCAAGCGCCACAGAAACGATGGTCACGTTTCTCGGAGTTACCGGCCACTTTGTAATCAACTGAATGCCGCTGACAACAATGGATGAGAACATCATAACTGCCGCGCCGCCGAGAACACTCTGCGGCATAATGGAAATCAATGCTGCCAGCTTCGGAAACAGTCCGCAGGCAATCAGGAAAATACCGCCGATTCCAATAGAGAAACGGTTGACAACCTTATTCATTGCCACAAGACCCACATTCTGGCTGAAAGAGGTATTCGGCAGAACACCGAACAGTGCAGCGAAGGAGGAGCCAAGCCCATCGCACATTACGCCGCCTGCCAGCTCTTTGTCTGTTGCCTCTCTTCCAAGTCCGCCCTCTGTAATACCGGAAATATCACCTACGGTTTCTACGGCTGTTACAATAAACATGATGCCAATCGGGATGATGGCCTTCAAATCAAATACCCATTTGACAGGCATAATTTGGGGAATCGCAAACCACGGTGCATCGGCAACCTTACTCCAGTTCAGCACCCATGCCTTGGTTGCTTCCACTGTTGCGCCGGCGTCATCCACATAGGTAAAGGTAGTCGGAAGGAGCATTGCCATAATTCCAACCAGAATATATCCTGCGATGATACCGATCAGAATCGAAGAGAAGCTGGTAAATCCCTTTGTGCCGTGCTTCAGTACAATGATCACGACCAGGACCACTGCGCCGACGAACAGATTTTCCAGAGAACCGTAATCCGGCGCCGTGCTGCCGCCGCCAAAGGAGCCGATTCCAACAGAAATCAAAGAAAGTCCGATGGATAATACCACCGTACCGGTTACTACAGATGGAAAGAATTTACGAAGCGGCTTCAAAAAGCTTCCCAATACCGTTTCAAACAGACCGCCGATAAAGGAAGCAGCCAGAATCGCACCGTATGCGGTGACGCTGCCTCCCATGGCAGCGCCGACACTTCGGCACACACCGATAAAACCGGAGCTGGTTCCCATAACAATCGGAAGCTTCCCTCCAACCGGCCCGATCGTAAAAACCTGTACCAAAGTCACAATTCCGGCAATCAGCATCGCATTCTGCAAAAGTGCAATCTGCAGACTTCCGCCTGCTTCAATTCCGCACACTCCCGTGATAATCAGAAGCGGTGTCAGATTTCCCACAAACATGGCAAGTACATGCTGCAGACCTAGCGGAATCGCCAGCCCCAAAGGCGGTCTTCCGTCCAGATCGTAAGGGGTTGCCGTGTACTTTTCGTTACTGCTCATATCCCTCTCCCTCTCTTTCCGGATTTTTTTACAAAAATCCCTTTCATTTGTGATATACTAGATATTACCATATTTAATCAGAAATTTCATTAATTAAATATATATAAAAGAAAGGATATTTATGAAAAAGAAAAGATTATTACGCTGTACCGCACCGCTGCTCCTGCTGGTTCTCCTCCTTCTCGGAAGCACCGCCACCGTCCATGCGTATGCCTATGTAAAGGCATCCAATACCACCGTCAGCCTCACATCCAAAAAAACCGGATGGCGCAAAATCGGCAGCGATTACTATTTCTACAATTCCAAAGGCAGGCTGATCTGCGGTTCCTTTAAATACAGGGGGTATTATTATTACAGTACTGCCAGCGGCAAACGCTTCACCGGATGGATGAAGCGCTCGGGCAACAAATATTACTATAACCGCAAAAACGGGGCAATGTTCCGAAACCGCTGGGCTACCGGAACCAGGTACAAATATTATTTCAATAAATCCGGCATAGCGATAGCGAAGCAATGGCTGACCTACAAAGGCAAACGCTATTACTTCCTCAGCAATTCCACTATGGCAAAGGGCTGGGTAAAAATCGGCAAATATTATTATTACTTTGACAAATCCACCGGCGCCATGGCAAAAAATAAATGGATCGGAAATTATTACGTCAATGGCAGCGGTCAGCGGATTTCCAAAAAGCAGGCGAAACCAACGGTCAGCCAAAACGGGAACACCTATACATACAAAAGTGCAAACCTGAGCATCGGGCTTCGCAAAAAGACGGCCCACGGGGTTTCCTATTGGGTGGCGCATGTACGCACAAGTAAGGCATCCCAATTAAAATCAGCCCTTTCCTACGGAACCTACGGCGGCACCAGGCAGACCACCTCCGGCGCAGTTTCCTCCAACAAAGGCATCATCGGTATCAACGGAAGCGCCTTTGACTACGGATCGGGTAAGCCCTCACCGCTGGGGATGTGTATCAAAAACGGTAAAATTTACGGCGATTATATGACCAGCTACAGTGTCATGGCTGTCAAAAAGGACGGGACCATTTACACGCCCCGTCAGGGATTGATGGGGAAGGACCTTCTCAGGGCAGGCGTGAAGGACACCTACAATTTCGGGCCTGTCCTGATCAGGGATGGCAAAGCCCAGCCTGCATGGAGCGAAACCTCCAAATATTATCCAAGAACCGCCATCGGCATGGTAAAGCCTAACGACTATGTGCTGCTTGTGACTGATACCGGCAATTACAGCGGCCTGAATCACTGGGATATGGTAAACATCTTCCAGTCCTACGGCTGCAGATATGCCTATAATCTGGATGGAGGCGGCTCCTCCACTTTATATTACAACGGAAAGGTCATGAATAAGCTGATCGGAGGCTCCCAAAGACCTTGCGCGGACTTCCTGTACTTTACAAAATAACAGAAGGAATGAGAATGATATGAAAAACCGCAGGTAGGCGATGTGAAGCAGATGTGCGTAGTCCTCGAAAAGGACCTGTGCCTTACCGATTATCAGGTGCATCCCAACGGGCACATTCACATTTTCCATGCTGCAGGATGCGAGGAGGAAATTGCCAGAATCACCGTTTCCAAAGGGATTGCGCTGAAATCCCTTGTATCCCATGCAGTCACTTTAGAGGATTATTACATGAATCTTATGGGAGGAAAAGAATATGCTTAATTATATGAGAAGTGAATACTATCACATCCGGCGCAACAGGGCTTACCTGGGTACCGTCCTTGTACTGGCGGGAATCATGCTTACCGCAATTATCTGTATGAGGCAGTTTTCAAAGCAGTTTCATCTTCAGACCAGCCTGGGATTAGAATTTTTTCCTATGATGACCTCTTCCTTTGCTGCTGTGGCCTGCCTGTCCATTTGCTTCTGCTTATTTATAAACTGCGGTTCAAGCTGGAAGGGGGTTTTATCTGCCATGGGTATCATTTATGTGCTTCCGGAAGTATTCCAACTGATCGGATTTAAGCTTCCAAAGCTAAATGCTCTCTGGCGATACAGCCCGCATAATATGCTCTGTGCCCAGCCGGAAGCGGCTTTCTTCTGGGATACCGCCTCCGGAATGGCACAATGCTATATCATTGGTATTCTCCACACCATATTGTTTACTGCCATCGGCATTTACTGGATGCAGAAACGCGAAATCCGCTGACAAGGGCTTCGGCATTGTTCAAACAGGAGGTGCATATGCTTAAAACGATTTTCATCATTATTTCCGGAATCCTGATCTTATATCTGCTTCTGCGCCTCCGCTCCCTGCACAGAGCTATTCATACCATGACCCTGGAATTGAAGGAAATGAACCGGGAGGAACCTGTGCATCGTCATTTACAGATTCCCGTACCAGATAAGGAACTGGAACTGCTTGCCGAGGAGATCAACCGGTATCTCACCCAGTCCTTTTCCAGAAGCTATGCACAAAAAAAGCATGAGCAGGATGTCAAGCAGGAAATCACCAATATTTCCCACGACCTGCGCACGCCTCTCACGAGCATTCTGGGTTATCTGGAATTAATGGAAGATGAAACGCTTACTCAGGAGCAGAGCGAATACCTCGATATTGTCCGGAAACGTTCCAAACACCTGAATACGCTTATCACTCAGCTCTATGAATACACAAGGCTCACAAACCATGAACTGAAGCTTCATATGGAAGCTCTGGACCTCAGGCTGCTGCTTCAGGAGCACCTGCTGTCCTTTTATCAGGAATTTGAAACAAAGGGAATCCGCCTGTCCCCTTCTCTCGGGGACCATCCGGTTATGGTTCGGGCCGACAAAAACGCCCTTAGCCGGATTCTGCACAACCTGACCTTTAACATCCTGAAATACGGCAGCAGCAAAGCAGAAATTTCCTTAACCGAAACAGAAAACGAAATCCTTCTGTCCTGCTCCAATCCGGCTCCCTACCTTACAAAGGAAGATGCCGAACATCTTTTTGATCCGTTTTTTACTGCCGACAATGCCCGTACCTCCCCCAAAAGCGGCCTGGGCATGACCGTAGCCAGGCTCCTTACAGAACAAATGCAGGGCAGCATGTGCGCAGAGCTTAAGGAAGGTATCCTTACAATCATATGCAGATACCCAAAAATGCTTCCCTCTGCCGTCCAATAGCAGGAAGACACTGACTACCTGATGGCCCCAAGCTGATGCTCATGGTTCCTGTGCTCTCCGGTTATGGAATATTCGACCCACTCTGCAATATTCACTGCATGATCGCCGATGCGTTCCATATACTTGGCCGTCATCAAAAGATCCAGTCCGGCCTTTGCATCCAGACTATCCCGACAGATCAGGTCCGCAAGCCTTTCCTTCACCTGATTAAATGCCTGGTCAACATGATCATCATCCAGAATGACCTTTCGGCAGAGGGCCAGGTCTGCATTGACAAAGGCTGTGACGCTGCCTGTCACCATATTTACGGTAATCGCGGCCATCTCTCCAATCTCAGCCGGAACCTGCACAATGCTTTTATCCACATACAGGGATAAATCTGCGATATCTGCCGCCTGATCACCGATCCGCTCCATATCGGAAATCATCTTCAGCGCTGCGGAAATCTCCCGGAGATCACCGGCTACCGGATGCTGACGAAGCAATAACCGCATACAAAGCGTCTCAATCTCCCGTTCTTTTTCATCGATTTCCCGATCCGCTTCAAATACCATATCCGCATAATCCTCACTTTTTCCCTGAATTGCTTTTGCAGAAAGGGAAATTGCCTTTTCACAAAGATTGCCCATAGCAATCATCTGTACATGCAGCGATTCCAACTGCCGTTCAAAACGTGTTGCCATATCAACCGAACCTCCCCGTAATATAATCTTCCGTCCGCTTATCGCCCGGCATGGAAAACAGTTTATCCGTATTGTCATATTCCACCACTTCTCCCAAAAGGAAAAACGCTGTTTTATCTGAAATGCGGGTGGCCTGCTGCATATTATGCGTAACAATGACAATCGTATAATCTTTTTTTAATTCTACTGCCAGCTCCTCAATCCGGGAAGTGGAAATAGGGTCCAGGGCAGAGGTCGGCTCATCCATAAGAAGAACCTCCGGCTGTACGGCAAGAGCTCTGGCGATACAAAGCCTCTGCTGCTGTCCGCCGGACATGCCGAGGGCACTCTTTTTCAATCTGTCCTTCACCTCATCCCAAATGGCCGCATCACGGAGGGATTTCTCCACGATCTCATCCAGCTTTATCTTAGACCTTACACCGTGTGTTCGCGGCCCGTAGGCAATGTTGTCATAAATGCTTATTGGAAACGGGTTCGGCTTCTGAAATACCATGCCCACCCTTTTACGCAGAAGGTTTACATCCATATCACCGTAAATATCCTCCTGATCCAACAGCACCTTTCCTGTGATATTACATCCCTCTACCAGATCATTCATCCTGTTCAGTGATTTCAGAAGGGTTGATTTGCCGCATCCGCTGGGTCCGATAAAAGCCGTAATCTTTTTTTCCGGAATATTCATATTGATATTTTTCAACGCATGAAAGCTGCCGTAATACAGCTCCATATCTTCCACAGCAATTTTTGTTTTTTCGTTCATACCTCTTTTTTATCCTTTCGCAATTCTCCTGGCAGCCATACCGGACAGTCCGTTCACCACCAATACAAATAACAGAATCACTACTGCAGTCGCAGATGCCTGATTCATATGAAGACCTTCACTGGAAAGAACATACATATGAAGCGCCAGGGTACGTCCGGAACCCATAAGGCTGCCCGGAACCTGCGCAACGGTACCTGCGGTATAAAGAAGCGCAGCAGTTTCACCGATGATACGTCCAATCGCCAAAATAATACCCGCCAGAATCCCCGGTACTGCACAGGGAAGTACAATCGTAAAAATGGTCCGAAGCTTTCCTGCGCCCAGCCCAAAGCTGGCCTCTCTATAAGAATCCGGTACCGCCTTCAGCGCCTCCTCTGAGGTGCGCATAATTAACGGCAGGACCATAATCACAAGTGTAAAGGCTCCGGCAAGAAGAGACATTCCCCACTTAAGCGTTGTCACAAAGAATAAAAGCCCGAACAGGCCATATACGATGGACGGAATTCCGGAAAGCGTTTCCGCTGTGATTCGAATGATTCCTACCAGCCGGTTGCCCTTTTTTGCATATTCCACCAGGTAAATTGCGGCAAAAATTCCCAGGGGCGCAGCAACCGCCAGTGAAACCACGGTCATGATAAAGGTGTTGATCAGTGAAGGGATCAGAGACACGTTCTCCGACGTATATTCCAGGCTGAATAAGCCTGGTGTCAGATAGGGAATCCCCTTCACCAGAATATAAATTACCAGAAACAGCAGCATGGCAAAGGTTGCTGCCGCCGCCAATCCGGTCAGCAAAGCCAGAATTCCGGAACCCGGGTGTCTGAAATAAGAACGCAGCTGGTCCAAAGAGGCAGTTTCATTTCTTTTTTCTACTCCCGCTGTTGTATCTGCCGCCGCAATATTAGTCTGCATGCTCTGCCCTCCTGTTCAATAAAGAAAGACTTAAATTAATGATCAAAATAAATACAAACAGTACCACTGCCGTTCCAATGAGCGCCTCTCTGTGAAGTCCGGTCGCATAGCCCATTTCTGTAACGATATTCGCAGTCATTGTACGCACACCCTTCAAAAGTCCGGCGGGCATTCTCGCCTGATTGCCCGCTACCATGATCACAGCCATGGTTTCCCCTATGGCACGGCCGATACCCAGTACTACTGCTGCCAGAATTCCTGATTTTGCAGCCGGAAGCATCACACAAAAAATACTTCTCTCTTTTGTGGCGCCCAGAGCCAGTGAGCCTTCATAATAACTTTCCGGAACACTGCGCAGCGCTGATTCCGTAGGTCCGATAATTGTGGGCAGGATCATCATCCCCAGAAGCAGAGAAGCTGCCAGCATACTGCTTCCCGTTCCTTTGAACAGCTCACGAATCAGGGGCACCAGAAGAATCAGTCCGAAAAAACCGTATACGATAGAAGGAACACCCGCCATCAATTCAATTCCCGCCTTCAATGGCCTGTATATTTTCTCCGGACAATACCGGGCCATAAAAACAGAGGTAAACAGTGCAACCGGAACGCCAACCAGGATTGCTCCGCCCGTTACATAAATGCTGGCAATAATCATCGGAAATATTCCAAATTTATTGTTGGAGGGTTTCCATGTGGTTCCAAACAAAAACTCCAACGGCCCAATCCTGCCGATTGCCGGAATTCCGTTTGCAAACAAAAACAAACAGATCAGAAACACCGCCAATACAGAGGTACAGGCAGCAATCATAAATATCATTTTCATTCCTTTTTCCTTCATATGATTCATATCTGATACCTTTCTATCTCTATGTACAGAGGGGCCCGCGTACCGGAGCCCCCGCCCTTTTCTCAGCCTTTTATTCTGCCAGTGCTTCCCACTCTGTTGTCTCGCCTGTAAAGATTGATTTTACCTGTTCGCTGCTCAGCTCATCAATATCATTTGCGTTATTGACAATAACTGCAATGCCATCCCTTGCAATTACCTGTGCGGTCAGGCCCAGAGCGCTCTCCTCCTCCTTCAGTTCACGGGATGCCATACCGATATCACAAATTCCCTCTGCCGCGGAATTTACACCGGTGGTGGAATCACTTTGCTGCACTTCCACAGCTACATCCTTATTTTCTGCTTCATACGCTTCTTTTAATTTTTCCATAACCGGTGCCACGGAAGAGGAACCAGCCACAACCACCTTCCCGGAAGCACCGGAAGCCTCATAACCGGCCGCTTCACTGTCTTCCTTAATATAGCCGTTGTCCTCGATGATCTGCTGGCCTTCTGCACTCATGATATAATTGATAAAATCCTGTGCTGTATCGCTGATCTCCTCACCGGTTACGATATTGAACGGGCGGGATACCTTATATGTATCATTTGCGACATTTTCTGCACTTGCCTCCGCACCGTCGATCTTCACTGCTTTTACCGTATCATTCAAAGAGCCAAGTGAAATGTAACCAATGGCATTTTCATCTCCCGCTACGGTTGTCATCATAACGGAGGTGCTGTTGGTGATGCTGGCCTCTTCCGTCGTCATATCTGCCTTTTCGTCTCCGACCTTTTCTTCGATTCCGAACAGCTCAATAAACGCACCTCTGGTACCGGAACCATCCTCGCGGGAAACTACGGTGATCGCACCGCCTGGTGCCGCATTTACTGCTGTTGCAAATACAGATGCTCCCATAACTGCTGCTGTCAAAATACTTACCATTCTTTTTTTCATAATAAATTCTCCTCTTTTCTGAATGACTGATTCTCCGCGAAACAAACGGCTCCTTTTCACGGCCCGTATTTCTTTCGCTGCCTTAACTACAACACCCAGTATAAAAATCAAATGTAAAATCCAAAATCCCGTTTTCGTAAAATCCACGTAAAAAAACCGCAGCAGAACAAAATTTACAATTGCAAATTTCTGTTCTGCTGCGGTTTCTCATCAATGCCCGTAAAACGGAGACAGCTCCAGACGAACGAAATATCCTCTGTCATGCTCACACACCGGACATTTCATCGGGGCCTGATTTGTTTCACACACAAATCCACAGTTCAGACAAATCCAGCCTGTCTTTACGTCAGACACATAAAGCTGGTTTTTCTCCAGCCATTCTGCAAATTTCCCGAATCTGTCGCCATGCAGCTTCTCAATCTCCGCAATCCAATGGAAAGAGCGTGCAACCTCTTCAAAGCCTTCTTCCCTGGCCTTATCTCCAAACCGCTGATAGACATCATCATGCTCTTCATATTCATTATGCTGCGCCATACGGAGCAATTCTGCGAGATCTTCCGTAATGTCCACAGGGTAACCGCCGTCGACATGAATCGTCTCACCGGACAATTCCTTCAGGTGTTTATAAAAAACCTTTGCATGGGCCTTCTCCTGATCTGCGGTATATAAAAACACCTGAGCAAGCGCCTGCTGATTGTCTTTACGCGCCTGCTCCGCTCCAAAGGTATATCGATTCCTTGCCTGACTTTCCCCCGCAAATGCTCTCATCAGGTTATCCTTTGTCTCACTGTTTTTAAAATCTACTGCCATTTCGTAATCTCCTTTCATCTGTGCTTATGAAATGCCTGTGATTACAGTATTGGCAAAAAACGGAAATCCTATGCCGGAATATTGTAAACTTTCAGCATAAGATTTCCGTCCATTATTTTTCATATTTATGCTTCACATTTTGTGAAATACATGGAGATGCCCTGCCCGCCGCCGTATATATTCACTTTCTCCCTATCAAGTCCCAAATCTCTTGCCACTGCATATGCGTGGCTTGCAAATGCTTCGTTAATCTCAACCATGTCAATATCCTTCAGCTCCACCGGAAGAATTTCATCTTTAAATTTTCCTGCTTTTATTGCCGCACATGCTTTCTGATGAAATTCATTAAACCCCTTTTGAATATAATACGTCAGCTCTGCATAAAACGGGTTCCTTACGTCTCCATATATCAGCCCTATTGTTTTCATTTTTCCCTTACTTAAGCTTTGCGCCACAGGATTCGGCTTATATCCGATTTCATCAGCAAAATCTATAATCTTTTTGCGTAATTCAGGACCTACGCCGGGAGCGCCGCTCAATGCTCTTGATACAGTAGCACGGGATACATCCAGCATTTTCGCAACATCCGTAATTGTATATTTGGCATTTCGCATTCTTTTTACCTCACTTTTGTACAACTTAATATTAATATAAAACCCGCACAAAAACAAGATGATTTCCAATTTATACTAAGGAACTGCCAATAAACAATTCGAACCGCCTCATGTATGCTCATATTCTTGGGGCAAGCATTCCTGCCCCTGTAGCATTTTGCTCTTATTAATGATATAATAACGCACATATCATTTACTTAATGAGCAGTGAAGAACGAAAACATTTCGGAGGACATATGAAATATACAGATACCATCCCGTTTAAAGAAAACACGAATCATGGAACACAGGATTTTCCCTGTGCTTTTTATATGGATAGTAATATGTTTGCCCCAGCCAAAGCATTTTTCCAGGTAAAGCACCACTGGCATGAAGAGCTGGAAATCATCTACTTTATAGAAGGAAATTTTCAGTTGGAAGTGAACATGCAAACATATAATATTGCGGAGGAATGCTTCTTCTTTATCCAAAGCGAGGAGCTTCACTATATTTATGCCGAAAACAGGTTTGAAGAAAAAGCACTGGTTTTTTCCCTGTGCAGTCTGTGCTTCCGGGAAAGCGACCCCGTACAGAGCCATATCATTCAGCCATTGACAGAACAAACCATTCGTTTTCCCCGGATGATCTCCCATAATCATCCCTGCTTTCCAGAATTAAAGGATGAATTTTGCCGCATCTCCTCTTCTTTTGATGGAGCTGCAAATCCCACTGCATACCAGGCGCAATATGCTGTCAAAAGCCCCATAAAATACACCCGTATCAAAGCGGCGCTGTATAATATCCTTGCTCTTCTTGCAGAGCATCAGCTCTTTGATGCCGCAACCACAGTACCTGCGACTGACCGTCGCATCGCAACAATCAAGCACGCCCTCTCCTATATGGAAGCGAACGCTTCAGAAAAGCTTTACATCCGGGATATTGCAGATCACGTAAATATGAATGAGCAGTATTTTTGCCGTTTTTTCAAAAAAATCATCGGCAAATCCCCCATTGGATATCTGAATGAGCTGCGTATTAAAAACGCCTGCCGGCTTTTAACAAACACGGATTCTTCCGTAATGGAAATTTGTCTTGAATGCGGATTCAACAATCTTGGAAATTTTATGCATGCTTTCCGGAAATATTGCGACTGCACGCCTCTGCAGTACCGGAAACAAAACTCACGATTTTGAATATATCTCCAAAAGTCAAAATAACGTATTTTTTTGTCATTTTTAAAGAAGATATTTCTGCTAAAAATAATTATACTGTTAATACGATTCAGAAAACGGCAGCGGATATAATTTCCAAATGCCGGCAATAACGGAGGTATATACTATGCAAAGAAAATGGTGGCATGATAAAGTAGCCTATCAAATTTATCCGAAAAGCTTTTGTGATACCAATCAGGACGGTATCGGAGATTTGCAGGGCGTAATCAGCAAATTAGATTATTTAAAGGAGCTGGGTATAGACATTGTATGGCTCTCTCCAATTTACTGCTCTCCGCTGGCAGATCAGGGTTATGATATTTCCGATTATTATAATATTGACCCCCGCTTCGGTACTATGGACGACATGGACGAGCTGATTGCCGAAGCAAAAAAACGCGGCATCGGCGTCGTAATGGACCTGGTGGTTAACCACTGCTCCGACGAACACGAATGGTTCCAAAAAGCATGTGAAGACCCGGAGGGCAAATACGGCAGATTCTTCTATATCGAAGATATGAAGGAGGGCAAGGTTCCCTGCAACTGGCGTTCTTATTTCGGCGGCAGCGCCTGGGAACCGCTTCCCGGTCATCCGGACAAATGCTATCTTCATCTTTTCCATAAAAAACAGCCGGATTTAAATTGGGAAAACCCGGAGATGCGCGAAGAAATCTACAAAATGATTAACTGGTGGCTGGAAAAAGGCCTTGCCGGTTTCCGTATTGACGCAATTATCAACATCAAAAAAGCCCTTCCATGGAAGGACTACCCGGTTGACCGCTCAGACGGCATGAGCAAGGCTCAGAACATGCTTTCGGATGCAGTTGGCATCGGTGATTTCCTTGGTGAAATGCGCGACCGCTGCTTTAACGTATACGGTGCATTTACCGCAGGAGAAGTGTTCAACGAAAGAGAGGACCAGCTTCCCGAATTCATCGGAGAAAACGGTTATTTCTCCACAATGTATGACTTCAGCCCCAATGTCTGGGGAAGCAGCGATAAAGGCTGGTATGACTGTGAATGGATTACACCCGACGATTACCGTAACTGTACTTTTGCGGCACAGACAAAATCCGAAGGAGTCGGCTTCTATTCCAACATCATCGAAAACCATGATGAGCCCCGCGGTGTCAGCCGCTACATACCGGAAGGCGATGTGAACGACACCAGCAAAAAAGCTCTGGCAACCATGATGTTTATGCTAAAAGGACTTCCTTTTATATATCAGGGCCAGGAAATCGGTATGGAAAACGTGCAATTTAATTCCATTGACGAGGTAGACGACATTTCCACACTGGATGAATACCAGGTTGCCCTGGATGCAGGATTCACCCCGCAAGAAGCACTGAAGGCTGTAGCACGCTTCAGCCGCGACAATGCCAGAACGCCATTCCAGTGGAATTCAGGTAAAAATGCCGGCTTCTCTGAGGTTACTCCCTGGCTGCGCGTAAATCCGAACTATACTACTATTAACCTGGAGAGCCAGCGGAACGATCCTGATTCCGTATATCAGTATTACCGTGCCCTGATTGCCCTCCGCAAAAACCCGGAGTACAAGGAAGCCGTTGTTTACGGAACTACAACTCCGCTTTTTACAGACCGCCACAACCTGATGGCATACACACGCTCTGTGGAAGGCCAGACACTTCTGGCGGCGGCAAACTTCCAGAAGGAACCACAGACGATCAGGCTGGACGCGCCGTATAAGAAGGCGGTTCTGAACAACTTAACAGCAATTGAAGGCACAGAAAAAGAAATCACCTTAGGGGGATATCAGGCGGTAGTCCTTGAGCTATAACGAAAACCCTCACTGTGGAATAGCAAGGCGCTGAAAAAAGATAACCGGGAAATACATCTGTGTACTTCCCGGTTTTTGTATAATCGCTGCTATTATTTGATCGCACCCTCTACCATACCATTCATAATCTGTTTCTGACCAATCAGGAACACGACAATCATCGGTATCATAGCAAGAAGTGCTGCGGTAAGGATCAGATCCCACTGTTTTACGTATGAGCCCACAAAAGCCTGAACTGCAACCGGAAGGGTCTTAATTTTACCATTCTGGCCAAGCATAAGCGATGGAAGAAGATAGTCATTCCAAATCCACATACCATTCAGGATGGTTACTGTCATGATAACCGGTTTCAGAAGCGGGAAGATGATACGGAAGAAGGTTCCTTCCGGTGAGCATCCGTCAATAGCCGCTGCCTCTTCCAATTCATACGGAATACCTTTGATGAATCCGGTAAGAATAAACACCGTCATAGCCCCGCCAAATCCGCAGTATGCAAAAATAATACCCGGCAGGGACTGCAGCATCGGAATTCCCAAAAATTTTCCCACATCACGGAAAGTGGAAATCAGCGGAAGCATAACT
>URVB01000037.1 GCA_900551075.1 uncultured Blautia sp. | reverse complement strand
CCAGCACAGCATCATTGGAACGAAGGGATGTGGTAAAATACACCAGGGATTTTTCCAGCTCCAAAAGCTCAATCAGTTCCTGATTTCTTGGTGAAAAATGAAGTTTTTCTTCTACCTGCTCACTCTTTTTATCTATAATACGCAGATATCGAAGATACATGCTGGCATTACGGTACAAAATCTGCAGAATAAACCGCGTCTTCATATAAGTAAAGAAATTACGCACTCTGCCTTCCATAAACCTGGTCAGGACCTGTGTATCTTCCAGGCAGACCGTAAAAATCATCTTGTCAGTTACAATGATCCCCAGCGGAATGGTGCCATACCAATCCTTGTCATTACGTTCCTCAATCATAGGAACATCCACCAAAATCAAAGTATACGTATCTTCTACCTCAATACGTGAACGTTCTTCCTCATCCAAGGGAGCCCGTAAATCGTCTACTTCTATCTGAAATTGTTCAGATATTTCGAAAATTTCAGTTGCCGTCGGATTGGTCAATGCAATCCAACAGCCTTCCTGCGACTCCTGGATCTGATGAATGGCTCCATCCGTTGTTTTAAACATCCTTACCACGATTCACACTCCCATCCCACTCTCTGTTTCCCTGCTCCGGTATCCTCATGACAACACCTCTCTGTTACACAAAAATACAGTTTATATTATAATTTGTACAAGGTTTTTTGTCAATTCTAATGGTTTCGGTTTACAAAGATTTTCGATTTTTGTATAATACATAAGACACTTACATATTCAGAAAGGATTTTTTATGAGCAGATCAATATTTGGAAATAAATTCACTGTAACTACCTGGGGGGAGTCCCACGGCAAAGCACTGGGCGCGGTCATTGATGGCTGCCCTTGCGGGCTTCCTCTATGCGAAGAGGACATACAAAAATATCTGGACCGGCGAAAACCCGGTCTAAGCCGCTACACCACCGCACGAAAAGAAGGCGATCTGGTGGAAATTCTCTCCGGCGTATTTGAAGGTAAAACCACCGGCACTCCAATCTCCCTGATCATACGCAATACCGACCAGAGATCCAGGGATTATGGAAATATTGCATATTCCTATCGCCCCGGACATGCAGACTTTACCTATGACCAGAAATACGGCTTCCGCGATTACCGCGGCGGCGGCCGTTCCTCGGGAAGAGAAACTGCCGGACGGGTAGCAGCAGGGGCAGTCGCAGCCAAAATTTTAAAAGAGCTTGGAATCTCCTTCTGCACCTATACGAAATCTATCGGTCCTGTATCCATTCAGCATTTTAATCCGGAGGAAATTCCCGGGAATGCTTTTTATATGCCGGATGCACAGGCAGCCAAAGAAGCCGGCTCCTATCTGGAAACATGTCTGAAAAACCAGGATAGCGCAGGCGGTGTAATTGAATGCCGGATTTCCGGTGTTCCGGCAGGCCTTGGGGACCCTGTCTTCGGCAAGCTGGACGCACTCCTTGCGCAGGCCGTAATGTCCATCGGTGCCGTAAAAGCAGTGGAAATCGGCGATGGTGCTGCAGTATCCACACTCAACGGTTCTACAGACAACGATGGCTTCCATGCAGAAAACGGTGCGGTCTCCAAAACATCCAACCACGCAGGCGGTATTCTGGGCGGCATCAGCGATGGCAGTGAAATCCTTCTCCGTGCTTCCATAAAACCGACACCTTCTATCAGCCAGCCTCAGGAAACCGTGACCCGGTCCGGTGAAAATCTCTCCCTCGAAATCCATGGAAGACACGATCCGGTTATTGTTCCAAGGGCAGTTGTGGTGGTGGAATCCATGTGTGCCTTGACTATTGTAGATGCGCTGTTTAACAATATGAGTGCACGTCTTGACAAAATCCGCGAATTTTATCATATATTGAAATAACCATAAGGTTTAACACAAATAAGCCCATACCTTCCCTTCCCGGAATCGTATGGGTTTTTTTAAAGCCGCTTTTTATAAAATACAAAAGAATATATTTCATCCTTCTCATTTCGGATAGTTTTTTTCTTTTTGTACATACTATTTCATGAGGTGATAATATATGGCATCCTATGTATCTCCGAATATAAGGGAGAAATTTGAAACACTGTCTGTTGATCTGAAAAACGCGATACTGGAACGAAACGTACAGTTGAATACTGTGTATGATTTGATTACTGTTCTGGAAGAAATTGTTTCGGAGGCAGGGGAATGAGCAACTCATTCTCTGCCATAAAATAAGGGGCTCCTGTTCATTCAGGAACCCCAAAATGTGTACACACGAAGTGCAGATACTCTCAATTCTACTTTATTTCTCAGAACTTCCCGGCGTCAGCAGCTTCCTGAATCGCAACTGCAACCGCAACGGTCATACCAACCATCGGGTTGTTGCCTGCACCGATCAGACCCATCATTTCTACGTGAGCCGGTACGGAAGAGGAGCCTGCGAACTGTGCATCCGAGTGCATACGTCCTAATGTATCGGTCATACCATAGGAAGCAGGACCTGCTGCCATGTTGTCCGGATGAAGGGTACGTCCTGTACCGCCGCCGGATGCAACAGAGAAGTATTTCTTGCCTTTTTCGTTGCATTCCTTCTTGTAGGTACCTGCTACCGGATGCTGGAAACGTGTCGGGTTGGTAGAGTTACCGGTAATGGAAACGTCAACGCCCTCTTTCCACATAATTGCAACACCCTCCGGAACGCTGTTTGCGCCGTAGCAGTTAACCTTTGCACGAAGTCCTTCGGAATAGGATTTACGGAACACTTCTTTTACTTCGTTTGTGTATGGATCATACTCCGTTTCCACATATGTAAAGCCGTTAATTCTTGCGATGATCTGAGCAGCATCTTTCCCAAGGCCGTTCAGAATAACGCGCAGCGGCTTCTGACGAACTTTGTTTGCTTTCTCTGCAATACCGATCGCACCCTCAGCGGCTGCAAAGGACTCATGTCCGGCCAGGAATGCGAAGCACTCCGTTTCTTCTTCCAGAAGCATTTTGCCAAGGTTGCCATGTCCAAGACCTACCTTACGAGTGTCAGCAACGGAACCGGGAATACAGAAAGCCTGAAGACCCTCGCCAATTGCAGCAGCAGCGTCGGCAGCTCTCCTGCAGCCCTTTTTGATTGCGATAGCAGCGCCTACCGTGTATGCCCAGCATGCATTCTCAAAGCAGATCGGCTGGATGCCCTTGATCTGATCGTATACATTCAGACCAGCATCTTTTGTGATTTTTTCAGCTTCTTCAATAGAAGCAATTCCATAACTGTTTAAAACAGAATTGATTTTGTCAATTCGTCTCTCGTATGATTCAAATAAAGCCATTTCCCGTTACCTCCTCAATATTATTCTTTTCTCGGGTCAATAATCTTAACAGCATCTGCTACACGGCCATACTGACCTTTCGCTTTTTCCCATGCAGTGTTCGGGTCATCGCCTTTTTTGATGAAATCTGTCATTTTGCCAAGGCTTACGAACTGGTATCCGATGATTTCGTCATCTGCGTCAAGAGCAATACCGGTAACATAACCTTCTGCCATTTCCAGGTAACGAGGTCCTTTTTTCAGAGTTCCGTACATGGTGCCAACCTGAGAGCGAAGACCTTTTCCAAGGTCCTCCAGTCCGGCGCCTACAGCCAGTCCATCTTCAGAGAATGCAGACTGGGAGCGTCCGTAAACGATCTGAAGGAACAGCTCTCTCATTGCAGTATTGATAGCATCACATACCAGGTCTGTATTCAGCGCTTCCATTACAGTAAGGCCCGGAAGGATTTCTGCTGCCATGGCTGCAGAATGAGTCATACCGGAACATCCGATTGTCTCAACCAGTGCCTCCTGGATGATACCTTCTTTAACATTCAAAGACATCTTACATGCGCCCTGCTGCGGTGCACACCAGCCTACACCATGTGTAAAACCGGAAATATCCTTAACTTCTTTTACAGCTATCCATTTTGCTTCTTCCGGGATTGGAGCAGCGCCATGATGAACGCCTTGTGCAACCGGGCACATTTCTTCTACTTCGCGTGAATAAATCATTTTAAAACTCCTTTCAGGTATAGATTTACTAATGATGTTGTTAAAATGTCCCTAACAACCTATCGTTATTTTCTCATAAAATGCCTCATTAGTCCAGTCAAAATTTGCAAAATTTTGCTGTTATGTGTTTTGTGCAGCCCCCTCCTATTTCAATTCCGCTTTCTGGCAGTAAAAAACCATAATTTCCAGAAATTGACCGTTGCTTGGGCACTTGATCAGAGGATAGGGTGAAATAGACAATAAAAACTCCCTGTTGCCATGATACCAGCAGCTTTCAATTGCTGTCCGCAGATTATGCTCCACACAGTCCGCATTTGTACCTGCTATCCGGGCCACATCACGATATAGGTGCATCAGCCTAAAAAAGTAATTTTCATCCGATAATGTCAGACGTATGGCATTCGGCAGAAGCTGGTATCCCTTCAGCGTCCGCCTGATTCCCAGACATTGGATGAGGTCTTCAATACTGGTAATAGATTTTAACATTAACATTCTTCCTCCTTCATTCCTGCATTGCTTTCAATAATATACAAAAAGGAGGCAGGAAATTTGCTAATAATAATAAATCGAGAGGTTTCGACATGAAATATAGGGAATATTGACTAAAAATCTCGTATTTACTACCATATACTGTAGTAACTATGTTTTTTCTTTGTTTTTCTTTCATAAACGCTTCTGGAAATCTATCTGGTACTATGATACAATATTTTCACAAAAAATCGGAGGAAAATTATGACTGAAGCCACACCAAAATCATTTTTGCCGGAACGTTTCCGGATTCTAAGCGGAAGCTCATTGAAATTAATCGCAATCATCACAATGCTGATAGACCATACGGCCTTTGTATTACTCACCCGATATCCGGCTGCCATGGAACCTCTTTTTTATATCGGGACCAACGGGTATTCCCTCTACCGCATCTGCCGGGATATTGGGCGGGCGGCTTTCCCAATCTTTTGTTTTCTTTTGGTGGAAGGCTTTCTGCATACCAGAAACAGAAAAAAATACGGCTGCAATCTTCTGGTTTTTGCCTGTATTTCAGAAATCCCATGGAATTTCATGTTTCAAAATACCTGGCATTATAAAAAACAAAACGTCTTTTTCACCCTGCTCCTGGGATATCTTGCGTTCTGTGCAATCGAACAATTTCGTGAAAACGAACGCCTGCAGTTTCTCAGTGTGCTGCTGCTTCTTGGTATTTCCCTCTGCCTGAATGCAGATTACGGATGGAAAGGCTATATTTTTCTTTTGATCATGTACCTGCTGCGCAATTATAAGGCCTCGCAGGCAATTGTAGGGAGCTGCTGGCTTCACTACGAATGGAAGGCCTGCTTTGCCTTCCTTTCCATAAACATGTATAATGGACAGCGGGGATTCATCAAAGGAAAAGCAGCCAAATACTTTTTCTATATTTTTTATCCGCTTCACATCACAATCCTTGTTATTCTGAGGAATCTTATCTTCTGATTGTCCGAAAAGGCAATACGGAGTACCTCCTCACTGAAGGTACTCCGTATTTCATAGATATCCTGATTCGTTTACTGTTTTTTTATGATTTCGTATCTGCTCTTATAAATACTGTCTGCCGGGACACAGCCGCGTACCGGGGAAAGCGGATATATATTCGAGCATCTTCCAATGACGGTTCCGGGATTCAAAACAGAGCCGCAGCCAACTTCCACATGATCTCCCAGCATCGCTCCGAATTTTTTCATTCCTGTTTCTATCTGTTCTTCTTTTGTCTTAACAATCACCGGCTTTTTATCGGATTTCACATTGGAACAAATGGAGCCGGCTCCCATATGTGCCTTAAATCCGAGAACAGAATCACCGACATAATTGTAATGAGGAACCTGTACCTTATTAAATAAAACAACATTTTTTAATTCTGTGGAATTTCCGACAACAGCTCCCTCTCCGACAATGGCCTTTCCGCGTATAAAGGCACAATGGCGAATCTCCGCCTCCTTACCGATGATGGCCGGGCCGTTGATGCAGGCCGTTGGCGCTACTCTTGCGGATTTTGCAATCCAGACATCCCCCTCCCTGCATTCATATTCATTCGTATCCAGGGTTCTTCCAAGCTTTACAATAAAATCTCCGATTTCCGGAAGGACTTCCCAGGGATATGTTTTTCCCTCGAACAAATCCTTTGCAATCGTCTCACCCAAATCCAGAAGATTTGCAATGGTAAATTCCTTCAGCATAATTTTCCTCCTCACTTTAAGCAGCTTCCGCCTGCGGACCAGCTTCGCTGCCTCTCAGCTATTTTTTATAATTTTGTGCCGCGGCATCAAAAAACTGACGCAGAGCATACTGATAATTACTGGCCTCCACCTGATTGGTCCGCACCCGTACAAAGTGCTCCAGCTTATCCATATACTCCTGAGATGTAATACTTCCCTCTGCCACATAGGTCAGACCCTTTTCCCAGCTTGCAGTCAATTCCGGATTCAAAAGCTGACGAATGGAGCAATTCACCACATCAAATATCATTTCGCCCAAAAGTGTAGGGGTAATCACCTGCGTCTTCTTATTCAAAGACAAATACCTGATCGTAAAAAGCTTTTTCAATATCTCGGCTCTGGTAGCACTTGTCCCGATCCCGCTTCCCTTTATCTGCGCACGCAGCTCTTCATCCTCGATCAACTGTCCGGCATTTTCCATAGCCAGAATCATGGAACCGGAATTATAGCGCTTCGGCGGCGAAGTCTCTCCCTCTTTGATGCTCAGGCCTTCCACTGGAAGTATATCATTCTTTTTCAGCTTCTGCAATGCTGCAAGCAAACCTGTATCACAGGCAACATCCTTTTCCTCTTTTTCACTCTCCCCACTCTTATCGTTTTCAGATGCTCTGTTTTTTGCAAAAGAATTCGCCGCAATCTTCAGATACCCTTCCTCCTTTAGAACCTTAAAGGAGGAAAAAAACGATTCCTCCTGAATCTTCGTTATAAGACATATCTTCTGATAAACAGCCGGAGGATAAAAAATGCATAAAAATCTCCGTGCAATCGTCTCGTATACTCTCTGTGAGGTCAAAGGCAGCCCCTTAAGCGCCCCCATTCCCTGGCCTGTAGGGATGATGGCATAATGATCCGTTATCTGCCTGTCATTCACATATCTCGTTTTGGCGATGGACTTATAGCTTCCTGTTTGCAGCACCTCTTGTGCTGCCTCACTGACCTGCGGGAAATTCTTAAGGCCCGCAATATTCTTATAAATTTCTTTTGCGACTGCTGCAGACAGCACACGGGCATCAGTCCTGGGATAAGTCACCAGCTTCTTTTCATATAATTCCTGTACAATACGCAGGGTCTCATCCGGGCTGATCTTAAAGAGCCTGGATGAGACATTCTGCAGCTCTGCCAGATTGAACAAAAGCGGCGGATTTTTCTTTTCCTTTTTTCGCTCGATCTTTTCTATCCGGCAGGTTAACGGCTGCTGTCCGCTCAAAGCTTGTATCAGGGCCTCTGCGTCCTCCTTTTTCTTAAAACCGTTTTCTTTGTATAGTCGCGGAGACTGAAAATAACGGCTGCCCTCCACTGCCCTCCATTCTCCCTCAAAAGCTTCTCCCTCCGGAGCAATGCTGCTGAGAACCCGGTAAAAGGGAGTTTTCACAAAAGTACGGATTTCCCGTTCCCTGCGCACCACCATACCAAGCACACAGGTCATCACTCTTCCCACGGAAATCGCCTGATACCCGGAATTTAAATAATTGGATATACTGTTTCCATAACGCAAAGTCAGTACACGGGAAAAATTGATCCCCATAAGATAATCTTCTTTTGCACGTAAGTAAGCAGACGCAGAAAGATTGTCATACGCAGACAAATTCTTCGCCTCCCGGATGCCTCTTAAGATTTCCTCTTCTGTCTGAGAATCGATCCAGACCCTTTTCTGCTTTTTGCCCTTGACACCTGCTTCCTGTGCCACCAGACGGTAAATATATTCTCCCTCCCGCCCGGAGTCCGTACATACATAAATCGTTTCCACATCAGAACGGTTCAAAAGCCCCTTCACAATGTCAAACTGTTTCTTTACGCCCGGAATGACTTCATACTTAAATTCGCGCGGCAAAAAAGGCAGGGTATCGAAACTCCACCTTTTGTATTTGACATCATATTTTTCAGGATAGCTCATAGTGACCAGGTGCCCTACACACCAGGTCACCACAGAATCTTCTGATTCCAGATAGCCATCCCGCCTTTGTCCGTTGATTTTTAAAGCCTTTGCAAATTCCTGCGCCACACTGGGCTTCTCCGCTATGTATAAAGCCTTTCCCATATTATTCGTCTGCACTCATCTTTCTAAGGGGCCATGCCAGAAGCAGGGCGCCGCCTGCCATATTTCCGATAGTAACCACCAGCATGCTCCTCAGCATTGCTCCTGCGGATAAACCGGGAACCAGACAGAATGCAGTTACAAACACCCCCATATTTGCTACACAATGCTCAAATCCGCTCACAACAAAACCGGAAATACACATCACGATCATCAAAAATTTGGCTGCCTCACTCTTCAGCTTAATGCCGCAAAGCACTCCAAGACAGACGAAGAAATTACACAGTACTGCACGGAAAAACATTTCACTTACCGGAATGGCCAGCTTATTGTTTATAAAGCCGGCAAAATAATCCTTCGTACCGGAGGCGCCTGCCAGCACAAAAATCAGAGACAGGATCAAACATCCCAGAAAATTGCCGATATAGCTGACAACCCAGACCTTTCCTGCGTCTTTCCAGCTCACCTTCCTGTCAAAGGCCCCAAACGCCATCACAAGATTGTTCCCGGTAAACAATTCTCCGCCTACCATAGAAATCAGCAGAACCGCAATGGAAAATACTACCGCCCCAAGGAATTTACCCCAGGCAGGTAAATCGGCAGAAAATACATTTCCCACCACATTGGAGAAGATCATTGCTACCACAATGAAAAATCCCGCCATGACTGTCCGCATGAAATACTTGCCGAAATGATTGTCCAGCAGGGTAATCTTGGCCTTTGCCGCATTTGACAGTTTTTGTACATCCTCATAATTCATATTAAACATCTCCCTGAATCCACCTTTGCAATTTCAAAATCAGGCAAAAGGCGTTATTTTTTGCTTTATTATACCACTTTTCGTATTTTTGCACAATTAGTAAATAAAATAATACATTTTTTTACCACTCTTTTTTCAGCTTCTCTATTCCTGCATAAAGATTCCCGCACCTGTTCCGTACAAACCCAAACATCAGAATATGATGCGTATTCGCCAAAACTGCCGCTTCAGAGGTAACGGCTGCCCTTGATACCACCGCCGGAATTCTGGCACCTATCACTTTGCTCATGTAATCCCCGGAAATCCTTCCGCTGGTAAAAACAACAGACTCCCTCAAATCCAGTTTTTGCTTCAAAGCAAATCCAATGGCCTTATCCAATGCATTGTGCCTGCCAATATCTTCAAAGCAGCAAGCCACAGAGCCTCCGGTATAAAGCGCACAGCAATGTGCACATCCGGTCTTTCTAAACAGAGGCCCCGGATGCTCGAACATTTCTTCCGCAGCAGCAAATATGACACTTTCATCCATTGCAAAAGTCTCCGAAAAACCGACTTCTGCTTTGCTTACGGCCCCTGCCTTGAGAGATACCTCTATCCTGGAATCAGAAAGAGAAATCTCAAGCTTTTCTATCTGCTCTGCTTCCGCAATATAACCTCTGAAATAAAGCTGCCCTAAAATCAATTCTTCCATGTCCGCCGGAGTACAACAAACAGAAAAAACAGGTTCGTTCTGCATGATCACAGAGAAAGTCTGTTCCAATGCCACCCTGTCTGTCCTCTTTTTCCATTCCCCCTTCTGCAGCTTCAGAAGATACAGCTCACTGTCTGTCCTTTGCTCCATACTTATTCCCTCTTTCAGCTTGAAAACATATATGCAATCTGATATAATGACATAGAAACATTTCAGTATCAAATGTGTATCGCAATTTTATATGGGCGTCGAAGGGTAACTGGTGTGCCCCCTGGTCTTCAAAACCTGTGTTGGGCGTTAGCCGCGTCCTGGGTGGGTTCGATTCCCACAGGCGTCCGCCAAAAAGAACTCTTCGAGCTCTTTTTTAAATTCCCTTCTTTCTTCCAATAAAATCGTCCGCATATCCAGCCAGATTTTATCATCCTTTCTGTGAGCAATAACCGGAATCGGCAATCCCCGCAGCTTTTCTGCTAATTTTTCACAGGATTCCGCATATGGCCGGACTGTCACTGCATAACTGCGAACCTCCTCCATGGGCAAAGCCCCTCCACCCAGCATAGCAGTGCTTGGCTCTGCCTTAAACTCCGCATCATAATTGTGATTCTCAAGCGCCTCACAAAGCTCCTCTGCCTGTCCCTTTAACTCCAGGACACTTCTTGCAAGCATTGTTAGAACCGGAATATTTTTGATTGCCCTATCCTCATCCAGATATTCCCGAAAGGTTGCCGCCAGGGCTGCTATGGTACATTTATCCAGCCTCATAGCTCTCATCAGAGGATGATTCTCCATAAGTCTGACCAGCTTTTGGTTTCCTGCAATAATTCCTGCCTGCGGGCCGCCCAGAAGCTTATCTCCGGAAAAGCTCACCAGATCCGCTCCCTTTTTCAGAACCTCCTGCACAGTTGGCTCGTGATCCAGGCCAAACCTCTCCAAATCAACCAAAACACCGCTTCCCAAATCCACAATAACCGGCAGATGATATCTGCGTCCCAGTTCTGCCAGCTCCTCCACAGAAGCTTCCTCTGTAAAGCCCACAATTTTGTAATTGCTGGTATGCACCTTCAGCAAGATTCCTGTTTCCTCTGTAATGGCTCTTTCGTAATCAGAAATTCTGGTACGGTTCGTTGTTCCCACTTCCCTCAAAACCGCACCGCTTTGCTCCATAACCTCCGGAATACGGAATCTTCCGCCGATTTCAATAAGCTCTCCCCTGGAAACCAAAACCTCCTTGCCCGCTCCAAGGACGCTAAGCATCAAAGTGACAGCAGCGGCATTGTTATTCACCGCAATTGCTCCCTCCGCCCCGGTGACTCTCGTTATGGTCTCTACATAATGCTCCCAGCGTCTTCCTCTTTTTCCGGTTTCCAGATTGTATTCCAGATTGGAAAAACCCCGCATTGTCTCAGCAACAGCCTCAATCTGCACCTTTCCAAGCGGTGCGCGTCCCAGATTTGTGTGCAGGAGAATTCCCGTTGCATTAAATACTCTCCGAAAAGGAAACACTGCACCAGACCGAAGCTGCTCTGCAATCTTTTCCAGCATATGCTCCATAACAAAACGGACTTCTTCCTCTTCTCCTGTACGGACAATCTCCCTCAATTGATCCAGAACATCGCGGATTTCTTCCAGGACAGCTCCCTTTCCATATATTTCGCACAATTCCTGGATTTTCTTTTCCTTCAGAATATGATCCACCTTTGGAATCATCATAAAATAATCTTTTCTGTTCATAACCTTCTTTACATTTCATTCCAAAATCAGAGATTTTTTTTGTTTTTTAGTGACAGATCCGATAGCCGCCCCCGGTAACCCCATAGCCTCCAGCTTTTTCAACAAAGCCTTCGCATCCGGCTTGGGAAGTGACAAAAGAAGCCCGCCGGAAGTCTGGGGATCATACGCCACATCCTCCAGCCATGTTTCCCTCACACAGCTTTCTGCCAGCGGATGCACATATTCCCTGTTCCGGTATGCACCTGCTGGAACCAGTCCCATCTGTGCATAATATGCCACACCAGGCATAACCGGAAGACTGCCGGTCTGAAGAATCAGGGTTTTCTCACTTCCCTCTGCCATCTCCAGAGCATGTCCGGCCAGTCCAAAACCAGTAATGTCCGTGCAGCTGTGCACATGATATTCTCTGGCCGCATCTCTTGCGTATTTATTTAAGGCTGTCATTGTTTTTACGGCAAAATCCGCCTCCTGAGCTGAAGCAAATTCCGCTTTTACGGCGGTATTGATAATCCCGCTTCCCAAAGGCTTTGTGAGAATGAGAACATCTCCTTCCTCAGCACCGTAATTCTTCCAGAGCTTTTTAGGGTGAACAAAACCGGTCACACAGAGTCCATACTTCGGCTCTTCATCCTGAATCGTATGACCGCCTGCCAAAACTGCTCCCGCTTCAAGGACTTTATCCGCTCCGCCCCTCAGAATTTCACCCAGGATTTCTATATCCAGACAATTTGGAAAAGCAGCAATATTCAGGGCAAGCTTTGGTTCACCGCCCATTGCATAGACATCACTTAACGCGTTTGCCGCAGCAATCTGGCCAAATGTATATGGATCGTCCGCAACAGGAGTAAAAAAGTCTACCGTCTGGATCATTGAAAGTTCTTCCGATATCTGGTATACAGCAGCATCATCAGATGTCTCCGTACCGACCAGCAGCATTGGATCATTAAACTTCGGCAGCTTACTCAAAACTTGAGCAAGGGTCCCAGGACCTACTTTTGCCGCTCAGCCGGCTGCATGGGACATCTGCGTCAAACGAATTCTGTTTTCTTCCATATGGACTCACCTCCTTCCCCCCATCTGCTTCGGGTAATTCTTTTTTACAGAAAAGCCTTCAGTACCCTTCCCTGATCAGTTTTTCTGGTAAAACCGTTTTTATCAAAATGTTCAAGCAAAGCGACGGCCATCTTCCGGGAACATCCCAGATAATCCCGAAACTCTCCCAGGATAACTACCTGCTTTGTCTCCGCCATTTCCGCAAACGCAGACTTTGCTTTTTCGTAATAATCTTTGTGAAGACAATACTGCCCATCCAGGCGGATGAGAATTTTTTTGTTTAAAAGAGAGGTAAACACTGCCCGGAATTTTTTCTGAGACTGGTGCCCGCCAATATACAGCTCCGTAGTAAGAGGCGCATAAGCGGCTTCTCTAAAATACCGGATAATCTCCTTTATCATGGCATCCTCATCTTCCTTTACAACTACTTTAAAGCCATATTTGCTGAATACCCGGTTCTGCTCCTTAATATACTTCTCCTGCTTCAGAATCTCCAAAATGGCATCTGCCATTTTCTGGTGAATCCCTAGCTGCATACGGCTTCTGGCTTCCTCCAGTCCCATTCCCTCTTTCAGAGGATAGTTCTTATGAAATTCGCCTAAAAAATCCAGTACCCGCCGCCTGTAAAGAGCAAGCTCTTCCTGATGAATATAAACCTGCTCCGTGATGCGGACAAGCTTTTTTTCTTCACAGAGTTTCTGTGCCAGATGTTTTATCCGGGAACCGTCCAGTAAGCTCCGCTTTGCCAGCTCGTTCAGGGAATAAAAATTTCCGCTGTGTTCCAGACAGGAAAGCTCCAGCAGCTCTTTCTGTGTTCCGTTTTCCTTGATTGCAAATGCAGCCAGGGCCTTTTTATCGTTTTTGCGATGCTTACGGGGACTGGAATCCAGAATCACGCCGCCTCCCAATGTCTCTGCGGGAGAATAAAACCGAATCACAAAACGATCTCCTTTTCGGGCTGCTGTTTCCTCCTCCAGCCGTAGCTGCGCATAACAGCTTTCTCCTGCCCGAAGCTCTTCACCCTGCATCAGAATAACCCTTCCCAGCAGTTCCCTGGTTCCATGATAAATATGGACCCGGCTTCCATGCCGGACGGCACGCTCTGTATGGCGCAGTACCTGCAGCCTTACATCCAGCATTCTGCTGGGATAAAGACTGTCCTTAGAAGCAATTACAGCTCCCCGCTGCACCTCTTCTTTTTTTCTGTCCGGCAGATTGACTGCAACCCTCTGTCCTGCATAGGCTACATCAGTATTCTGGGAGTGTACCTGGATACTCCTTATTTTTACAGGAATCTTTTCAGGATAAAGAACCGCCTCCTGCTCTTTTTTTACTTTGCCTTCCATAAGTGTTCCGGTTGCGATTGTCCCAAAGCCCTTCAAAGTAAAGACCCGGTCAACCGGAAGCCTGAAAGACCCGGAATCTCCTCTCTCCGGAAGCTCTCTGCACAGCTTCCAGAGCGTTTCCCTGAGTTCCCCGATTCCGCTGCCATCGTATACAGAAACAGGAATTATGGGCGCGTTCTCCAAAAAAGTCCCTTTTACAAGCTCCTGTACATCCTCCGTCACCAGCTCTGTAAGCTCCTGATCAGCCAGATCTGTCTTGGTAACAGCAATCACACCTCTGGTAATTCCAAGAATAGAAAGAATATCCAAATGCTCTACGGTCTGCGGCATAGCCCCCTCATCCGCAGCAACCACGAGCATCGCCAAATCCATGCCTCCGGCACCAGCCAGCATATTTGCTACAAATTTTTCATGACCCGGTACATCAATGACACCTGCTCTCTGTCCATCCGGAAAATCCAGGTATGCAAAGCCAAGTTCAATGGTAATTCCACGTTTTTTTTCTTCCTTCAAGCGGTCCGTATCGATTCCGGTCAACGCTTTAATCAGGCATGTTTTTCCATGATCTACATGGCCTGCCGTCCCAATAATTACATGCTTCATATATATCACCTGATTATTCCGCCGAATTTTGCATTATGCCTGTAACTTTGACAGACAGTTCTCTGAATCTGTATTGTACCACAGAATTATCATGAATTCAAATTTTGTTGGTAAAAGTATCAGGCTCCCCGGTTTCCCGGGGAGCCTGCCCTGTTTTATAATTTATTACAGTATGTAGTATGAAGCAGATGATGCGCTATATGACTGTTCGGTGCTTCCAAAAACTCTTCATATATCCTTTTAATTGCCGGGTTTTCGTGAGATTTCCGGTATGGAAGCGCACGATCATGCACAAACGTCGCTTCTCTGCGGGCTGCATAAGCCTGCTCCCTGTCCGTGTCCATAAGCAGTTTGGGCTGCCCTCCGCCGCTTACACAACCCTCCGGGCAGGTCATTACTTCAATAAAATGAAGGTTCAGGGAGCCGTTTTTAACAGCTTCCAATACAGGAAGCACATTCTTAAGTCCCGTCACAACTCCTACTCTGAGTTCCAGGTCACCTGCCTTAATGGTAGAAGTACGGAATCCTTCGGTACCTCTGACTGCTGTTACCTCTACCTCCGGAATCGGCTGACCTGTGATTAGTTCATAGCCGGTTCGTATAGCCGCCTCCATAACACCTCCGGTAACACCAAAAATCGTTCCCGCGCCGGTATATAGGCCTAAAGGCTGATCAAACGCTGCCTCTTTTAAAGCAGTCCAGTCAATATCCGCATCTTTGAGCAGCCACGCAAGATCCCTGGTGGTAATGGCAACATCCACATCACGATAACCACTGTCCTTCATTTCCGGACGCTCACACTCGAATTCCTTGCAGGTACAGGGCATCACGGAAACGCTGTAAATTGAGGAGCCGTCTTTATTTTCCAACTGCGCACCATAAGTTTTGAATATGGCACCGCCGATCTGCTGCGGGCTCTTGGCAGAAGACAGATGCTCCTTCAGCTCCGGATAATTATTTTCAAGGAATTTTACCCATGCCGGACAACAGGAAGTAAACATCGGCAAAACGCCGCCTTCTGTTACCCTCTTTACCAGCTCGGTCCCTTCCTCCATTATAGTTACATCTGCCGGGAAATTAGTGTCATAAACCCGGTCAAACCCGACTGCGTGAAGAGCGGCTGCCAGTTTACCCGGTGTCAGGCTTCCCAGCTCCGCACCAAATTCCTCAGCAATCGCCACACGGACTGCAGGAGCACATTGCACAACAGTGAATTTGCTCTTATCTGCAAGTGCTGCCTTTACTTTGTCCAGGTTACAGACTGCATGTGCGGCAAACAGCGGCTCATTCACGCAGTCAGGAATCCCTCTTTCTTTTTTTATCCTTTCGCAGGCATCTTTTCCATGTGTCAGCACAGAAACATAAGATTTGCACTTCTGTACACACTGCCCGCACATAACACACCGATCCGTGTCAATCGTCTGCGGCTTTCCCTGCTCCCCTGTAATCGCATAGGCAGGACAGACCTCTGCACACTCACGGCAGCCGGTACAAATATTCTGATCAATTGCTACTATCATGAATTTCGTCCTCCCTTATTTCCAATTTTTAGTCAGGAGCAATGCTTCTGCCGCTCTGATATTTTTTTCCTCGCGCTCAGATTCCGGCTCCACCACGCGCAGCGCCTGATGCGGACAGACACGGACACACGCCGGTCCCCCTTCTATTCCGGAACACAAATCGCATTTGGCCGCAAACACTTTCGGTTCTTCGGATACAGCCTGAGCCACCAGCCGTCCATCCTTTGCATGGGGAAGAAGCGCAATCGCCCCAAAAGGACACGCCTGCATACAATCCTTGCAGCCAATGCACCTGTCCGCATCCACAACCACCTGATGATCTATACGGCTGATTGCGCCTTTTGTACAGACATTCAGACATGGTGCATTTTCACAGTGCTTGCATTGAATCGGCATACATCCCTGCTCAAATTTTGTAAGGAACAGCCGGGGTGTAACCGGAATCGTTACTGTTCCCACAGTTTTTCCAATGTGGTTACTCCTGCTGCCGTGGACTGTAAAGCACGCAAGCTCACAGGCCCTGCATCCGGTGCATTTGGTGCTGTCTCCCACAACGAAAGACCCCATTTCTTTTCTCATAGATTTTTCGTCCTCCTATTCCGGTGCACAAGTCTCACGGAATGTATTCCTGGCCGCTTCCATACGTTTCAGCTCCATGGCGCCGCCAAGCTCTTCTTCCGTTACCAATGTCAAAGCCTCTGTCGGACAGACACGGACACATGCCGGACCACCCGGGTTCCCGATACACAAATCACATTTATTGGCCACCTTTTTCTCGCTTCCGTCAGCCTGGATACAGCCTGTAACAGGCACCATATCAATAGCCCCGAACGGACACGCGTCCATACAGGATTTGCAGCCGATACACTTGTCTGTATGTACAACGATGCAATGCTCTTCCCGGGAAATCGCTTCAACCGGACATACTGCCATACATGCCGGATTTTCACAGTGTTTACACTGTACCGGAACACTCAGCCTGGCGGTTTTTACCATATGAAGCTTCGGATTGAAAGCATAGGAGTCCGGGTCAATTTCAAAAATATGCTTTCCTTCATGAGCAACCACACAGCCAATCATGCAGGTACGGCATCCTATACAGAGGTCTGGATTTCCTTTCACGAAATAGTTCATGCCTTCGCCCCCTTTCCGGTATCAATCCCCATCTGGGTGCGTATTTCGTCATAAAGTTCCTTTACATGCTGTTCCGCCCAGTTCTGATCTTCAATTTTTTCCACGCGGCAGGCACAGTATTTATATTCCGGCGTATTACTGATTGGATCCAGCTTAGCTGTCGTCAGCTCGTTGCAGGCGCCTATCCACCACTGATAAGTCATGTAAGTAGCTCCAGCCTTTACTCTGTCCGTAGGCAGACAGCGGGTAATGCAATACCCTCTCCTGGAGAGAATTTTTACCAGTTCTCCCTTCTTCAGTCCCATACGGATGCAGTCTTGGGTATTCATCTGTACCCAGCCAGGCTCATCCTCCAGATTGCGCAGAGTCCGGCAGTTGCCCGTCATGGTACGCACAGAATAGTGTCCGACCTCACGCACAGTAGACAGAGTCATCGGGTACCGGTCATTTTCAAGCTCCATAGGCGGATGCCACTCTGTTCCATAAAATAAAGCTTTCTGATCCTTAGTTGCAAATTTGCCGTCTTTATGAAGGTATGGTGTTCCCCTGTCCTCCATGGACTTATCACGGCACGGCCACTGTACACTGCCGTATTTCTCCATTTTTTCATAGGTCGCTCCGGCAAAGCCCGGACACAGATCAATCAGTTCATTCCAGATTTCTTCCGTGTTCTCATAATTCATCGGATAGCCCATAGCTGTGGAAATTTCAGCAATAATCTTCCAGTCGGGCTTTACGTCACCCTCCGGCTCCAACACTTTACGGATTCTCTGGAAGCCCCGGTCAGCACAGGTATAAACGCCTTCATGCTCACCCCAGGCAGTTGCCGGCAGGATTACATCTGCGTAAAGGCCGGTTTTGTTCATATAAATATCCTGCATGATTACAAAATCGCATTTATCCAAGGCTTCTCTTACCTCTGCCAGATCAGGGTCTGACTGGGCAGGGTCTTCTCCGAATATGTAATACGCATGAATCCGCTTTTTCTCATCCTTTTCGTGGAGAATCCGGTGAGGCACATGAGTAATCGGACAGCCAATCTGATCGGACAGCGGTACACCCCAGGCCTTCTCAAATTTCTCACGATATTCCGCAACTGTAATATTCTGATATCCCGGATAGGAATTAGGCAGCGCTCCCATATCGCAGGCGCCCTGTACATTGTTCTGTCCGCGGACAGGCCCGATTCCCATGGCCGGACCGCCGAAATTGCCTGTCATAAGTGCAAGATTCGCCAGTCCCTTTACGACATCTACTGCCTGCGTAAACTGACAGACTCCCATACCGTACAAAATCATTGCGGGCCTGGTAGTCGCATACAGTCTTGCAGCCTTGCGGATTTCTTCAGCCGGGATGTGCGTAATTGGCTCCGCATATTCCGGAGTATACCTCTCAATCACCTTCAGGAAATCATCAAATCCCTTTGTATGTTCCTCAATAAACGCTTTATCTGCCAGACCTTCATTCCAGATGACATTTGCAATTGCATTAACAAGGGCCAGATTGGTGCCGCCCTTCAGCTGCAGATGGATATCGGAAATACGTGCAGTTTCTGTCACACGAGGATCCACACAGATAATTTTCATTCCCTTTTGTTTGCCGCGCACAATTCTCCTCGCAACAATCGGATGGGAATCCGCGCCATTATATCCAAAACATAATAAACAACCTGCATCCTCGATTTCCGGGATGCCCATAGACATTGCGCCTGATCCTAAAGAATACAGTAGACCCGCTACCGAAGGCGCATGTCATATTCGTGCGCAATGATCAATATTGTTGGTACCGATACATGCGCGCATAAATTTCTGCATCAAGTAATTCGCTTCATTGCCCGCACCTCTTGCAGACCCCGTTCCCATAATAGAATCCGGACCGAATTTCTCCCTGATCTCAGAAAGACGTCCTGCAACATAAGAGATTGCTTCCTCCCAGGACACTTCTACAAGCGGAGATTTTTTGCCTCCCTTGCGGATCATCGGTTTACGGAGACGTTTGGTCAAAATCTGTGGATCATTCAGATAATCCCAGCCATAATGACCTTTTAAACAAAGTGTTCCCTCGTTCGTCCTGCCGTTTGCAGGAACTGCTTCCACAATCTTATTTGCATCCGCATCGACTGTGAACATAATCTGACACCCTGCGCCACAATAGGGACAGGTCGTCTGCACTTGTTTGAAAGCCATAAGTTTCCCTCCTGATTTATTTTGTCTAACCTGTAAACATCCTGACAATATTTTACCATGAAAGCTCTGCTGCTTCAACTGAAAGCTGATATTACCTCTATAATGGGCCTCGAAAATGAAATCCTGCATCTCTGTCACAAAATTTCCTCATTCCAACAGCATCTATTCATATTTTCTTCCAGAATATCTGCACAGGCCTGCACATCTTCCAGAGCCAACACCGGGACATTCTCCAGGCAAAGCCCCGTATCCGTTACCAGCCCCAGCAGCGTCTCCTTAGCACAGACCATTCCCGTTGAAACCCCACGCCGCACAATTTCAAATTTAGGATAGGAAGAGTTTTTCATTCCCTCAAGCAAAATCACATCTGCCTCCGGAAACAGGTCCAGCATTTTCCTTTCATCTATTCCCGCATCATCCTTTACAACCATAAAGCGGCTGCCGGAAAAAATGCCGCAGCCATACGCCCCTGCTTCTTTTAAACGAAAAGTATCTCTTCCTTCCACGTCAGCCTCAAACTCATGTCCATCATGCTTGATAACTGCCACCTGATATCCTCTGGCAGTCAACACAGGAATCAGCTTTTCCAGAAAAGTGGTTTTGCCGGAATTTTTTACTCCGCTGACTGCTGCCACATAAGGCCTTTTTACAACATCCATACTTTAACCTGATCCCCTTCCTGCAACCCTTTGGACCCCGGCGGAATTTCCAGCAGGCAGTTACACCCGCTCAGCGTTCTCATGGCCCCGGAGGAAAAAATCCCCTGCGGAAGAGTAACCTCCCCATTCCGGTAAATTGCCCGCACAAATCTCCGCCTCTTACTCTTTTTGGGAAATATGCCCTTAAATACCCCTTCCCTCGTATCCATAGAGTACCTGGCATCTCCTGTCATTTTTTCCAGCATGGGCCGAAGCAGAAGTTCCAGATTCGCCATTGCTCCAAAAGGATTTCCGGATAAGGACAGAATCCATGTATTTTTATATACCGAAAAAATCGTAGGCGTCCCGGGCTGTAAAAGCACCTTCCAGAAAATCTTTTCAGCTCCCAGAATTTCCAATGCTCCGTGCAGAATATCTTTTTTTCCTACGGATACGCCTCCGGTCGTAAGAATGATATCCGCATCCTCACAAGCTTTGCAGAGAATTCCGGCAAGCTCCTCTTCCCTGTCCGGGACATGAGAGACCTCCGCAGGAACAAAGCCAAGCTCTCTTACCCGCGCAGAAACCATCATTCCATTCGAATTATAAATCTTTCCGGGCAGAAGCTGCTGTCCGGGCGAACACAATTCATCTCCCGGTGTAAAAATCCGGATAACCGGTTTACAATACACAGGCACCTCCGTATACCCAAGGCCTGCAAGAATTCCCTGTTCCGCAAAAGTAAGACGGGAGCCCTTTTGTAAAAGAAGCGTCCCTTTTTTATAATCCTCGCCCTGAAAGCAATAATTATCAAACGGCTGCTGCTGTTTGTAAATGCATACGACGTCCTCTCCGTAATCGGTATCCTCCTGTTTGACAGCCGTATCGCTTCCTTTCGGGAACGGCGCTCCTGTCATAATCTGCATTGCCTCTCCGGGACCAATTGCACTCGCTTGCCCATCGCATCCCGCATAAATGCAGCCCTTTACCTTCAATTTTACAGGAACCCGAGCAGAAGCTCCCTTAAGATCTGCCGACCTCACCGCATATCCATCTACCGGAGCGCGGGAAAAAGGAGGATTATCCATCCCTGCATAAATATCCTCCGCCAGACAACATCCCCCTGCCTCGCTTACCGCGATTTTTCGGATTTTTTCATATTTATGTACCCTTTGGCAAATACATTCCACTGCCTGCTCAAGCGTAACTCCCTCCAGCATAATTATCTACCTCTTTTCTCCATATCGTGCTCCAAAAGTGCCTCATATGCCTCGGGGGTATTGATATTCTCCGCCTCCCACGGCAATAGCTCCACTGTACAGCACTCATATCCGCTTTTATTCAGAACCTTTAAAACCGAAGCGGAATGCTCCCGGATTTCCTCTTCAATCAAAGACACCATATCCGTAGGATAAACCCCAATCAACGGTTCCTCCCGCACTCCATGCACAAGAATCAACGGAATTTTTTCTTTTGCCCGCGATATACAGTCACAATGCTGCCTTAACAGTTTTTCCAGCACCCACAGCGGAAGCTGCGGCACATCTACCGGAAGTACCAGACAGTAAGGCGTATCCATCTCCTTCATACATGCATGAATTCCTCCCAGAGGGCCTCTATTCCGGTAAATATCCCGGATCACTTTTCCGCCTTCTTCCGCTCCTCTGTATCCGGATAAAAAAAGCTTATGGATACCAAGCTTTGCGGCCTTATTCATCGCCATCTGCAAAAAAGTCTGCCCATGAAAAAAAAGCCCGGCCTTATCTGCCCCCATACGGCTGCTCTTTCCTCCGGCTAAAAGCAAAAGAGAATACAATTCCGTTCTGTCCATGACTCTTATTCCCCTTTCTGAAGCATTCGGACTGCCCTATGATTTTCCATTATATAACAATCCTGCGCAATTGTATAGCTAAACAGGCTCATTTGCCGGATAGGCCAAGGACTGCCGAAAATCCCACACGCAAAACTGCCGAAAAGAATCAGATCTTTTCGGCAGCTCCTGTTATTTCTTTTCAATATAACCCTTTGCCTTCAGAGTTTCCGCACAAAGGACAGCACCTCCTGCGGCACCTCTTACGGTATTATGGGACAGGCCCACAAATTTGAAATCATATACCGTATCCTCACGGAGACGCCCGACAGATACTCCCATGCCTCTCTCGTAGTCCACATCCTCAGTAACCTGCGGACGATTGTCTTCCTCTAAGTACCGGATGAACTGCTTCGGCGCACTTGGAAGCTCCAGCTCCTGCGGAACACCTTTGAATTCTCTCAATGCATTTACAAGCTGCTCCTTCGTCGGCTTTTTGCGGAATTTTACAAATACGGCTGCCGTATGTCCATTCAATACAGGAACACGGATACACTGGCAGGTGATCACAGGCTCTGCTGCCGGAACAATCACACCGTCTTCCAGCCTGCCCCACAGTCTCAGCGGCTCTTTTTCACTCTTTTCTTCCTCTCCGCCGATATACGGAATGATGTTGTGTTCCATCTCCGGCCAATCCTTAAAGGTCTTGCCCGCACCGGAAATTGCCTGGTAAGTAGTTGCCACTACTTCATACGGCTCAAATTCTTTCCATGCGGTCAGCACCGGAGCATAGCTCTGGATAGAGCAGTTCGGTTTTACTGCAATAAAACCACGCGTCGTTCCCAGACGTTTTTTCTGGAATTCAATTACATCAAAATGCTCCGGATTGATTTCCGGTACCACCATCGGTACGTCCGGTGTCCATCTGTGCGCACTGTTGTTGGATACCACCGGTGTCTCGGTTTTTGCGTATTCCTCCTCGATTGCCTTGATTTCTTCTTTGGACATATCTACTGCGGAAAATACGAAATCTACTGTTGCAGCAACCTTTTCCACTTCATTTACGTTCATAACAACGATCTTTTTGACTGCTTCCGGCATCGGAGTATCCATTTTCCATCTCGCTCCTACTGCCTCTTCATAGGTTTTTCCCGCACTTCTTGCACTTGCTGCCAGGGTTACCACCTCAAACCACGGATGATTCTCCAGAAGAGAAATAAATCTCTGTCCTACCATACCTGTAGCTCCTAAAATACCTACTCTCAGTTTTTCACTCATAACAATCGCTCTCCTCACTTTACCACTATTATATGTCTTTGCATGACATACATTTGTCTTTCTTGTAAATACTATAACACTTTTTCTAAAAATGCAAGCACTTTTTTAATTATTTTCCAGGTATTCTTTATTTTCGGCAATGACCTGTACCATTACGTCTGCACCCGGAGCTCCATAAGTAATACGTTTTTCCACACAGGTACGCATACTGATCGCCTCATAAATATCTTCCCCGAACACCGGACTGATTGCCCGGTATTCTTCCAGAGACAATTCATCCAGGGAAATCCCCTTTTCAATGCAGGTCAGCACTAACTGTCCGACAATTCCATGTGCATCCCGAAACGGCACTCCATGATTTACCAGATAATCTGCCGCGTCTGTTGCATTCGTAAACCCGTTCTTTGCACTGGATTCCATGTTTGCTTTGTGAAACTGCATAGTGGATACCATACCTGTAAACAGAGCCAGACAGCCCTTCACCGTATCAATCGCATCAAAGGTCAGCTCTTTATCCTCCTGCATATCCTTATTATATGCCAGGGGAATTCCTTTCATTGTGGTCAAAATTGAAGTCAGCGCACCGTAAACACGTCCTGTTTTGCCGCGGACCAGCTCCGCAATATCCGGATTTTTTTTCTGAGGCATAATACTGCTTCCTGTACTGTAAGCGTCGTCGATCTCCACAAAACGGTATTCATTGGAATTCCAGAGAATGATCTCCTCAGAAAAACGGCTCAGGTGCATCATGATCGTAGACATTGCAGACAAAAGCTCGATCACATAATCCCTGTCGGATACAGAATCCATACTGTTTTTCGTAGGCGCGTCAAATCCAAGCAGCTCTGCCGTATACCCACGGTCCAGGGGATAGGTCGTTCCTGCCAGAGCTCCTGCTCCCAGCGGACAGGTATTCATTCTCTTCCTGATATCCCGGAGGCGTCCCCTGTCTCTGCAGAACATCTCAAAATACGCTCCGATATGGTGAGCAAGCGTAACCGGCTGTGCCTTTTGAAGATGCGTAAAGCCCGGCATGCAGGTATGTACGTTCTCTTCCATGATCTTCTGCAGAGCCAGAAGCAGATGCTTTACTTCCCGGTCAATTGCGTCGATTTCATCCCTTATATACAGCTTCATATCCAGAGCCACCTGATCATTGCGGCTCCTTCCCGTATGAAGCTTTTTTCCCGCGTCTCCGATCCGGTCAATCAGATTCGCCTCCACAAAACTGTGGATATCTTCATATTCTGATGTGATTTCCAGTCTTCCATCCTCTACATCCTTCAGGATTCCTTCCAGTCCGCAGATGATCTGCTCTTTCTCCTCCTCCGTCAGGATTCCCTGTTTCGCAAGCATGGTAACGTGTGCCTTGCTGCCTCTGATATCCTGTGCATAAAATTTTTTATCAAAGGAAATAGAAGCATTAAAATTATATACCAATTTGTCGGTTTCCTTTGTGAAACGCCCTCCCCAAAGCTGTGCCATGACAATTCCCTCGTTTCTCAGATATTTTTAAGAATATTTTCCACTGTTTTCAGGAAATACCTAAAAACTTTCGTGTGATAGTGTATCATATTTTTTTTGAAATGCAAAGACTTTATTCGTTTCGTTTTGAAAAAACGCAGCCGCAGTAATTCTGACGATATAAGCCGTATTCGGCAGACAATTCAACGGAACGCTTATACCCGTTCTTTTTCTTAAAATCAGAAGGAAGATGCGGTACCTGACAGGTCTCAGCCAGTTTCTCTCCAATCTCGTTGATTTTCCCCGCGTCCTTCAGCGGGCTTATGGAAAGAGTCGTGGTAAAATAATCATATCCGCCTTCCTTTGCCAGACGTGCCGTTTCCTCCATGCGAAGGCGATAGCATCCAAAGCATCGTTCTCCGCCTTCCGGAGCATCCTCAAGCCCCTTCGCCATAGCATAGAAATCCCCGGGACGATACACACCCTCTTTAAAAGTAACCGGATGTACGAAGCTCATTTCCGAAATCATTCGCCGCATTTCTCTCACACGTTTTTCATACTCCTCCTTCGGAGAAATATTGGGATTATAAAAAAAGACCGTAATTTCAAAATACCGGGAAAGATATTCCAGCACATAACTGCTGCAGGGCGCACAGCAGCTATGGAGAAAAAGTCTTGGAACTCTTCCGGTCTCCCCTTCTTTTTTAATGATCTTTTCCAGTTCTTTTTGATAATTTCTGTTCACCGATTCGTTCTCCCATTCTGACAATCGTCTCGTATCCGTTTTCGGAGTTTTCTATAAGGTCATAATCCAGGCGGACCTTTCCCGGCTGAATCAACAATACGACCGTAGAACCGCCGAATTCAAACCAGCCTTTTTCTTCCCCCTTCTCCACCTTGCGGGGGCCTTTATGAAGATTGCTGATTTTGCCAACCAGCATAGCCCCCACTTCCATCATAAGAAGCGTCCCGAACCGAGCAGTCTGAAGCAGCGTGTACTCCCGTGTATTTTCTGCATAAACAGGAAATACGTCATTGGCCGCCGGATTCACCGTATGGAATTTCCCCGGAAGATGCACATTGGCAGACTTTACCCCCTCTGCAGGATAGCAGTAATGATGATAATCGTCTACGGTCAGGCGCAGAATCACCGCATACCCGCCCCTATAGCGGGTTGCAAGGCTCTTGCTTTTCAGGAGCTGCTCTATGGTGTATTCCGTATCCTTGATATAAAATCTGGAATCGCGCCCAATCCTTAAGACAGTCACCTTCCCGTCACAGGGGCTGACCAGAGTCTGACCGCCTTTCGCGACCGGACGAAGCTCCGGTCTTATTTTTCTGGTAAAAAAATCATTATAAGAATGATAGACAGCTTCCTCATAATCAGCAGGTGCAATTCCGTTTCTCTGCACAAATCCCGGAATCATTCCTGCAGAAAGCCCGGAATTCAGGAAAATTCCTGCCAGCTTCGAAACAAAAGGACGCACCAGTATCCTCAGGCACAATTTTCCGCCCCGGTCAGAATATAAATGACGCAGAAGCTTATCCTGACCATTTTCCTCAATTGTCATATTCCCTTTTCTGTCAATGTATTTCATACATCCCACATCCTGTTTGTTATTTTATTTTGCGGTTCACAGCCGAAACAGCAACTATTTTATTCTATAAACAGCAATCGGTAACTACTCTGAGAGCAGTTACCAATTTCCTGTTTTTGTCCTATTTTACACTAAATGAAACATCTTCGCAAGTGCCAGAGCCACCATAGCCACCAAAATGATGAGCACCGGATTCTGCGGCTTCTTAACCTTAATATCACTGATAAACAAAACACCTACCACAATCACTGCCGCATGAAGGATAAACAAAAAACGCAGCCCTAACCCTCTTTTTAACAAATATACAAACGGAAGCACAATTGCCATGGAAGTAATGGGAAGTCCCTGATATTCTTTCCGGACGTCTTCTGTTATATCCTGGCGTTTTTCTTCCATAACATTAAAATACCCCAGCCGGATAACGGATGCAACTCCATATAACGCCAGGATGAATACACTGACCCGGCTTCTCATACCCATACAGTAACAGATCACAATGGGAAACACGCCAAAACAGACAACGTCGCAAAGGGAATCGATCTGTATGCCGAATCTCTTCTCATCTTCTGTCCGGTCCTTCTTCGTTCTGGCGATTTTGCCATCAAACATATCACAGAGTCCGGACAAAGCCAGACAGAAAATTGCAATTTTGAACTCCCCCTCCAAAGCCTGTGTCATTCCCCAAATGGAAATGATCAGGCTTATGTATGTTAAAACAACTGTATAATCATAATAACCTAACATGAAATATTCTCCCTTTCCTCTTCTGCTGTTCTCCCTATGACTAAATGCGCCGCACAGGTCATCGATGCACTGATCAAAAGCTGTCCGTAATAGGCAATTCCGCGGCTTAACAGCATAGACGGAAGAAGCCGCGCTTCTCCAAATACAGCCCCAAACATCAGCAAATACAAGGTTTCGCTGATTCCCATTCCGCCCGGCAGGGGCAGCATATCCACAGATACGGATATCACAGACTGCAGGACAGTGATTGTTGCAATTCCATGACCTTTCAGTCCCAAAGAGCAATATACCCAATAGGTCACTGTAAACAAAATCATCCTCTGCATCAGCGTAATCAAAAATACATTCAGAATGATTCTTTTATGGCTCGCCCAAAAAGCAGCCGTCTCGTGGTACTGATCCATAGAACGCTCTAACTTTTCCAGACGGTTGGGCTTTCGCTTCAGAAGCCGGAAATGCTCAAACAGTCCCAGGCTTTTTACCATGATCCATTTCGCCAGCCCCGGAGCAAATACCAGGACCAGCATCAACGTCACACAAAAAATATTTAAGCCAAGCCCAAGATAAAATACCCACATGTAATCTCCCAGGTATGGCTCCAAAAATCCTCTTCCAAACAGACAAATGAGTACTCCGATAAAGACCAGTACGGCCTTATAGGTAATCGTGACGATCATCAGCACCAGCGTAGAGACCGGAATATCCAGCTTATCCTTTTTCATATAGTAAATCTGCATCGGCTGCCCGCCTGTTGCAGAAGGCGTGATGCAGCTAAAGAAAAATCCCACAAAGGAATACAGCGCACAGTGTGTCATACGCACTTTGACGCCCAGAGTCCTCATCATATAAAAAATAATCACCGATTCCCCAATAATAAACAATATGACACAGATGATGCTGAGAATCAGATACCAACTGTTTGCACTTTTTACGGTTTCTATAATTTCTCCCAGGTCTTCTCCCCGGAATACCAGATACACGGTCAAACTGAAAACCAAAACCAAGAATAAAAAATTAAGTAATGCCTTTTTTCTGCCTGCTGTCATCTTATCTTTTGCATACGTTTCCCTTCTGAAATTTGCAGATCATTTTGTGCAATGCTCTCTGCTCATATGTTCAGTATATCACAATGGTACCGAAAAGCATATCATAAAATATACAAAAATGGAGGTAAAATCATGAATCCACTTCTGGAAGTCAGAGATATTTCTCTTTCCTACCACACGATTTCAGGGGAGACTGCTGCCCTTTCTCATATATCATTTGAATTAATGCCCTGTGAGTTTCTCGCCATCGTAGGTCCCTCCGGATGCGGAAAATCCACTCTGCTGAATTTAATATGCGGCCTTTTCCAGACAGAACAGGGCGAAATCCTTATGGAGGGAGAACCTGTAAGTTCTAAAAACTCCCGCATTGGCTATATGCTGCAGAAAGACCATCTGCTCGAATGGCGCAGCATCTATAAAAACGTGCTGCTGGGGCTGGAAATCCGAAAGGAACTGACCCCCGAAAAGCTTGCCTTTATTGACGAAATGCTCGCTACTTACGGTTTGGACAAATTCCGAAACTCCCGTCCTTCCCAGCTCTCCGGGGGCATGCGTCAAAGGGCTGCTCTGATCCGTACACTTGCACTGAAGCCGGATCTTCTGCTTCTGGATGAGCCGTTTTCTGCTCTGGATTACCAAACACGTCTGAATGTCAGCGATGACATCGGAAAAATCCTCAAAAAAGAGGGAAAACCCGCAATCCTCGTAACCCATGATATTTCCGAAGCCATAAGCATGGCGGACCGGGTGATCATCCTTTCTGCAAGACCCGCAACTGTACAGCGCATCATTCCCATTAAACTGGATATCGAAAACAGGACGCCTCTTTCATCCAGAAATGCTCCCAATTTCAAATCCTATTTTAATCTTATCTGGAAGGAGCTGAACCAAAATGCCTGAACTTTCCTCTGCACAGAAACAATATCTTCTGCGCCAAAAGCATGAGAAACAATTCATTGCCATTGCAAGACTTCTGATCTTTCTGTGCTTTTTAGCACTCTGGGAAATATCAGCCCGCCTTGGCTGGATCGACTCTTTTATCTTCAGCAGCCCGACTCAGATTACCCGAACCTTTGTACAGATGTGCATGGACCAGTCCCTTTTTACCCACATTGGAATTACCCTGACCGAAACCCTGCTGAGCTTCCTTATTGTGGTCCTGCTTGGAATCGGAACTGCCGTACTTTTATGGTCTTCTCCGAAGCTTTCGCGCATCCTGGAGCCCTATCTGGTGGTACTAAACAGCCTTCCGAAATCCGCTCTGGCACCTCTGCTGATTGTATGGCTGGGTGCCAATGAGCGGACCATTGTGGTTGCAGGAATTTCCGTAGCTATCTTTGGTTCTGTCATCAACCTGTACACCGGTTTCCAGGAGGTGGATCCGGAAAAGCGGAAGCTGATCGCCACCCTCGGCGGTACCAAAAAAGACGAACTTCTAAAAATTGTCCTGCCTTCATCCATCCCCTTGATTCTGAGTGTTATGAAGGTAAACATCGGACTCTGCCTGGTCGGCGTCATAATAGGGGAATTTATCGGCGCCCGGCAGGGCCTTGGCTACCTGATCATTTATGGAAGCCAAACGTTCAAGCTCACCTGGGTACTGATGTCCATTGTCATCCTGTGCGTCATCGCCATGGTTCTTTACGGACTCCTGAACCTTTTGGAAAAGCGGTACCGGAAGCACATCTGATGTACTTGGACTGCTTTCATATATATAAACGAAAAAAGGGCGTGTTTGGATTCAAACACGCCTCAAAAATTCCCATTGATCTGACACGAAGCACCATTTTCAGTCTTATTTACCGTTTTACTCTTTTGAAACAATATTTTGAATCCATACGCCTTTCTTTACCAGGACAAAACCTATCGCACATTTTATCCAGTCCCCGACCTGCACCATAGCCAGAATATATACAACATACAGATCTGTATATCTGCTCAGGAAATAAGCAATCGGTACGCTCACGCACCAGATAAATACGCTGTCAAAGAAAAAGGTCACCAAAGTCTTCCCTCCGGAACGCAGTGTAAAATAAGCAGCATGAAGAAAGGCGTTCTGGGGCATAAAGATGGCCTGGATAATAATGAAGCGACTGGCCAGCGTCCTCGCCTGAGCTGTTGTATTGTACATTCTTGGAAACAGAGGAGAGATTGCAAGCATCACCATTGCTACAAAGGTACAGCAGACAACAGAAAACGCAATCATCTTATTATCCGTATCTCTCGCCTCCCGCATTTTTCCTGCGCCCAGAAGCTGCCCCACGATAATCGCCACAGAATCTCCCAATGCAATGAACACCACATTGAAAAGATTATTTATCGTATTGGAAATGTTCAGTCCTGCAACCACGCTTAATCCCCGTACGGAATAACACTGTGTCAGCATGGCCATTGCAGCCGCCCAGAGTGTCTCATTGAGCAAAAGCGGAAAGCCCTTTATAAGCAGCTTGCCGGTCAAGGCAGGCGGAACCTTCAGAGTGCGGTAAACACCGACAATATAGCTGTTCTTTTCTTTATTTTTATGCGTCCAGCACAGGACGATCACCGCTTCCACATACCGGGAAAGCACTGTTGCCAGTGCAGCGCCGGCAACGCCCATACGCGGGAAACCAAATTTTCCGTATATGAGCAGGTAGTTAAATGCCAGATTCACAAACACCGCCGCTATACCGGCCTTCATGGGAACAACAGTCTCTCCGCATTCTCTAAGGGTACTTGCATAAATCTGTACCATCATAAATGGGGGCAGTCCCAAAAGCATGATCCAAAGGTATTGTTTTCCATATAAAAGTGTTGCTTGAAGATCTCCTCCATCACTGCTTCCGTTTAAGTACATTTGGATCAACGGTTCTCCGGCGGCAAGAAACAGGGCTACCGCCATTGAAGTTAAAATGACCGCCATCCAAATCTTATACCGGAAGGTGTGACGGATTCCCTCATCATCCTTCTGCCCGTAATACTGCGCTGTAAATATTCCGGCTCCTGAGAGGCCGCCAAAAATACAGAGATTATAGACAAAAATCAACTGGTTAACAATGGCAACCCCTGACATCTGCTCCGTACCTACCTGGCCAACCATAATATTGTCCAGTAAGCTGACGAAATTTGTAATTCCGTTTTGAATCATAATTGGGACGGCAATTCCCAACACCATAAGATAAAATTTTTTATCACCAATAAATTTTTTCATCATAATTCCTCCCATAAGAAAAATCCCCTGACTTTATGTATCCGCACAGTGGTTCTGCATGCATACCATAAAGATGGGGATTTTAAGGTTTGTCAACAGTTTTCCGTTCTATTTGGCTTTCAGGACATACACTCTGGAATGATAGTCGCCTGCCGGACTTTTGCCGGCAGTTTCCGCACCCTCCGAACAGTCGGCTGTGCATAATCCGATATGCATCAGATCATCACCGTAACGTCCATTCTCCAAACCTTCAATTTCATAATAGAATTCCGGTTCCAGACCCATAAGACGCATTCTTGTAAACGGTGGATTCGCACTGTTCAGAACCCGGTACCAGCCCACAACTGCCGTTTTCTTATCCTCGCTCACAGACATCCAGCCGGTAACGTTTCCCTCAAAAGGACTTTCCAACCGATAAAAGGTTCCATACTGCAGAATCTCCCGGTATTCCTTCATAAAGCGAATCTGCTCCCTGACTTCCTCCTGCTCCTCCCTGGTCAGCCTGTTTAAGTCCAGCTCATAGCCAAAGGTCCCGAAATATGCAACATTCGCTCTTGTGTAAAGCGGGGTATTCCTGTGGACCTGATGGTTTGGAACAGCCGAAACATGACTGCCCATGCAGCTGACCGGATAACAGAGGGAGGTCCCGTACTGAATTTTCAGCCGCTCCACCGCATCGGAGTCATCACTTGTCCAGCCCTGCGGTGCATAATAAAGCAGTCCCGGATCAAAACGCCCGCCTCCGCTCGCGCAGGACTCAAAGAGAACCCGCGGAAACTCTGAAGTCAATCGTTCATAAAGATCGTAGACACCCAGAATATATCTGTGAAATACCTCTCCCTGATGCTCCGGAGAAAGTGCTGCGCTGAAACACTCCGTAATGCTTCTGTTCATGTCCCATTTTATGTAAGATACTTTTGCTTCCCTTAAAATCTTTGCCATCATCTGATAGATGCAATCTACGACTTCTTTTCTTGAAAAATCAAGCACATACTGAAAACGTCCATGAGAAATAGTTCTCCCCGGGGTTTTCAGAATCCAGTCCGGATGTGCCCGATACAAATCGGAATCCGCATTCACCATTTCAGGCTCAAACCAAAGCCCGAATTTCATGCCCAATTCCTCTATTTTTTCGGCAATGCCTGTAATACCGCCGGGCAGACGGTCTCTGTTTGCCGCCCAGTCGCCCAGACCTGCACGCTCGTGACTGCGTGCGCCAAACCAGCCGTCATCCAGTACAAACAGCTCCACACCGCAATCCTTTGCTTTTTTGGCAATTTCCACAAGACGGTCATGTGTAAAATCAAAATACGTTGCCTCCCAGTTATTAAGCAGGATCGGACGCGCCCGGTCACGCCAATAGCCTCTCGCCAACCGCTTCTGATACAGCTTATGGAAGGTCTGGCTCATATGGTTCAGTCCCTGGTCCGTATATACCATGACAGCCTCCGGTGTCTGAAAGCTCTGTCCCGGCTCCAGCAGCCATTGGAAACCGAACGGGTGTATTCCCAGTAGCACTCTTGTCATATCATGGTTGTCCACCTCTGCCTGCGCAAGAAAATTCCCGCTGTAGATCAGGCTGAAGCCAATCGCTTCTCCCTGAAACTCATCTGCTTTTGGACGTTTCAGGATCACAAACGGATTATGCTCATGGGAAGAATGCCCCCGCAGACTGTCCACTGCCTGAATTCCATACTCCAGTCTTCTTGTTTTCAGATGACGTTCTCTCGCCCATGCTCCGGAAAACTGTATCCAATCATACTGATAATCCGGCAGATCCAAGCAGAGGCTCATAGCTCTCGTAATCTGCACACTGTCCGTTCCCTGATTGATGATACGGACACTTCTGGCCAGAGAGCCTCCCTCCCGGAAAATGGTATAAAAAAGCTCCATCGCAACTCCTGTCAGGGAATCTCTGACATGCAGTACCAGAGTTTCCGCCTCCTCATCTGATTCCGTGTAGATTGCAGGAAGGCCCGAAAGCTTCGGCTTACCAGGTCTCACCTCATAACTCTGATATTGAAAATCCGAGCATCGGCTGCCGTTTTTCTGCAGTATTTCCACAGCCGGATGCTTATAGTCCGTCGTTCCGTATACCCCATATTCCTGCTTCACATGCTCCAAAGAAAATTTATTGTCATCCTCAAACACGCAGGAGGTCATCGGCCTTGCCGCCAGCTCCATTAAATATGAAAAATCCTCTCTGTCGTGAATCCTTTTGCCGAAATAAAGCTGTCCCATATGGCCATTCGGAAGAACCATCATGATATAACTGATACTTTCGTTGAATAAATGAAAAACACCGCACTTTTCATGAAAAATAATACTCATAAATCTTTTCTCCATTTCCTATCATAGATCCATGCTGCCGCTTCGAAAGCCCTCCAGGTCCAGGGTGATATATAAAAACCCTAAACTCTTTAATATTTCCAGTATCTGTTTCCTCTCTTTCATCACCTCCGGAAACTGCTCTGTGTCCAGCTCTAAACGTGTGATCCGGCCATGCACACGGACACGGACGTTTCCAAAGCCTGCTTTTCGAAGCGCTTCCTCCGCCCTGTCGATCTGCCTGAGCAGCTTCAAATCAAGCTCTGCACCATAAGGCAGACGTGTGGCCAGACACGGTGAGGAAGGTCTGTTGGCCACTGGAATTCCGTACTCCGCTGCCAGCAGCCTTACCTCTGCCTTTTTTATCCCGCATTCCGCAAGAGGACTCTTTACGCCGAGCTCCCTGACCGCACGGAGTCCCGGCCTGTACACATGCAGATCATCCTCATTGCTGCCCTCCAGAAGAACAGACACATGCTTCCCCTTCGCAAAATCCAGCATCCTTGAATACAGCTCCTTTTTGCACAAATAACAGCGGTCCCTGGGATTCATCCGAATTTCCGGTACTGCCAGCTCATCCAACGTCAGGACCTTATGGACTGCCGTCGTTCTCTCCAGAACCTGTCCGGCGATCTCCACATCTGCCCTTGGATGCAGAACCGTATCCATAGTCAGGGCATATACCTGTTTTCCCGTTTTCTGTGCTGCTTCACATGCCATAACAAGAACAAGGCTGGAATCCACACCACCGGAAAAGGCCACACATACATCCCGGATGCAGACCTTTTCCATATATTTTTTCAGTTCTTTTTTTTTCTCTTCTGATATCTGCTGCATTTTTACTCCTTCTCCTGTAACATTATATCTGTATTTCCAACAAAAAACAATCCCCCCTGCGTCATTCTGAAAAACGGAGCTCTATCCTGTGAAGCCAAAAATACCAGGCATCTTACCGGAAGTAAACGCCTGGCATTTTTTAATTTCGGGTCAGGGAGGCAAGCCATTCGGCAGCATTTTCCATATTGGCCGCACCCCATATTACACAAACCGCAACCGGCTCATACATAAGGGACAAATGTCCGCTCAGCACATCTTTGTCTGCTGTTATATGCATCTCATCAATCTTATCCCCAAAGGCTTCGTAGGTTTCCTCATCCAATACCTCCCGAAGGTCAGCAAAAAGCTGCTCATCCTTAAGAGATTCATACAATGGCTCCGGCATCAGCACCACATCTATGGCATCTGCATGAATTTGGGTCAGAAATGCCATCTCTCCATACTGGACAAAGTTTTTCCCTTCCGCATCCGTCATGATGTTCGTAAGAATATCCACCTTTTCATATTTGTCCGTACTGCCGAAAAAATCCCGAATCTCCGCGGCAAATGCTTCCGTGTCGCTCTCTCCCGCATTGACTACCGCAATCGACAGAATTGATTTCGTCTTTGCATTCTGATAAGAATTGACCACTACTGCGGCCAGAATGACCGCGGCAATCACTCCAAAAATCAAAGACTTATAATACATCCAGATATATTCCAGCTTTCCTATGAAACTCATGCCCGACAATTTCTGCTTTTCCAGCAGCCGTTTTTCTTTTTTTGTCAAATCTGACTCATGTTTTTCTCTTAAATCCCGTTCATCCATGTATTCACCTATTTTAAGAATCCGCTTACGATCTGCTCCTCTGCTTCTGCCTCTGTCAATCCCAGAGTCATCAGCTTGATTAACTGTTCTCCTGCAATCTTGCCTATGGCAGCCTCATGAATCAACGCCGCATCCACATGATTCGCTGAAAGCTCCGGCACGGCACTGATCTTTGCATCATCCATGATGATCGCATCACATTCCGTATGCCCGCTGCAACGGTTATTCCCGCATATATGAGATTCGAACAACTGATAGGACCGGCCGCGTGCCACAGAACGGGATACCACATTCGCAGACGAATCCTCACCGTCCATCTGTACATCAAAATGGCTTTCTGCGTGCTGGGTTCCGTGCGTCATCAGACGTTCCATAACGACCAGCTTCGCCCCTGCCTTCAGATAGGCTCTGTTTTCTCTGTTTGTGGAATCCACGCCGCGTATCTGAACGGTATCCATCTCCATGAAGCTGTCCTCATCCTGATGAATCTCTGTTACAGGGTTCATAATTCGCTCACCCCTGCCATCACCGCTTCCATAATGCTTCTCCACATACTTGACATGGGCATTTCTGCCTATAAAGAACCGGTGGATTCCATCGTGACGGCTGGCCGCATCGCCGCCGTTATGAATACCGCAGCCTGCAATGATCGTTACATCCGCATCCTCTCCAATATAAAAATCGTTATAGACAACCTCTTCCAGACCGGATTTGCTCATAATCACCGGAATATGCACACTCTCGCGGCGTGTTCCCGGCTTGATATGAATTTCAATGCCGGATTTGTCTTCCCTTGGAATAATCTCAATATTACTTGTACTGTTACGCTCCACACTTTCACCATTGGCGCGGATATTATATGCACCTGCCGGAATTTCATGCAGTCCGGAAACTGCCTCTAATAATTCTCTCTGTATTGCGTCCATGCTCCTGCCTCCTATCTGACGTTTTCCATTTTTTTGCACGCAAATCCCGCCGCATTGGAGGTGCCGAGAAGCTGAGGAAGAATTTCCTTTCTGGAGCCTCTTTTCACAAGCTCACCGTCTGCGATCAACAGGATCTCATCTGCAATATTCAAAATACGTTCCTGATGGGAGATGATCAAAATAGAACCGTGAAGCTGATCATGCATTTCTTCAAATACCTGGATCAGATTCTGGAAGCTCCACAAATCAATCCCTGCCTCCGGCTCGTCAAATACGGAAATCCTGGTCTTTCTCGCCATGATCGTCGCAATTTCAATACGCTTGATCTCACCGCCGGAAAGGCTGGAATTCACCTCTCTCTTAATATAATCCTTTGCACAGAGTCCTACCTTGGAAAGATATTCACAGGCTCCGGCCACAGAAATTTCTTTGCCTGCCGCAAGCCGGATCAGGTCAAAAACCGTCACCCCCTTAAAACGCACAGGCTGCTGGAAGGCATAGCTGATTCCCAGTCTCGCACGTTCTGTAATGGACATGTCTGTAATATCCTGCCCATCCCAAAGGATCTGTCCTGACGCAGGCTTCTCAATCCCTGCGATCACCTTCGCCAACGTGGATTTTCCACCTCCGTTCGGCCCTGC
>URVB01000036.1 GCA_900551075.1 uncultured Blautia sp. | reverse complement strand
AGAATTTTCGAGAATCGTATGTGTTTCACTGTTTAGTTATCAAGGTTCCTGTCTTATGACAGCTTGTTAAGATTACCATATCTTTCCACATCTGTCAACAACTTTTTTCAAGTTTTTATTTTAAAAACCCGAACGGAGAAGGAGGGATTTGAACCCTCGCGCCGCTATTAACGACCTACTCCCTTTCCAGGGGAGCCCCTTCGGCCAGCTTGGGTACTTCTCCAAATTGCCCTACCAATCGCTTTCAAAAGCTCAAAAAGCCCAAAAGCAAAAAATATTATAACTCATTTCAATTTCTATTGTCAAGTGCTTTTTTATTTTCCACTCAACAAACGGAGAGAGTGGGATTCGAACCCACGCGCCCTTGCGGACAAACGGTTTTCAAGACCGCCTCGTTATGACCACTTCGATATCTCTCCATGTGCGGCTTACTCGCCTTTTATCTTCGCACTACGTTCAGCGCAAGATGTATTCTATCATCAATTATTCGGCATGTCAATACAGAAAATTAGTTTTTACCAATTTTTTTGCATCTATTTTCCACAGGCCCAATTTCTTCCCCAAATACACCCAAAGCTTTGCAGACATGTCTCTACAAAGTCAGAAAAGCTTCCGCAAGCAATAGATCCTCCGGAGTCGTAATTTTAATATTCCGATAGGAGCCCTTTGCAAGACAGATTCTAGCGCCAGTCTCCTGCTCCACTACCATAGCATCATCCGTGATAGCTGTCATATCCTTTTTCCGGATACTCTCATGCGCCTCTCGAATCAGAGAATAAGAAAAAATCTGAGGAGTCTGAATCGTCCATACCAGACTTCGATTCGGAGTCTCCTTAATAAACCCGGCGCCGTCTGACAGCTTTATCGTATCCTTGGAGGGCATACCAATGACACAGGCTCCTGTCTTCTTTACGCCCTCCATGCCTCTCTGCAGGATGTCTTCCGTAATAAACGGCCTTGCGCCGTCATGTATAAATACATAATCACTGTCTGCACAGGCAAGAAGCCCCGCATAAACAGAATCATATCTTTCCTTTCCGCCTGCGATCACCCGGGAAACCTTATCCAAATGATACTTCTCCACAATTTCCTTTTTACAATAGGAAATAACGCCTTCCCCGGTAACAAGAATTACATCACGAATCAGGGGACTTTTCTGAAAACACTGCAGAGAATAATACAGCACCGGATGGTCCTGAATTTCCAAAAACTGCTTCTGTATTTTACTCTGCATTCTTTTCCCCTGTCCTGCAGCAAGGACAATCGCCGTACACTTCTCATTCTTCATTTTTCTTCTCCATGAACCAGTATTTCCGAATTATTCCAAGCTCATGCATCAGCAATGCATCTTCCTGTCATATCGCTACCGGTGCTGCAAGAATACCCCAAAAGAGCCATACCTTAACAGACATACCGCATCGGCGCAGCAGCCATGTAATACATCAGCGTTCTCCAAGCTTTAGATTCGGTACTGCATTCAGCTCCCAGCCATGGCGGGTTCCCTTTATAAATTCATAATATGCCGCAACTCCGATCATCGCGGCATTGTCCGTACAGAATACGGGTGACGGATGATAAAAACGATATCCCTGAGCCTCACATGCCTTCCTCATTGCCTCCCGCAGTGTTCCATTGGAAGCCACACCCCCTGCAATCGCAATTTTATCCATTTCGTAATCTTTTGCCGCCAGCATGGTATGTTCTACCAATACATCTACCACCGCTTTTTGGAAAGAGGCTGCTAAATCCGCACGATTCACTGCTTCTCCCTTCATTCGTGCCTGATTCAGATAATTCAAAACAGATGATTTTACCCCGCTGAAGCTGAAATCATACGGACAATCGCCTACTTTTGCACGCGGAAATACAATGGCATCCGGATTTCCTTCCCCGGACAGCTTGTCAATCTTTGGACCTCCCGGATATCCCAGGCCAATTGCACGGGCGACTTTATCAAAAGCCTCTCCCGCCGCATCATCCCTGGTTCTGCCCAGTATTTCAAATTCTCCGTAATCCTTAACAATAACCAAATGTGTATGCCCTCCGGATACAATCAGGCACAAAAATGGCGGTTCCAAATCAGGATGTTCTATATAATTGGCAGAAACATGTCCCTCAATATGATGCACACCTACCAACGGCAGCTTCTTTGCATAGGCTATGGCTTTTGCTTCCGCAACCCCCACCAAAAGGGCTCCCACCAATCCCGGTCCATAGGTCACACCAATGGCATCCAGATCATCCAGCGTAACCTCTGCCTCTGCCAGAGCTTCTTCTATCACCTGATTGATCTTTTCAATATGCTTGCGTGATGCAATCTCCGGCACTACGCCTCCATACAACTTATGAAGCTCAATCTGAGAAGAAATCACATTAGACAAAATTGTCCTGCCGTTCTTTACAACGGAAGCCGCGGTTTCATCACAGGAACTTTCAATCGCTAAAATCAAAATATCTTCCATAATATATCTCCGTTCTGCGTATTTCTGTCCGCATCGCATACCTTCCTGCCGTTCTGCGGACTCAATCTTCCTTAAAATTCAATTCTGCCGTCTTTCCATCCTTGCCGGGATACGCATTAGGAAAAATCCCCCGCACCATCTCCATATAATCATCCGGGCGAATCAAAGAAGGGCTGTAATGCGTCAGCCACATTTCACTTACCTCCGCGTCCCTGGCCAGGGCAGCAGCCTCCTTAAAGGTCATATGCTTATATCCCTTTGCTTTATCTGCCTTGTCCTCTTCTCCATACATCCCTTCACAGATAAATAAGTCTGAATTTCTTGCATTCCGCAGAATGGATTCTGTCGGTCTGGTATCCGTGGTGTAGGTCAGCTTAATTCCCTTTCGTGCAGGTCCAAGCACCATATCCGGGGTGTAAAGCTTTCCGTCTGCTTCCACCGTCTGCCCTTTTTGAAGCGGATTCCAGAATTTCAGCGGAATCTCATTGGCTTTTGCATTTTCCGGCGAAAATTTCCCCTGCCGCAGAATCTCCAGTGTATAGCCATAACAAAGCACGTTATGATTCACTTTAAAAGCCGTGATCCTGTAGCCATTCAGCTCCAAAACCTCTTCCGGCTTCGTAATTTCTATAAACTGAATTTCAAAGGGAAGCTCCGGGGCAATCACACGCAGTGCACCGACCACCCGTTCCAGGCCCCTCGGTCCCACCAGCGTCAGTGGTTCCGTACGGTCCGCATTTCCCATAGTCAGAAGAAGGCCCGGAAGACCGCTGATATGATCGCCATGATAGTGCGTAAAACAGATCACGTCTATCGGCTTAAAGCTCCAGCCCTTTTCTTTTATTGCCACCTGAGTTCCTTCTCCGCAGTCAATCAGAAGGCTGCTTCCATGATACCTTGTCATCAATGCGGTCAGCCATCTTCTCGGCAGCGGCATCATCCCTCCGGTTCCTACTAAACAAACATCTAACATCGTTCCCTCCAATTATCTGATGCCATATTCACGATTGCATACTTTCTATGCTGTATTTCTTCTTATACTCCGTTCTGTCGCAAAGTTTATCACAATTATCACTTTAAAACAAGCGCAAAATGCCAAGCACCAGACCCGCCTGAATGCACGTCCCCATAATGAAGTATTTTCCCAGCATTCTATAAGGCCATGGATAAGAAAAACTCCCCGGATAAACCAGGGAGTCTCCAGAAACTATACCTTACAATCATACAGCTTCGTTCTAACATATATAAATCCCCGCTGTATCTCGATTTTTCAAACGTGGGACTTATATAACACTTTCACATTTCTTATTCGCCTGTCTGCTCTAACACCATGCGTTCCACTGCACTGCTGACATAAAAACCATTCTGCCGCATCTCAGACAATAACGGGCGTACTTCTTTTATAATCCCCTGATACTTCGCTTTGACTAAAACTCCCAATGTTCCCGTGACCGTAAGCCCCAGATATTTGGCTGTTTTTTATGCTGCATTATCATCAAGAATCACCAAATCTGCCTCTTGTTCCTGGGCAAGAATCATCACTTCCACTTCCCCATCATGCAGTTTTGCTTTATACATTTTCTTTTCGCTATGGTCTTTGATCTGTTCCACACAAATCCATTCTGCGGCAGACCGAATCTGCACACAGGCAGAATCGTCTTTTGCTGTCACTTCCCTATATACAGCATTCGGTATCGAAATTTCCTGATACAATTCTCTTAAAATATCCAGTCTCCCGATCCCACAAAGTACAATTAAAGGTGTGGAATTCACAATCACTTTACGCATGATCTAATTCCTCCAGAAATTCTTCCTTTGTATCGAACTGGAAAATAGAAATATGATTTTGCCCCAAGTATTTTATAAACTCTTCTTCTGTCATCCCTGCAATCTGTGAACAGTATCCAATGGATACGCCGCTCTGGGTATAATATCCAAGTGCCACTGCCTGCCTGGCAAACTGGTTTGCCTGCTCACGAGTCATTTTTGTATCAAAAAGTACTTCATCTGGTATGCTGAATACGATCTGGCACATAATCATCCCTCCTGTCACTTCAGTCTGCTATGATTTCTGTTACTCTTACAGCTTACCACAGCCTTGAGAAATTAGCCAGCACAATCTGATTTCTCCATCAGGGTTTTCACCGTCTCCGGTACACCAGTTGTGTACTTACGAACGCACGCCCACTGTGGCAGCATCCTCTCGTTTGGACATGCCGACACCCGTTTACCGTTTATTTCCGCGTCATTAACACAGCATCCTCCACGGGATCTGTATAATAATGCCTGCGTGTTCCATCCTGTATAAAGCCCATACGTTCGTACAGGCGAAGTGCAGTTTTGTTGCTTTCCCGAACTTCAAGATGAATGATCGTCACACCCCGTTCCGATGCCAAACGCACCAAACTGTCCATAAGAAAATGGCCGATGCCCTCCCTCTGCCTGTCACGGCGAACCGCAACATTGGTAACGTCACCCTCATCCGGCACCATAAGCAAACCGCAGTATCCAAGAATCCGGCCTTTTTCCTCCACAACCAAAAACATGGCATCCTCTCTGGTAAGAAAGGTAAAATATCCCTCCTTCGTCCATGGAACCGCAAACAAATCGTTCTCAATATCCATGACCTGCTCCAGGTCATCCGCCAGCATCTCCCGCACAATCATAATGGCTGCCCCTCTTCCCTCTGCGCCCGTTCCCGCTCCGCCTGGGAAACACGCAGATAATCCGGCGCATGCTCAGCAGCCGTCTGAATCCTTCCCGCTCTATAATAAACCATACCCAGGGCAGCTATTGCAGATGCTCTCTGCTTATTTACATGCGCAGGCGCAAAGGAATAAGGCACCTTCAGTGTCTCTGCAAGCCTTTCCCGGAACACAGGCACGCCGTCTCCCAAAAATGTCACAGGTTCCGCCATAACATTTAATTTTTCTGTCAATTCTCCTATGGAAACAGCTATCTGTCCCTCCACTGTCTCCAACGTATGATTTTCGAACCGGTAAATTCCTGTATATACCTGTCCTCTTCTGGCATCCATGATCGGACAGATCACTCCCTTTACATCGTATAAATTATAAGCTAGAGCTTCCACCGTGGGTACTGCCACCAGCGGCTTTTTTAATGCCAGCCCCAGACCTTTGGCCGTGGCTGAACCAATACGGAGTCCTGTAAAAGAGCCCGGACCCGCCGCCACTGCAATAGCGTCAACCGTATTCAGATCCAGCTCTGTCATCTTCACCACTTCATCCAGCATCGGCAGCAATGTCTGGGAATGTGTTTTTTTATAATTTACCGTATACTCTGCCAACAGCACCTCATCCTGGACGATCGCCACAGATGCAACAATGCCGGAACTGTCCAAACCCAAAATTTTCATATTTCCCTCCACTCTATGCAATCTCCAGGCCTTGTATCGTAATGCGCCGGTAATCAAAGCCCTGCTCCAAATCCTTTTCGATTGTCACCCGAATCAGGGTTTCCGGAAGAATTTCTTCAATTAAATCCGCCCATTCGATCAGGCATATCCCTTCACCGAAAAAATAATCATCATAACCGATCTCTTCCATTTCTTCAATATCACCGATACGATATACATCAAAATGATAAAACGGAAGTCTTCCCTCCTCATAAATCTGTATAATGGTAAAGGTAGGACTGCTGACAGGCTCCCTAATTCCAAGCCCCGAAGCAACGCCCTGGGTAAACACGGTCTTTCCCACCCCTAAATCTCCGTTCAGCGTATAAATCTGCCCGGGCCTGGCCTCTCTTCCGAGCTTTGCTCCTAATGCAAATGTCTCTTCCGGTGTTCTTGTCTCTACTATCATTTTTCACCCTTCTCTTGCAGAATTGTTCTTTGCATATTATAATAGAGCGCACAGAGAAAAACAATACTTTTTGAAAAGGAGAAACAACTATGGCAAATCCTATTGTAACCATCACCATGGAAAACGGTGACGTGATGAAAGCAGAATTATACCCGGAAACCGCCCCGAATACAGTCAACAATTTTATCAGTCTTGTAAAAAAGGGCTTTTATGACGGACTGATCTTTCACCGCGTGATCAACGGCTTCATGATTCAGGGAGGATGTCCGGACGGTACCGGAATGGGCGGCCCGGGCTACGGCATCAAAGGCGAATTTGCACAAAACGGGTTCAAAAATGATCTGAAACATACTCCGGGTGTTTTTTCCATGGCAAGAGCCATGAACCCAAACTCCGGCGGAAGCCAGTTCTTCATCATGCACAAAGCTGCTCCGCACCTGGACGGCGCTTACGCGGCTTTCGGTAAAGTGCTGGAAGGCATGGATGTAGTCAACAGAATTGCGGAGGAAGATACCGATTACAGTGACAGACCCCTGGATGAACAAAAAATCAAATCCATGACTGTGGATACTTTTGGGGTGGATTACCCGGAACCGGAGAAATGTTAAGCATTTTTTGTTAAAAAAGACCTTTGACACCAGCAGGCAAATTTGATATATTAACAATAGAAACAGCGTGTGGCAGAACTGCGTAAATCCAGTTGATTGTTGCGGGCTGTTTTTATTTTGCAATAAAATAAAAAAGCAGACAAAAAAAGCGTGTAGCCAAAGGCATAAATCCAGCTCTTTAGGCTATGCGCTTAATTTTTCAGGAGGAGAGTCCAATGAATCAAAAATCAAACACATTTCTGGAAACAGAACCGATTGGAACATTAATGCGGAAATACGCAGTTCCATGTATCATTTCCCTTCTGGTTGCGGCGCTCTACAACATCGTTAACCAGATTTTTATTGCAAACGCAGACTATCTCGGATCTTACGGGAACGCTGCCAACACAGTCGTTTTTCCTCTGACGGTCGTTGCTCTTGCTATTGCAGTCATGATTGGCGACGTCTGCTGCGCTTTTGTCAGCATCAGCCTTGGGGCAAATAAGAAAGACGACGCCCATAAAAGTATCGGCAGTGCAGTTCTGTTCTGCATCATCTGCAGTATCATTCTGACCGCCATCTATTTAATCTTTCAGGAACAGATTTTAACCCTCTTCGGAAGACGGGTAAGCGGAGAAACCTTCTGCCATGCCAAAGAATATTTCTTCTGGATTTCCGTGGGAGTACCGTTTTATATGTTTGGCCAGTCCATGAATCCCATTATCCGTTCAGACGGAAGTCCTAAATTTGCAATGTTCGCTACCCTTGGAGGTGCATTGACCAACATCATTCTGGACCCTGTTTTCTAAATGGGGAATGATGGGTGCGGCTGTGGCAACTGTATTGGGTCAGGTGCTGACAGCAATTCTGTCTGGTATCTCTGCCGCATGAAGGCCATAAGCCTTCAAAAAAGCAGCTTTCGTAACCAGCAGTCTATTTACCCATTTGTTAACCGCAGAGGCTGTGGCAGGCGCCGTAGCCTTATTGATCGTAGAAAACTTCTTTCCACCATGCTTTCCATGGTACGTGAAGTATTGTTCGGCGTCGGCTTCGCCCTGCTGCTGCCTCTCTTTTTCGGACTTGACGGGGTCCTGTATTCCATGCCGGTATCAGATGTCCTGACATTTATCATTTCTGCGATCGTAATCGCTTACACATATAAAACACTAAAATCCTGAACAAATATGCCCGGAGCAGCTCCGGGCATATTTGTGTGATTTTCTGCTTAATGCTCAAACAGATGCACCACTCCATCCAACACAGCAAAATACAATTCCTTATCCTTCTGTATTTTGGCCCTGCCATTGGTCCCTTCTATAACCGCCCTCAAAACAGCGTCAGCCTCACCGAACGGCGCCAAAAGCTTCAGGACCACCTTATCCGTATACTCGGAATCCAGGATTGGAAGCTTCCGTTCCCCTGCAATATACTGAATTCTTCCGACTCCTGAATAATCGGTGGTCACTTCCAGGGAAATCCCATGTTGCTTCTCAATAATCCGACTGCTTCCAAGTCCTTCCTGTACAGCCCTGGAATAGGCCCTGACCAGTCCTCCGGTGCCCAGCAGTACTCCCCCGAAGTATCGGGTCACTACAACAGCCACATTATAAATATCCTCCCCCAGGATCACATCCAGCATCGGACGTCCGGCTGTCCCGGAGGGTTCCCCATCATCGCTGCATCTGGTAAACTCCCGATTCACACCTACGGAATACGCATAACAGTTATGTCTGGCATCCCAGTATTTTTTGCGCATTTCTTCAATAAAAGCAAGGGCTTCTTCCTCGGACTCCACCAGACGTACCGTTGCGATAAATCTGGATTTTTTTTCTGTAATCTCTCCTTCGCCGCCTTCCAGGACAGTTTTGTAATGCTCTAACATCGCCTTTGCCTCCGGTATTTGTAAAATTACAGCCATATACAGCCGTATTGCTATAATTATTGTACATTTTCAGCCGGAATTCTGTCAATCCTAAGTGTAGACATTCCGGAAAAAATCCCCCGTTTTTTTCCTGTTACGGCTGTTTCTAAAGAAAGTGTGAAGTTTTTATTTGGGGGTTTATTTACTTATTTTAATTTGATATAATATAACGGATTATAAAGGAGGAATACCATGAATTACGGAAAAAAGTCGACCTCAAAGAAACGAAACTCCCTGATTTCCCGTTCTTCCATGATGGGAAAGAGAGCGCACGTTTCGTTTATCCGGGTTCTGTTTATATCTTTGATCACGGTCTGTGTCATCGGCATCTGTCTGGGCATAGGTGCGTTTAAGGGGGTCATAGACAACGCTCCTAATGTAGAAGATATTGATATTATGCCTCTTGGCTATGCATCCTTTCTGTATGATGACCAGGGCAACCAGCTAAGGAAGCTGGCAGCACCAAGTTCCAACCGTCTTCCGGTTTCCATTGACCAGATTCCCCTTGATCTCCAGCATGCCGTTGTAGCAATTGAGGATGAACGATTTTATGAACATAATGGAATTGACGTAAGAGGTATTTTGCGGGCTTTTGTAAGAGCGGTTACAACAAGAGAGCTCTCTGAAGGGGCAAGTACGATTACGCAGCAGCTCCTGAAAAACAATGTATTCACCAACTGGACAAATGAATCCACCTGGCTTGAAAAATTCACACGTAAATTTCAGGAACAGTACCTGGCCATTCAGGTAGAAGAAAAAATCAATGACAAACAGGTCATTCTCGAAAACTATCTGAACACCATCAACCTGGGAGCCGGCGCGTACGGCGTACAGGCAGCCGCCCGCCAGTATTTCAATAAGGATGTCTGGGATCTGAATCTTTCCGAATGTGCTACTCTGGCAGGAATTACGCAGAATCCCAGTAAATTCAATCCAATCCTGAATCCCAAGGACAATGCCAAACGTAAAAAAGAAGTGCTGGACCATATGCTGGATCAGGGATACATCGACCAGGCGCAATTTGATGAAGCACTCAACGATGATGTATACACAAGAATTCAGCAGGCACAGGAAGCAAGCTCTCAGACCAACAACAAAATCTACACTTATTTCGAGGACGAGCTGACCAGCCAGGTGATCAACGATCTGATGAACATCAAGGGCTACACAAAAACCCAGGCAAGCAACATGCTGTACAGCGGCGGCTTAAGTATTTATACCACACAGGATCCCAATATTCAGGCGATTCTGGATGAAGAGTATGCAAATCCCGAAAATTACCCGGATACCGTTCAGTACGCTTTGGATTATGCTCTGACTGTTACTGATCCGGAGGGCAACGAGGTAAACTACAGCAAGGAAATGCTGACTCTTTATTTCCAGAATGAAGATCCGGAATTTGACCTTTTGTTTGATTCTCCGGAAGAGGGTCAGTCTTATGTAGACCGCTACAAGGCAGCCATTCTTTCCGATGGAAGCAAGGAGGTTGCGGAACGAATCAACTTCGCACCTCAGCCGCAGTCTTCCATGAGTGTCATTGACCAGCATACCGGATACGTAAAAGCGATCATCGGAGGACGGGGAGAAAAGACTGCCAGCCTGACACTGAACCGTGCAACAGATACCACACGGCAGCCCGGTTCTACCTTTAAGCTTGTTTCCACCTATGCTCCTGCCCTGAACGAAAAGGGTATGACACTGGCAACCACCTTTGAAGATGAACCTTACAATTATCCGGACGGTTCTCCGGTGAACAACTCTACCAGATCCTACGGAGGAACCACCACGATCCGTCAGGCAATCCAGAACTCTGTCAATGTTGTAGCTGTCAAATGTCTCGAAGAAGTTACTCCCGACTTAGGTCTGCAGTACCTGGATAACTTCGGTTTTACCACACTGGCACACGGCACAGAGGCTGACCAGGATGCTAACGGAAATATCTGGAGTGATGCAAACCTTGCAACTGCCCTTGGCGGTATTACCAATGGTGTTACAAACGTAGAGCTTTGTGCTTCCTACGCTGCCATTGCAAACGGCGGCAATTATATCAAACCGATTTACTATACGAAGATTCTGGACCATAACGGAAACGTTCTGATTGAAAAAACCTCTGCCGAACGTTCTGTAATCAAAGAAAGTACCGCATGGCTTTTGACCAGCGCTATGGAGGATGTTGTAAAACACGGTACTGGTACAGCCTGCCAGCTTGACAATATGGCAGTTGCCGGAAAAACAGGTACCACTGAAGAATACAATGACTTGTGGTTCGTAGGCTACACACCTTATTATACCTGTGCTGTATGGTCCGGCTTTGACAACAACGAGAAGCTTCCGGATTATGCCCGTGACTTCCACAAGACCCTGTGGAAAAAGGTCATGACCCGCATACATTCCGGAATGGAATACAAAGATTTTGATATGCCTTCAAGTGTTGAAAAAGCAAGTATCTGTGAGGAAACAGGGCTTCTTCCAAGAGCTGGCTGTTCCGTAATCACTGAATACTTTGATATCGGCAATCTGCCGACAGAAACCTGTGATCAGCACTTCTATATTCCGGAAGCCGAACCGGATGAAACCTATGAGGAAGCTCCCGAGGAGCCGGAGCTTTCCCCGACACCTGACCCGAATAACAACGGCGGGAATCCCGGCGATACCGACGGCGACCCTGGTGATACCGACGGCGACCCTGGTGATACCGACGGCGACCCTGGTGATACCGACGGTGATCCCGGTGATACCGACGGTGATCCCGGTGATACCGACGGTGATCCCGGCCAAAACGGCGGTGACCCCGGTGAGACCGGTATTCCCGAAACCGATTGGGAAGTTTATTAAGAATCTGCCGGAAATCAAAATGGGATGTTCCCCGAAAGGAGCATCCCATTTTCTAATACTGCATTTTTATTCCGGCAATACCATCCTTGCCGCACCATAGATTCCCGCATCATTTCCGAGCTTTGCAAGTACGATCGGAGTGTCTTTGCACAAAGGAAAGGCATATTTCCTGTAATACTTCCTTATACAATCAATCAACGGCTGCCCCGCCTTTGATACACCCCCGCCGACCACGATGGTTTCCGGATCGATTACACAGGAAAAGATCGCCAGGGCTCCGCCCAACTGATCTCCTACCTTATCCATAATACGCACTGCAGCAGCATCTCCTGCTTTGTAAGCATCCAATACATCCTTTGCCGTTACCTTATCCAGAGCTCTGAGCATGCTTTCATCCTCTGACGCTTCCAGCTCTTTCTTTGCCACACGTACAATTCCGGTTGCAGAAGCTACCTGTTCCAGACATCCGCAGTTTCCGCAGTTGCAGCTTTCTGTTTCTGCATGGTTCATATTGGCATGGCCGACTTCACCGGCCGCACCGTGAGCCCCGGATACGATCCTGCCATTTACAATAATACCGCCGCCGACACCGGTTCCAAGCGTTACCATAACCATGTTTTTCGCACCCTCGGCAGCACCTTTCCATGCCTCCCCAAGAGCCGCTACGTTTGCATCGTTGCCTGCCTTTGCCAAAAGTCCGGTCAAATCGCTGAGCTCTTTGGCAACTGCCTTGAATCCCCAATAAAGATTTACCGCGCAGGCAGCCTCGCCGTTTTCATTTATGGGACCCGGAATTCCAATACCAACGCCTTCCACATTCCCTGTGTTGATCTCCCGCTCTTCCATCTTATCACGAATACTCTTTGCCACGTCCGGCAGTATTGCCTCTCCCTTATTTTCTGTTCTTGTAGGAATTTCCCATTTTTCAATCAGAACTCCATCGGTCTGAAACAGTCCGCATTTGATCGACGTTCCTCCCACATCAATACCAAAACAATATCTCATTTTAGCCCCTCCGTTTTTTATTTTACTGTTTTTGATGATCATACTCAATTTTCACGTTTTCTCGCGATGTTTGCCTGTACACGCTTGTACAGCTCCTCGGCAGCATTATAACCCATTTTCTTCTGTCTGTGGTTAACGGCCGCTGATTCTACAATGATCGCAAGATTCCTGCCGGGACGAATCGGAAGAGAATGACATACGATCTTATTACCCAGATATTCCGTGTACTCCTCATGCAGTCCAAGACGGTCATATTCCTTGTCCCTGTCCCATTCCTCCAGCTTAATGACAAGATCAACAGACTGTGTATCCTTCACGCTCTCCACGCCAAACAGAGTTTTTACGTCAATGATACCAATACCGCGAAGCTCAATAAAATGCCTGGTGATATCCGGTGCAGAACCAACCAAGGTCACATCACTCACTTTGCGCAGCTCCACCACATCATCGCTGACGAGACGGTGCCCGCGCTTGATCAGCTCCAATGCCGCCTCGCTTTTGCCAATTCCACTCTCGCCGGTAATGAGAACACCCTCGCCGTAAACATCCACCAGAACGCCGTGAATGGAAATACAGGGAGCCAGCTGTACGCCCAGCCAGCGGATAATTTCTGCCATAAATGCCGACGTACTCCTCTCTGACACAAATGTCGGTACATTATATTTCAGAGCTAAATCAATCATATCCTTGGATGGTCTTGTCATCGTACTGAATATCACACAGGGAATTTTGCTGGAAATAAACCGCTCATATTTGAACATCCTCTCTTCATCACTAAGCTGCATCAAATACGTATATTCTACATATCCGATAATCTGCACACGCTCATTTGCAAAATGCGCCAAATACCCTGTCAACTGCAAAGCCGGACGATTGATCTCTGCTGTTGTGACAAGCATATCGGTCAGGTCGATTTCAGGAGTCAGATTCGTAAGCCCAAGCTCCTGCATCATTTGGGTTAGCTGTACACCTTTCATATGTTTATCTCCTTTTAAAATTGTAATTTTAAAAATGCGCCGCATTCGTCTGCATACGGACGACGGGCTCCCCAGAACGAATCTGCGTTCGTTGCTTATACGATCATTGTATCAAATCCCTCCTGAAACTTCAACGAAAGCCGTGCAATTTCTATGGTACAATTTACGGCGTATTTTCTTCCATTTTCTTTTTGTGAAAAAACTCATATACCTTCCGGGCGCTTCCTGCATTCATAGCTTCCGTATCGGCAAGCTCCTCTAAAGATGCATCGCGAATATTTTCCAGAGATTTGAAGCGCCGCATCAAAGCCTTTCTCCTGGTATCTCCAATTCCCGGAATATCATCCAAAACAGAATGTACCTGCTCCTTGCTGCGCAGGGAGCGATGATATTCAATGGCAAAACGATGCGCCTCATCCTGAATCCTCGTAATCAGCCGAAAGCCCTCGCTTCCTGTATCAATTGGAATTTCGGTATTGTTAAAATATAAGCCTCTCGTACGGTGATGATCATCCTTCACCATACCGCAAACCGGAATACTAAGCCCCAGCTTTTCCAGAACACTAAGGGCAATATTCACCTGTCCCCTGCCGCCATCCATAAGCAAGAGATCCGGTATTTTCGCGAAACTGTCAAATTCACCATTACTCTCATGGGTAAAACGTCGGGTAAGCACCTCCTCCATACTGGCATAATCATTGGGTCCCTGTACCCATTTTATCTTAAATTTACGGTAGTCACTTTTTTTGGGTTTTCCTTTTTCATATACTACCATAGAGCCTACAGACTCAAAGCCGCTGATATTGGAAATATCAAAAGCCTCCATACGCACAATACCGGAAATCCCAAGCCATTTCTCGACCTCGTGCACAGCACCGATCGTCCTACCCTCCTCCCGCTTGATACGCTCTCTGTCTTTGCTCAATACCATACGGGCATTTTCCTTCGCCAGCTCCACCAGCTTCTCTTTGGTCCCTTTTTTGGGCACGCGGATGTACACCTTCTGTTTCCTTCTGGAAGAAAGCCACTCCTCAATGATCTCTGCGTCCTCAATCTCCGTCTGCAGCATAACCTCCTTTGGAATAAATGGAGTTCCTGCATAAAACTGTTTCAGAAAGCTGGATAACACCTGTTCTGCCTTATCGCCCCTGGCCACACGCAGGTAAAAATGATCCCTTCCGATCAACTTGCCATCACGCATAAAGAATACCTGAACAACCGCATCCTGCTCCCTCAAATCCATACTTTCATCCATGGCAACCGCAATAATATCCTTATCCTCCTGTCCATAGCCCGTAATCTTCTGACGCTCTCCAATCTTGTGGATGCTCTGGATTAAATCCCGGTATTGGGCCGCATCCTCAAACCTCAGTTCTTCGGAGGCCTTCTCCATTTTTTCTGTCAGATTATCAATGGTCTCCTGAAAATCACCGTTCAGGAAACGTATGACCTTCCGGATATTTTTCTTATAGTCCTCCTGGCTGATATTTCCCTGACACGGGGCCATGCACTGCTTCATATGATGATACAGGCACGGACGGTCCTTCCCGCAGTCCCTTGGCAGCGGCCGGTTACAGGAACGTACCTGATAGAGCTTTCTCACCAGTTCAATAACATCCTTCACTGCACCTGCACTGGTATAGGGGCCGAAATAACGGCTTTTATCCTTCTTCATCCTTCTTGCAAACAAAACCCGAGGATAGGCCTCCTGCACAGTTACCTTAATAAATGGATAGCTTTTATCATCCTTCAGCATTGTATTGTATTTCGGACGGTGTTCCTTGATCAGATTACATTCCAGGACAAGCGCTTCCAGCTCCGAATCCGTGATAATGTATTCAAATCTGGAGATATGCGTGACCATCTGCTCAATCTTCACACCTTTATTCCTGCTGCTCTGAAAATACTGACGGACACGGTTCTTCAGGCTGACCGCTTTTCCCACATAGATAATCTCGTCGTTTTCGCCGTGCATGATATAGACTCCCGGCTTAGCAGGAAGTTTTTTTAATTCTTCTTCGATTAGAAACATCAAGCCTCTCCTTTTTTATATAATAAAGAATCCTGACTGAATATAGAACAGTATGGAGTACTGCCCTATGATACAAAAAACCCCGGATGCCTGTATTGCTTCACAAAACTATAAGTTTCCGTAAAACAAAGCACACAATCCGGGGCGGATTTTATTTCAGCAGCTTTCCGGTTCCTCTGACTTTTTATCTTCCGGAGTCTCCGGCTCCAGCTCCTCCAGGTTCTCCGGAATCTCAACGCCCTTTTCCACAGCACGGAAAATCTTCATAAATTCCTTACCTGTAATCGTCTCTTTTCTGATCAAATACTCTGCAATCTTATCCATAGCCTGTCTATGTCCATTCAGAAGTCTCTTTGCTTCTTCATAGGAAACATGCAGAAGCTGCATCACCTCATGGTCTACCTCCGTAGCCGTATCATCGCCGCAATTTAATACCACTCTGCCGCTCAGATACTGGTTTTCCTGGGTTGCAAGCCCCATGAGACCAAATTTCTGAGACATACCATACTGCGTGATCATTGCTCTGGCTACCTTGGTCGCCTGCTCAATATCATTGGCAGCTCCGGTTGTCACTGTGTCAAATACTATCTCCTCTGCGGCACGGCCTCCGAGATATCCGACCAGCATTGCCTCCAATTCCTTCTGTGTATTCAGGAATTTCTCCTCCTCAGGCACATGCATCACATAACCAAGAGCACCCATAGTACGCGGTACAATGGTAATCTTCTGTACAGGCTCCGCATCCTTCTGCAGTGCGCTGACCAAAGCATGGCCGACCTCATGATAGGACACAATGCGCCGCTCCTGCTCACTTAAGATACGGTCTTTTTTCTCTTTGCCTACCAGCACGACTTCCACAGATTCCAGAAGATCCTTCTGGGAAACAGCTCTTCTTCCGCTCTTAACCGCCAGAATCGCAGCCTCATTGATCATATTGGCAAGGTCAGACCCGACGGCCCCTGAGGTTGCAAGTGCTATGGCATCAAAATCTACGGTCTCATCCAGAAGCACATCCTTCGCATGTACCTTCAGAATATCCACACGTCCCTTCAGATCCGGACGGTCCACAATGACACGGCGGTCAAAGCGGCCCGGACGCAGCAGTGCGGGGTCCAATACCTCCGGACGGTTCGTCGCAGCAAGGATCAAAAGCCCCTTTGAAGTATCAAAGCCATCCATTTCTGCAAGAAGCTGATTCAAGGTCTGTTCTCTCTCATCGTTTCCTCCGCCGTAATGAGAATCCCGGCTCTTGCCGATTGCATCAATCTCATCAATAAATACAATACACGGTGCATTCTTCTTCGCTTCTTCAAACAGGTCCCGCACGCGGGAAGCGCCTACACCCACGAACATTTCCACAAATTCAGAACCGGACAGAGAGAAAAACGGAACATGCGCTTCTCCGGCCACAGCCTTGGCAAGCAGTGTTTTGCCGGTTCCCGGAGGTCCTACCAGCAATGCTCCCTTCGGAAGCTTTGCCCCAATGGTGGTATATTTGCCCGGATTGTGAAGAAAATCCACCACCTCCTGCAGCGATTCCTTCGCCTCATCCTGGCCGGCCACATCCTTGAAGGTAATTCCCGTTTCCTTTTGAATGTAAGCCTTGGCGCGGCTCTTTCCCACACCCATCACTCCGCCGCCCTTATTCATACGGCGCATGAAAAACATCAGCATTGCAAACAGCAGGACTGTCGGAAGCAGTACGCTCAGCATCATGGAGAGAAACTCTCCCATAGCATCCGGAGGCTCAGCGCTGAATATAATATCCTTACCTTCCAGACGCTTGGTAAGTGCCGCCTCATCCTCCATCTGATTCGTATAATATTTCAATTCCTGATATGGGGATAGCTGTGTCTTCGGCACAATTGTCAGGGTTCCGGACTGAAGCGTCACCTCTTTGACCTGATCCTTTTCTACCATGTCAATAAATTTGTCGTAGGTAATCTCACTTGAATTGTCTTTGAGCATATTGGTAAACAGGCTCAGGCATACCAATGTGACCAGAAGACAGATCAGAAACGCCAGAATTGACTGATGATTTTTATTTGGTCCCTGATTTCCGGGATTGTTTTTATCAGGACGATTTCCATTCGGTTTATTGTCCATATGATTATCCATTTTGTTCCTCCTCTTGTTATCTTATTTATTATAAAGAGATTTACAGGATAAATCAACCGGGAGTTATGAATTTCCTGTGAAATTTCCCCCAATATTGTCATACATGAGTCCCGAAATTTCAAAAAATTATTACCACAAATATTCTGTTTTGTAGTATACTAAGGAAATGATATGGTAACTATGAGGATACAAATAGTTACGTAAGTGTGATGGGAAAGGAAAACGACAAATGAAGATAGGATTTGACAACGAAAAATACCTTACGATGCAGTCTGAGCACATCCGTGAGCGTATCAGCCAATTTGACAACAAGCTTTATCTGGAATTCGGCGGTAAATTATTTGATGATTATCATGCCTCCAGAGTCCTTCCCGGTTTTGAGCCCGACAGTAAGCTGCGCATGCTGATGCAGCTCAGCGACCAGGCAGAAATCGTCATTGTCATCAGTGCGGCTGACATCGACAAAAATAAAGTGCGCGGAGATCTGGGCATTACTTATGATGTGGATGTGCTTCGTCTGATTGAAGAATTCAAAGAAAGAGGACTCTATGTAGGCAGTGTATGCATTACCCGTTATGCAGGCCAGGAAAGCGCGGATTTATTCAAAAACAGATTGGAAAAAATGGGAATTCCGGTCTATATCCACTATACGATTCCGGGATACCCCAGCAACACCTCACTGATCGTCAGCGACGAGGGCTACGGCAAAAATGAGTACATCGAAACCACCCGGCCTCTGGTAGTCATCACAGCGCCGGGACCCGGAAGCGGAAAAATGGCAACCTGCCTCTCCCAGCTTTACCATGAATACAAACGCGGCATCAGTGCCGGATACGCAAAATTTGAAACATTCCCCATCTGGAATATTCCTCTGAAGCATCCGGTAAATCTTGCCTATGAAGCTGCCACTGCCGACCTGAATGATGTCAATATGATCGACCCCTTTCATCTGGAAGCATACGGCATCACCACAGTCAACTACAACCGTGACGTGGAAATTTTTCCGGTACTTCAGGCAATGTTCGAAAAGATCATCGGCAAATGCCCTTACAAATCCCCCACAGATATGGGCGTCAATATGGCCGGAAACTGCATCATAGATGACGAAGCCTGCAGGGAGGCCTCCCGCCAGGAAATCATCCGCCGTTACTATAAAAGTATGGCTGCACTGGCTTCCGGAACCGGCAAGGAAGAGGAGGCTTACAAGATTGAACTGCTCCTGAAACAGGCCCATGCATCCATAGAAGACCGCAAAGTTGTTCCAGCCAGTCTGCAAATCGAGGAAAAAACCGGCGCACCGGCTGCTGCACTGGAGCTTCCCGACGGAAATATCGTATACGGAAAAACCTCTGACCTTCTGGGCGCTTCCTCGGCACTGCTTCTGAACGCCTTAAAAGAGCTGGCCGGAATTAATCATAAGCATCATGTGATTTCTCCGGATGCCATCCGTCCTATCCAGGAATTAAAAACCAAATATCTTGGAAGCAAAAATCCACGCCTTCACACGGATGAAACTCTCATTGCCCTGTCTGTCAGTGCCGCCAGCAATCCTGAGGCACGTCTGGCTCTGGAACAGCTCCGCAGGCTGAAGGGTTGTCAGGCACATACTACCGTTATGATTTCTTCGGTAGATATCTGGGAACTACGAAAGCTCGGCATTGATCTGACCTGCGAACCAACCTTCGAAAAACAGAAAAAATATAAATAGCACCGCCCTGTGGGCGTACATAAAGAATGAAGGCCCTCGACGCATAAGACAGGGGCCTTCACTTTTGATTCTACTTTTTATTCCTCATATCCATTCGGATTGTGGGACTGCCAATTCCAGGAATCCCCACACATCTCTTTAATTCCATATTCCGCAGTCCAGCCAAGCTCTCTCTCTGCCTTGGATGCATCGGAATAACAGGTTGCAATATCGCCCGGACGGCGCTCCTTAATCACATACGGAATCTTCACTCCGGTAGCAGCTTCAAAATTCTTCACAATATCCAGAACGCTGTAACCTTTTCCGGTTCCCAGGTTGTAAATGCTTAAACCGGAATTATCTTCAATTTTCTTCAGGGCTTTCACATGGCCCTTTGCAAGATCTACTACGTGAATATAATCTCTTACGCCAGTTCCATCCGGTGTATCATAATCATTTCCGAATACGCCCAGCTCCTTCAGCTTGCCTACAGCTACCTGTGTAATGTACGGCATCAGATTATTCGGAATACCGTTCGGATTCTCACCTATGGTTCCGCTCTTATGTGCACCAATTGGATTAAAGTAACGAAGAAGTACTACATTCCATTCCGGATCTGCCTTCTGAATGTCTGACAGAATCTGCTCCAGCATGGACTTTGTCCAGCCGTAAGGATTGGTACACTGTCCCTTAGGGCACTCTTCTGTTATCGGAATGATCGCAGGATCACCATAAACCGTTGCAGAGGAAGAGAAAATAATATTTTTTATACCGTGCTTTCTCATTACATCCACAAGCGTCAGGGTTCCTGCAATATTATTCTCATAATATTCCCATGGCTTCACCACAGATTCACCAACTGCCTTCAATCCGGCAAAATGAATACAGGAATCAATTTCTTCTTTTTCAAAAACTTCATTCAACGCATCCCTGTCCAGAATATCCGCTTTGTAGAATTTCACAGGCTTTCCCGTAATCTTTTCCACACGCTCCAGGGATTTCTCACTGGAATTACTCAGATTGTCCAATACCACTACATCATAGCCCGCATTCTGCAGCTCTACAACGGTATGGCTCCCAATATAACCAGCCCCACCTGTTACCAAAATTGCCATGATAGTTTCCTCCTAATCTAATACTCTGCTCTTTTACACACTACACATTTATTTTAGCACTATTTATATTTTTCTACAATAGCTTTCATCAGAGGAAGCTTCTCTTCCATATCCTTCACCAGCTTAAACTGTGTCCTGCACCGGTCCAGATTATGTCCCTCTCTGTGAACCTTAAAATACTGGTCCCCCTCCAGATAATCCGTCAAAAAACGGACTCCGCATTCAAAGGTCATCAGAACAGCGCCCATAGGAAGCAGATCCAATTCCTTTTCTGTAAGTGCGCCTGCACAGCCTTCGATAAATCCTTTGACATAACTCTCATACAGATGGAGGTCACAGGAAACCTTATCTAAATCCTTCTCATCCTCCGCTGCCGTACTGGCGCCAAAACGTATGGAATCCCCAAAATCATTGACAGACAGCCCCGGCATAACCGTATCCAGATCAATAACACAGATTGCTTTGCCGGTTTCATTATCAATCATGATATTGTTCAGCTTCGTATCATTATGAGTAACCCGAAGAGGAAGCTCTCCGCTGTCCTGCAGATCACAGAGCGTGTGCGCCAGCTTCTCCCGCTCCAGCACAAACCGGATTTCTTCCTGCACATCTGCCGCACGGCCACAAACGTCCGCTTCCAAAGCTGCCTGGAATTTCCGGAAACGCTCCACCGTATTATGGAAATTCTCGATGGTTTCATAAAGCGTGTGTGCCGGATAATCTGCCAAAAGTCTCTGGAAATGCCCGAATGCAACCGCACTCTGATAAAAATCATCCGCATTTTCCACCAGATCAAAGCAAGTGGCATTCTCTATAAAAATGTAGACTCTCCAATAGTCCCCCTCAGAATCGACATAATAGGATTTGCCTGTCAGGTCATTCAGCAGATTCAGGGTTTCCCTTTCCAGATCGCCTCCGTTTTCGAGAATTTTCTTTTTCAGCCAGGAGGTTACACCGCTTACATTCTGCATAAGCTCTACCGGCCTCGTAAAAATATTTTTATTCATTCTCTGCAGAATATAACGTTTTTCTCCTTTCTCCGTCAGAAATGTCAGACAAAATGTATCGTTGATATGTCCGCTTCCATATGGAATACATTCTTTTATCGTTCCAGGAAATGCAAACTGTGAAATAACTTCTTTCACGATTCCATTAATTTCCACTTATGCTTCCTCCCATAATTTCTGCGGATACAGTCCCTGATCCTTCAGGCCCTGAATGGCAGCCATAACGACCGGCTTATCTTCCTTATAAGTCACTCCATACCATTTATCCATAGATTTCAGCACCTTTACTGTCGCTTTCTTCTCATTCAGAAGCTCATCCACAACAAAAGGCAGGAAATACTCACATTTCAGCGGATTCTTTTCTATATTCTCATCAAGGAATTTTGTAAATCTTTCCTTTAGCTCCTTCAGGATGCTTGCAGAAAATCCCCACATATTCATAGAAACGGTGCTTCCCTCCGGAATCGTCACCCAGGTAGCGCCGTCATCTTCCGTATAAGCGGCGCCTCCCTCCTTTTTCTCAATATGTGTACGCTCAATGATCTCAGCCAAATGACCCTCCTCGTCCGTCACACAGACCCCCCGTGCCACATGGCCGTTATCAGTCAGCGTATTTTCCAGCTTATAGCCGACCATCATATATTGATAGACGCCCTCCCGGTCTTCCGTTCCGGAAAGAAAATCATATGCCATCCGGAACGCATGTCTTCCGTAATAGTCATCCGCATTGATCACGGCAAACGGTCCATCGATCTCGTCAATACAGCTCAATACCGCATGTCCGGTTCCCCACGGTTTCATCCGGCCTTCAGGCACCCGGTAACCCTCGGGAAGATTATAAATATCCTGAAACACATATACCACTTCTATCTGCCTGCTCAGGCGATCCCCGATTGCATTCCGGAAATCGGCTTCATTTTCCTTCTTGATGATGAACACAACCTTCTCAAATCCGGCCCTTACCGCATCATAGATAGAAAAATCCATAATGATGTGCCCCTCCTCATCAATGGGATCAATCTGTTTCAAGCCGCCGTAACGGCTTCCCATTCCTGCTGCCATAACTACCAGTACCGGTTTTTTCATGTTAACCATTCCCTTCTTTTTTATTAGACATCAAGAGGTACCCGGCTTTAGGTACCTCATTTCAACTTAACCCTTAATACCACCGGTAACGCCGCCGATGATCTTCTCAGACAGAAAAATGTAGAGAATAAAGGTTGGCAGGAACACGATGATAACTGCCGCAAACATACCGGCCCAGTCACCAGTATATTTCATAGAGTTTATCATAGAATACAGACCTGGCGCAACTGGTTTTAATTTGTCGGAATTTGCAAAAATCAGGGACAGGAAGTATTCATTCCATATATTAATAAAATTAAAGATGGTCACCGTCACAATACCCGACTGTGCCATAGGAAGCATGATCTTCCAGAAGGTACGCATAGGCGGACATCCATCGATTGCCGCTGCCTCCTCATAAGTCCTCGAAATATTACTGAAGAAGGTCAGAAGGAAAATCGTCGTATAGGGCACGTTGATTCCCACATACAGAACGATCAGTATCCCTCTGGCAGCTACCACATTATTCAGAATCCCCATACCGGAAATAAAGCTGAACAAGGGCAGCACGACCATGATAGCCGGCACACCCATTGCAGAAACAAAGCTTGTCTGAATCACCTTATTTGCAATGAATTCAAAACGAGACAGCACATAGGCCGCAGGTGCGCATATAACCACCAAAGCCGTACAGGATACAATGGAATACAGCAGGGAATTGCCGAAGAATCCTGCTACACCGGAACCATTCCACGCCTTCGCATAGTTTTCAAAATGAAGGCCGCTCTCGAATTTCAGTGCCTTGCCCTGAAAAATTTCTGCTGTTGTAGAAAAGCTGGCTCCAAGCACCCAGCCAAGAAGTATGATTGTAAAGGCTACCCATATGATCAGGATCAGATATCCCGGAAGCAGCCGCATTTCCTTTTTCCAGTTCATCCTATGACGCACTCTCTTTTCTTTTGCCATAGCGCTCACCTCCTAAAATTCCAAGTCATCATCTTTGAGCAGCCTGTTGCATATGGTAAAGACAAGTACCACGCATATGCTCAAAAGTACACCGATTGCAGCACCAAGGCCTGAGTTTCGTTCTGTAACTGTATTTCCTCCGCCGAATATCTGCATATACATGTACACATACGGCGTAATGGTCTGTGTATCCGCCGTAACCGTAGAAAATAGCTGCGACCATACAAAAAATCCTACGGAGCTTACGGACCACATGGTAATGTTCGTCTTAAATACACCCTTCAGAAGCGGAAGCGTCATATAGCGGAACTGTGCGATCTTATTCGCCCCATCTATCGTAGCCGCCTCATAATATTCCGGACTGATACGCTCAATGCCGCTTAGCCATATCAGCATGTGATATCCTACCATACCAAAGCAATATGCCAGAAGCAATGCCATAAATTTGTGCTCATTATCCAGAAGCTGCACCTTCGCAAGCTCTTCCATATGCAAAAACTCAAAAAAGCTCCTGATCAGACCAAAACGCGGGCTGTACACATACTGCAGCCACATCGTAGCCAATGCAACGGCACTGACAATATTGGGCATGTAAATCACTGCACGGAAAAATTTCTTAAAACGAATTCCGCTGGTCAGAATCACTGCAAACAGCAGCGACAAAGCCATAACAATGATGCCGCCCAACAGCCAGATACGGAACAAGTTGTAAAATGCAGTCCGAAACAGACTGGTATTCAAAAGCTTCATGTAATTGTCAATACCACTGAACGTCCACAGACTCATCGGATCCGTAACACCGTCAATTTTAAAAAAGCTCATAAGAATGGTCTTGACGATGGGATATAAAAAGATACCCAAAAACAGGATAACCGCTGGTGTCAGGAATACGACGATCATCGTCTTATTTTTTTTCAAGCTGATCCCCTCCTCTATCGAGTTCCCGTAAATCCCGGATAAAAATCCATGCCGGAACTCCCGGGATAAGAAAAGATGGCGGCAGCGTAAATACGATGCCACCATCTATAGTTATTGAATCCTTATTTCGCAGCCTTCTGCATAGCAGATACAAATTCATCAGCCGTCAGAGAACCAGCCATTAATTTAATGAAATTTTCTTTGATAACCGGAGTAATATCAACGTTTGTCTCAACGCCGCATGCCCATGTGAAGCGGGCAGTGCTGTTTTCGATGACCGGTTTTGCGCAGGCAACCATTTCCGGCCACTCTGTATTTGTGGTGTCAGACGGAATACCAACAGACATTTCAGCCAGCTTCTGGTCATATTCACCCTTGGTGATATATGTAATCAGATCAAATGCTTCTTTGGACATTTTGGAATCTTTGTTGATACCAAACGCCTGTGCGCCAAAGTTGTTTGTTTCTGTGCCGTTTGCTCCGTTTTCCAGTTCCGGATATGCGAAGCAGCCCCAGTTAAAGTCCGGGCCGGCCATATCCTTTACTTCATTCGGAAGCCAGGAACCGTTCAGATACATTGCTGCTGTTCCAAGAGCCAGCTCTGTGTTCTGACCTGCCGGCCAAACATTGGAGCCAACCATTTCGGAATAGTATCCGTTGGAAGCCAGTTCTTCAATATCCTGAGCCATCTGAAGGACAGCCGGATCATCCCATAAACCATCTGTAACGATTTCAACTACCTTTTCTTCCCCTACCAGTCTTGCAAGATGATAACCGATCACACAGGTTGCATATGCATCATCCATAGTCATCGGAGTGATGCCCGCATCTTTTAATTTCCCGCATACATCCAGGAATTCTTCCCATGTTGCAGGCTCTGCTTCGATTCCGGCCTGCTCAAACAAATCTTTGTTATAGAAAAATCCAAATACATTCGGCTGATACGGAATGGTCTTCAATGTGCCGCCGCCGGCTTCCCTGCAGGCTGCCATAAGGCCTGCGTTTGCAGTTGCTTCATAATCGGATTCTGCTGCAAGGTCTTCCAGATCCAGAAGATATTTTGCATACATGCCGTTTACGCGGTCGATATCCTCATCAAACATATCGATCTGTGTTCCGCCATCCAGTGCAGGCTGAAGTGCTTCACGGTTGCCGGTACGTCCCTTGAACTGAAGATCAACCTTCACACCGGTCTCTTCCATATAAGCATCAACTGCTTCCTGAATCGCCTGTCCCTGAGGTTCTGTAGACTCCCACATGGACCAGTAAACCAGGGTATCGTCTGCTGCCTGTACGGTAGCTGCCGGAGCAATCACCGTTCCCAGCATTGCCGCACACAGCATTGCACTAAGAACTTTCCTTTTCATTCCCATTTCATTCTACCTCCTTAGGATTATAGCGAATTGAGCTTTTTCATACGAGCTTTGTCAATTTTTCACTCAATTCCCGCTCTTGTAAATCTAATTTTAGCATTTTTGCACAATTAGTATTTACACAATCGTTCATTTGTTTTGTATAAAAAGTCCGTCTTAAAGCCGCAATTATCTCAGGATGTCCTTCCAGACAATTTCACCCGGCTTAAGGGAATATTCTTCTTTTCTTCCCTCTCCATCATAGACTATGGTTTTCTGCATGTCTGACGTATTATTTAAAACCGCATATTTTCCTGCTTCCGGATATGCGTGGACCTCACAGTTTGGATTCCCGGCAAACCATTTATAAAGCTCTTCCTGTTTTCCTGACGCATAATAGAGCGCACGCAGAAGCAGCCTTGTGTTTTCAAAGCTGTAAGGCAGTCCGGCCAGATACACACCGCAGCCTCTGCCGTATCTGTGCGCAGACACATGTATCTCCCCGTTGGAATACTCTATGATTTCCGTATCCTCCTCCAATGCATAGACATTCTTCATGCTCTCACCGAAATCATACGCCCCCGTACGATCCTTTGAAATAAAATGCCCCTCCTGCACATCCGTAAAATATTTATCTGCAGACAAGGTAAAGCCCAGCTCTTTGTCAACTCCCAGTACATCTGCAAGCTGAAAAAAGCGTCCCCCTGCATGGCAGGCACTCGGCTCACCCACACCCAAAAAGCCGCCGCCGTGATAAACCCACTGACGGATTTTTGCCGTCAGAGCAGGGTCCGCCCACTCTTCCCCGCCTGAAAAGGCAGTCATGGCATCTCCTGCATTGATAAGCACATCCACATCCTTGGGGATTCCGTGTTCCTTCACCTCCCGGAAGCTCAAAAAGGTCACATCTACAGCCGCACCGCTCAACGCCTCCATAATCCCCATGTAGGAATAGCATTGCTTATACCGCAGTTCATGGGCAACCATATATGCCTGCCAGGAGCGCAGGCGTCCCCAGGAATTCAGCACAGCCACCTTCAGACCATTGTACGGCCGGATATTTTTGATATTATCATAGATCAGACGGAATTCATCTGTCACCTTTTCTATGTAATCCACAAATGCAGGGAATTTATATGCCAGGCTTAAATACCCGCCATAACCGATACGGTCTACCGGTTTGCGCATAATGGCGCGCCTTGCTGTTATCCAGTTTCGCATTGCCTCAGGTACCGGATCATTTCCTTCATAAAAAGTATCCGGAAAAAAGTACGGCAAAAACCGCCCTTCCGTATATTTCACATGCGGGATTTCCGAGATCAGCCGAAGGCTTACGCCGCCCCCGACGCTTCCCACAACTGCATCCAGCCCGATTTCCCCGAAATATTTCCCGTAGGGCTCCGTACCGATCCAGTTGTCGCCCAGAAACATCATCGCCTCGCGGCCTGCCTCATGAACGATGTCCACCAGCTCCCTGGCCTTTTTTGCCACAAATCTCTGGATAAAATCCATATAGTCAAGGTACTGCCTTGTGGGAACCCGGAAGGTGGAATTGTAGTATCCGTTGTCCACAATATCCTCCGGACGGAGGGCATAACCATATTCTTTTTCAAATTCCTCCAGGGCCTTTACGGATACAGTCGCCCCATATCCGAACCAGTCCACAAACTTTTCTTTTGCATGATGATTAAATACCAGGGTAAAATGATAGAAAAACGTCGTAAAACGCACAACATCCGTAGAAGGATTTTCCTTCAGCCACCGCACCAGATATTCCCTTGCAAAATTGCCGGACATCTCATGACGTACATCAAAGGGAATCTCATGCGGTTTATCTCCCCAGTCGTTGGTAATATGATTGTACATCTGTGTTGGGTCCCAAATGGCGTACACCAAAAATGATACCGTATATTCATGAAAAGGCTCTGCCTGCATAATCAGAACCTGGTGTTTCTCCCTATCCACTTCCCATACATCCGTCGGAACAGCCCGCTGCGTGGTCCGGTCCATAACCTCCCACCATTTCTTCGGATCATGATGATAGTCAGGAATTACCTGTTCCTGATAATATCCCTCCATAAAAGAAATCGAAAGCTGCGTATCAGGGGCCGTGCAATGTCCAGACATCAAATAGAGCTGCTGGCACTCTTCCATATGATTCCGGGCAAACTCATTATGCCCCCTTGCCACAAAATAAGTCGTATAGATTTTTGCATCCAATGCTTTGATGTCGTCATCTAATTTCGTTCCATCACTGTCACGCAAAGCGTCTGCACCCCAACGTTCCAGCATTTCTCTGGTTTCATGCAGAAAATTCGACTCACTTGGAAGGGTGACACGTCCTTTCGTTTTTGCCATTGCGGTTTTCCTCCTTTTTATACAAACATCTCGTCCACACAATGCAGGGCTCTGTGCCCTGCAAACAGTATACCTATTTCTCACCCGTATTCCCTTGCACAATCGTGGCTTTTTTTTATCTATTTACACAAAGAAATGTACAATTGACCACAAGTTTTTGTATATTTCCCTCTGAATCTCTGGTTTTTTTCAATTATTTGAGATATAATAATGAAGATTCACAGACATACGGGCTTCGCGGAGGACATGAAAATGGCGTATGAAAGCATTTATCTGGAAGAAGATATCCATATAGAGAGAATATATACCGTGCATTATTTTGAATATCGAAATGATTTTCGTTTTGATGGCGAGCGTCACAACTTCTGGGAATTTCAATGTGTGGACAAAGGAGAAGCCGAGGTCCGTACGGACGACGGTTCCCACATTCTGAACCGCGGCCAGGTTATCTTTCATAAGCCGGACGAATTTCATTCTCTGACTGCCACAGGCAAAAACGCCCCAAATATCGTAGTGGTATCCTTTGAATGCAATTCACCCTGCATGAGTTTTTTTGAAAACAAAACGCTTAAGGTCTCCGATGCGGAGCGTAATTTAATCGGAATGCTGATTGCAGAAGCAAGACGCTGCATTTCCAGTCCTCTGGATGATCCTTATCTGGAAAAAATGGAAAAGCGTACCGACAGTCTGTTTGGTTCCCAACAACTGATACGGATTTATCTGGAACAGATACTGATCAGTATGATACGCAGGCATACGGTTCCGCAGCTTTCTCTGCCAATCGAAAAATATGTAAACCTTCAGCATAATTCTGCGACTTATAACAAAATTATTTTTTATCTGGAAGAACATATCCGGGAATATGTCTCCATCGAAAACATCTGTCACGATAACCTGATCGGTCGCTCCCAGCTCCAGAAGCTTTTTCGTGAACAGCATCACTGTGGAGTCATAGAATTTTTCTCCCGTATGAAAATCGAATTTGCCAAACAGATGATCCGCGAAAACCAAATGAATTTTACACAGATTTCCGACTTTCTTGGATATTCTTCCATTCACTACTTTTCCAGGCAGTTTAAGAAGATTGCCGGCATGACTCCCTCGGAATATGCCTCATCTATCAAAGCACTGTCGGAACGTGAACGGTAGATACCGGAAAGCCCCAAATTATCGGTGATACAAATATTTACATAAAGGAGAGGAAATAAATTATGAAAGTGTACAAAGTAAAAAATTATCAGGAACTCAGCCGTAAGGCGGCAAATATCATCGCTGCCCAGGTAATCACCAAGCCCAACTGTGTTCTTGGTCTTGCCACCGGTTCTACCCCCGTCGGCACCTATGAAACCCTTGTTTCCATGTATGAAAACGGGGATTTGGATTTTTCTCAGGTTACGACCGTCAACCTCGACGAATACAAAGGACTGGATGCTTCCAATGATCAGAGCTACCGTTATTTCATGAATAAGCATCTTTTCTCCAGGGTCAACATTCCCATAAAAAATACCTATGTGCCGGATGGTACGGAACCGGACAGCGAAACAGCCTGCTCCTCATACAACGACATTCTGCATCGCGTGGGGCCTGCCGACTTACAGCTTCTCGGTCTCGGCCATGATGGACACATCGGCTTTAATGAGCCTGCAGACAGCTTTGCCGATGAGACCCAGTGCGTGGACCTGGAAGAAATTACGATTCAGGCAAACAAACGCTTCTTCGCAAGCGAAGCCGACGTGCCCCGTCAGGCATACACCATGGGAATCGGCACGATCATGCGTACAAAAGCCGTATTGGTAATCGTCAGCGGAGAAGATAAAGCCGACATCCTGAATCAGGTGATTAACGGCCCTGTCACTCCCAGGGTTCCCGGCTCCATTCTTCAGTTTCATCCGAATGTTATCATTGTTGCGGATGAGGCTGCCCTGTCTAAGACGAATCTGTAAACCTTATGTATCGCAAAAGCCTCCGGCATCGCCGGGGGTATGTTTATAAAGGAGGATATCTATGAGCAAAAATTACCGTGCAGAACTGACCGGAGTCTTCGGGGACCCTGTAGACGACAATCCAACCGGAGCCGTAGAAGAAGCAGGCTTTCAGGCTGCCGGCCTGAACTACCGCTATCTCACCATTCGTATCCGTGATGGAGAGCTTAAGCAGGCTATGGATGCTGTCAGGGCCCTGCACATGAAAGGCATCAACCTGACCATGCCGCACAAAGTCAAAGTCCTGCCCTATCTGGATGAGCTGTCCAGCGCTGCCTCTATCATTGGGGCTGTCAACACAGTGATTCAAAGAGAGGGTCGGCTTTTCGGTGAAAATACGGATGGAAAGGGCTTTTTAAAAGCTCTTATGGACAATCACGCCTCTCCAAAGGGCAAGAACATCACCATTCTGGGAGCCGGCGGCGCTGCAAGAGCAATTGCCGTGGAATGCGCATTGGCAGGAGCTTCCCATATTACCGTTGTAAACCGTTCTGAAGCAAGAGGCCGGGAGCTGGCAGCTCTCATTCAGGAAAAAACCTCCGCTGACGCAGCGTATCTTTCCTGGACCCCCAATTTCAGAATACCCGGGGATACACAGCTCCTGATCCAGGCGACAAATATCGGTCTTGCACCGGATGTAACCGGCAGGCCGGATCTGGATTACACCGGCATCAGGCCGGATATGGTTGCCAGCGACGTTGTTTTCAATCCGCCGGAAACGCCGTTCCTTAAGGAGGCAGCCGCCCGCGGAGCCAAAACGATCAATGGACTGGGAATGCTGGTCAATCAGGCTGCACTGAATTTTACTCTCTGGACAGATACGGAAGCGCCGTATGAAGTGATGTATCAGGCCCTGCAGGCGGAATTTGAAGCATAAAAACAGAATCCCCTGCTTTTTGAGCAGGGGAAAAGACCGTATACCTACGCTTCCGTATCCTTACACTCCAAAATATCGTTATAGAACGCATCCATTTCTTTCTGGGAGGGAAATACCGCCACATACATCTGATTTCCCATTGCACCGGAAAGCACATCAGGAATACGTTCTGCCATCTTAATCTGCGCACCATATTTTTTGATAATATCCGCATGGCTCATTGTGAAGTCTTTTCCATCACGGCGGCCTGCAAATGCGCAGTAAGCGTGCTTACCGACAGGCATGGTAGAACGGCCGAAGGCTATCATATCGGCCCATATTTTATATACATCCGTACTGTGAGCAAAATCGATCATATCCGGTGTTACACCGCCGCTTGGGCGCATATTCACTTCCAATGCGACCAAATCTCCTTTTTTGCCCAGTCCGTTCTGGTCTTTCAGAAGACGGAAAAATTCAAAATGAACAAAACGGTTCCTTACGCCGAAGCTCTTTACCGTTGCACGGCCTGCCGCACGGGTATCCTCCGGCAGATTCTTCAGAATATAAAAGATAGAGTTATCCGAATAATTGACAATATCCATGATCGACATTGGAGTCACATTTCCGGTCTCAAACATCGGTTCTCCATCCGCACCGATAATGGCATCATAGGAATTCACTTCTCCATTTACAAACTCCTCCATGATATACTGAGTATCCGGCCACTTCACCTCAAAGAACTGCTTCATCTGGCTCTCATTCTCAATCTTAAAGGTATGGGAGGCTCCTACACCGTTATCCGGCTTTGCAACCACCGGATAATTTACCTCTTCTGCAAATGCCAGGCAATTCTTAAGTGTATCTGCCATGTGATACCTTGCCGTCGGTATTCCCGCATTTTTGTAGTATTCCTTCATCCTGGACTTAAATTTAATATGAGGGATATCTACAGTCTGGAACCCGCTTGTAATATTAAAATCCGTTCTCAGGCGTGCATCACGCTCCAGCCAGTACTCATTATTGGACTCCAGCCAATCGATCCTGCCGTGCTTGTAGATCAAAAAAGCAACGGCACGGTACACCTCCTCATCATTTTCCAGGCTGTTCACCTTATAATATTCGTTCAGGCTGTCCTTCAGTTCATTGCTCAGCTCATCATACGGCTGATCCCCGATTCCCAATACATTCAATCCATTCTTCTTCAATTCCCGACAGAACATCCAATAATTTGTCGGGAAGTTCGGAGAGATAAAAATAAAATTTTTCAAAGCTCTTCCCCCTCTTTATATTTTCATTTGTTTTTTCACGCCTGCCGCATGCTTATAACGATTTCACGAGGCTCTGTTTCTGCTCCAGCAGATGAGGTACAAAATAGGCAACCTGTCTGTACCACCAATACCAGTCGTGGCTTACATCCGTTCCCCAGAAATCCACCCATGCATGAATGTGTTTATCTTCCAGGAGCTGCTTAAGCCGGCGCGTGGAACCCGGCAGCTCCCACGGGCCCTGTCCTGTACAGATTATTGCCTTTTTCAGGTTATATAATCCGATATACGGATGATCCGACGGCATATTGGACAGATAATGAATGGGAGAATTGGCATATACCAGATCATCCATATAAGAATCAAACCCATACTCTGCCGTATAAATGCCGCTTAAGGCTAATAGCCCATCAAACAGGTCCGGACGCCGGAAAAAGAGATTGGCAGCATGAGTCGCTCCCAAACTGCATCCGAATACGATCACCCCCGGATATCCGCTCCAGCCGTTTCTCTCATTGACCATATTCCGCATAAAAGGGACCATTTCGTCTGTGATATAACGAATCCACTGTTCATAACGGCAAATACGCCGCCGCGGATCACCTGCTTTATCTGACCAGGTCTCCCGATCGGCCGTATCAATGGAAAACACCATGACGTCTCCGGAATCAATCCATGGAGCCCAGGCATCTGTCATCTGGAAATTTTCAAAATCAAAAAATCTTCCATCCTGACAGGGAATAAATAAAACCGGGCGACCTGCATGGCCATAGACCTTGCATTCCATATCACATCCCAATGCCGGACTGTACTGTTTATAATACTGTACCTCCATACACTGCCCTCCCTGTTACTGATATAATAATGTATTCATAAAAAATGGAATTTGCTTCTCCCAGCTTGCTTCGCAATGGCTGCCGCCCGGAACAATCCTGCTTTCCATCATAACGCCCTTCTCGATCAGAAGAGCTGTCAGCTTGCCAAAATAACGCCCCACAAAAGATCGCCCCTTCATTTCCCCGGAGCCATAATCCATATAAAGAACCGTATCCGGCTGCAAAGCTGCACGGCGCACCAAAGAATCTATTTTATCCGGATTTGTCCAGATAGACGGTGAAAGCGCCGCTGCCCGCGAAAAATACCGGTTATATTCCAAAACTGCATACAGGCTCATCAGACCGCCCATGGAACTCCCGGCAATAAAGGTGTGCTCCCTGCCCGAAAGCGTGCGAAAATGGCTGTCGATTTCTCTCTTAAACGTGTGTACCAGCCATTCCATGGTCAGTCTCCCTTTGCCTTCGATTTTTCCAAGCTCAGGGTCGGAAAAATGAAATGGAGAGTATTCCTTCAGTCTTCCGTTATCAGGACTGTGGCTGCACTCTACTGCAGCAATGATCATCTGGGTGTTTGTATCATCCATATATTCCTTCATGCCCCAGCATTTCCCGTAAGTGGCGTCTGAATCAAAAAATACATTATGCCCGTCAAACATATACAATACCGGATAACGCTTATTCTGAGCATAATTATAAGATTCCGGCAGATAAATATAAGCATTTCTCTCTTCGCTGCCTGTCAGCTCCGGAATCGTTACCTTCCATTTATGTACCATAATTTCCTCCTGTCATTTACAGACATCTACCCAGCCCGCACTTTCTGCATACTTTTCCAGTTCCTCAAGGTTCATCTCAATAGCACTGTTGCTGCTTCCCGCTGCCGGAAATACCGTGGTAAAACGCTTCAGGGATTCATCCAAATATACCGTCACTTCTTCCTTCACTGCAAAAGGGCAAACACCTCCGACCGCATGACCTACCAGTGCTTCTACCTCATCTCTGGTGAGCATCCTGGCCTTTGTGTGAAAATAAGCCTTATATTTGGCATTGTCAATTCTGGCATCCCCTGCCGTCACAACCAGAACCGGCTTTTCCTCTACTTTAAAAGACAGGGATTTTGCAATTCTTGCCGGCTCACAGCCAAGCCGCTGCGCAGCCAGCTCCACAGTTGCGGAGGATTCTTCAAATTCCAGAATTCGCTTCTCCATACCATGTCCCCTGAAAAACTCCCTTACCTGTACAATTCCCATTTTTATGCATGCCTCCTGCTGTTTTATCTTTTAACGCAATAAAGTCATTATAGCACGTCCCCTGCTCCCGTGCAAGAACACAAAAGGAGCCGATGTTTTAAAACATCAGCTCCATGCTCGTTCCCTTTCCGGGCTCACTTTTCAGATGTATTTTCGCATGATGCAGCGCCGCCCCATGCTTTACAATGGACAGCCCCAGTCCCGTACCTCCTGTCTGTCTGGAATGGCTCTTATCCACTCTGTAAAAACGTTCAAAAATACGTTTCTGCTCCTCCTTTGGAATTCCAATTCCATTATCCTCCACACGGAAACAGGAATGTCCGGCCTTTTCATTTACAAGAATTTTTACGGTGCCGCCTTCCCCCGTATATTTCACCGCATTATCCGCCAAATTATAACACATCTCATACAGGACCTGACGGACGCCCTGAATATTCTGCCGGCTTCCCTCAAGGGAAAGGGCAATCTTTTTTTGGACCGCCGCATCCTTCAGGTGAAGCACGATGTCCTCTGCCAGCTCATAAAGATCCACCGTCTCTTTCGGCATATCATTGTTCTTTTCATCCAGTCTTGACAACTGAATAATATCTGAAACCAGCCTGCTCAAGCGGCTTGCCTCATGATAAATCCTCGCGGAAAATTCCGGTATATTTTCCTGGCTTACCATGGAGTTCATCATCAGCTCTGCATAGCCTGAAATAGACATCAAAGGGGTTTTCAGCTCATGAGAGACATTCGCAGAAAACTCCCTGCGCATAGCTTCCGCAGCCCTCAGTTCCTCAACCTGCTGCGAAATCTGCCTGTTTTGCTGATCTACCCGCCGAAGCAGAGGCTGCAGCTCCTCATAGCAGACATTTTCCAGAGGATGCTCCAAATCCAGTTGGTTAATCGGCGCAATCAAATCTGTTGTCTGCTTCTGTACCAAAAAGAATTCCAGCAGGAGAATTCCTATTACCAGAATCCCTAACAGTGTAAAGCTGGACATCATTGTAAAGAAAACACTGTCCGTTGTCCTTGCAACCCTTAAAATATATCCGGATTCCAGCCGCAGCGCACTGTAAAACGTCTGCTTCGAAAAGGTTTCGGAAAACCTCACCGTCTCTCCGGAGCCTTCCTTCTGTGCCTGAATGAATTCCGGACGGTTGCTGTGATTCTCAAGCTCCGAAGGGTCCGCCTCCGAATCAAAAACCACTCTTCCCTTTGCATCCACCAGAGTGATCCTGCTTCCGGTCAGATCACCGACCTTCTTTGTCAGATAACGTTCCCCGACCTCTTCAATTGCCTGTCGGATATACTCCGCTTCATCACGTACTCCCTGCTTCATAAAGGTGCTGTATCTCCCGTACATGACGGCACTGGCCGCCACAAATGTCAAAAGTACAGACAGCACAACCAAAAAGCTTACATGATTCAAAATCCGTTGCTTCATATCAATCCCCTATCCGATACCCCACGCCGCGCACCGTCTCGATCATCTCTCCTGCGTTTCCCAGTTTTTGCCGCAGCGTGCGGACATGTACATCCACGGTCCTTGTCTCTCCTGCAAAATCATATCCCCAGACATGACCTAGGATCTGATCTCTTGTCATAACAAGGCCCTTGTTCTCTATTAAGTACTGTAAAAGTTCAAATTCCTTACGGGTAAGCTCCACCTTCTGCTCCTGATTTTTCACCTCATGCCGGCCGATCAGGAGCTTAAGCTCTCCGCATCTCAGTTCCCTGTCATCGCTGCGCCTTCCGTATCTGCGCATCACCGCCTTGACCCTTGCGACAAACTCCATCATTCCAAAAGGCTTTGTAATATAATCATCGGCACCGCCTTCCAGTCCGCGCACTTTGTCAAATTCGGTTTCCTTTGCAGTCACCATGATCACGGGAATATCCTTCGCGGAAGGAAAAGCCTTCAGCTTCTTCAAAATAGAATACCCATCCTCTCCCGGCAGCATGATATCTAATAGAATCAGATCCGGCATCTCTTCTTTGAGCGCATCCCACAATTCCCTGCCGTCAGAAAACCCTTTTGCTTTAAATCCGGTAGTCTCCAGCGTATATACCAGAAGCTCCCGGATATTCTGTTCATCCTCCACACAATAAATCATCGCACCAGCCCCTTCATACACTTCCGTTTCAATTCAGTATACCTGTTCTATGAGCGTTTCACAAGCCCCCCTTATGGAAGCACATATTGTCTGCGGACTTCTTCCAGATGCTGATGAAAAGAATCATCCGGAGCATTTTTTATAACATCCAAATGGCTGTGCGTATCATATAAATCCTCCCTTACCTGTGTCACGCATACACCGATATTGGAACAGTGATCCGCGATCCGCTCCAGGCTGGTTGTAATATCCGACAAAATAAAGCCCATTTCAATGGTACAGTCTCCTTTTCTGAGGCGCTGTACATGACGCCGCTTCAGCTCCTTACTCAGCTCATCGATCACCTCCTCCAGCGGTTCAATGCTTTCTGCCAGCATCACATCCTGCCTGTCAAAAACCGTATATGCAGTTTCAACAATATTTTCCACTGCTTTGATCAGAACATTGAGTTCTTTCATAGCCTTCTCAGAAAAGCTTGTCCCTTTTTCATGCATTTCCCCGGCAGCCTCCATAATATTTACCGAATGATCGGAAATACGTTCAAAATCTCCGATACAATGCAGCATAATAGAAACGCTGTGGCTGTCCCTCTCGGACAGATCCTTTTGATTCAGTTTTACAAGATAGGTTCCCAATTCATCCTCATAGCGGTCTACCTTGGATTCCATCTTATCCACACGTTCTGCCTGCTCCTTCGTGTAATTTCCAATCAGGCCAAGCGCCAAACGAAGGGATTTCCGGGAGTCATGAGCCATACGCCTGGCTGCATTTCTGCCCTGTTCTACCGCGAAGGACGGTTTCTCCAAAAAGCGGGATTC
>URVB01000035.1 GCA_900551075.1 uncultured Blautia sp. | reverse complement strand
GGAATCGGATATTATCAGTTTATTGAAAAGCTGGAAAGGGAATTTGACAGCAGAAAAGGTGAGGTGGTCTCCAATCTTTGTCAGCTCATGAAGGAAATATTAAGACCTGAGAATTTCTGCATCAGTTATACAGGCGAGCGGGAATCCCTGGAGCAGGTGATGGATTTGGCAAAGGCTATGAAAGAGTGTCTGCATACGGAAGCGGTGGAGCTTTCTGAGAAAAAGATGCACTGTGAGAAGAAAAATGAGGGTTTTATGACCTCCGGGCAGGTACAGTATGTGGCACAGACAGGCAATTTCCGCAAAAAGGGCTTTGCCTATACGGGCGTGCTGAACATTCTGAAGGTTGCCTTAAGCTATGATTATCTGTGGATGAACCTGCGTGTGAAGGGAGGCGCTTACGGGTGTATGAGCGGATTTAAGAGAAACGGGGAAAGCTTCTTTGTATCTTACCGGGACCCCCATTTGAAACGAACGCTGGATGTGTTCCGTAAAGTGCCGGATTATATCCGCAGTTTCCAGGCTGACGAGAGAGTGATGACCAAATATATCATTGGTACGATAAGCAGTATGGACGTGCCGAAGACGCCCAAGATGAAGGGCGATTTATCAAAAACCGCATATTTCCGCGGTGTGACAGAGGATGTACTGCAGAAGGAGCGTGATCAAATCCTGCATGCGGATGTCTCTGACGTGCGTGCGCTGGCTCCGCTGGTTGAGGCGATTCTCTCGGAGGAAGCAATTTGCGTGGTAGGAAGCGAGAGCGCCGTTGAGAAAGAAAAAGAGGTTTTCCAGGAAATCAGGTCTCTGGTTTCCTGCTGATGGAAAACAGGGAGAGGATAGAAATGAACGAAAAGTTTAAATCCGGTTTTGCAGCGATCATCGGGCGTCCGAATGTGGGAAAATCCACACTGATGAATCATTTGATCGGACAGAAGATCGCCATTACTTCCAAGAAGCCCCAGACGACCCGGAATCGTATTCAGACAGTCTATACCTGCAGGGAGGGGCAGATTGTGTTTTTGGATACGCCGGGTATCCATAAGGCGAAGAACAGGCTGGGGGAATATATGGTACAGGTTGCGGAGCGTACGCTGAAGGATGTGGATGTGATCCTGTGGCTGGTGGAGCCGACGACCTTCGCAGGCGCAGGAGAACGCCACATCGCAGAGCAGCTCGGCGGCCTGCATATCCCGGTGATTCTTGTCATCAATAAAGTGGATACGGTGAAAAAGGAAGAAATCCTGAAAGCCATAGACACTTACCGGAAGCTCTATGAATTTGATGAGATCATTCCGGTGTCAGCTCTGCGGGGGATCAATACAGGAGACATCACGGAGAGTATTTTTAAATATCTTCCGTACGGCCCGATGTTTTACGACGAGGATACGATTACGGATCAGCCGCAGCGTCAGATCGTGGCGGAAATTATTCGTGAAAAGGCGCTTCATTCCCTCGATGCGGAAATTCCTCATGGCATTGCGGTTGCTGTAGATAAGATGAGACAGCGGCCGGGAAAGAATCGGCTGATCGACATTGATGCAACGATCATCTGCGAGAAGGACTCTCACAAAGGAATCATCATCGGCAGGCAGGGAGCCATGCTCAAAAAAATCGGAAGCAATGCCCGCTTTGAGCTGGAACGGATGCTGGAGGCTAAGATAAATCTGAAGCTTTGGGTGAAGGTGAAAAGGGACTGGCGTGACAGTGACTTTTTGATTAAAAATTTCGGTTACGACAAAAAGGAAATCTGATGCATGAGTGACCTGATTACAGTACAGGGGATAGTGCTTTCCGCTATGCCTGTGGGAGAATATGATAAGCGCATCGTTCTTTTGACAAGGGAACGGGGAAAGATATCGGCCTTTGCGAAGGGCGCGCGCCGGCTGAACAGCCCGTTTATGGCTGCGGCGAATCCCTTCGTGTTCGGCACATTTACTCTGTATGAGGGAAGGTCGAGCTATAATCTGAACCAGGTATCGGTTATGCATCATTTTGTAGAGCTGGCCGGTATGCAGCCGGGAATTTACTATGGATACTATTTTCTGGAGCTGGCAGATTATTTCGGACGGGAGGGTACGGACGAACGGGAGATGATGAATCTTCTGTATGTATCGGTCAAAGCACTTCTGAATCCGCATATCAACGACCGTTTGGTACGCTGTATCTTCGAGCTTCGGACTATGACAGAGCAGGGATTGATGCCGCAGCTCTTTCAGTGCGTATCCTGCGGAAAGGAATGTACAGAGGTGGAGCTGTGTTATTTTTCACAGGACATGCACGGGATTCTTTGCGGAGCCTGTGCCATGGGACGGCGGGATTCAATACGTATCTCAGAAGCGGCGCTGTATGCGATGCGGTATATTGTCCGTGCGCCAATGGGGAAACTGTATACCTTTGCAGTGAAGGAAGCGGTGCTTCGGGAATTGGAGCATTTGCTTCATACATACACGGCAAAAAATACGGACAGGCGTTTTAAAAGCTTGGAAATTTTGGAAATTATGCGCTGAGTGTGCTTTGTATGGAGAGAAAAACACGTATTTCAGCGGTTTGTTATTGAAAAAACAAAATCGTGCCTGTATAATATTCACGAAAGAGATGAGGCATGCAGAACGGTGTAGAAGTATTTACGATGTGCGCGCTGATGGAATCAATAAAAAATGAGGAGAGATATCATGGAAAAAACAATGGAGAAAATCGTAGCCCTGGCAAAGGCCAGAGGATTTGTCTATCCGGGGTCTGAAATATACGGGGGTCTGGCAAATACCTGGGATTATGGCAATCTGGGTGTGGAACTGAAAAACAATGTAAAAAAAGCATGGTGGCAGAAATTTATTCAGGAGTCCCCGTACAATGTGGGTGTGGATTGTGCGATTCTGATGAATCCGCAGACCTGGGTCGCTTCCGGACATCTGGGCGGTTTTTCCGATCCTCTTATGGATTGTAAGGAATGTCATGAGCGTTTCCGTGCGGACAAGCTGATCGAGGATTACTGTGAGGTGCATGATATAGCGCTTGAGGGAACTGTGGATGCATGGTCCCAGGAGCAGATGATGGATTTTATCAAAACGCATGGAGTGCCGTGTCCGACCTGCGGTAAGCACAATTTCACAGACATCCGTCAGTTCAACCTGATGTTCAAAACCTTCCAGGGTGTGACTGAGGATGCAAAGAATACCGTATATTTGAGACCGGAAACTGCACAGGGCATTTTTGTAAACTTTAAAAATGTACAGAGAACCTCCCGCAAGAAAATTCCGTTCGGTATTGGTCAGATCGGCAAATCTTTCCGTAATGAGATTACACCGGGTAACTTCACCTTCCGTACCCGTGAATTTGAGCAGATGGAGCTGGAATTCTTCTGTGAGCCGGATACAGATCTGGAATGGTTTGCATATTGGAAGAAGTTCTGTCTTGACTGGCTGAGCTCTCTTGGCCTGAAAGAGGATGAGGTGCGCTACCGTGATCATGACAAAGAAGAGCTGAGCTTTTACAGCAAAGCTACCACAGATGTGGAATTTTTGTTCCCGTTCGGCTGGGGTGAGCTGTGGGGAATCGCGGACAGGACAGACTATGACCTGACTCAGCATCAGAATACCTCCGGACAGGATATGAGCTATTTTGACGATGAAAAGAAGGCAAAATACGTGCCGTATGTCATTGAGCCATCACTGGGTGCGGACCGTATGGTGCTTGCATTCCTCTGTAGTGCATATGATGAGGAGGTTCTGGATGCGGAGAAGAACGACGTACGTACTGTGCTTCATTTCCATCCGGTACTGGCTCCTGTTAAGATTGGGGTGCTGCCCCTTTCCAAGAAGCTGAATGAGGGTGCCGGGAAGATTTACCGGCAGCTTTCCGGGAAATACAACTGTGAATATGATGACCGCGGAAACATCGGAAAGCGTTACAGAAGACAGGATGAGATTGGTACTCCGTTCTGCGTCACCTATGATTTTGAATCTGAGACAGATGGTGCAGTAACTGTCCGTGATCGTGACACTATGGAGCAGGTCCGTGTGAAGATCGATGAGTTGGATGCTTATTTCGCAGATAAGTTTACATTTTAGAAGTATTGGAAAAGAGCACTGTTCATAACGGAAAAGAGGTTATGGACAGTGCTCTTTTCGTGCGCCGGCATGGTGCTTCAGGCCTTGTAACGCATGTGCTGCCTTTAGGCAAACAATAAATGCTGAATACTGAGGAGATGGTGAGAGATATGGAAATAAAAGAATTTGGTTTTGTATTGGAGAGATTAATCAGTCTGGTTGATATTGAAATCGTCTGGGTGCAGGAGAATAAGTTACATTGTTTCCTTGAAAATGAAGAGGAATATCCTCTGTATAAGGCAGAAGAATTACGCAATCTCCTGATGAAAAAGACGGATGCTCAGAAAATTTCATGCTTGTATTGTGATGATTATGGTGTTTATTTTTGCTGTATAAAAGCTGAACAGGGGTATCTGCTGGCAGGACCTATGGGAACTTCGCCTTTGAGCCGGTTTCAGATATATAAGTATGGAAAACTATATCATTTGGAGGGCAATGTAAAAGCACCTGAGTTATTTACGATTAAAAAGATTTTGGAGATAACCCGCCTTTTGGAGAAAATAATTACAGGAAATGCCAGCACCGAAGAAGACCTGCTGATTGGAAACGGAATAAAGATTGCAGATGACAGGGAACTTTGGGAAATCACGCTTCTGCAGATAGAAGGAGAACTGGAGGAACGGTATCATCACACTTATATGGAGGAGCGCAGGCTTCTTGAATGTGTTGAAGAAGGACGGGAAGATGATGCGTTAAGGCTGACAAATATTATGGATGCATCTCTTGGAATATTATCAAAGGACGAAAGGAATAATCAGAAAAACCTTGCGATAGCGGCAATCACACTATGCACGAGGGCAGCTATTGCAGGAGGAATTTCTCCTTTGGAAGCATACCGCCTTAGCGATTATTACATATTGAAAATAGATGAGGCAAAGGATGCAGGACAAATTTTTATTTCTCGTGAACAGGCGATCAGGAAGCTGGCCCACAGGGTCCGTATGCGCAAAGAAAACACTAAGAGTACAAATTATATTGCGAAATGTAAGGACTATGTGAATAAGAATTACCGGAAAAAGATATATGCGGAAACGATTGCAGAACAGGTAGGAATTAGTACCAGCTATCTTTCGCATTTATTTAAATCTGAAACAGGTAAAAGCCTGCAGGAATATATCATAGAGGTCCGGATTGAACGGGCAAAGAACCTGCTTTGCTATTCAGAAGAAACTCTTGCGAATATTGCATCATATGTGAATTTCCCATCACAGAGCTATTTTGGTGAAAAATTCAAAAAATATGTACATATGACTCCGACAGAATACCGCAGAATACATAAACCAGCAGAATTTTATGAAAAGAAATAAGTAAATTAACAAAAACCATGTGCATATAAGCCGCATGGTTTTTGTTATAGCGAATTAAAGCTGTAAATATAGAAATTAATAATATAATAAATACATAATTAGCAAAATAAAGATATATTCACTGCTTGGTTTCAGTTATATTTTAAATATTCTAATGAAAGAATGACAGAAATCATGAGAAACAAATCAGAGGAAAAAGAATCAATAAAACGAACGGAGGATTATCTATGAAGAAGCAGGCATTTAACCCATTTTTACCAAGCTATGAGTATATCCCGGACGGGGAGCCGAGAGTGTTCGGGAATCGTGTGTATGTGTATGGAAGCCACGATGCATTTGACGGTTCGTATTACTGCCAGAATGATTATGTCTGCTGGTCAGCGCCGGTGGATGACTTGGGGAATTGGAAATTTGAAGGGACTATATACAAATATACTCAGGATCCCATACATAAAAATGCAGATGACCATCTTCTACAGGCACCGGATGCAATTCAGGGACCGGACGGCAGGTATTACCTGTATTATTCCATGGCTTCAACCGATATTATCTCTGTGGCAGTATGCGACAGCCCTGCCGGACAATATGAATTTTACGGGCATGTCCATTATGAGGATGGCACAGTTTTAGGGAAAAAGGATACTGACCTGCTTCAATTTGACCCCGGCATCTATGTGGAGGATAACAGAGTCTATCTCTATTCAGGCTTCTGTCCGCCCAATACGTTTATGTGGGAAATGCAGGGAAAGAAGGCCCCTGCTTTCAAGGGCGCAATGGTGATTGAACTGTATCCTGATATGATCACTGTAAAGAAAGCACCTGAAATTATTGCCCCATATGTAAAAAATTCATCAGGGACAGGATATGAGGGACATGAATTTTTTGAAGCCCCGTCCATGCGTAAAAGAGGGGATAAATACTATTTTATTTATTCGTCAATTAATGGACATGAGCTCTGTTATGCCATGTCTGACTATCCTGATAAAGGGTTTGCCTATTGCGGGACAATTGTATCTAACGCGGATATCGGCTTAGAGGGAAGGACATCTCAGGATGCCATAAATTATTATGGCAATAATCATGGCAGCATAGTTGAAATACTGGGTCAGTGGTATATTTTTTATCACAGGCATACGAACAGAAACCAGTTCAGCCGTCAGGCATGTGCAGAAAAAATATACTTTGATGAATATGGGAAAATACCGCAGGTGGAAATTACAAGCTGCGGACTAAATCCATCTTGTCTGGCAGGAAGAGGATTATATGAAGCCAGAATCGCATGCAGGCTGTGGGGAAAAAACGGGGCAACCTTATACGGGCTTGGGGATCGTCCCATAGATAAGACAAATCCGTATTTTACGCAGGATGGGGAAGACAGGGAGGATAATCCGGACCAGCATATCTCAAGCATGAATGACGGGTCCGTGGCAGGCTTTAAATATTTTGATTTAGAAAATCTGTCGCAGATTACAGTAAAAATCCGCGGAAGCGCAGAGGGCACTCTAACTGTTTCAGATGAATTGTCAGGTAATATCATTGCAGAAATACCGGTACACCCGTCTGATGACTGGGGGAAATATTGTGCGGCAGCACATGCAGACAATGGAAAAACGGCACTCTATTTTACCTACCATGGGATTGGCGCATTCGATTTCATGGACTTTGAACTGGTTTAAAATATCAGAACCAATGTAGTAATTGTATTATGGTACAGGGTAAGAAAGGAATGATGACATGAAAAAACAAGTATACAATCCATATTTGCCTTTAAATGAATATGTCCCTGATGGAGAACCGCATGTGTTTGGGGAAAGACTTTATATTTATGGTTCCCAGAATGAGGCAGGGGGTAGTCTGTACTGTCCGGGGCATTATGTTACATGGTCCGCCCCGCTGGATGATTTATCAGACTGGCGCTGTGAAGGGGTTATTTATAAACGGGGGTTACGACGATATATATTTTATCTTACAGCATCAAAAAGACAAAATCAGCATAATAACTATAAACAATGGCTTTAAAATCCGATATATTATTTTCAACATCTATAACACTAATACAAAACTTCACAGAAAAAGGAGGAAAAGAGAATATGATTAGTTTTGCATCAAAACACAATGACCCTGAAGCAAGCTTAAGCTGGGGCGAGAGAATCGGATATGGTACCGGTGGTTTTGCGTTTAACATGATTAACGGCATTATCGGTTCATTCCTGACAATTTATTTTACAAATGTGGCTTTACTGGATGCTGCGGTTATTGCTTCCATTTTCGCAGTCTCCAAGTTGTTTGACGGGGTAAGTGACCTGATTGTAGGAAATTTGGTTGACCGGACTAAATCAGAAATGGGTAAAGGGCGTTCATGGCTGTTTAGGATGTGCATTCCGTTTGCACTGACCACACTTTTATTATTCTTCGTACCGCAGAACTTCCCTACAATGGCAAAATACGTCTATGTATTCCTGATGTATAACATAGTAAATGCCGTATGCTTAACTGGTATGCTGGTGCCATACTATTCAATGATTCCGCGGATTACCAGGAATGGTTATGATCGCGGAATGCTGGGCAACATACAGCAGATTTTCCAGACACTTGGAAATGTAGTGGTAAACTCTACATTTGTTGCACTGCTGACTTTCTTTACCAGCAGTACAGAAACCATCTATACACAGCGTGCATTTACCTGTACAATGATTGTATTCTGTGCAGCCATGGTAATCGTTTCACTGATTTGCGTAGCAGGCACAAAAGAGCGTGTCAAAGTTACAGAGCCGCGCCCTGACCAGAAGCAGGAAGGTACAAAGGACGGCAATGTAATGGCTACAGTTAAGGCCCTGCTTACCAATAAGTACTGGGTAATCCTTACAATAGCTAATTTTGTGGTATTCTTTGTTATAATTATGTATGCAATGGGTAATGTCTTCTATACACAGTATGTCCTTAAGGATATGTCACAGTATGGCTGGATGAGTAACTCCATCTCCATTGCACAGTTTGCCATCATGTTCGTAACACCGTTTTTTATGAAGAAGTTCGGTAAAAGCAAAATTTATGCAGCAGGTATGGCAGTTATGGCACTTGGATTCCTGGGCTTTGGCTTCTTTGGCGGCGGCAGTACGATCCTGATGATTATCTGCAACATATTAAAGGGCTGTGGTGTCGGCATGGCAGGAGGCATGGCTCTTGGAATGGTAGCAGACACCATTACATATGGGGAGATTAAGAGCGGAATCAACACTGTTGGTATGGGTAATGCGGGTATCTCTGCAGCACAGAAAATTGGTTTGGGTCTTGGTACTGCTGTGTTCGGATGGGTACTTTCGGCAGCAGGTTTTGACGGAGCGCTTGACGCACAGGGTCTTACACAGCCTGAATCAGTAGCAACGGCAATCGGATTTCTTTACAACTGGCTGCCGCTTATCATGTCGGCAGCCGTATTTGTAGTATTTGTTCTGTTCTACCACATTGAGCGTGATTTGAAGCAAATGAATGCAGATATAGCATAAGTTAAAGTCGAATATTCAACAGGATAAACCTTAAATAGGGGTATCAGGAGGAATACTCCCGGTACCCTTTCGTAGTTCATGACAAGGAAAAGCCTGTATTGATTCACACTATTGAAAAATAAAAAAAGCCGCTGATGCGAGTTGTGTCCTCCGTTAGCGTCTTTCACAGAAGGGCGGAATAAAGATATGAAGATTCAGAAAATAAAAATAAATGGAATGGTATGCCCTGTCGGGTATGTGTTTGACAGCGTAAGAGTTGCATGGCAGGTTTGCGGCTCCAAGGGCGTTCATACTAAATATGCAAAAGTAGAGATTGCAAAAGACGCAGATTTTATAAAGATTATAAGTGTCAAAGCAGGGGTGCTGAATTCTGCGTGTACAGTCATGGATATAAAGCCCGAAGCGAGAACGCGCTACTTTGTCCGTGTGTCTGTGACAGCGGATAATGACGAGACAGCGGTGAGCACCGAAGCGGCTTATTTTGAGACAGGAAAGATAGATGAAGAATGGCAGGCGAAGTGGCTTACCACGCAGGAGCATGACACCTTTCACCCGATATTTTTAAGGGATTTTTCGTCAGAAAAGTATGTGAAGCAGGCCCGCCTGTATATCAGCGGACTTGGGCTCTATGAGGCTTCATTGAATGGAAAACGCATAGGGGAAGAACGGCTTACACCATATTTTAGTAATTATCACCAGGAAGTGCAGTATCAGACTTATGATGTAACAGAGTTAATAGAAAGGGAAAACGAGCTGCGTGTAAGTCTTGGAAATGGCTGGTACAAGGGACGCTTTGGGCTTGGCGGCGGACCTGTAAATAATTATGGCAGCCGTTTTATGATGATCGCAGAACTGCATCTTACTTGTGAGGATGGCACAGAAAAAGTAATCGCGTCTGATGAAAGCTGGAGTTATATAGGGTCAGACTTCGAGGAAACGGATATCTATGACGGGGAGATTTTGAACCGCCTTTTATGGGATGGAAAGGAAAACACACAAAAAGAAGCTGTCGTGGCACAGGCGAAAGGGAAGCTTGTTCCACGCTATTCCATACCTGTATTGGAAATGGAGGACATGCCGGTAAAGGAGATGATCCATACGCCCGCAGGAGAGACGGTGCTGGATTTCGGGCAGAATTTCGCGGGTTATGTGGGATTCCATGCAAGCCAGCCAAAGGGAACCAAAATTGTTTTAGATTTTGGAGAAGTTCTGCAAAACGGCAGTTTCTATAATGAAAATTACCGCTCCGCAAAATCCAGGTATACCTACGTATCAGATGGAACAGAGGAGGATGTAAAGCCACATTTTACGTTTTTCGGCTTCCGGTATGTACGTGTCACCGGCTGGATGGGTGAGGTCTGCCAGAACGATTTCATGGGAAAAGCTGTATATTCTAAAATGGAGCAGACAGGCACGATAAAGACAGGACATAAGGGTGTCAACCAGTTGTTTTCCAATGCACTGTGGGGGCAGAAATCCAATTCTGTTGACTTCCCTACGGACTGCCCACAGAGGGATGAACGCCTGGGCTGGTGCGGTGATGCGCAGGTATTCAGCGGGACTGCAAGCTATAACATGGATACGGCAGCCTTTTACCGCAAATTCCTTCACGACCTTCGGACAGAGCAGGTTAAATATGATGGGATACTTCCCGGTGTCATCCCTGTGTTAGACCCTAATGGCCCGATTTTTGCCGCTGTCTGGGGAGATATCGCAACATTCCTGCCGACAGTTTTGTATGAACATTTCGGTGATATAGAGGAGCTTCGTGACAACTATCCGATGATGAAGGATTGGGTAGACAAGATTACTAAGGAGGATAAGGCAAGAGGGCAGAGATATTTGTTTGATTACGGCAACCAGCTGGGAGACTGGCTTGCTTTGGACGGTCGCACAGAGCAGAGCATGATGGGCGGTACAGACGAGTATTATATTGCTTCCTGCTATTATGCAGCTTCGGTACAGAAGGTAGCAAATGCCGCAAAGGAATTGGGCTGTGCCGAGGATGAAAGTTATTACAGGGATTTGTATGAACATATCTGTGCCGCTATTTTGAAGGAGTATTTTTCTGAGACAGGGCGGTTGTGCTGTGATACGCAGACCGGCTATTTAGTGGCACTGTATCATGGAATATATAAAGACAGGACAAAAATTGTGGAGGGCTTAAAGGGACGCTTATACAGGGACTGCTACAAATTAAAGGGAGGCTTTGTGGGAGCGCCGGTTATGTGCCGTGTTATGGCTGAAAACGGCATGGAGGCGGAAGCATTTTACTTTTTGCTTCAAAATGGTTATCCCGGCTGGATGCACTGTATTGACTTAGGCGCTACTACCATATGGGAACGCTGGAACTCTGTATTGGATGACGGCCGTTTAAGCGGCATCATGATGAATTCCCTGAACCATTATGCCTATGGTGCTGTTGTGGAGTACCTGTACCGCGATGTGGCAGGCTTAAAAGCATTGGAGCCCGGATTTAAAAAGGCTCTGATTACGCCTCTGATGAACCAGAAGCTGAAAAACATGAGCATGGCTTATGAATGTCCATACGGCGTTTACCGCAGTGAATGGGAGATTCTTGATAATGGAAATGTAAGGGCAGAGGTGGAGGCGCCGTTTGACTGTACTGCAGTGGTCGGACTGCCGTTTGCTGACATAGAGCCGGCAGAATTAACTGCCGGAGTCCATAAATGGGAGTACACTCCGTCGATAGATTTGAGGGCACTCTATTCAAAGAAAACCCTGTTTAAGGATATGATGCAGGATGAGAAAGCAATGAAAATCATTGAGCGGATTTCGCCGCTCCTGCAGCACTTTTTAAGTACGGAGGATCCTGAATTCCTCAATGAAAGCCTTGATACCCTGAAGGGAATGTTCTTTATGGGATTTTCTGATGACGAAGTAAACCGGCTGGAAAGTGAACTTACGAAATTAATTGATGGAAATAATTGATATAAGCGGAAGGAAAGGGGATGAACCATGAGCAATATTCAGTTTTATTCAACGGAAGTGATAAATGACCGTATAACAATGATTCGCAGCATGACAGGCGAACTGATGTATTTAATCAAAGGAAATGACCGTGCTGTGCTTGTAGATACCTGTCTTGGTGTAGGACATTTAAAGGAATATGTGGAAAAACTTACGGAGAAACCGGTTACTGTATTGATAACGCATGGACATATCGACCATGCCATGGGCGCCGCAGAGTTTTCAGATGTCTATATGAGCCATAAGGATATGCCTGTATATCAGTCTATGAAAGGTCTTGATGACCGAAAAGGCTATATTATGGGCAACCTGGGAGGATTTATGCCGGCGTTTGATGATGGGGATTTTGTGGAAGAGCCGGAGACGCTTGCGTGTAAGGACCTGACAGACGGGGACAGCTTCGATCTGGGTGACTTGCATTTGGATGTCTTTGCGCTGCCGGGACACACGAAGGGAACGATGATTGTGCTGATACGTGAGGAACGCATTTTAATTACCGGGGACGCCTGTAATACTGCCACCTTTATCTGGGATGAGAATTCATCAACAGTTGAAAATTATCAGCGGGAATTAAAAAGGATGGCAGTAAGACTGGAAGGAAAATATGACAGGATTTTTATGTGCCATCATGATAGGGAAGCAGATATCCACCTCATGGATAATGTGACTGCTGTCTGCCAGGATGTAATGGATAATAAAGCGGATGACATGCCTTATGAATTCATGGGTCACACAAGCTATATCGCAAAAGCTGTAGGAGAGAGGTTTGTCCGTTTAGACGGGGGATTTGGAAACATAATTTACAGTAAAAACAAGGTTTATGAAAAATAGAAAGGGAAAAGTATGAGTTATCTGGCAATTGATGTGGGTGGGACATTCACCAAATATGCGATAGTGACAGAGGACTGTGAAATTCTTTTTAAGGATAAAAAACCTACCCAAATGATTTCATTGGAAGAATTCCTAAATTCACTGACGACAATTTATTATGAACAGAAACAGACCTATGATATTGAAGGAATAGGCTTAAGCATGCCGGGTTTGATTGATTCGAAAAACGGATTTATGTATACAGGTGGATTCGTCACATGCATTAACAACCTGAATATTGTGGAAATGATGGAGAGCAGATGCCATATACCGATTACTGTGGAGAATGATGCTAAGTGTGCAGCATTGGCAGAACTTTGGAATGGAGTTTTGAAAGATTGTCGGAATGCCATTGTCCTGGTGTGCGGTACTGGTGTGGGCGGTGCTGTTATCAGAAACAGGGAGGTACTGAGGGGCAGCCATTTTGTGGCAGGTGAATTCAGCTATACACTGACAGATTACGAAGGGGGATACGAAAAGAAAAAATGCATGGGAGAAAAAACCGGTATCAATTTCCTCCTGCGATACGTATCACAGGAAACAGGGATACCAGCAGATGAACTCGATGGGGTGAAAGTGTTTTCAATGGCAAACCAGGGTGATGAGAAATCCATTGCCGGTTTGCGTAAGTTCGTAAGGCATCTTGCGGTGCTGATCCATAACTGCAGATGCATGTTTGACCCGGAATGCTTTGCAATTGGAGGTGGAATCAGCGTACAGCCATTATTTCTGCAGATGATTAAGGAAGAGCTTCAAAATATGAATGAGATATTCCCATGGAAGGTCTCACCTCCCCATGTTGTGGTATGCAAGTTTTTCAATGATGCGAATTTGCTGGGCGCTGTATACGTTCACCTCCAGGCACGCGAGAAGAAACTGAGCATACAGAAAATGGACGAATTGATGAAACTCATAGGGAACAGAAGAGAAGCGAAGTATTTAAAAGAATTATTAATGGAATAGCAGGAGGAAAGTCACAATGGAAAGAAAGTATCCAAATCTTTGCAGACCAATCACATTAGGAAGGACGACCTTTAAAAACCGTATGTTCTCTGCACCTATGGGCGGTACGGATATTACGAATGACGGATGTATCGGTCCGAAGTCAACAGCATTTTATGAATTACGTGCAAAGGGCGGGGCAGGAGCGGTCACTGTCAGTGAATGTATGGTACATCCCCAAACAGATGGTTCCCATGCATACCATCTGGATACCTCTGTCTTAAATTCACTTGCAGCGGCAACCTACACTGCAGATGCCATCCGCCGTCATGGGGCAATGCCTAGCCTGGAACTATCCCATTCCGGAATGTATGCAGGTACTTATATGACAGATAAGGGCAGACAGAAGTCTATGAACCAGTGGGGACCTTCTGATACTGTGCGCCCTGATGGGGCAGAAGTAAAGGCGTTGACAAAAGGAATGATAGATGAAATTGTGGCTGCATATGGAACGGTTGCGGGGCTTGCAAAAAGGGCAGGATTTGAGATGCTGATGATTCACGGAGGTCATGGCTGGCTGATTAACCAGTTCTTATCCCCTTATTTTAATAAAAGAACGGATGAATATGGCGGTTCTTTGGAAAACCGCTGCAGACTGGCAATAGATGTATTAAAGTCTGTAAGGGAAGCTGTAGGACCATTTTTCCCGATTGAGTTTCGCCTAAGCGGCTCTGAACTTTTTGAGGGTGGATATGATTTGAAGGAAGGATGCAGGATTGCCAAACAGCTTGAGCCTCATATTGACCTGCTGCATGTATCGGCAGGAACTTATCAGAGAGGATTTGGAGATACTCACCCATCCATGTTCAAGGAGCATGGCTGTAATGTATACCTTGCGGCAGAAATTAAGAAGCATGTATCTGTCCCGGTGGCCACGATTGGAGGTTTAAGTGATCCTGCGCAGATGGAGGAGATCATTGCAGGCGGAAAAGCGGATATTGTCTATATGGCAAGGCAGCTTCTTGCCGACCCATTCCTTCCGCGCAAAGTCATGGAAAACAGGGAGGAAGAAATCGTTAAATGCCTGCGCTGTTTTACCTGTATGGCAGAACGTGCCGCTACTTCCACCAGAAGATGTACTGTCAACCCGCTGATTGGGCGTGAAATGGAGGGTGATGAAGTACCTCCGGCACCAGTAAAGAAAAAAGTATTGGTGGCAGGTGGAGGCCCGGGCGGGCTGTATGCGGCATATACCGCGGCACGAAGAGGACATCAGGTTATTTTGTGTGAAAAAGAGGCAGAAGTGGGAGGCATCTTAAAAAGTGAACAGGCACTGCCGTTTAAGCATGAGATGTATGAATTATCCCATACATATGCACTGTTCTGCAGACAGGTGGGCGTAGAGCTTCGTCTGAATACAGAAGTGACAAAAGAATATGTGGAAAAGGAAGCGGCCGATGCCCTGATCATTGCAGTTGGGTCAAAACCGTTTGTCCCGCCAATCAAAGGTCTTGCTGGAGAAAATGTTGTGATTGTAAACAACTATTATCTGGAAAAAGAAAAGGTCGGCAAAAATGTCGTTGTTTTTGGCGGCGGTCTAGCCGGATGCGAATGTGCCATCCATCTCGGCATGAAAGGAAAGAATGTCCATCTGGTGGAAATGCGTGATATGCTTGCCCCGGATGCAAATGTGCGCCACCGTCCGCTTTTGTTAAAGGAAATAGACAAATACGTGACGGTACATACAGGTTACAAAGGATTAGAGGTTACAGGTGAAGGCATTATCTGTGAAACGAAAGAAGGGGAACAGGTTCTTGTGCCGGGTACAAGTGTCATCTGTGCATTGGGACAGCGTTCCAGGACGGCAAAGGTTGAGGAACTGCTGGATGCTGCACCATATACTGCAGTCATTGGGGATGCCGCGAAAGTATCTACAATTACAAATGCAGTATACTGGGGTTATCATGCAGCTTTGGATATATAAAAATAAGGAAAATAGGAGGATATTAAACTATTTGCAGAGATAGGTTATAAGGTGTTTCGGACTTCCATAGCCTGGAGCCGTATTTTTCCTAAGGGTGATGAAATGGAGCCAAATGAAAAAGGCCTGAGATTTTATGATGATTTATTTGACGAATGCCTGAAATATGGTATAGAGCCATTGGTAACATTATCTCACTATGAGACACCACTTTATCTGGCCGAAAACTATGATGGCTGGGTTAATCCAAAGATGATTGAATTCTATAAGCGGTATGTGACAGTTGTATTCAACCGTTATAAAGATAAGGTAAAATACTGGCTTACGTTTAATGAAATCAATTCCATTCTGGAGTCACCGTTTATGAGCGGCGGTATCAATACTCCTAAGGAAGAATTGACACAGACACAGTTGTATCAGGCAGTACACCATGAACTGGTGGCAAGTGCGTGGGCGACGAAGATCGGTCACGAAATTAATTCGGATTTTCAGATTGGATGTATGATTCTAAGCATGCCAGTGTATCCACTCACACCGGATCCAAAGGATGTACTGGCAGCAATGGAGCAGGATCACAAAAACATGATGTTTGCGGATGTGCATGTGAGGGGGGATTATCCCGGTTATGCTATACGCTATTTTAAGGAAAATGAGATTAAACTGCATATAACCCAGGAAGATAAGGAAATATTAAAAAATACCGTTGATTTTGTTTCTTTCAGTTACTATGTCAGTGTGTGCGCCACTGCTGATCCGGAAAAAAACATACGAGGTGAGGGCAATCTACTTGGCGGAGTGCCAAATCCTTATCTGAAATCCAGTGAATGGGGATGGCAGATTGATGCAAAAGGTCTGCGCTATGTACTGAATACTTTGTGGGACAGATATCAGAAACCATTATTTATTGTAGAGAATGGTCTTGGGGCTGTTGATGAACCGGAAGAAGATGAGAACGGTAATCTAACTGTTAATGATGATTACCGGATTGCGTATCTACGTGACCATATCAGAGAAATGGGAGAAGCCATTGAAGATGGCGTGGAGCTTATGGGCTATACGACATGGGGCTGTATTGATCTGGTAAGCGCTTCATCCGCAGAACTTAAAAAGCGCTACGGATTTATCTACGTGGACAGACATGACGACGGCAGCGGTACATTGAACCGTTACCGTAAAAAGAGTTTTGGCTGGTACAAAAAGGTCATTGAGACAAACGGAAAAAGTGTAACGGATGTAAACGATATATCCGTTTATTGAGATACCGTCAGTATGGACAGGTTGGATCGGATCCATCTGAACCAGCATGCTGCCCCTTATTGCCATTCTCATCAACCAGTTTCTTAATTACTTCATATTTTCTCTGTGCATCCATAGTAAGAGCCACTTTTCTGGTAATATCTCCTCCCTTCGTAGGAGGTTATTATATCACACTTTGGGACATTTTCGTTTGTGGTATACTGGGACATTATCATAAATGGTTCATACTTTAGGCAAAATTCTACAAATTTTTATTGACTTTGGGTCGATATTTTGTTAAGATGGATAATTATAGACCGTTTTAGTGAATTAGAGGAGGAAAAGATTATGGCAAAAAAAAGAAACATCATCGTGGGACAGTCCGGAGGTCCTACTTCCGTTATCAATTCCAGTTTAGCGGGTGTTTATAAGAATGCTATTGAGAGAGGCTTTGACAAAGTTTACGGAATGCTTCACGGCATTCAGGGATTATTAGATGAAGAATACATTGATTTATCTACCCAGATTCATTCGGAGTTGGATATTGAGCTTTTGAAGAGAACGCCGTCCGCTTTTCTTGGCTCCTGCCGTTTCAAGCTACCGGAAATCCATGAGGACAAAGCAATTTATGAGAAATTATTCGAGATTCTCAAGAAGCTTGAGATCGACACCTTGATTTATATCGGCGGAAATGATTCTATGGATACCATCAAGAAGCTTTCTGACTATGCGATTCTGACAGGACAGACACAGAAATTTATCGGCTGCCCGAAAACAATTGATAATGACCTGGCGCTGACAGACCATACACCTGGTTTCGGAAGCGCAGCTAAATATATTGCAGCATCCACCAAGGAGGCCATCCGGGATGCGGAGGGACTTACATACAAGAAAAACATGATCACCATAATGGAGATTATGGGACGTAATGCAGGCTGGCTGACAGGAGCCACCGCACTTGCGAAAACGGAGGACTGCGACGGACCGGATCTGATCTATCTGCCGGAGGTTCCGTTTGACGTGGATAAGTTCCTTGTCAAGGTAAAGGATCTTCTGAAAAAGAAGTCTTCCATTGTGATTGCCGTTTCTGAGGGAATTAAGCTGGCAGATGGCCGTTATGTCTGCGAGCTGGGAAGCGTCGGGGATTATGTAGATGCCTTCGGGCACAAACAGCTTCAGGGAACTGCCACCTATTTGGCAAACTTCCTTGCGGCAGAGTGCGGATGCAAGACCAGGGCAGTTGAGCTTTCTACTCTTCAGAGATGCGCCTCTCATATGGCTTCCCGTACGGACATTGATGAGGCCATGATGGTTGGCGGCGCCGCTGTCAAGGCTGCTGATGAAGGCGATACCGGTAAGATGGTTGTTATTGACCGCGTTTCTGACGATCCGTATATGGCTTCTACCGGAATTTATGACGTTCACCGCATCGCAAATGAAGAGAAGCTCGTTCCGAGAAACTGGATGAACAAGGATGCCACTTATGTGACAAAGGATTTCCTTGATTATATCAAACCGCTGATTCAGGGGGATTATCAGCCGATTATGGTAAATGGTCTTCCAAGACATCTGGTTTTAAATTTAAAAAAGAGAAGATAACCAAAGGATAGAATGCTTTTGGAGAAGCATATGGGGTACAGGGATACGTTGGGGGACGTATCCCTGTTATCGTTTTGGGAGCGACCTCAAAGTTTTTCCCCTTTTTCCCAGTTTTACCTTGACTATTTGATAAGAACTAATTAAAATGATTATGTGCGTATAAGACATAATTTTTATGTGAAAAGAACAATAATAGGAGGAAAGTGTAAAATGGCAAAATGGGTTTACATGTTTACAGAAGGTAACGCAACCATGAGAAACCTTCTGGGTGGTAAAGGCGCAAACCTTGCTGAAATGACTGCACTGGGTCTTCCGGTACCACAGGGCTTCACAATTACAACAGAAGCTTGTACTCAGTACTATGAAGATGGCAGACAGATCAATGATGAAATCATGGGTCAGATCATGGAAGCAATCACCAAAATGGAAGGAGTTACCGGAAAGAAATTCGGTGACAAAGAAAATCCTCTGCTTGTTTCCGTTCGTTCTGGTGCGAGAGCATCTATGCCGGGTATGATGGATACCATCCTGAACCTTGGTTTAAATGAAGAAGTAGTAGAAGTATTGGCTGCAGGATCCGGCAATCCCCGCTGGGCCTGGGACTGCTACAGAAGATTCATTCAGATGTATTCTGACGTAGTTATGGAAGTTGGTAAGAAATACTTTGAAGAGCTCATCGATAAAATGAAAGCAGACAGAGGCGTTACACAGGACGTTGAGCTGACTGCAGATGACCTGAAAGAGCTTGCTAACCAGTTCAAAGCTGAATATAAAGAAAAAATCGGCAAGGATTTCCCGGCTGATCCGAAGGAACAGTTGATGGGAGCTATCAAGGCTGTATTCCGTTCCTGGGACAACCCGCGTGCAAATGTTTACCGTCGTGACAACGATATCCCGTATTCCTGGGGAACCGCTGTTAACGTTCAGATGATGGCATTTGGAAACATGGGTGATGACTGTGGTACAGGTGTTGCATTTACCCGTGACCCTGCAACTGGCCAGAACGGACTTTTTGGAGAATTCCTGACTAATGCGCAGGGCGAGGACGTTGTAGCCGGCGTTCGTACTCCTATGCATATTTCCGAAATGGAGCAGAAGTTCCCGGAAGCATTTGTACAGTTCAAAGAGGTTTGCAATACTCTTGAAAAACACTACAGAGATATGCAGGATATGGAGTTTACCGTAGAGCACGGTAAGCTGTATATGCTTCAGACACGTAACGGTAAGAGAACTGCTCAGGCAGCTCTGAAGATCGCCTGTGATCTGGTAGACGAAGGAATGAGAACAGAAGAAGAAGCAGTGGCAATGATCGAGCCACGTAACCTTGATACCTTACTGCATCCGCAGTTTGACGCAACTGCATTAAAGGCTGCAACCCCGATTGGTAAGGGCCTTGGCGCTTCTCCCGGTGCAGCTTGCGGTAAGGTAGTATTTACGGCAGATGATGCAGTAGAATGGGCAGCAAGAGGCGAAAAGGTTGTTCTGGTTCGTCTGGAGACATCTCCGGAAGATATTACAGGTATGAAGTCCGCACAGGGTATCCTGACAGTACGCGGCGGTATGACTTCTCATGCAGCAGTAGTTGCCCGTGGTATGGGTGAGTGCTGTGTATCCGGCTGCAGCGAAATCGCTATGGATGAAGAAAATAAGAAATTCACATTGGCAGGCAAGGAATTCCATGAAGGCGACTGCATTTCCATTGATGGTACAACAGGTAATATCTATGACGGAATTATCCCGACCGTAGATGCTACAATTGCCGGTGAGTTTGGTCGTATCATGGCTTGGGCAGACAAATACAGAACCCTGAAGGTTCGTACAAATGCAGATACTCCGGCTGACGCTAAGAAGGCTGTGGAACTGGGTGCAGAAGGTATTGGCCTGTGCCGTACGGAGCATATGTTCTTTGGAGAGGGACGTATTGATGCATTCCGTGAAATGATCTGCTCCACAACTGCAGAGGAAAGAGAAAAAGCACTTGAAAAGGTTCTTCCATATCAGCAGGAAGACTTCGAAGGTCTCTTTGAAGCACTGGAAGGCAACCCGGTTACTATCCGTTTCCTGGATCCGCCTCTTCATGAGTTCGTTCCGACTGAAGAAGAAGATATCCAGAAGCTGGCTGAAGCTCAGGGTAAGACTGTAGAAGAAATTAAGACAGTTATTGAGTCTCTGGTAGAGTTTAACCCGATGATGGGTCATCGTGGATGCCGTCTGGCAGTGACCTATCCGGAAATTGCTAAGATGCAGACAACTGCCGTTATCCGTGCTGCAATCAATGTGAAAAAAGCTCACGCTGACTGGAACATCAAGCCTGAGATTATGATTCCGCTTGTTGGCGATATCAAAGAGCTGAAATATGTGAAGAAGTTTGTTGTTGAGACAGCGGATGCTGAAATCGCAGCAGCAGGTTCTGATCTGAAATATGAAGTTGGTACCATGATCGAGATTCCAAGAGCAGCTCTGACCGCTGATGAAATCGCAAAAGAAGCAGATTTCTTCTGCTTCGGTACAAACGACCTGACTCAGATGACTTACGGCTTCTCCCGTGATGATGCCGGTAAATTCCTGAATGCTTACTATGATGCTAAGATATTTGAAAACGACCCATTCGCCAAGCTTGATCAGACCGGCGTTGGCAAGTTAATGGAAATGGCTATTAAGTTAGGCAAACCGGTGAACCCGAATATGCATATCGGTATCTGCGGCGAGCATGGCGGCGACCCGACATCCGTAGAATTCTGCCATAAGATTGGCTTAGACTACGTATCCTGCTCACCATTCCGCGTTCCGATTGCGCGTCTTGCAGCAGCACAGGCGGCTATTAACAATAAATAGCCTTTAGGGTTGGATTGTGTTAAAAGGCAGCGCAAAATAGCCTGAAAAATTTACCCTAAAATACAGACCTTGTACTATGGGAAACCATAGTATAGGGTCTTATTTTTTACCCTCACAAGAGCCGAAAACGCTGTTTTGTCGATAAAACTATGATTTTATTGATAAATTCGTGTTTGGAAACCCTCAATTATTGGGGCAAAAATTTTTGGCTAAAGGGGATTGTCCGGAGACAATTGCACGGGAGAGAGGTGAAAATATATGATGTATCCATACATGACGCTGGCAGATGAAACAGAAATCGTTCATTCTCAAATTATTGAAAAAGATGGACAGAAAAAGGTGATTGTAAATTTTGAACGTCCAACCGAAAACGGTTTTGATTCGGCAAGATGTGAACTGCCCGACTATAAATGGACAGAGCGTAAAGGTTATTCGGACGAAGAGATGGCTATGTTTGAGAAATTGTTACACAGCAATGCACATTTGCTATATAAGTATGCGGAAAACGGAGGGATTCAGATTGCCTAGACTTTTTACGGTAAGTGGATATATCGTCTATTTTTGGTCTAATGAAAAAGGCGAACCCATCCATGTTCATGTTTCTAAAGGTAAACCATCGCCCAATGCTACTAAAATTTGGCTCACGAAGAAGGGCGGGTGCATTGTTGCAACCAACGGAAGCAAGATTCCGAGTAAAGATTTAAATGAATGATGGAGTTTATATCTGCACAGTTTTTTCTTATTTGTCATAAATGGAAAGAATTTTTTGTTACAGATACGATTGAATTTTATTGTTAAAGGTGGTGAAGGCAAATTGCCTGAATTTAAGGATAAATTCCATTTAACGCCAGAACAAAGTATATTTTTGGCAAAAAAGAAATGGGATGAGAATATATATTGTGGAATGAAAATGGAAAACAGGGCAGTTACTTTCCCTCAAACCCAAACGATATTAAATGGTGTGAATGTGCCAGATGTGCAGCTTGATGATATTCAGGCAATTCTAAATATGCGTGATGCATGGAAGTTTCTGTTAGGCAATGTAAAGGCAGCAATAACTTTTGATTACTGGTGCAAACTGAATGAGTATATTGCAAGGAACGAAGCCCTTGAGTGGGGAAAGCTCCGTACAGGAACAGTCGGCATATCGGGAACGGACTATGTGCCACCAATTCCTGAAAAAGAAAAAACAGTAAAAGAAAAAACAGTAAAAGAGATGGAAACTATTTTATCTATTACGGATGCTTCTGTTACTGATAAAGCGTTAGTTATTTTTACATGGGGAACAAGAGGACAGTTTTTCTGGGATGGAAATAAGCGTACCAGTTTGATGCTTGCAAACAAGATTCTGGTTTCTTGTGGAGCTGGCATTATGACGGTCACAGATAAATATATGGAGCAGTTTAATTCATTACTTCTGGATTACTATATTACAGGCAATGATGTGGAACTGAAACAATTTTTATACGACAATGCGATAGGGGGAATGTCAATGTAAAAAACCTAAAAACAAGGACGTAACGAGGACATAAAACTCTGGTTTTAAGAGGGCAGAAACACTAAAAAGCAGTAAATAGTTCCATAACAACCTAATAATATGCTCCTTGATAATTTGATAATGTGACCGTCTAATATAGATACGATATATGACAGCAGCTATAATAAAAAGGTCACTCTACTGGTAATAGAGCAACCTTTCATAAAAATTAAGCTACATGATAAACATGGTACATTTCCAGTTTATTAAGCATAGCTTTTCTTGATTTGTTATCGGCAGCAGTTAAAAGCTGTTGAAATTCAGAGAAAGTTGGTATTCAGAGAAAGTATCGTTTTCATATACCATTACAATTCCGCTGACAAATCGAATTTTAAGTAGGGATGAATCCCAAATGGAAAGGAGGAGAAGAGATGAATCATCGGTTAAAACTGTTTTAGCATCCATTTTGGTGCTGGCGTTATTCGTGATACTGCCGTATGGCGTCCGGTCTGATGGCAGCAGGGGCACGGTTCAGGACGCGGAATGTGGTTCCATGACGCAGGCAGGTATCAGTGCAGATACGAGCCATATGTTATGGCAGGCGGCCTATATTGGTTCAGAAACCAGTGCGAAAACAGTTTTTTCACAGTCAGCAAAGAACTTACCTAAAGTATCTGTATTTGTTGAAATTCTTATGCTTGCAGCATTCTCTTTCTGCATCTGCCAGAAGAGGGTGTTTTTGTCATACATTCAATTCTATGTATTTCTTTTGGCATGCTTCTTGTGCAAATTTTTTATCCGATTGAAAAAAGATGGTAAGAAACGGATTCCCGCTTTCTGATTCATACGATTTATGTTGTTAAAGAAAGCTGGAACAAAATGAAAAATGAAAAATTACATATTTGGATTGCTCTCGGAGTAATCTTTCTTTTTGTGTACCTGGCAATCTTCGGGAAGGGCAGCAAATTCAAGGGAATTCAGGACATGCACTTCGGTATTGATATCCGCGGAGACGCAGAGGCTGTATTTGAACCGGCAGGATTAGAAAAAAAGCCTGCCCTTGAAGAGCTGGAAATGGCGGGGAAGTCATTGAGACCCGTGTATGGTGGGAAGAACATGCCGGAAAAAAGAAAGGGAGCGGGAAGAAAATGAAAAAGAGGAATTCAATTCTTAAATATCAGCCGCCGGGACGACTGATTGTGGCAGGTTTTGCGGGAATGATTCTGCTTGGAACGGTTCTTCTTCTGCTGCCGGTTTCCGTAAGGAAAGGGGCAGAAGTGACAGTTATAGATGCCCTGTTTACTTCTACCAGTGCTGTCTGTGTGACGGGGCTGATTGCAATCGACACAGCGGAACATTTTACGGCCAGTCATCTTACTGGTTATGTTTACAGGCAGGGTAGGAGCGGTTACGCTGCTTTCCATGTGGGTAGAGCCGATTATTCAGCCGGCAGCTATCCGTCTGGTTACCACAAAGAGAGAACGGCAGATCCGCATGGATTATAATCCGCTGTCTGTCAGCAAAAAGATGCGGATTGCTTTCCCGATTGTTGTTTCGATGATTGTCGGACTCATCGCACCGCAGGCAGTCGCACTGGTAGGCTTTTTAATGTTTGGCAACCTGATCCGTGAATGCGGGGTACTTGGGACCATGTCTGAAACGGCGCAGAACCATCTGGCAAACCTGATCACGCTGCTTTTGGGCATTACCATTTCATTCAGTATGCAGGCAGAGCAGTTTGTCACGGTACAGACTGTCATCATTATGCTGATCGGGCTTTTTGCCTTTGTCATGGATACCATCGGCGGTGTCATGTTTGCAAAAGTACTGAATCTGTATTTGAAAAAGAAGATCAATCCGATGATCGGCGGAGCCGGGATTTCAGCATTTCCGATGTCCTGCAGAGACATCCAGAGGATTGCACAGGAGGAAGACCCGGGCAATATTATATTGATGCAGGCGGCGGGTGCCAACGTATCCGGGCAGATTGCCTCGGTGATCGCAGGCGGTATGGTTATAAGTCTGGTAACAAGTTTGCTGTAAGCCAAAGGAGGAAAAATATGTTTGGAACTGTGGATATGGATACCGTATTTGCGGCATTGGATATTATGTGGAAGGGAATGGCAGGAATCTTTGTAACGGTTCTGATCATTATGATCTGTGTTATGATCATGGGAAAGCTTGGAAAAAAGACCACGGAAAATGAACCGGAAAATAAATGACATGAGCAGGGGGAAAAAGTTATGAGAAAAGCAAAAATTATATGTACACTGGGACCGGCAACCGACAACCAAAATATTTTGGAGAAACTGGTACAGAAAGGAATGGATGTTGCCCGGTTCAATTTTTCGCACGGGTCACATGAAGAGCAGAAACAGCGTCTGGACCGTTTGAAAGAGTTACGGGAGAAGTATGATAAGCCGATTGCAGCACTTCTGGATACGAAAGGTCCGGAAATCCGGATTGGCTGTTTTCGGGAACATGCTATCCATTTACAGGAAGGACAGAGCTTTACTCTGGCAGGTCGGGAGGTTGTGGGAGATACGGAACAGGTTTCCATAACCTACAAGGAGCTTTATAAAGATATAAAACCAGGTGATATTATCCTGATTGATGATGGGCTGGTGGAAATGGAGGTACAGGAATCAGCCAAAGAGGACATCCGGTGTCTGGTGAAAAACGGTGGTAAGATTTCGGACAAAAAAGGAGTCAACGTGCCGGGAGCTCATTTAAAGATGCCGTTTCTCAGTGAAAAAGACAGGGCGGACCTGCTGTTCGGCATCCGAGAGGATTTTGATTTTATTGCTGCATCCTTTACCGGTACTGCGGAAGATATTCAGGAAGTACGAACGCTTCCGGAGGAAAATGGCGGACGGGGAATTAACATCATTGCTAAGATTGAGAACCAGCAGGGGGTTGACAATATTGATGAAATTATTGCAGCTGCGGACGGTATCATGATTGCAAGGGGTAACATGGGAGTGAAAATACCTCTGGAGTGTGTACCAGTCATTCAGCAGACCATCATCCAAAAAGTATATCAGGCCGGAAAGCAGGTTATTACCGCCACGCAGATGCTGGATTCCATGATTCAGCATCCCCGGCCGACAAGGGCAGAAACGACAGATGTCTGCTCCAGCTCAAAAAGGGTATGCAGGCAGTTAAATATGTCATGGGGGATTTATCCAATCCATATAAAAGAAGAGTACAGTTCCGAAATTTTATGTCTGCATGCCATCGAAGCAGCCAAAGAGCATGGACTTGTTTCGGACGGAGATAGGGTTGTATTTACCGGAGGGGTGCCGCTTGGGATTCCTGGAAAAACGAACCTGATTCGTGTCTGTATCGTAGGGGAGTGACTGGTGCGAGTTATACAGTTTCTGCGAATAATGGCTATACCTAAAATCCTGTTACGGAGGAAATGATGGAAGGATAGTTTCGGTAGATGAGAAAAAAACCACAGTGCTTCTACATGGACGATTGTTAATTTATATGATTCAGACAATACTACCCTAACTGACGGGAGGGCATCCTGTAACAGGAGCAGGAGAGAACCGCGAAATTTTTTATGGTTTTTAAATGTTTTCTATTTTATTTTTCTGTTACATATGATATAATAAAATATATAAAATATTTTATATAAATATAAAATAAAAAATGAAGTTACCTTTCTTAGAGGGAAAATATGTTGATAGAAAAGTGATGCGGCAATATCATACTAAGAATACAGCATATATTGGGGATCATATGATCTCAGGTTATTACATATATGTATTAGTTGATTATTTTTATATAAGTGCTGATCAAGATTGTTTTCACAAACGATTCTCTTGATATGTCAAGCCCGGAACTTCATATGCCAGATCAAGCCTTGCGGGATAAGTTCATAAAAAGGTTGGGAGAATATTATGAAGAATAGTTCGAAAGAATATGTTCGGCATTTCTGTTGGGTACTTTCTTATTTTGATATATTTACACTAATAGTTTACACTATAGTATTGCTGGGCGCGATTGTTAGCGAAATGTTTATACCAGTTGAAATTGGTAAGATAGTTAAAGATCTGGTAACAGATTATAGTAATACTTCAATCATCAAATATACCTATATTATGATAGGTTTGGCCGCTTTTAGTACCTTGTTTTCGACACTGACTAATGTGCTTAGAATAAAAATGAAAGAGAATCCGGTCTTCGGTATACAAAAGAATACACTTTTTAAATTGTTTTGTTTAGGCATACCTTATTTTGAAAAAAGAGATAAGGAAAATACATTTTTACTATATTCATCAATCATTCCAATGATAAGTGAGATTGTAAACCGCTGTATTCCGGAATTGTTGAAAAATTTTCTTACTGCTATTGTTTCAATGGGGTTATTTATGAAGTATAGTGGAGGTTACTGTTTTTTAATTATATTGGCTATGCTGCCAAGTTTGTGGTTCCATAAATATTTTAACAAAAAAATAGCTGCTATGATGACAAAGCAAATAGATAAACATAAACAGTTTAACATGAAAATAATAACATCAGTTTCGGCAATGAAAGAAGTGCGATACTACCAGTCTGAGAAGTGGATTCAAGATCAGATTACGGATGCATACACGGATTATGTGACAGAAAGATTATCTACATTGAAAGTAAGATATAGAAGAGGTATGTTTTTTCGGTTAAATACAGCTTTGGGAATCACGCTATTTTTTGCGCTGGCTGCATATGGTATATTCAATGGTAAATTGGAGATTGATGAATTTGTCGCATCCTTGTTTTTTTGCACTACCTTGATATTTACGCTGAATGGTTTCGTTTTCAATATAACGGAAACAATACCGGCGCTGGAATATGTTAAGACTTTAAGAAAAATCTTCAATTTATCAGAAGATAAGATACAAGGTTCAAGCCAGAAAGAGATTAGTTGCCTGCAACAAGAACTTCAGGTGAAAGTTAAAAGTTTTTCTTATGGGGCAGAGAAACCGGTATTAAGGAATATTGATTTTAAAATAAAAAAAGGTGAAAAGGTAATATTCGTTGGAGAATCTGGTGTGGGAAAGACGACACTGCTTAAACTTATTGCAAATATGTATCAAATGGAGAATGGTAAGATATTGTGGGATTCCGTTGACTATAGAGAAATTGATTCAATTTCGCTGAGGCAAAAAATAGGATATATGTTTCAAGAGACATATCTGTTTGGAAAAAGCATCTATGAGAATATAAAGCTGGGAAATGCAGAAGCAAGTGATGAACAGGTTTATGAAGCGGCAAGGAGAAGCTGTGTAAATGATTTTGTAAGGGATTTTCCAATGGGATATGAAACGAATGTTGGTGAAAGAGGTACGCTTCTTTCAGGTGGTCAAATGCAGAGGATTGCAATAGCCAGATTGATTCTTAAAAATCCTGATATTATTATTCTTGATGAAATTACAGCCAATCTGGACTCTGAAACAGAGAAGCGAATCATGGATAATATCTTTTATGAAGTATTTTATGATAAAACAATCATTGCAGTATCGCATAAAGCGTCGGTTTTACAATACTTTGATAGATTTTTATATGTTAGCCATTCCGGAATAAAGGAAATTGAAAGTGATGTGGCATATGATTATGTATAAGAAGAAATAAGGGGACAGAAAAAGACAAAGAAGTGGTAAGTTAATTGTTAGAAATAAGAAGTTCAGTAGGACTGTTGTGTCGAAGGTAGTTAACGTAAATAAAAGGAAAGGAAAATAAGTATTTGATTTAAAATGCAATTATATAAAAAATGGGAACAGCAAAATGGATATATCAGTATACCATAGGTAAGCGCAGGCTAATTATTTTGGGATTACTGCTGGTGTGTTTTAATGCAATTATCGAGGTTTTAAAGATAGAGTCACAAAGGGGTATTGTAAATGGCTTTCTAAGTCGCGACAGTTTATATCAGGTTATAATTTGCGTGGCATTTTTATCTTTAATGCATATTTTAAGTGGTTTTATGTTTTATGTGATTGGAACTCATTTTCAAAAGATATCTTTTTATATATGTCAGAAAATCACATTGGAATTACATAGGAAGATACAATCAATTAGAATGGCAGATTATGATAAAGAAAGATTTGGACGATGGACCGCCATTTTTGGTGATATTGATAGTTTGGGAAATGAATTCTTTGTGCTTCCCTATAAGTTTATAGATTTCATAAAACTGTTCATTATATCTGTAATTCTTTTTTTTATAGATAAAAAGGTGCTGCTGGCATTGGTTGTAATTAATGGCCTTTATATTTTACTTATAAAAGGGTTATTGTCTGAGATTAAAAAGGCTGGACGAGAGGTAATTGAAAAATACCATAATCTTATTATCCAATTTGAAGAAGGTAATTCAGGTCTAAGAGAAATTATTAATTATACAAGTCTGAATAGCTTTTGGCAAATGATTGAGAAATCATACGAACAGTATGTTAGTGCTGTAAAGAAAGAGATTTCCTGTAATAATATAACAGTGCTGGTTACTTCTTTGTCAAAATGGATTGGTTTGGCTGTCGGAATATATTTTTTATACAAGGATGTTGCGGTTGCCCAAATTACGATTGGAACTTTTTTTGTGGGCTATCAATACATGAATCAGTTTTCTGAGCTTTTTCGCCAAATGAATAACTATTTTTCTGAGTTGATTACATTAATGGTAAAAGCTGAAAAGATACAAAATACAATTGGGTTAATTCATGAGACAGATTTTGAAAATGGAATTTTATTGAATGAAAAAGTGGATTATATTTTGATGAAGGACATAAGTTTCTCGTATGATGGAAAGGAAGATATAATCAGGGGATTCAGCGGAACAATCAGAATTAATGAGAAAAATGTGATTGCAGGTGAGAGCGGTAAGGGAAAATCCACATTAATTGATTTGTTTTTAAAAAATTATCAGACGAAAAACGGTGATTTTATAATAAATAAAAGATATCCCTTAAGTCAGATAAGTTTAAAAAGCTGGCTTTCAAAGGTCAGTGTTGTTTGTCAAAATCCATACATTTTTTTTGACTCTGTTCGCAATAACATTTTATTAGGAAAAGATGGAATATCGGATGATAAGATTATGAAGGTCTTAGAGATTGTTATGTTGAAAGAGTATATCATGAAGCTTCCAATGGGGTTAGACACAATTATGGGAGAGCAGGGGATTGATATGTCAGGCGGTCAACGACAGCGTATTGCAATTGCGAGGGCTTTGATTAATAATAAACAAATTCTCATTTTTGATGAATCTTTATCAGCGATAGATGAATATAATCAGCAAGTGATTTTAAATAATATAGAACAATATTGTCCGGAATGTACAATCCTGCTGGTAACACATAATATGTCCATGATTGATTCCACATATAATATTATTAGCATTTAAATGATAGAAAATATAATAATAAAAACTGGAGAAGCTTCTTTATTTACAGGAAAGGCTAATTCAAATATTGAAACAGCAATATATAAGGAGGCGGTTTGTTTTGAACACGGAACTGGAAATTTGCCGTTACAGGTGCAGCATTTGTAATGCATGATCATGTGCATTTGCTCCCGGTGAAGGATTCTTTGATTCCGGAAATTAAAATGAACGGTTGTATAATTACAACAATTGGTTCCGATATGAATATAGGATTCAATTATAGAGAAGATTCTGTCAGATACTTCTGCATGAAAGCAAATAAAAAAGGAGGACATGCAAAAAGTGCTTTCATGGAATTGCCGCATGAGATTGAAATGAAGAAGAAAAAAAGGTTACACAAAGTTCTTCCGGGAATCACCATCGCAGCATTGGCTATGGCGAGTATTCCATTCGTACCGGAAGAGACTCTGGCAGCTTCGCCAGCAGTGAGGGTATCTGTTCATGACCCTTCAATCTTTAAAGACCCGGGGGATGGTTCTTATTATGTTTTGGGGTCGCATATTGCATCTGCAAGCTCAAAAGATTTGATCAACTGGAAGCAAATCAGTACGGATTACGAGAACGTGGAAGAAGCGCCATTCTATGGAAACCTTCTTGAAACTTTTCAAGAGCCGTTTCAATGGGCTGGATATGATGATGGAGACTGCAGCGGAGGAAATTATGCAGTCTGGGCGCCAGATATTATTTATAATCCCCGGTATACTTGGGAAGACGGCAGCAAGGGAGCATATATGATTTATCTCTGTACATCCTCTACCTGGAGACGCTCCTGTATTGGCTATATGGTATCAAAGGAAATGAACGGGCCATATGTCTACACAGATACTTTAATTTATTCTGGCTTCACTAAAAACGGAGCCCCGGATGGAAACAGTACAAGAAATACTAAGTGGGATAATGATTACCTGAACCTCAAAGAGCTAACTGAATTGGGTGCGGACAATGGAGGTATTTCCGGCATCAGCGAGAATTGGTTCACAGACAGTGGAGACTGGGATAACAATTATGCGCCCAATGCGATTGACCCTGCTGTTTTCTTTGATGCGCAGGGAGAACGTATGTATATGACCTATGGCTCTTGGTCCGGAGGTTTATTCATTCTGGAGTTGAATCCTGCAACTGGAGAAGCTTATTATCCAGGTGTAGATTCTGTGGACCAGGAATCAGGGAATTATACGGACCGGTACTTTGGTACACATATTGCCGGCGGTAATCATCAGTCCGGGGAAGCACCGTATATTCTGTATGATGATTCTACGGGATATTACTACCTGTATGAGACTTATGGGGGATTAACTGCGGATGGCGGTTATAATATGCGCCTTTTCCGTTCCGGAAATGTTATGGGTCCTTATTTAGATGCGGCTGGAAATAATGCGGCTGACAGCAAAGCAGGAAATTCTCCGTATGGAATAAAGCTGATGGGAAATTATGAATTTTTTGCACAATTAGGGAAAAAGGCAGCAGGGCATAATTCTGCTCTTATTGATGAAGACGGCGCACATTATTTGGTACATCACCAGCGTTTTAATATCTCACCGCAAACAGAGGAGCATGAACTCCGGCTTCATCAGCAGTTTATGAATGAGGAACAATGGCCGGTGACTGCCGTCTATGAGTACAGTAAAGAACAGATTTCCCATTATGATGAGGCAAAGGTGATCGGTACATATGAATTTATCAATCACGGAACGGATTCCAGCGGCGAAATGCTTATTACACAGTCTGTAAATTTGAATGAAGACGGGACAATTTCCGGGGATGCTGCAGGCACATGGTCAAAATCAGGAGCAACTGACGAAGCAGGAAACGACAAGGGCTATGATTATATTACCCTGAATATCGGTGATGTTACTTATAAAGGCGTATTTTTCGAGCAGACAAATGAGGCTGATACACCGGAAAAGGTAATGACCTTTACAGCTTTGGGAAATGATAATACTTCTGTCTGGGGAAGTATGCTTTCCGGTTCCGATGCAAACCGGATAGAAGCTGCGATAGCCTCTTTGGATAACCAGGTGCCGTCTGAAGTATTCGAAAGTATTACCCTTCCGGCATCCGTAATGGGGGCAGATGTAACCTGGGAAGCCTCTGACCCGTCTATTATAGATAAAAATGGGAACGTATATCTGCCGGATGAAGAAACCACAGTTACATTAACAGCCACAGTAACTTTTGGAGAGGCTTCGGAAACCAAGGAATATTCTGTTACAGTGAAAGCGAAGGCAGTTCTGGTTTATGGCTATGATTTTGAGAACCGGGCGGTGGAGGGCAGTATTGCTCCAACAACGGAATCTTTGAAACAAGGGAATGCTATCCTGAAAGGAAAAGCTGCTGTTGTCACAGATGAAAAAAGGGGCCATGTGCTGGAGATAAAGAATCAGGCGGGAGCCAAAGGAGTAAATTACCTGAAGCTGCCGGATGATACCCTGTCTACAGTGTCTGACAGCGGTTACTCTGTAAGTATGTGGACAAAAGTTTCAGATACAACTTGGGAGCACAGCGCTTTGTTTGAAGCAGACAGCAGCGCAGAAGTTCCGAACTATCCTATGACACGCATCGGAGTGAATCTGATTGCCCGGATTAATGCGAATGGATATAGTGACGTGCAGGGGGAACTGCTGACCAGTAACGGTGTAAGGAATGAATGGCAGCACATCGTATATACGGTAAATCCCAATGGAATCAAAGTCTATCTGAATGGACAATTAGCCGGTGCTGAGAAAAAGAATATTTCTTCCTGTTTTGATGATGAAAATGCGGCAAGTATTCAAAAAGCAGGAAACGTTGCAGTAGGAAGCGGTTATATATGGAACGACGAAGATGTTCGGGAAGGACGATTTGACGATATTCAAATATATTATGGAACGCTTACTGAGGCAGAGATTTTGTGCCTTTATGACAGTTCTGTAGGATAATAGGTATCCCCCAATCAGCGAATGAGTCTGATTGGGGGATATTTGTGTAAGCTGCCGCCAGCAGAATACCGTGCACACGGACAATTTTATCCTATATAATTACAGTTTGCTTTGCACAGGAAGATGGGAAATATGAAATTCATTTCGGATGTTTTGCAGGAAAAGACAGAGGCCTCGATGCAGCAGTAAAGAAAAATTCACTTGACATTCATGATTTAAGTGGTAGACTATCTAAATAGAAATATTTTTTATAGGGGAGCTGGTGAAGTCCGGCTGAGATTGATACCGTTATTGTGTCTGACCCTTGAACCTGATCTGGATAATGCCGGCGTAGGGAACATAGAGTATTTTGGCGTTTTTGGCCGAAACATGGCTCTTGTGGGTTCCCTGCAGGAGTTTTTTATTTATATGCAGGTGCTCCGCTTTGTTCTGAACGCAGTACGATTATTTATAGAAAAGTACTCCGTTTCATTTAAATCCTGGTTACCTGTTAATAAAAGAGTTCTTTGTGCAGGATGCGTTGCGGTTTATCAGACAGGAGAATGGATGCGAGGAGGATAAAAAATGAATGCAAGTGTAGCGATTCAGGTGCTTCCTGAAGCAAAAGATGACGAAGAACTGATCCGTGTGGTGGATGAGGTCATTGCTTATATCAAAAGCACGGGGCTAAATTGTTATGTGGGACCTTTTGAGACAGCGATTGAGGGCGATTATGACGAGCTTATGGATATTGTAAAAGAGTGCCAGCATATTGCCGTAAGAGCAGGTGCGCCATCGGTAGCTGCATATATCAAGGTGACTTACCGTCCGGAAGGAGAAGGGCTTACGATTGAAAGAAAGGTTACAAAGCATCACCGGCAGGCTTAATGCAATAGCTGCGGTTTTAGTGATTCTGGTTATATGGCAGGCAGTCTCTTCCCTGGGGATAGTACCCGGATACATGCTGCCTTCTCCAATACAGGTTCTGCAGGCATTTATTCAGGAGTTTCCGCTTCTTATGGAAAATTCCGGGGTAACGCTCACAGAGGCTTTTATCGGACTTTTTTGCGGCGTTGCGTTTGGTTTTGTTATGGCGGTTCTTATGGATCGTTTTGAGGGACTATATCAGGCGTTTTATCCGCTGATCGTTCTGACCCAGACGATACCGACTGTGGCGATCGCCCCATTGCTGGTGCTGTGGTTTGGTTATGAGATGCTGCCGAAGATCGTTTTGATTGTCATTGCCACATTCTTTCCGATTACGGTGGGTGTATTGGAGGGATTCCGTTCAGCGGATCAGGATATGATGAATCTCCTGCGTTCTATGGGAGCGGGCAGCTTCCGGATATTTCGGTATGTGAAGTTTCCCGGTGCCATGAATCAGTTTTTTGCAGGCCTGCGTATTTCGGCCGCCTACTCTGTGGTTGGCGCTGTGATCTCCGAGTGGCTGGGAGGATTCAGCGGCCTGGGCGTTTATATGACCAGAGTGAAAAAGGCATTTGCGTTTGACAAGATGTTTGCAGTGATATTTTTGATTTTTTTTATTAGTTTGCTGTTGATGAAGCTGGTGGATTATTTACAGAAAAAGTGTATGCCATGGGAGAATACAAAACATGAATAAGAAAAGAATATTAGCGGCAGGGCTTGCTGCAGCAATGACGATTTCGATGACGGCCCCTGCATATGCAGAGGAGCAGAAAACAGAAAAAATTACTTTTGTACTGGATTGGACTCCGAATACGAATCATACGGGGCTTTATGCGGCACAGAGTCTGGGATATTTTCAAGAGCAGGGGTTGGAAGTGGAAATTGTGCAGCCGCCGGAGGATGGAGCGGATGCGTTGGTTGCTTCCGGAAAAGCACAGTTCGGTGTTTCCTTCCAGGATACGATGGCACCGGGGGTGGCAGGAGAAAATGCGCTTCCTACAACGGCAGTGGCAGCGCTGATTCAGCACAATACCTCTGGAATCGTATCCAGAAAGGGAGACGGGATCGATACACCTAAGGGACTGGAGGGAAAGAAATATGCAACCTGGGACAGCCCGGTGGAAAAAGCCATGATTCAGAATGTTGTGGAAGAGGATGGCGGAGATTACAGTAAGGTTGAGATGATTCCAAGTACAGTAACGGATGAGGTGTCTGCACTTCAGTCCGAATCCGTAGATGCCATTTGGATTTTTTATGCATGGGCAGGTATAAAGATGGAAGTGGAAGGCCTGGAAACCGATTATTTTGCATTCAAAGATATCAATCCGGTGTTTGATTATTATACTCCGGTAGTGATTGCGAACAATGAATTCCTGGAGACAGAACCGGAAACAGCTAAGAAGTTCCTGGCTGCATTAAAGGATGGTTATGAATATGCGATTGAAAATCCGGAAGAAGCTGCTGAAATTCTCTGCGGGGCATCTTTGGAGCTTGATAAGGAGCTGGTACTGGAAAGTCAGAAATACCTGGCCGGTCAGTATAAAGCAGAGGCTGAACAGTGGGGATATATGGATCCAAAGCGCTGGAACGCATTTTATCAGTGGCTGAATGAGAACGAACTGGTAGAAAATGAAATTCCGGAAAATGCAGGATTTTCCAATGATTATCTTCCGGAATAAGGAAGGCATGGCTTATGTCGGAACTAACTGTAAAAAATCTCAGCAAATCCTTTGACGGAAGAAAAATCATACAGAATATCCATTTAGTGCTTCATGAGGGAGAGCTGGTTTGTCTTTTGGGCGTAAGCGGAGGAGGCAAAACCACTCTGTTTAATGTGATATCCGGCCTGACCTCACCGAACGAAGGACAGGTATTTCTGGATGGCGAGGATATAACAGGTAAACCGGGCAATGTCAGTTATATGCTTCAAAAGGATCTGCTGCTGCCCTATCGTACGATAGAGGATAACGTAGCGCTTCCTCTTCTGATCAAGGGAGTCGGTAAAAAAGAAGCAAGAAGCCAGGTGGCTCCTTATTTTGAAGAATTTGGTCTTCAGGGAACGCAGAAGAAGTATCCGAGACAGCTTTCCGGCGGTATGCGGCAGAGAGCGGCATTGATGCGGACCTATATGTTTTCCCGAAATGTAGCATTGCTGGATGAGCCGTTTTCTGCGCTGGATACGATTACGAAGAGTAATATGCATACGTGGTATCTGAATATTATGGAACAGATTCACCTGTCGACATTGTTTATTACCCATGATATTGATGAGGCGATTCTTCTTTCTGACCGTATTTATCTGCTTACAGGATGTCCGGGAGAGATTACGGGAGAAATTGTCATCAGCGAACCGAAGCCCAGGCGGAAGGATTTTAATCTGACAGAGAAATTTCTGCAGTACAAAAGACTTATTCTGGAAAATATCGAAAGATAAGAAGAATTATCAGAAAAAAGCCGGTGCTCAAAGACGATAGGCTGGGAATCGTAACAAAGACTGCTGCAGAAAAAAGAAATGCAGCAGTTTTTTGATGGATTATTATACGAAGCAGTGCTATAATTAGAAACACGGATATAAGGATATATACATAAGAGAAGGCGGAGTATTCTAATGAATCGGAATAGAAAAAGAAATCTGTTTTTGAAAAAGCCAACTGCGGCGTTTGCGGCATCCATGCTGGTGATGACAGGAATCACACCTGCTATGGCTGCGGGAGGTTATCAGGAAGCAGAGAAAAAAGCGTTGAATTCTGTGGTGGAGTCCGTAAAAGAGTCATGGGACAAGGGGCTTACGGATTATCAGTCAGTTCAGAAGGGAATGCGGTCCAATATAACACTGCAGTTGGATGATGCAGGCCGTTCCATGCTTGGGATGTTTATTCCGGCAGATGTTTCCTGGCTGGAGCGTATTGGAATCGATGTGAACGGTACCGTTTCTGAAAGTGCGGAAGCGGCAGATATGAACCTGCTTTTAAATGATATGCCGTTATGTACAATGAAAGTGCTCATAGATTTTGCAGGAATGACAGAATACCTTCAGATACCGGAGCTGTCTGAGAGCTATTTGAAGGCTGCATTGACTATGCAGGATAACAGCGGCATGGAAATTTCAGAGGAATCTATGGAGGCGATCTGGAGCCTGGCTTCCGATATGACGGCGGTTATGCCGGATGCGGCCACGGTAGGCACGCTTTTGGAAAGATACGGAACCTTGCTGATTGAAAATATGGAAGAGGGTCCGTCTGTCGAGGAGACGGTTTCTGTAGAGGGAATCGGGGAAGCGTGCACCGTATATGAGGGCCGGATTTATGAGGAAGGCATTCGTGATCTGTCAGAGCAGATTTTGACAGCGGCGAAAGAGGACAAAGAATTAGAGAACCTGCTGCATACCTGGTCGGAAGCTTTTGAGGATTCCGGAGATTTGTATGCCGGGTTTCAGAGCGGAATAGAATCGGCGCTTGCAGACCTGGAAGCAGAGAAGGCAGATGCCGGGAGAGAGGACGACACGGAAGATAATAAGAGTACGGAATATATTTCTTCCAGAATATGGGTCAATGGAGAAGACAGAATCCTGGGCCGTGAGATTTCGCTTTGTGATGGGATAGAAAGCCAGCCGCTCTTTACCTGGAAGAATCCGCAAAAAGGCGATACATCCGCACTTCTTCTGGAAATGCAGACAGATAATGGAACCATTTCCTTCAGGGGAAGTAATGAGAAAAGCGATGGCCTGCGGAATGGGACTTACGGCATTGCTGTCGATGGTGTACTGATGGCAAATGTCGAAATGGAAAATTATGATACGCAGGCGGCAGAGAATGGAAAGCTGGACGGGACCTTCCGGTTATCCTTCCCTCAGCCCGGGGGTGATGAGACTGCCTATAATCCATTCCAGAATT